>CAZEPW010000013.1:45454-69291 GCA_964514215.1 uncultured Thioalkalispiraceae bacterium
TGGCTGCATAGTTACATCGTTAATCCCTCCTGTTTTAAGTTATAAGTGTTGTGTTTTGTTGCTGAGATTTAGTCGTGGTAAATTAATGAACCTTACATTTATTTTTTCATTTTTTTAAAATAAAGGTAAACAGCTTTGATTCTTAATTTTTTATTAATGGATTATTAATCTAATATTAATTTTTTTTGGTTTTAGTACATTTTTTGTAAAATGAAAATTTATTTTTAATAAACTGTTAAGGTGTATGTCACGTTATTTTTTAGGTAGGATGATGTTTTTTTATATAAATTAATTTTTTGCTATCTTTTTAATTCTATTTAGCGTTCAAAATAACGTGTGTTTATTGAAGTTATGTAGTCTCTAGCTTAATATTGTGAACCGTATATAGATGAGATTATTGATATGAGTATTGTATCTAGCTCTAGATTTGTTCGTTATTTAAAGTTAAAACATCAGTTTCACGATAGTTTGATTGCAGAATTAGTGGCTAATTTTAAGGTCGCAACATTTGATAAGAATTCATCGTTATTGCGAGCTGGTGATTTATGGGATAAGGCATTTTTTGTTGAACGAGGTTTGTTGCGTTTATATTATAGTACTCAACAAGGTAAAGAATTTAATAAAGGTTTTTTTGCTGAAGATGATTTTATTTGGCCGATGGCACCATTGGCTCGAGAACAGTCGAGTTTATTTAGCATAGCCGCTATTGAAGATACCCAAGTGTTGTGGGCACCTTTTCCTGATTTTCAAACTATTTTGTTACAACAAAAACGATGGTCAGATTTTGCTTTGCCTTATGTTGAAGCATTGGTCAATCAAAAATTTTTACGTGAATACCAGTTTTTGGTTCATGATGCTAAAAGTCGTTATTTATATTTGATGCCTGAATTGGGAAGCATTTTTAAACGACTGACGGACTATCATATTGCATCGTATATGGGGATTACCCATGTGGCATTATCGCGTATTAAATCTCAGATAGTAAAATAGTCATTTTGTTAACATAGGTTAATTATCTCCAAGTTTAGTTTCTGTATGATTCTTATTATTCTGCATCTTTGTTTTTAATTAGTTAAATAAAGGTGTCGATGTTGGAATAGTCATATTAAAACAGGTAGGTAATTATGTTTGATTTTTCAAATAAAAACGTTGTTATTACGGGTGGTCTTTCTGGTATTGGACTTAGTATAGCGACGGCATTTCATCATGCGGGAGCGCAAGTAACGGTTGTTCATCGGAAAAAACTACCTCAAAGCAGTCATTTATTTAAATTGGTTCATGCTGATTTAAGCCGTTCAAATGCCCATGAATTAATTGCAAAGGACATTGCGGCATCGAATCAAAAAATTGATGGTTTAATTAATAACGCTGCTATTGCAAAATTTACCGCATTTGAAGATTGCACTGATCAGCAGTTAATGCAGCATATTCGCACGAATTTAATGCTGCCATTTAATTTGACTCGAGTGTTATTGCCTTTTTTTTCTGATAAATCATCGGTGTTGAATATAAGTTCCTATCTTGCGCATAAGATGTTAGCTGAGCGCAAAACTTCAATGTATTCCTTAACTAAAGGTGGCTTGGAGTCGTTAACGAAATCGTTAGCATCTGAATTAGGTTCGAGAGGAATACGTGTTAATGCTATCGCTCCGGGAACAATTAATACCAACATGTTTAAAGAAAATTTGAATTCGTTAGACCAAGAACAACAGCAAGGTTTTTATCACGCTATTAATGAACGGTATCCATTAGGGCGATTAGGGGAGCCTGATGATATTGCACAAATGGCGTTATATTTATGCTCACCTGCTGCCGATTGGATCTCTGGCAGCATTATTGCCATTGATGGCGGACTCACAACACAATAAGATTAAGGATTATTTTAATGAGATTGGAAATAAATAACGTAGTATTTCTTGCTGCGATAAATAATGATAATCAGCTTATCAGACAAGCGCTAATTGAATTAGCTGAAAATACCCGACAAGAACCGGGCTGTATTCATTTTAATTTTTATCAGTATCAGGAGAATGTTAAAAAATTTATTTTATTCGAACAGTTTCGTGATCAGGTCGCAATGGAACAACATTTGGATGCCGACTATAGCAAACTATTTTTTAGCAAAAATCTATTAACTGTTGAGAGTATTCATGCTCTTGATAATGTCAGTAAGCTTATATCAATATAGGAATTATTATGCTTATAAGAACGAATTACAATAAATTACCCGCACCGGCTGGCCCCTATGTTCATGCAAGTAAATATAATGGCGTATTTTACTCTTCAGGAATGACAGCTTTTGGAACACCTGCCGCTGGTGGTGATGTGGTTGAGCAAACGCATGAAATATTTCGTCAACTAAATATAATGTTGCAAGCTGAAAATAGCGGCCTTGATAAACTGATTAAAGTGACGTTATTTATTACTGACCTATCTGCTATAAAAGAATTACGTGCTAGCTTATTTGAAATTTATGGTGATCATATTCCTGCCAGCTCGGTAGTTGAGGTTAATACGTTATTTTCCCCTTCCGTTAATATTGAAATTGAAGTTATTGCTGCTATTGATTAGCAATAATAAACTTGCTCGAGGTTGCTAAGTAAGCATTTGATAACTGAAGTGCTTTTTGTGTTAGAAGGCGTTTTCCGATGCAAATGAGGGGGATCCTGTTGAAACGTATTTACGCCATCTACCAGCCTGCTCGTGTCACACATTTTTAGTAAAGAGGATTGTGTTATGTTTGTAAAGGCAGGACATTTACCCTAATAAGTATTAGAATATCATCATGAAAATTATGATAAAAAATATGGTGTGTGATCGTTGCATTCTTGTTATTAAAAATGTTTTAAAAGAATTAGCATTAAATGCTAATTCTGTACACATGGGAGAAGTTGATTTTGGTGAGAATATTCTATCAGTCGAGCAACTACTGCAAATCAAAGATAAAATAGAACCGCTTGGGTTTGAATTAATTAATGATAAAAAATCTAAATTAATTGAAAATATAAAGAAACACATTATTAAATTAGTACAACAAGAATCAACTACTGAAAAATTTAAATTATCCGATTATTTGGTCAATAAACTACATCATGATTACACCCATATGAGTAATCTATTTTCCACGGTTGAAGGTGTTACGATTGAGCAATACTTTATTAACCAAAAAATTGAAAAAACCAAAGAGTTATTAGTCTATGATGAATTGACGTTAACCGAAATTGCCTACCGGTTAGGGTATAGCAGTGTCGCGCATTTAAGCCGACAGTTCAAAAAAATAACCGGTATGACAACCACCCAATTTAAACAGCTGAGTAACACTAAGCACCGTCAAGCCCTTGATAAAGTGTAAATTCTGCAACATACAGCAATAAATGTGTAAGCCTATTTTGGCAAATCGCTTCTATAATATCACCTCACGAATTGAATACTTTAGTTTGAATGGGGACAAGTGTGGAAAATAATAAAATAGAATTACTGGTTAGTTCGAAAAATATCTTAGAACGATGTCAAATGACACTCACAGAATTATCTAAAACCTGTTGTATGCCGGAGCGTAGCCCAAATATCGATGCGGCTAAACTATCCATTGATAATTTGATCTCATGCGCTAATAATATGATGAATAACAAGGATAATGCCAATAAGTGTATTGACGAAATTGGTCAAATTGGGAGTAAAGTTGGTTTTTTATATGCAACTTGTTGTACCGACACCCGAGAGCCCTTATATCAAAGTATTTTTAAAGACTTATCAGTAGTGCACGTTAACATGTGGGCCGTGCTCGGTCATGGCCACTAATTAAAAATTAGAATGAATAGAGTAACAGGAGAAAAAAATCATGAGTAATGCAACACGTTTATCAATTTCCGGCATGAGTTGTGCGGGATGTGTTGGCTCGGTTGAAGATGCCATCAAAGGTGTTGTTGGTGTAACGCAGTCTAGTGTGAATTTTGCGGAACATACAGCATTGGTTGAAGGTACTGCTAATGTCATTGATTTGGTGGATGCAATTAAATCTGCCGGTTACGATGCGGCACAATTAAAAGGTGCGCAAGACGAACAAGAAAAAGAAGCTGCTGAGATGCGCTATTACCGTAAATTATTAAAACAAGCATTATTTGCTGCTGTTATTGGTGTGCCATTATTCATTGCTGGCATGTTCGATGTATTGCCAGGCTTTGAGCAATATAGTGGTCGATTATTTTGGTTATTCATTGGTGTCATAACGTTACTCGTGTTGGTTTATTCTGGTGGCCACTTTTTTAGTGGGGCAGTGAAGTCTGCAAAAAATCATAATGCCAACATGGATACTTTGATTGCTTTGGGCACAGGCTCGGCTTGGATTTATTCAATGGTGATTGTGGCAAGCCCAAACTTGGTTCCGGCAATGGCGCAACATGCTTATTTTGAAGCGGCAGCGATTATTATTTCTTTAATTAATATTGGTGCAGCACTCGAAATGCGCGCTCGCGGCAAAACATCGGAGGCCATTAAACGTTTAATTGGCTTGCAGCCTAAAACTGCGCGGGTATTACGCGACGGCGTTGAGCAGGATATCGCGATTGAAAATGTTGGGCTTGATGAAACATTAAGGGTGCGTCCGGGTGAACGTATTGCGGTTGATGGTATTATCATTGATGGCCATTCGAGTATTGATGAATCAATGTTAAGTGGTGAGCCAATTCCGGTTAAAAAGGAAGTGGGTGATGATGTGGTTGCCGGTAGTATTAATAAAATGGGTAGCTTTTTATTTCAAGCAAAACGAATTGGTAAAGATACTGCGCTGTCACAAATCATAGAAATGGTGCGCACGGCACAATCGAGTAAACCGGCAATTGGTCGTTTGGTGGATAAGGTGTCTTCCGTGTTTGTTCCTAGTGTGTTAATTTTTGCGGTATTAACGTTTTTAGTTTGGATAAATTTTGGGGTGACTGATCAAGTAACAACACTGGCTATTGTCACCACGATGACGGTTTTAATTATTGCCTGTCCCTGTGCGTTGGGTTTGGCAACGCCAATTTCAATTATGGTGAGTGTTGGAAAAGCAGCAGAATACGGCACGCTGATTCGTAATGGTGATGCACTGCAACAAGCTGGAAAGCTTGATACCATCATACTTGATAAAACGGGAACGGTGACAGCAGGGCGGCCGAGTGTGACAAAAATTATTGCTTTGGATGCTTGGTCGGATGAATTAGTTTTGCAGTGGGCCGCTAGCATAGAGCAAAGCTCGGAACATCCATTAGCCGAAGCAATTGTAGACCATGCCCAACAAGCTCAGGTTGAAATGTTAGCGGTTACACAGTTTTCAGCAATAGCAGGTTTTGGCGTGAGTGCGGTTATTGCGAATAAAACCGTTTTATTGGGAAACCGTAAATTAATGAGTCAACAGGATATTGATATTGCTTCACTCGAGCAGGCTGCACACGAATTAGAAACCCAAGCGCAAACACCGATGTTTATCGCGGTTGAGGATCAGGCTATGGGGTTAATCAGTGTTGCGGATGCTATCAAAGAGGATTCAAAAGAGGCTATTCATCGTATGAAAGCCAATGGTTTAAAAGTTGTGTTATTAACCGGTGATAATAAAATAACCGCACAAGCCGTTGCTAAACAAGTTGGTATCGATGAGGTTATTGCTGAAGTATTGCCACAAGATAAAGCTGAAAAAGTTGCATTTTTACAAGAACGTGGTGAACGTGTTGGTATGGTTGGTGACGGCATCAACGATGCACCGGCATTAGCACGAGCCGATGTTGGTTTTGCCATCGGCACGGGAACCGATGTTGCGATTGAAAGTGCCGATATAACATTAATGCGCGGCTCGTTGCACGGTGTGATGGATGCCATTGCTATTTCAAAAGCAACAACACGAAATATAAAACAAAATTTATTTGGAGCGTTTATTTATAATGTGGTTGGTATTCCGGTGGCGGCTGGGGTGTTATTCCCATTTTTTGGGATATTACTCAACCCCATGATAGCCGGTGCTGCAATGGCGATGTCATCAGTAACTGTTGTGATGAATGCCAATCGATTACGTTTATTTACCCCAGCAAAAAAGGATGATTAACGATGAATTTATTATTGACGAATTTAGCCGGTCTTGCACTAATCGTTTTAATTGTGTGGTGGTTTTGGTTATCAAAATCTAAAAAATAAAGCAGGATATTTTTGAGTGTTGTTATAAATATTACTACTGTTTCGTACTCTTGTTTTTATTCTAGCCAAAAAATGAACGGCACAGCAGTGTATCAATACATAAAAATTTACTTCACACGTTGAGTCCGTCCAGCCACTTTAATGGCAGCCGCTTTCACTGCGGTTGCCACTTCATCGGCTGCTTTTGAATTTTTCATTGCTTGCGCGACATTCAGGCCACCAATCAGTAAGCTTAGCATTGCCCAAGCGCGGTTGTGGCGATCGTCTTCAGGCGCAGCAAGTCCTTGTACTACCAGTGCAACAATTACCGCCATTTTCTTTTCATACAAGCCATGCACTTTTGAATCCGAGCGCACCACTTCCGGTGTTAGTGTTGCCATTGCACAGCTGCAAGCCCGGTTACTGCGGTGGGGTTTTCCTAAGTAATAATCAACAAAGGCGTTAAGCCATTGTGCGCCACTGTCTGCTTGAAATTTTTTTATGCCACTAATGACTTCATCCAGTCCGGCGATTAGCGCGGCATCAAATGCTGCGCTTTTTGAGCCAAAGTGCGCATAAAATGCCCCTGAAGTAACAGCAGCTGCTTTTGCCAGGCTGTCAACGCCCACGCCCGAAAAACCAAATTGTCGAAAATTACGTCCTACTGCATCAAGCATTCGTTTATGTGTTTCGGCTTTTTTTCCTGATTTGTGTGCCATTGTTTTAACCTCTGTTCCAGCCTATTTTATAGTGATCGTTATTTAATTGTAGTTTATTCTTGACAATATAACGAACGTTATATAGATTAATATAGCGGTCGTTATATTTTTGAACGAGTGGACTGCAAATGAGTAAAACTTTTTATCGTTTTACTTAATTTAATCAACAATTTAAGAGGATTTACCATGTTAAAAACACGACTATTTCAAATTTTTATGTCATTTGCTATTGCCGGTAGTGTGCTGATGAGCGCCCATGCAGGCACAAACTGCATGCCGATTGGTGGCACGGCAATGCCGAATTTTGTGCCACAGCCAGACGGAACAATTACCATTGTTGCACCACTGACTGGCAGTGTCGCAACTGCGACGGGGACGATCACGGCGCAACGAAAAACCGATACGGGTTTGGAAATGGATATGGAACATTATTTTATGACCAGTAAAGGCGGTTTTATGCACACCAAAGATACTGCTGTGTTGACCAAGGTTATGGGTAAAAAAGATCGTTATATGATTGAAATTGAGTATCACATTCAAGAAGCGTCAACATCGGGTGCCCTTAAAGGCTTTAAGGGTGAATTCAACAGTTTCGGTTTGGTGGATTTGGCGCAGTTGAATGGCTTGGTTCGTTATAGCGGTGAAATCTGTCAATAATGTTTGTCGAAACACCTCTATTCCAGAGGTGTTTTTTTAACGAGGAGTGATTTAATATGAAAAAAATTCTTTACACCATGATACGCGTTACGGATTTACAACGTTCAATCGATTTTTATAGCACTATTTTGGAAATGAAATTATTAAGCACGTTTGATCAACCGCAAGACAAATTTACATTGGCGTTTATGGGCTTTGGAGCCGGGCTTGATAGTTCGACTATTGAATTAACGTATAACTATGGTGTTACGCAATATGATCTTGGTGATGGTTATGGCCATGTTGCAATACAGGTTGACGATTGTTATCAGCAGTGTGAATTAATCAAATCAAAAGGGGGAAATATTACTGTTGAGCCGCGAGTGATAGCCGGGCTTAATGAAACGATCGCTTTTGTGCAAGACCCTGACGGTTATCAAATTGAATTAATTCAAATTTCTAAAGTGTAGTTTTTAATTTGAGTTTATCGAGTCTAATTTTTTTTGTAGCGCCTCAGTCATAAATGCAACAAAAGTACTTATTCGGCTAACATCCCGAATACCGGGGTGGCGCAAAATCCACATGGACATAATGAGTGGCTTGGGGGTATTGGTGTAACGTTGCATATCCGGATTTTGTTCTGCAATAAGGGTTGGTAAGCGCCCAACGCCCATGCCTGCTTTGATAGCATCTACGGTGACTAAAGGATCATTGGTGCGTAATGTTAATTGTAAATTTTGTTGTGTTGCGTGTAACCAGTCGGGTCGCGGTTTATTATTGTATTCGCCAATCCAGTGTAGCGGTTTGCTACCGTTGGCTTTCTGGTATTGTTTTAGATATTTTTTCGAACCGTAAACGGCTAATTCAAATTTTCCGATTTCGCGTCCGATTAAATTCTCCGGTGGCATGTAGGTTAGTCCCCGAATGGCAACATCTGCTTCTTGTTTTGTCAGATTACTGATTTTATTCGATACTTCAAGTTGTAATTCAATGTCGGGGTGTAATTGTGAAAATTGTTTGAGTAATGGCATCAGTAAGGGTTTCACAAATAAAAGTGGTGTGGTCACTCTGATGGGGCCACTCAGTGCAATATTTTTTCCCATAATGTGGCGTTCAATTGCAAAACTGTGTTCTTCCATTAATTCGGCATAATGGCGTAGCTCTTCACCTTCGGAGGTGAGCGCATAACCCGTGGTAAACCGTTCAAACAAAGTAACTTTTAATGACCCTTCGAAACTGTTAATTCGTCTGGAAACGGTAGACTGGTTTACTTTTAATTGTTCTGCTGCTGCAGAGACTGACTCGGCTCTGGCAACAGCCAGAAAATAGCGTAAATCATCCCAATTATTCATCTATGCATCCTCGCATATTAGTTATGCATAATAGTTTATACCTTTGCATTATTGCATGGCGTATATTTATAGCATGAATCAATTCGACGGTCAGTATCAAGTTAGATAAAAGGGGAAAATTATGTCAGCATCTGTCAGGAATACCAATAATGAAGTCCAAACGAAGCATTTTGAAAATGCACTTAATGGTTTTGATGTGCGCAAGTTTACCGATGCAAAATTACAAATGAAGGGGAGTTTTCACTTTAGCTGTAATCCGGAAGTATTGTTTGAGTATGTTTCAAATCCGGAACGTATTGCGCAGTGGTTTGGCATGATTAAAGGTGGTAATTTTAATCATGCTAACTCGAGTAATGATGGTGCTTTAGGTGAAGGGTCATTGCGCGTTTGTAATACCTCAATGGGAACGTTAAATGAAACCATTTATTTTATCGAACAACCTTATCTTGTTGCCTATAATGTTCAGAGCTGGTCAATGCCAATGAAAGATCATTGCGCGGTGATGATTATCGAACCTCAGGATGATGGTTCCTGTATTTTAGTCTGGTTGCACTATTTTAATTATAAAGGATTCATCATGAGAAGAATGTTTCCAACGATGATGCTTAAAATGATGAATGATGGAATGCAAAAATTGCGTGAAAAACTCGGTGGTAATGGCGGTAAAATGGAAGCAGCTTAGATTTATCAAAATAGACGTACTAGGTTTTTCCACCAAGGTATGCTATATTGTACAATATATCTGTACCAAAAATAATGGCACATCCATGCAAAATATAAATATCAGCGAATTTAGGGCTAATCTATTGAGTTATCTGCAAAAAGCCCATGATGGCGAAGAGCTTACAGTCACCTCTCATGGTGAAGTTCTGGCTACTATACTGCCTCCTGTCGACAAACGGGAAAAGGCTAAAAAAATGTTGAATTCACTTTCTAAAACGGCTGTCATTGGTGACATTGTTTCTCCGGATAATGATGGCTGGAAAGCCATGAAATGATTGTGATGGATACTTGTTCTATTATTTGGGATGCTTTGTCTCCAAAGAGTTTATCTCGAAAAGCAAAGGCAGCTATAAACAAACATGAAGAACAGGGACTTATATTTTGTGATATCTCAGCGTGGGAAATTGCAATGTTGGTAAAAAAGGAGAAGCTTCAAATTGATGGCGCTACAACTAATTTTATTAAAGCCGTGCTTGATTCGAGAAATTATATTTATAAAGCTATTACTCCTGAAATAGCGGATTTATCCGTAACTCTCGGAAAACAAATTAATAAAAATCCTGCTGATCGACTAATTGTCGCAACGTCAATCATTGAAAACATCGAATTAATTACTGCAGATAAAAATTTAATTAAATCTGATTTAGTTAAAACTATTTGGTGAATGACAACGCGAAAGTATGCGGTTATTTTTTTAATCTTAATTCTGCTCTCAATTTAATTAACCTGAACTCGGGATAAGCAAATATAATTTAAATAAACAAATGAAGTAGTTACGAAAGAATAATACTAAATCCACCGGCTACGGAAGAGGTGTAGTCCATATCCTCACATTTGTGCTCGAATAGTATTTTTGAACAGCAATAAATATTTTTCTTATCCCGAGTTCAGGTTAATTATTATTACGATCCAACTTTCGATAGCTTATGGCTTCTGTTAAATGTTTGGTTTTAATGTTTTCCGCTTTATCTAAGTCGGCAATTGTACGGGCAACTTTTAATATTCGATGATAAGCGCGTGCCGATAATCCTAATTTTTCAATAGCGTCTTCTAATAAATTAGAATCGTCAGATTTTAAGCAACACCAGTGTTCAATTTGTTTTACCGTGAGTTGACTATTGGGTATTGTCGAACGATGTAATTGAATGTTGCGAGCTTGATTCACTCTGACTCGAATTTCATCACTGGTTGTTTGACTTTGTTGCGGTTTTTGGCGCAGTAGTTTGGTGGCAATAGTAGCAACTTCGATATGCATATCTATACGGTCTAATAACGGGCCGGATATTTTGGCACGGTAACGCTCAACCTGTTCCGATGTGCAATTGCAACGGTCATCTTTGTGCCCAAGATAACCACAAGGGCACGGGTTCATGGCTGCGATGAGTTGGAAGCGTGCCGGAAATTCAGCCTGTCGCGCTGCACGTGAAATTGTAATCGAGCCGGACTCGAGCGGTTCACGTAATACTTCTAAAACTTTTCTATCGAACTCGGGTAATTCGTCTAAAAATACCACTCCGTTATGGGCTAATGAAATTTCACCGGGACGCGGCTGGCTACCACCACCAACCAAAGCAACACCGGATGCAGTGTGATGCGGATTTCGAAATGGCCGTTGTTGCCAAGAGTCTGCCTTAAATTCTTGTGTGTTATTGATGGAACGAATCGCGGCAGTTTCCAAGGCTTCTTGTTCGGTCATGTCGGGCATGATGCTCGGGAGCCGACTTGCTAACATGGTTTTACCGGTTCCGGGTGGCCCCACCATTAACATGCTATGGCCACCGGCTGCTGCAATTTCTAGCGCGCGTTTAGCGTGCTGTTGTTCATGAACATCGGATAAACACACGGGATAATGTAGTTTTGTATTTTTGTTTACACTGATTTGGGGCGCAAAGGCATCAATTTGTTGCTGGCCTGATAAATGTGCGCAAACCGCGAGTAAGTTTTGTACGGGTAATATTTTTAGGCCGCTAACCAGAGAGGCTTCCGTGGCATTTTGCTCGGGTACAACCAATATTTTATTGGCATTTCGCGTTTGTATCGCCACCGGCAATACACCGCGGACGGCACGACATTCGCCGCTGAGTGCCAACTCGCCAAGAAATTCATATTGAGTTAAATTTAAATTGGGAATTTGTTCAGATGATGCTAATAATCCGATGGCAATGGCTAGATCAAATCGTCCGCCATCTTTGGGTAAATCTGCCGGGGCAAGGTTAACGGTGATGCGTCGGGCAGGAAATTCAAACTGAGAATTGATGAGTGCGCCACGCACGCGATCTTTACTTTCTTTAACGGCAGTTTCAGGCAAGCCGACAATGGAAAAACAGGGCAGGCCATTGGATAAATCAACCTCCACGGTCACCAGCGGTGATTCAATACCGACTCCGGCTCGAGAAAATACAACTGCAAGTGACATGGATTCCGTTCCTATTCAATTTAGTGTCGTTATTATACTAGAGCATGTGTTGCCATAAAAATAGTCTAAGCTGTTACAAAGTCGATTTATTTTTGTAGTGATTCTAACTATGTTATTAATAGGGTTTGATTATCTATTTTTAAAATAATATCTTAGAACTTTAATTAAAATGGTGTTAGATTCTGAGCAATCTATTGCTAGGTTTACAACGGTAAACGGATTTAGAAAACGTCTTAATAAAGAGGATAAAATGAAAAGCAGTGACCAATATCTTGTTTTGAATTCAAAAATAGCCACTATTATTTTATGCGCGGTGTTTATTTTAATTTTCCTTTTTCCATCCTACAGTCAGGCTGCAATTACCAGTAACGATTCGTTATTTTATAAAAGCGAAGGATTGAGATTGCATCGCTTATCTTTTTTGCCAGCTAAAAAATGGTGCAACACAGATCCAAAAGTTGCCTATCATGAAGTTAGTGTTTTTTATGATGTGCCACATCTTGAGCGACTCAAACGAATGGGCTCGAATTATGTGGCTTTTGTGAAAGATACCGTTATTCCGGCAATTCAGCAATATTGTGGTGTTGCTGTTAATCCAAAAAATATTAACATTATACTGAATATGTACCAGATGTTACCCGATCCATCGGTGCCTGGTAGTTATGTTGAAGAGCGTGCGGGATCAATTACTCCTCATTGGGACACTATGATGTTTGTATCGAATCAATCCGGTGTCCTATATTCACGCTACATCCCTAAGGCGGCCAGCCAGCATTTAAGCCAAAAACAAATTACGGCATTGATGCCAGCTTATATTTTAAAGCAGATAAAAGCCGATATAAAAACTGATGTAAAAGTTCGTAAGGCTAAAGAGGTTTGGGTTGCTACAAAGTGCCATGGTGCGTTTTGTGATTTACCCGGAGGGATTTATTTAAACGCTATTTACAACAATGATATCGCACTGATCAAAAAATTAGATAAGCATATTAATGCTAAAACTGTAACTATGTTACAGCAGTCATCAAATCGAATTCTGGGTGCAAGAGGCACCGACTTGCTTAAAAAAGCCATGAAACAGATGAATAAAGGCGGTCCTTCAAAGATTCAGAATAAGCTAAAAAATGGCCTGCAAAATAAATCGATGTTACGTTATGTCGCTGATTATTACATGTATCATCCGCGTGATTTCAATCCGTTTTCAATGATTTGTAAAGAAAAATTAGTTACCAAAGTGAAAATCTACAAAGGTGATACTTATGATATTGAAAATTCAGACGGGTTATACATTGGGCAGGGCGGTGGTGAAACCACCAAAACAGCTTATAACATCAAGCCTAATTTTTCTGCTTTGTGTGATAGAGTCTGTAGCCACATGGGTGGCGATAGGAATGTTGCTCTAAAATATTTGAGATCCAATAGTAAAGTAGTAGCTTCAACATTAAAGGGCGTTATACAGTTACGTTCGGATGTTAAATATTGTAAGAAACCTGAATTGAAAAAAAATATCGCACAATTTGAGCGTAACCTTATTTCATTAACCAACCAATATTTGGATAGCAAGGCGACATGGATATCGGGTGTAAAGTAAAAATTGACTGATGAAAATGAATAGAGAGTTATTTACACAATCGTTTTTACTTTGATCCTAGTTTTTGTTCAATTTCCTGAATTTGTTTTTCTAGGGCTTCTAATTTTTCTCGGGTGCGTTGTAATACTGCCGTTTGAGTATCAAATTCTTCACGAGTAACTAAATCCATCTTGTTTAATACGCTGTGTAATGTTGCGCGCAGGTTTTCTTTTATGTCTTTATTTAATAATTGAAAATCTTTTGGCAGTGCATCGGTCACTTGGCGGGTGATGTCTTCGATAAACGAACTTTTCATGAGTTGGCTATTCCTTATTATATATAGCTGAGTTTTAGAATTAGTATACCGTGTTATTTAACGATAATAAAAAATAAATGAAATTCAAAGTGTGATGTGTGTGCTATTTCCGCACTAGTCTGGTGCGATAAGCTAGCGCCAGCAACGTATTTGCACATAAATAGTGCAATTATACCTGTTGATAATGCTAAGTGATTGTTTTATGTAATATAATTGCTTGGCATAACATATGCACATTAGGTTAGACATAGCCTGATATAATAGTGCAATATTCGTTTATGTCGAAAATAATAACACAGGAAAATTAATATGAAAATCAAGACAATTATTGCAACATCTGTTGCGGCAGTATCTTTATTAGCTAGTAGCACAGCGTTTGCTGGCAGTTTTACTGGTAATGCTGCCATGAGTTCAAACTATATTTGGCGTGGTCAAACACAATCTTCAGATCTTACTGCTGTATCAGGTGGCATTGATTGGAGTCATCCTAGTGGTGTATACCTTGGTGGTTGGACATCAAGCTTAGGCGGTAATGATTACGAATTGGATTTATACGGTGGTTATGGTTTCACTGTTGATAAATTTGATTTAGACGTGGGTTTCATTAATTACCGTTACCCTGTAACCGGTGATGCGCCAAGTAATTTCTCAGAAGCGTACGTTAATGCTTCAATGCTTAATTATACTGCTGGTGTTGCGATTACATTAAGCAAAGACGGTACTGAAAAAGATAATGATATCTATCTTTATGGTACTGGTGAGTTTGAACTCAAGCAAGATCTTAATTTAACGGTTACTGTTGGTAGTTATAACTTTGATGATAGCGCTACCGAGGATTATTTCCATGTTCAAGCGGCATTGAGCAAAGGTGATTTTACATTTGCAGTTGATAAGAATGACGACACCAGTGGTGCTGGTACAGACGCGATGCGTTTGACCATTAGTTATGCTAAATCAATTGATCTTTAAGATTTAAGAAAAGCGCTAATACTCTCTTTTTCTTATTTTTAATTTAAGAAAAAGAGAGTCAATAATAATAAATATAATTTCCAGTTCGTGTTCGTATTATAAAAAAAACAGAAGGAGATCTTTACATGAAATTAGTAATGGCAATTATAAAGCCATTCAAACTTGACGATGTGCGTGAAGCCTTATCCGATATTGGAGTTCAAGGTATTACAGTAACAGAAGTTAAAGGGTTTGGACGGCAAAAAGGGCATACCGAATTATACCGTGGTGCTGAATACGTCGTGGATTTTTTACCTAAAGTAAAAGTAGAAGCAGTTGTAGATGACAGCTTATTAGATCAAGTTATAGAAGCCATATCCAAAGCAGCTAACACTGGCAAAATTGGTGATGGGAAAATATTTGTTTATAACGTTGAGCAAGCTATTCGGATCCGTACCGGTGAGTCTGGAACAGAAGCGTTATAACAATAACAATTTCTAGCTTAGGCTGTTATTTTGTAGGAGAGTAAAAAATGATTAACAAGATTTTAAATTCACGTTTAGTGCTAGGGCTGATGTTGGCATGTTTGCCGGCAATTGCCTTTGCTGAAGGTAAGCTTGATTCGGGCGACACTGCCTGGATGTTAACTGCAACTGCTTTGGTATTGTTTATGACAATTCCGGGTTTAGCATTATTTTATGCCGGAATGGTTCGCAGCAAAAACGTATTATCGGTATTAATGCAATGCTTTGCGATAACCGGGTTAATGACTATTTTATGGTATTTCTTTGCTTATAGTATGGCTTTTGATACCACGGGCATGGTTAAAGGTGAAACCAACATCCATTCATTTGTTGGTGGCATGAAAATGATGTTTCTTGATGGTTTAACAAAAGAAAGTTTAATTGGTGGTATTCCAGAATCTGTTTGGATTACATTTCAAATGACATTCGCCATTATAACACCAGCATTGATGGTTGGTGCTTTCGCTGAACGCATGAAATTTAGCGCATTGTTAATATTCTCTGCAGCTTGGTTAATTTTAGTGTATGCACCAATCTGTCATATGGCATGGAGTGGTGATGGCGCATTATTCTGGGACTGGGGTGTAATCGATTTTGCCGGTGGAACGGTAGTGCATATTAATGCTGGTATTGCAGGTCTTGTTGCCGCAATTATGATTGGCAAACGTAAAGGTTTCCCAACAACAGCAATGCCGCCACATAACCTGGGTTATACTTTAATTGGTGCTTCAATGTTATGGGTTGGTTGGTTTGGTTTTAATGCTGGTAGTGCAGCCGCAGCTAATGGCGATGCGGGTATGGCCATGTTGGTAACACAAATCGCAACAGGCGCAGCAGCATTAGCGTGGATGTTTATCGAATGGTTCACCCACGGTAAACCCAGTGTACTTGGAATTGCTTCTGGTGCGGTCGCTGGTTTAGTCGCGATTACGCCGGCTTCGGGTTCAGTAGCACCATTTGGCGCATTAATCATTGGTATCGCATCCGGTGTTGGTTGTTTCTTCGCAGCAACAACGTTAAAACGTAAACTAGGATATGATGATTCATTAGATGTTTTTGGTGTTCATGCCGTTGGTGGTATTATTGGTGCTTTGTTAACGGGTATTTTCTCAGCCGAAAGCATGGGTGGTTTTACTGCAGGAATTACACCAGGCGCGCAATTATTCATACAATTTAAAGCCGTTGCTTTCACTGTTATTTATTGCGGTATCATTAGCTTTATATTATTTAAAGTGATTGATATTGTGATTGGATTACGTGTCAGCGAAGAAGATGAAACCGAAGGTTTGGATTTAACGCAACATGACGAACGTGGTTATATCTTGTAAATTTAGTTTTTTAATTTACTGTAATAAAAAAGAGCATCAAGTTTTGATGCTCTTTTTTTGTTTGGGCATCTTAATAAAGTTAGAGACTGTTTTTTAAATCCTACATTATAAAATAATGATCATTCCTATCGATGAATATTAGCAGTTAGATTCCCGCTAAAGTCACGCGGAAATGACAGTGTTGTGTAATATCAGTAGTCTGTTTAATTATTCGATTTTTCTCTGATTACTGTGTCGCATTTCCTATTTTCAAAAATAACCGTCATTCCCGCGTGACTTTAGCGGGAATCTAGAGGTTAACCGTTAGCTGCTCGTTAAATACTAGCGCTATCTTACCTAGCGGGCTCACAATATTAATTTTGCAATAATTGTTGTTTGCTGCGAAACAAAGCCGATATATCTTCTTCACCATAACCTTGATCGATTAATCGTTGATAATGTATTAAAGTCATTTCTACAATGGGTAATCTGTTTTCGCCCATTTCTTCAATTATTTTATTACACAACATTAAATCTTTATGGTGTAATTTAATTTTAAAACCGGGTTGATAGTCGCCTTGCAACATGCTTTTGCCGCGGTGTTCCAAAAACCAATTACCCGCAGCACCACCTACTAATACATCCACTAATTTGTTGGCATCTAATCCTATTGTTTTGGCCAAGGCTAGTGATTCTGTTACGGCTTGATTAATACCTGCAGCCATAATTTGATTAACCGCTTTAGTTTTTTGGCCACTACCAGAGTCACCCATGTAGGTGACGGATTTTGTAAAGCAATTCAAAATATTATTAATAGAATTTAATATATCCTCATCACCACCGGCCATCATCACCAGTTGCCCGGTTTTTGCACCTTCACTGCCACCAGACACTGGGGCATCTAGAAAATGGCATGCTTTTTCAGCTAACAACTGCTTACAGCTTGCTACAGTATCTATGCCGATAGTTGAGGTATCGACAATGATAGTCCCCGGCTTTAAATCAGCAACGAGTGATTTAATGACTTCCAAAATATCATTATCGGCAGAGACACTAGTAATAATGACATCACATTGGATTGCCAATTCATTGAGTGTTTTGCAAAACGGAATATTGGTACTTTTTTGAAATTGCTCGGCTTTTAATATCGTGCGATTATAAACAGTGTCGAGTTGATGTTTGGCGTGTAGGTTTTGGGCAATGCCACACCCCATTGCGCCTAATCCTAATACGCCGGTTATTTTGTTAGTTTTTACTATTTTCTGATTCATAGTGGCCAGTATAAATAAATGTTTTCATTATTTACACCATTTTTCAGCTTGTTGTTTCATTAACGTTATTTCTTTTAAACGTTGCTCATCGCTTAAAAATATTTTTTCACCAACTTCGTTTCGAGAATAAATTCTCGAAGATTTTTGATAGCGAACGAGTTTGTCTTTAGAGACTTTACAATTGTATTGTCGAACTTTAGCTTGTTCTCTTTTTTCAGATTGTTGCTGTTTTTTAATGCGCCGTTGTGCCTTAAATGAATCTAATAATTTTTTTTGCTTTAAGGCACGCTCTTTATTAGTGTAACTGACATTAGCGGTGTTATTTTTAGGAACTTTATAGAGTGTTGCCGAATTATGTTGCTGATTGGGTTTATCACCAAAATGAACCGTTCCATCAGAATCGGTCCATTTATAAATATCAGCAGAATAACCCGTGCTTGAAATGAGTAATGTGATAAATAATAATAGTAAATAATGTGTTGACTTATAAATTAACAATTTTGTTCCTTTATAGTTCAATCATCCCTAATTTCGTTGTAAGCGATCCAAGCGTAGTCGCCATCTGTCGTCAAAAAGATATCGTGCGCCAATGTACACGCCAATGATTGAAGCCAGCCCGGAGCCACCTGCAATCATAAACATAATCAATATTTGGTATTTAACCGCATCCATCGGGTCAGCGCCAGCTAAAATTTGCCCAGTCATCATACCCGGTAGACTGACAATACCCGCTGCTGCCATGGCATTGATTATTGGCAGCATCCCAACCCGAACACTATCATGGATAATATCATTTATAGCATCTTTCCAGCTTGCGCCTAGGATTAATTGCGCTTCAATTTGTTTTTGTTTGTCTAATGCTGATTGGGTTAGTCTATCTAGTGCTAGGGCCAAAGACGTCATGGAATTACCCAACATCATGCCAATCAGTGGAATCGAGAATTGCGGGTCGTACCAAGGTTTTTCATCAATAATGACAAATAGCACAAAAAAACTAATTGAAAAGGATGAAACGAATAAGGTAATAAATCCGAGTCCATAACCCCAGAAACCAGTGAAACGAGATTTTTGCCTTGCTATTACTTCATAGGTCGCAATTGAGAGCATGATAGTGGTTAATAATAATATCCACTCGAGTTCTACGCGCTCAAATAATGTTTTTAATATAAAACCAATAAACAATAATTGCACGACTGTGCGCACTGCTGAAATAAATATTCGTTTATGCAGATTCAGGCGTAACATCCAGGATAAACCAGCGAGTAAGACAATAAACAAACTCGCTAGCGTTAAATCCAGTGTGGTTAATTGGTGCATGTTTCATCCTTAATAAGTTGGCCGTCCTCAATAAGGTAACAGTTTTTTGTTAATCGGCGCAATTGTTCAACATCGTGGCTAACCCAAATAACAGGGACATTATTTTGTTGCTGATAGAGCTGTATTAATTCTTCAACGCGGTAGCGATTACTTTCGTCTAGGTTTGCTGTTGGCTCATCAAGTAGCAAAACTTGTGGTTTGTTTGCCAATAAACGGATAAGCGCCAAACGCTGTAATTCACCGGTAGAGCAACGTGCTATATCCGCGTGATACATGCTGTAGTCCATTCCTAAGGCAACAAAGTCATCGTCATCGTCACTTTCAAAATGATCAGAAACTTTATTAAGCCACCAGTAACTATTGGTTGTTAACAGACCGACTTTTTTTCGCCACTCATTAGGTTTCATTTCGGTTGAAAAAATACCATCTAAAGATAGTGTTCCTTCGTGGGGTGTTAGGTCTGCAAGTGCGTGCAGTAAGATAGATTTTCCTGTTCCCGAGTCACCCGATATTCCGATAGTGTTTGTTGCTGCAATCTCAATATTAATATCGCTAATATGATAAATGCTTAGATCATTAACTGTTAATGTATTTTGCATAGCTGTTGTGTTGGTATATTGTTATTTTATGTTGATTCTTAATTTCACACGTTTATATTTATATTATGAATGTCAGGTCTGTTGCTTGTTTAGCTCATTAATTTTTCATTATACAAATTAAAAAGCCATCTTGACTCTGTCTAACGTTATTTGTGTTAACGATAACCGTCCTTTGTTGAATATGATGAGGATGATTAATCGCATGGTGATGGCCATCAAGGTAGTGAACCCTTTCCGGTGATATCCACACTGACGCAAAAGAAATGGTAACACTTCGTGCCTGTTAGCAAACCTTGAAATAAATTTATTGTGACGACACACACACTAAACTACCCTAGTTTGATCCTGAAGGAGTAGCTTAAAAATAATTTTATTTTATTATTCAATATCTTAGCCGTAATTCTACTTCTGCGGAGCGTGGCAAAGCAAGTATTAAAAATTAAATTAAATATAAATATAGCCTACGTTTTTAGAATATAGCTGAAGATAACTGTAATTTTACATAAATCGAAATTTTATGCGGTGCCTGTTAAATTGCTGAAACAGAATTAATTTTGGGGGCATTCAAAATTAAATTTTGAACCACCAAGCTCGGAGTCAGTTATGGTGATTTTACCATCATGCCAGTCAGCAATTTGTTTAACGATTGATAAACCCAAGCCACAGCCACCCGAACGGCGATCACGACTAAGATCCAAACGTTTAAATGGCTCGAGGACTTTGATTCGATCAGCAATTGCAATACCCGGACCATCATCTTCAACAGAAATAGTAAACTGCTCTTGCTGGTAATTTGCACTAATTCGAATATTTTGAGAGGCATAACGAATGGCGTTGCTCAGCAAATTACTGATTGCCCGGTTAACCAGTTTTGAATCGATCACAATATTGCGTTCATCAGTTAATAAACTGTCATCCAGTTGTAAGTTGATGTCGTTAATTTGCATACGGTGATGCTCCGTAAAATCATTTATCCATGTTTTAAAGTTAACTGTTTCAAGATTTAATTCCGGAGTTTCTCTATCAAATTGAGCATAGGTTAA
The DNA here is from genome assembly GCA_964514215.1 of uncultured Thioalkalispiraceae bacterium. Lineage (GTDB taxonomy): Bacteria > Pseudomonadota > Gammaproteobacteria > UBA6429 > Thiohalophilaceae > CAYQUC01. The sequence continues at coordinate 66,337 of CAZEPW010000013.1, forward strand.
CAATTCTGTAACGAGGCTGTCGAGTTCATCAATGTCGGTATTCATGCTGTTGATGTATTTTTGTCTGGTTGTTGCATCATTTGATTCTTTTAACATTTCTATTCCGAATCGAAGTCGTGATATAGGCGTGCGTAGTTCATGTGAAACAGCATTGGTTAATTCTTTGTGGGAATCAATTAAATTTTTTATTCTATCGGCCATGCCATTAAAGGTTTGTGTTACGCGTAGAATAGCTGAGTTTTTTCTAATATTTATTCGGGTATTAAACTGACCATTACCAAATGATAGTGCCGCATTTGATAATTGAATTAAATCATTTGATATTGGCCGCATCCAAATATAAAGTGCAAGCGCAATCATAAGAGCCAAAAATGCCATAGCATAATAAAAAAGATCAACGATCAAAGTGCTGATATGAATCGGGCCAGCTTTAACCACAAAATCGCTATTGGGTATGCGTTTATAATACGTTTCACCATTATCGCGAGGGTTTTCACCATAGGTGCCGCCATTACGAATAGTAGTAATGTATTCTGTTTTAAGTTTTAATTCATTGAGTGGAATTAAGCTCAGTGGATAGCGAAATTCTTTAGCGATGTTATCTAAAGTTTGTTGCCAGTATTGTTGTTTGACTTGCTTTAGTATTTTAAAGCCAATATAAAAGGCACCACTCGCGGTGCGCTCTGCATGCTCTAATTCTGATTGATCAAATGAAACACTAATAACTTTATTGGTGTTTGGCATTAAGGAATGCAAAATTTCGTTGGAGTCTAATTCATCCGAAGTGCTAGCGGTCATGCCTGAATTAATTCGGCGTAATTTTTTTTTCGATAATTTTAAGTCGGCAATATTATTTAATTGTAAAAAGTAACCAAAATGAGGCTTTAGTTCGGCAATTTTTGCTGGCCATTGTGCCTCGGGGACTGAATAGAGTTCCTGTTTGATTAAAAAAAAAGTACCGCTAGCAACATCCGTTCGGTGTTGGGCTAATAAATCATCGAGTATTATCGTTGGTAATGTTTTTAAGCCAATAATAAATAATGTAATGGTAATGGCGAGTAACACATATAATCGTAAAAAACTTTTTCCCATAATCTTGTTGCTTGATGTTGTTAATTTTCAACCACAAACATATAACCTTTACGGTGAATTGTTTTGATTTTTTGTGATGATTGCTCGGTATCACCTAGCTTTTTTCGAAGCCGCGAAATGGTGATGTCGGTAGAGCGGTTTAAACCGTTATAACCAATGCCGCGTAAACTTGCTAATATTTTATCTCGGCTTAATATTTCTCCGGCATTATTGGCCAGCAGCCACAATAATTCAAACTCGGTATTGGTTAATTCAATTGGTTTATCGTGTATGTATAACTGTCTTGATGTTTTATTGATTCGTATTTCATTAAAAATTAATTCATTATTTGCTAATGTTTTATTTTTATCAAAATGATTAACTGCGCTGGTACGCCTTAATAATGCTCGAATGCGCGCCAGTAAAATCCGAGGTTGTACGGGCTTGGTAATGTAGTCGTCTGCGCCAAATTCCAATCCAAGCACTTGGTCGATATCATCGGTTTTGGCGGTGAGCATTATGATAGGGCTGTCTATTTCCTGTCGAACAAATTTACATACTTGTAAGCCATCCATTCCGGGTAACATTACGTCAAGAATAACCAAATCAGGATTACTCTCTATGATTTCTTTTACCGCGGTATCACCGCGATATTGAACACTCACTTCAAGCTCGTGCTGCTCTAAATATTCAACAACTAAGGCTGCGAGTCGCTCATCATCTTCAACAAGAATTATTTTGGGTTTTTTATCCGGTGCCGATGTAATCATAATTGCTATTGATTGCTAATTGTAAGTGTATAATTATAGTTTGTTTTAATGGTTCAATCATGGTGAGGGATTATAACTATAGCAAAAATTAATTAAATACTCAGGTATTTTTCCTCATTGTTATTTACTTCTTGTAACAAGATGTTTCATTTTTATGGGTTGTTGTAAGCAATGTTAATCGATAATAAGCAGATACATATTGTCACAAACAATTACTAGTTCTTATGCTTTAATCATTAAAACTTTATTAATCAATAATTGAAAGGAGAGTAAAATGATTCATAATTTTAAAATATCATGGAACTACATTTTTTATAGCATATTTATGGTTGCCTCATTTGTTATGCTATTGTTTTTTAATGTCCAACAAGCTCATGCAAGTCCGCAATTGATGACTACTTATGTTGAAATCGATCCTGTTAATAAAACCGCATTTGCTTTTGATGAAAACTTTAAGCGTTTACCCGATTATCCTAACAACCCTAAAACCAGCATGATAGTACTACCTGATAATCAAGCTTATTGGTATGTTGCGAGTGACATTGATGTTGTTCGGCGTAATCCTGATGGCAGTGTTGAAATCGTATCGGGTGATCCGGCTTATGCTGAAATGGTACATCATTTAGTTTGGGTTTATAAATCACCAAATCGCACACGTGATTATACCTGTGGTGCGGCATTGTTAATTCCTGTTGGTAGTGAATTAAGTAGTTTTCATTTTCCAAAAGGTTATGCTTATAAATTGGATGCTGGTATTTTATTTCCTGTGTGGCATTGGGAAAATCCGGCGAATGTTGATTTAAGCCAAAAAATTTATTTACGATTTAATATCACCATTGATGATCAAATGGCGGGGTATAAAGACACCAATATCGATTGGGTGGATAATAATCCTTGTGTGTCAGCTTTTGCTATTCCACCGGGTGAGTCTAAAGTTGTTAGTGCAAAACGTTTTGTGGCAACGGATCGACGCATCGTGGCTGTATTACCACACATACATGATCATGGTGGCGAAATTAAACTAAAAAGCAGCACTAAAACCATTCGAAAATTTAAACCTGAATATCAAAATTATCCGGTTGCACATGATGATATGGGGCAAGGGCCAACGTTA
>CAZEPW010000014.1:0-68948 GCA_964514215.1 uncultured Thioalkalispiraceae bacterium
TCCCACTCAATGGTTGCCGGAGGTTTACCTGAAATATCATAAGTAACACGTGAAATTCCTTCGATTTCATTAATGATTCGATTGGATACTAACTCCAAAAATTCATATGGTAGGTGCGCCCACCTAGCCGTCATAAAATCAATGGTTTCAACGGCACGTAGCGCAATAACATAATCATAACGACGACCATCCCCCATCACTCCAACAGATTTAACCGGTAAAAATACCGCAAATGCCTGACTAACTTTATCGTAAAGATTATGATGACGCAATTCTGAAATAAAAATATCATCGGCACGACGAAGTAAATCAGCATATTCTTTTTTTACTTCACCTAAAATTCGAACGCCTAAGCCGGGGCCTGGAAATGGATGTCGATAAACCATATCATAAGGTAAACCTAATTCTAAACCGAGTTTACGAACCTCATCTTTAAATAATTCTCGTAACGGTTCAACCAATTTAAGCTTCATGTGTTCAGGTAAGCCACCTACATTATGATGTGATTTTATGACATGAGCCTTACCTGATTTTGCTCCTGCAGATTCAATAACATCTGGATAGATTGTTCCTTGAGCTAACCATTTAACATTGTTTAATTTATTGGACTCTTCTTCGAATATCTCAATAAATAAATTACCAATTATTTTTCGCTTCTTTTCCGGATCCGTAACATTTTTAAGAGCGTCTAAAAATCTCGCTTCAGCATCAACCCGAATAACTCGAACACCCATGTGCTCGGCAAACATTGCCATCACCTGATCACCTTCATTTAATCGAAGTAAGCCGTTATCAACAAACACGCAGGTTAGTTTTTTTGAAATCGCTTTATGAAGTATTGCAGCAACAACCGATGAATCAACACCTCCGGATAAACCTAATAAAACTTCATCATCAGCAACATCGGATTGAATATGACTAATACTGTCACCAATAATATTTTTTGGCGTCCAAAGATCATGACAGCCACAAATATCATTAACAAAACGTTGTAGTATACGTTCGCCCTGTCTGGTATGTGTTACCTCTGGATGAAATTGCAGGCCATAAAACTTTTTAGATTCATCAGCCATTCCAGCCATTGGGGCATTATCCGTACTGGCAATAACTTTAAAGCCCTCAGGCAACACTTCTACACGATCACCATGGCTCATCCACACATCCAATAAACCATAACCTTGCTCATTGGTATGATCTTCAATTTCACGTAATAATTCAGAGTGACCGCGTGCTCGTACTTGAGCATAACCAAATTCGCGAGAGTCCGATGTTGATACTTGTCCACCTAACTGCGCGGCCATTGTTTGCATACCATAACAAATACCAAAAACAGGAACCCCTAGCTCAAATACTTTATCTGATGCTCTAGGCGTTTCTTCTAATGTCACAGACTCAGGACCACCCGATAAAATAATACCCTTAGCTGAAAAAGCAACAAGATCGGTATCTGACATTTCATGCGAGTGAATTTCACAATACACTCCACATTCACGCACACGTCGAGCAATCAACTGGGTGTATTGAGACCCAAAATCTAATATTAAAATTTTATCACTGTGTATAGAAGTAGTTTGAGAACTCGAATTATGCTTAGTCAATAGCGGTATTCCATTGTTAGTTATTAATTTATTTAAAAGTTTCAGTTAACTTGATGTTACACAAAATAACGGTTATTTTTAAAACCTAAATTTTAAAATAGTCATCATATCGCAAGAATATCTGAACGACTGATTAATTAAACCCGGTAATTTGGTGCTTCTTTGGTAATAGTCACATCATGTACATGACTTTCACGCATACCAGCATTTGTTATTCGAACAAATTCTGGTTTGGTGCGCATATCTGTTATTGATGCACAGCCGGTATAACCCATACTCGCACGTAAACCTCCAAGCAATTGATTAATTACCGAACTAATTGGACCTTTAAACGGTATACGTCCCTCAATGCCCTCGGGAACTAATTTATCAGCTTCGCTACTTTCTTGAAAATAACGATCACTCGAGCCATTTTTATTAGCCATTGCTCCAATTGAGCCCATCCCTCGATACGATTTATAAGAACGCCCTTGATACAACTCAACCTCACCAGGCGCTTCTTCCGTCCCAGCTAGCATGCTGCCCACCATGATACAGTCAGCGCCAGCCACAATGGCTTTAGCCATGTCACCAGAATAACGGATACCACCATCACCAATAACCGGAATTCCAGAACCCTCAAGCGCAGTGGCAACATTCGCAATGGCAGTAATCTGTGGCACACCAACGCCAGCCACAATTCTCGTGGTACAAATTGAACCCGGACCAATACCAACCTTCACCGCATCAACACCAGCATCGCGCAAAGCAATAGCTGCAGCAGCCGTAGCAATATTGCCACCAATAACCTGAACATCTGGAAAGCTTTTCTTAACCCAAGCAACCCGCTCGATTACGCCCTGTGAATGCCCGTGAGCGGTATCCACCACAATCACATCAACTCCGGCTTCAACTATAGCAGCAACACGCTCATCAGTTCCTTCACCAACACCAACGGCAGCCCCAACACGTAATTGCGCAGAATCATCTTTACACGCATTAGGAAACTCTGATGCTTTTTGGATATCCTTAACCGTTATTAAACCTCGTAGTTTAAAATCATCATTAATAACTAAAACCTTCTCAATACGATTTTCATGGAGTAACTTACGAATTTCACCACGACTGGTCCCTTCTTTAACCGTTATTAAGCGATCTTTAGTCGTCATAATGTTTTTAACAGGTTCTTCGAGTCGTAATTCAAATCTTAAATCTCGACTAGTGACAATTCCCACTAAATCCTCCCCCTCAACCACAGGAACACCAGAAATATTGTGTTTCTGAGTGATAGCGACAACATCCTTAATGCTTGTATTAGGCGATACTGTTATAGGGTCTTTTATAACGCCACTTTCAAACTTCTTAACCTTTCTAATTTCACTGGCTTGCTCCGCTATCGTCATATTTTTATGAATAATACCAATTCCCCCCTCCTGAGCCAGAGATATGGCTAATCGCGATTCTGTCACAGTATCCATTGCTGCCGATAAAATCGGAATATTCAGTGTTATCGCTTTTGTGAGGCGCGTGTTTAATGTAACGTCTTTTGGTAAAACAGTTGAATGGGCTGGTAACAATAAAACATCATCAAAAGTAAGGGCATCCTCAACAATTCGTAACATTCTGTATAATCCTTATGGAGTTAAACGATTAATTATAATATTTATTATACTGACCGTAAATGGTGTATTGGCTTGATTTTTGTGCAAATTAATTGTATTTAAAGATTGCTAATTATTAACCGAAATGCACATAATAGTGCTAATGTTGAAATCAATCCCTATGATTGAAAAGGACTGACAAGCCGACTTATTATTTCTAAAGTATACTATTATTCCTAAAGTATACTATTAGCATACAAGTCCATAGGCTTTACTATAAATATAAATAGATGTTTTTGGAGGAAAAAATGAAAAAATTAGCTTTACTGGTTGCAGCAATCGCTCTAACACTATCTGCATGTAGCTCATCACCGGAAGTATCACGCACTAAAGACGATGCAACAGCCTCAATTACAGCTGCTCAAGATGCCAATAAGCGTGCTAAAAAAGTCAACTATGAATGGCGAGATACTGGCAAAATCATCAAAAAAGCAAAAAAAGCACAAAAAGATGGTAATTTTGACATGGCTGTCAAATTAGCTGATAAAGCTAAACGACAAGCTCAAAAAGCCTACAAACAATATTTAGAACAAAGAAATGCTAAACCTAATTTAGGTTAAATATAAGTATAAATATGAAAAAGGTCGGTTCACCGGCCTTTTTTTTTGCCTATATAATATAAAATAAAAATCACTCATAATTTATTTCAAAATTAACATGGATAATAATTTTAGAGACATTTATTCAATATCAAGACTCACACGAGAAGTACGTACCGTCCTTGAATCTGGCTTTCCACTACTGTGGATTGAAGGTGAAATATCCAATTTAGCGACCCCGGCATCGGGGCACTGGTATTTCACGTTAAAAGATCAAACAACTCAAATACGCTGTGCAATGTTTCGCAATAAAAATAGATTGCTCAATATCATGCCTGAAAATGGTAAAAAAATTCTAATTCGAGCACGGATCAGCTTTTATGAAACTCGCGGAGAATTTCAATGTATTGTTGAACACATGGAAGAAGCTGGTGAAGGTTTATTACAAAAAAGTTTTGATGAACTAAAAAACAAGTTAAATCATGAAGGCTTATTTAATACCGAATATAAACAAGACATTCCTAACATTAGCCGGTGCATTGGAATTATAACCTCCCCGACTGGAGCGGCAATACACGATATTCTAACAACCTTAAAAAGACGTTATCCAGTCCAAAAAGTCATTATTTATCCAGTATTAGTTCAGGGTGTTAATGCCGCAACACAAATTGCACAGGCCATAACCTTAGCTGAAAACCGAAATGAATGTGACTGTATCATTATATCTCGGGGTGGAGGTTCATTAGAAGATTTATGGTCATTTAATGAAGAGTTAGTTGCTCGAGCTATATTTAAATGTAAGATTCCAATTGTTTCAGGAATAGGCCACGAAGTTGATGTCACTATTGCTGATTACGTAGCAGATCATCGCGCACCAACCCCCACTGCGGCAGCAGAATTTGTTAGCCCGGATCAACAACAAATTAGCGACAATATAAACAAAATATTTTTTCAATTAAAGCGCGCCATAATACAGACAATTAATCAAAACCGTGAAAAAACAAAATTACTTCAGTCCCAATTAATACACCCCAGACACTATTTACAAAGTGTAACCCAACGCTTAGATGAACTTAGCCTAAGAATGAACAGCAATTATCATCAATATTTAAAAAATAATTCCAATAAATTACATTATATTAAAACACGATTAAATCTTAATCTACCAACTAAAAAAATAACCCAATTAAAAGTTCGGCAAGAATATTTAACACAACAATTTAACACCGCTTGGAAAAATACATACATACAAAAACAACATCAAACTAGTTTATTAGCCAGAGCATTAAACACAGTTAGCCCGTTGTCCACCCTCAATAGAGGTTATGCAATTGTAAAATCAACTAAAAGCAATAAAATAATTCGAAGCTATACTGAAATTAAAATAAACTCTCAAATAAAAATTACATTAGGTAAAGGCGAACTAACCTGTCATGTTGAAAAATCTGAAAATAATTAGCATTTCACTATTGTTATTCACGCAAAATAGTTTTTCCAGTGAAATTAACAATCAAACAACGTTTAAATACCCAATTCATAATCCTGTGCCGGGAGGAATTGCAGTAGTTGATTTGAAAATAAAAGATAATAATAAACCTAGTGTCAGTTATAACTATAAAAAAATAATGGTGCGAAAAAATGCCGGCCATTGGCAAGCCATAGTAGGTTTATCGTTAAACACAAAAGCAGGAAAACATAAAATAAAAATTGAAACAATAAACTCAAAGCCTCAATATCAAACATTTACAACTCAGAAAAAAGAATATAAAAAACAATACATCACTTTAAAAAATAAAGGCATGGTGACACTCAGCCCCCAAAATTTAAAAAGAGCAATAAGTGATAAAAAGATTTCTAAAAAAGCATTTACCACCTGGCTGGAAAAAAATAACGTTAAACTTGATTTTATTATGCCCGTTGATGGAATTGTCAGTAGTCGATTTGGATTAAAACGTTTTTTTAATAAAAAACCTCGAAAGCCTCACAGTGGGATTGATATCGCAGCGCCAACAGGAACATTAATTAAAGCTCCTGCAGATGGTGTTGTTATTGCAACAGGTAATTTCTATTTTAATGGTAATGTTGTTTTTGTCGATCATGGACAAGGATTAATAACCATGTTTTGTCATATGAATAAAATCACCGTTTCAAAAAATCAAACAGTTAAAAAAACAGATAAACTGGGTGAAGTTGGTGAAACAGGTCGAGTGACAGGAGCCCATTTGCATTTTAGTGTGAGCTTAAATAATACTAGGATTGATCCAGAGCTTTTATTGCCACCGATACCAGAACTAAAAGCCAAATAGTTTTACAAGCATATACGTTGGGGTTCGAAACCTACCTCACCCCAACAAAAAATTAACGATTAAATTTTCGCGAACTTTCTTTATTGATTCGTCCCTGCTTATCAACAGTTCGATCAAATTTTACTTTTCGTTTGGCTTGGTATGGATTCGAAGATGATTTTAATTGTAAACGAATTGGTGTGCCTTGTAGCTTTAAATGTTTTCTAAAACCATTAATCAAATAACGCTGGTAGCTTTTAGGCAATGAATCAGTTTTAGTGCCATGAATTACAATTATAGGTGGATTAGTTCCACCCTGGTGAGCATAACGCAATTTTATCCGATGACCTTTTACCACCGGTGGTTGATGGGATGAAACTAAATCAAATAATAAACGAGTTAATCGTGGAGTAGAAATATTTTTAAATGCCGCTTCATTTGCCTGATTAACAGATTTAAATAAGTCACCAACACCCGTTCCATGTAATGCCGATATAAAATGCAATTTAGCAAAATCAATAAAAGGAATTTTTAAATTTAATTCACGTTTAATTTTTTCACGTTGATAGGTTTCAAGACCATCCCATTTATTAACAGCCAACACTAATGCCCGCCCAGCATCTAAAATAAAACCTAATATAGTCGCATCTTGATCAGATATTGATTCTTGGGCATCTAAAATCATTAACACAACATTAGAATCATCAATGGCTTGTAGCGTTTTAATAATACTAAATTTCTCAATCGCCTCCTTTACACTTCTTTTCCGTCTAACACCAGCAGTATCAATAAACGTGTATTTAATATCATTTTTTTCAAAGGGGATGTAAGTGCTGTCTCTTGTAGTCCCGGGCATGTCATAAATAACAACACGATCCTCACCTAAAATTCGATTAACCAAGGTTGATTTCCCAACATTTGGACGACCAATTACCGCAATCTTAATTCCGTCATTTTTTACTTCATCATCGTCATTATCAGTATTTAAAGTTGATAAAACCGAACTCATTAAAACATTAATACCTCGACCATGTGATGCCGTTATCGGATAAACAGCATCAATACCTAACGCATAAAACTCAGCAGATATACTATCGGCATCTTTTCCATCAATTTTATTAACAACAACAAAAAAAGATTTTCCAATTTTTCTTAAACGATTTGCAATTTTTTCATCATCAATGGTTAAACCATCATTCGCATCCACTAAAAATAAAATAGTATCAGCTTGATCGACAGCCAACCAAGACTGTTTAGCCATTAATAAATCAATATTTTTTTCTTCGCCAGAGACACCACCAGTATCAATAACAATAAAACCTTTTTTATCAAAAACAGCTTCACCAAACTTTCTATCACGCGTAACACCAGGCATATCAGCTACAAGAGCATCACGACTTTTGGTTAATCGATTAAAAAGAGTAGATTTCCCAACATTAGGTCTACCAACAATGGCTATAACAGGTTTCATGTGATTTATTCAGTATAATATTTAGCTAAAACTTAATGTAATAAAATTAATCACTAATATAGGCATGCACATCACCATAACGGTTGGTTGCATATAAGGTATTATCAAAAATAACCGGGACAGATAAAATATTTCCAACTTTTGAAATATGAGTATCAAAATAATTATTATCATCATCAGCAGGGTTATTTTTGGATACGGCTTCACCAAGTTGTACCCGAGATAACATTTTACCATCTTTTCGGGACATCCAATGCAGATAACCATTAAAGTCACCTACAATTAATTGATCATGAAATAATACTGGACCAGTAACATTTCTGCGTACCAAAGCATCTTGCTTCCAAAGTGTGGCGCCATTTTTGCGATCCAAAGCCCAAATTCGACTATCAGCTGCGGTGACATAAACTCTAAAAGCATCTACTTTAATATCATTATAAATCGATAATTCTCGAGACCAAACAATTTTACCCGAAGTCAATTCAACAGCCGCAAGACGGCCTTGAAATGTTGCAATATAAACCAAATCATCTTTTACAACAGGAATAATATTAACATCAATAATCCGTTCAATTTCGGTGCTACCACTTGGCAGAGCAATAGTGGTATCCCAAATAACCCGCCCGGTATTCAATGTGAGTGCAATTAACTTACCATTATCAAAACCACTAAGAACAATTCCATTGGTAATAATAGGAGACGAAGATCCCCTTAAAGTCAGCACCGGTACAGTTCGATTATAAAACCAGCGTTGATTACCCGTATTAACATCCAAACCATATAAATAACCATCTACGGTATTAATAACAAGAAAACCATCAGATACAGCGGCTTTTGAGAGTATTTCGCTGCTAAATTTTTTACGCCAAACAATATCACCATTGTCGAGTTGCGCCATTATTAGCTCACCCTGACTTGTTCCAAATATTATTTTATTTTGATAAATGAAAAATTGGCTTGAAACTGGTAAATTAAATTCTCGTTGCCAGTTAATATCTCCCGTTTTTTGATCAACCGAAGATAACGTTCCATTATAATCCATATAAACAATTGTATTTTTATAGGAAACAGGCTGAAATTTTAAATAGTTATCCCCAACGCCATCACCAAATCGTTGCGTCCAAAGTAATTTAATTTTTAATTGATTCGTTAGCGCCTGAAGTGCAACAGGTGGTAAGACTGGTGACGGTGATGAAACACAAGATGTTAACAAAATAAATATTAAAACCGTGACAATATTGCGGATTTTCATGACTTCTCAGCGTTAGTCTTTTCTGGAATGACAATGTCATGTAATTTCATTTCAATAAATTCGCGTTTCTCTTTATTTCGAATGTTAACAGCTAATGCAGATTTATACGCATCTTTAGCAAGAGAAAACTCTTTTTTTGCTGCGTATACATCACCTCGAAGTTCATTATATTCTGATTTAAAGCTAACACTGCGTTCATCTTTAACTAACTTCAAAGCTTGCTCAATCTTATTTTCATTTAGTAAAATTCTAGCTAAACGAATTCGTGCTATATGTTTGATTCCATCATCGGAGCTATTCGACAATAACCAGTTTAATTTATTAATAGCATCGTCAAACTTTTTTTCGTCAACCAATTTTTTAGCCATAACCAATGATGCTAATGATGCATACGGCGTGCTAGAGTAATCCAAAATTAACTCAGACCCAGCAGCAAAAAACTCATCAGTTTTTTTATTGTGACTACTTTCAATCATTGTTTGATATAAACTAGAAGCAGATTGTCCTTTCTCAGACTGATAACTACCCCACTGTTTAAATCCAACAATAGCACCAACACCCAAAATTAATCCGCCAATAACGGATTTACCATTTTCTTTCCACCACGTTTTTAATGCTTCAAGTGTTTCTTCATCAGTTTCGTAATTATTCACGCTAAAACCTCTATCATTCTATTTAGTTTGACCAAACCATCATTTTTTAATTAAAAATTCAGGTAATTGATCAAGTTTAATCGTTTGCTGTGCGGTATCATTTCGTAGATACTTAACTGCAACTTCATCATTGGCTATTTCGTTCTCGCCAATAATAATTGCTATTGAAGCACCGCTTTTATCCGCTTTTTTCATTTGGCTCTTAAAACTGCCGCCACCACAGTTCATCTGCAAGCGTAAATTCGGAATTGCAGCTCGTAATTTTTCAGATAACATAATACCTGATTTTTCAGCAGATTCACCTGCCAATATCATATATATTTCGGGTAAAAACGCCAATTTAGGGATAAAATCCTCTGGAATTAGTTCAATTAAGCGTTCTAAGCCCAGCGCGAAACCAACGGCAGGTGTATCACGACCACCTATCTGGGCGACTAAACCATCGTATCGACCACCAGCACAGATAGTCCCCTGTGCTCCCAGTTTGTCCGTTACCCACTCAAATACCGTCTTCGTGTAATAATCAAGCCCTCGAACTAACCGCTGATTAATTGTATAAGAGATATTTAATGAATCCAGATAGTCACACAAAGACGTAAAATGCTGCTTTGATTCCTCATCCAAATATTCATCGAGTTTTGGAGCCGCTTCAATTAAAGCCTGTAAATCCGGGTTTTTACTATCCAAGATACGCATTGGATTAGACAATAAACGACGTTGACTATCTTCATCCAATTGTTCGTGATTTTCCGTAAAATATGCAACCAATACTTCTCGATAACGCACTCTAGCTTCTGGAGTACCCAGACTATTAATTTCTAAAGTAACATCCTCGCTAATTCCTAGTTTCTTCCACAATTTGTCAGTAATGGATATTAATTCAGCATCAATATCCGGTGCTGAAATGCCAAAGACCTCCACACCAAATTGAAAAAACTGACGGTATCTACCCCGTTGTGGTCGTTCATGACGAAACATTGGGCCGTAATACCATAGCCGTTGTTGCTGATTATAAATTAAGGCATTTTCAATACACGCCCGAACACAACTAGCCGTCCCCTCTGGACGTAAAGTCAAACTGTCACCATTTCTATCTTCGAAAGTGTACATTTCTTTTTCGACTATATCGGTTACTTCTCCAATTGAACGTTTAAATAAATCTGTTTTCTCGACAATTGGCATCCGTATTTCCTGATAACCATAAGAAGCAATAAGCTCCTTAAAACTATTTTCCACGAATTGCCATTTATAGGCAGATTCAGGAACAATATCATTCATTCCACGAATTGCATTAATTGATTTTGACATTTTGTTAATCCTACGGTTAATTCACTAATTCAAATTATTATTAATCACAAAATGCGTTATTTCTTTATTAGTATAATTTGATTGATTAAAATCGTGGCCATTCACTTTAATTTTTACTGCTCGTGAATTACCTAACGTGACCTCAAATGGTAATTTGCCATTAAATTCCAACGTTTTACCACTTTTTATAAAACTCGATATCAACTTTCGCCCTGTGGCGTCAATAAGTTGTATCCACGAATCATTAGTAAAATGTAAATGAATAGAATCTACCTTAGCTATTGTTTGATTCGATTTAGTATTAGGTATACTTTTTTTTACTAATGATTTTGTCTGTTGTTGTTCAATAACATCATTGCTATCAACACTTTCAATTTTTTCTTCTAGCAATTTATTTTTTTCAGTTTTATTATTGATTGATAATTTTTTAATTTCATTTAATAAACCATATTCAACTTCGAAATAAGTTAAACTGGATAATGAAATGGCAACCACAGTCAATTTAAATAAATAACTTTTTTTAATTTTATTTGATACGTAAGCTTTTTTTAAAACAATTGGATTTTGATAGGTTATTAGCGAATTAGTTTTTAGTATATTAAATCTCCGAAACTCGGATACAGCATCGAATAATTTTAAGTAATTTCGAATGTATCCTGCTATGAAAGATTCTGACGGAATTTTACTGTATTGTCCCAATTCTAAAGCACGAATTAAAGAACTGTCCAAATATATTTGTCCAGCAACATCTTCGATGGAGTAACCTCGAGACTCTCTAAGCAAACGCAGCTTTTTTCCTAAAACAATTTCTTCTGCTTCTTCTTGAGTTTTGACTGAATCTATTTCAGACATACCTATAAGCCGTCTCGACCCTCTAATTTATCTAACATTATAGCTTCTTTTGAATCGGGATATTTTACCCGTAAAATAGTTGAATAACTTTCTACTATGTCCTTATTTTTATATTTTCGTTCAAGCAATATTCCAATCCATAAACTTTCTGGTGATTGTTTTGCTAACGCTAAATACCGAACATAATAACGTTTCGCAGGCTTAAACAAACCTGAATCAAAACTAATTTGTGTCATACCTAATAATGATTTAGGTAAATTATGATTTAGTTTTAATGCATGTCTAAAATGTTTTTCTGCTAAATGAATATTACCTTTTTGTTGTTCACAGATGCCTAAATTTTCATAAACACCAAATTTATCTGGATATAAAGGATCTTTTAACACCTCAGAAAAATATTTCACAGACTCTTCATACTCTCCCTGCGAACACAAAAACACACCATAGTTATTTTTTGCTCTTGAATTTTTTGGCGCAAGCGATATGGCTTCTTTAAAATGTTCATCAGCTTTATCGTTAACTTTAAGTATTTTTTGCAGCTCAGCCATATACAAATGAGCAAGAGCATTATCAGAATCTTGTTCAAGAGATTTTAACAACTTAGCGTTAGCTGCTTGATATAATTTTTTTTGAAGATAAGCCAAACCCAACTTCGAGTTAATAACAGAGGCTTTTTTTAAATCGATATTCGCTCTTTCTGTAACTAATGTACAACCCGACAGAAATATAACGAACAAAGATATAAATATTATATTTTTTTTCATAACGTTGCTCTTTGATTATTTTTTAAATTATTTTTTTTATTTTCAGTTCTTTTGGTGCGATCTAAAACCTTACCTGCAAGTTGACCGCATGCGGCATCAATATCATCACCTCGGGTTTTACGAGTCATTGTTACTAATCCAGCTTTCATTAAAATATCGCTAAATTTTTCAATTGTTTCCTTAGAAGAACATTTATAGTCCGTTTGTGGAAAAGGATTAAACGGAATTAAATTGACTTTTGATGGTATATTACGTAGCAATTTCACTAACTCTCGAGCATGACTCGGTTGATCGTTGATACCATCTAACATAACATACTCAAATGTAATTTTTCGCCTTGCTTCATCCTGTATATAACGTTTGCACGATTCTAATAAAACTTTAATAGGGTATTTTTTATTTATTGGAACAATTTCATCCCGCAAAGCATCATTTGGTGCATGCAACGACACAGCTAAACTAACATCACTTTGTTCTTTTAATCTATCCAAAGCAGGTACAACACCCGAAGTACTTAAAGTAATTCGGCGTTTTGATAAACCATAAGCATTATCATCCATCATAATATCCATGGCTTTTATTACATTTTGATAATTTAGTAACGGCTCACCCATTCCCATTAATACGACATTCGTTATTTTTCTATCATCTCTAGGGACGCAGGACATGGCATGATTAGCTAACCAAACTTGACCGATAATTTCTGCCACCGATAGATTACGATTAAAACCTTGTTGCGCCGTCGAACAAAAAGTGCAATCTAATGCACAGCCAACTTGAGAAGAAATACATAACGTGCCACGATTTTTTTCTGGGATATAGACAGTCTCAATGCAATTACCATTACCAACTTCTAGAAGCCATTTTATTGTACCATCGTTAGATTTCTGTTCCGATGCAATTTTGGGAATGCTTATCTCTGCTATTTCAGCTAATTTAATTTTAAGCGTTTTACTGATATTACTCATTAATGAAAAATCACTAACACCAAACTGATATATCCACTGTAATAATTGTTTTGCACGAAAAGATTTCTCACCTAAATCAGCGAAGAATGACTCCAGATCACTCTCACTATAATCAAGCAAATTCACTTTATCTTTTTTAATTACATCAACCATTTTAATTGCGCTAGTAGTTTTATAACACTTTGAATGAAGAAAAACTCTTTATTTAAAACAAATAGTTAGTATTAAATATAGTATATATATTTCTAAGCTATTTTTCGGATATGTCATCACAGAATATTGAGCTAAACCAAGGTATTTCAAACAACAATGATAGCATCATTGTATAACATGACCTAGAAGGCGATTAGCCAATGACAGTGGCTTTAGGATATGAAGCGATTATTTATTACGATACATTTGAGACTGGTCTGTAACCAATTGATATTAAAGAATTAATTACTCATCACTCTTTTTCGTTAATCCACTCTTGTTGAATGGCTTCAAGAATCTTTTCACCACAATGCTCAGCTAAATCATTAAACTCAGCTAATTGCATAACCCACTCACGTAATTCCGTAAATCGCAGCTGCGTTGGATCAACCTCAGGATGTACCTCGAGCAACTCAATTGCAATATCAAGTGAATCTATCCATTTTAACGACATAACGTAAACTCCTAGTGATTCTCAGATACCATGTTTATAGTATACTTAGGTATTTCGATAACTAAATCTTGCTCACTTACGATAGTCTGACAACTCAAACGAGAATCGGGCTCTAACCCCCAGGCCTTATCCAACAAATCATCTTCTAATTCTTCAATTTCATTTAACGAATCCAGTCCTTCACGAATATAAACATGACAAGTCGTACAAGCACAGGACTTTTCACAAGCGTGCTCTATTTCAATACCAATCGATAATGCTGCATCACAGATTGTTGTCCCAGCTTTAGCGTCAATTTCGACAACCGCACCATCAGGGCATAACTCTTCATGAGGTAAAAATATTAACTTGGTCATATCATTTCCTAAACTCTTAAATTTATAACGAATAGTTACTCAAACTCATCCAGTTTATGACCAGATAAAGCCTTATTGATGTTTTTGTCCATACGACGAGATGCAAAATCACTTGTTACTTTATCTACCAATTCAATTGCAGTTTTAATCTTGCGCGTATTCGAACCAAGCTTGATTGTTGCTAGTTCCGTTACTGAATTATTAATTAACTGAATTTCATCATCCGTTAACAGATTTTCAGCATCTTCAGCCAAAGCAGCGTTTACCGCTTCAATGACACGCTCAGCTTCAACTTGTTGCTCTCGTAGCATACGCGCATTAACATCATGCTCAGCATGAGTTAAAGAGTCGCGTAACATTTGTTCTACTTCTGAATCCATTAAACCGTAAGATGGTTTAACTTCAATGGCACTTTCAACACCAGTGGTTTGTTCCTTCGCCGAAACGGATAATAAGCCATCGGCATCAACTTGAAATGTCACTCTAATTCGCGCGGCACCAGCCACCATCGGAGGAATGCCACGTAAAGTAAACCGACCAAGTGAACGACAATCAGAAACCAAATCACGTTCACCTTGTAAGACATGAATTGACATTGCGGTTTGACCATCTTTAAACGTCGTAAAATCTTGTGCCCGAGCAGCAGGAATAACGGTATTACGGGGTATAACCTTTTCAACTAATTCCCCCATAGTTTCTAAGCCCAAGGATAAAGGAGTGATATCAAGTAACAAAATTTCGTTTTCTGATTTATTACCAACCAATATATCAGCTTGAATCGCGGCACCGATTGCCACAACCTTATCCGGATCAATATCGACCAAGGGCTCCGATTGAAAAAATTCTTTTATTTTACTTCTGACTCTAGGCACTCGAGTTGAACCACCAACCATTATAATTTCATCGATATCCTCGATAGCCAGTCCGGCATCACGTAACGCACGTCGACAAGGTAATAGTGTTTTCTTAATTAATGGGTCAATAATGTCATAAAGTTTATCTCGAGTTAATTCACCGCTCCATTTTAATTGTCCATAATCAAGCTCAATGACTGTAGACTCATTTTTGGTTAACTTTTCTTTGCTGTCGCAGGCTTTTAATAATAAATAACGTGCCGTTGATTTATCAATATTTTGAGCAACACCCGACTCAAGCAATAACCATTCTGCGATAGCATGGTCAAAATCATCACCACCAAGGGCGGTATCCCCTGCTGTGGCTAATACTTCAAAAACACCTTTATTCAAACGTAAAATTGAAACATCAAAAGTACCGCCACCAAGATCATAAATAGCAATAACACCATCTTCTTTTTTATCTAAACCATATGCAACCGCGGCAGCCGTTGGTTCATTTAATAATCGCAAAACATTTAAGCCCGCAATTTTTCCAGCATCTTTTGTTGCTTGTCGTTGAGCATCGTCAAAATAGGCCGGAACGGTAATAACAACGCCGCTGAGTTCACCACCCAGAGTTTGTTCTGCTCTTAATTTTAAATTTTTTAAAATTTCAGCCGATACCTCTATAGCACTAACATTAGATGCTGATGTTTTTATACGAGGAACAGCGCTATCATTCGATTCAAATGAATAAGGTAAGCTGTCACCTAATCCTTTAATTTCACTGATACTTCGCCCAATTAAACGTTTAACTGATGCAATGGTATTATGTGGGTCGTTTACTAATTGCTGTTTTGCCTCTAAACCAACAACAGGTGGTTTATCTTTCTGATACTGAACAACCGAAGGTAATAAATGTTTATTATGTTCATCGGCAAGCGTATTGGCTTGGCCACTTCTAACCGTTGCAACAAGTGAGTTTGTTGTACCCAAATCAATACCAACCGCTAATCGATGTTGATGTGGTGCCGTAGCTTCACCGGGTTCACTAATTTGTAATAAGGCCATAATTATTCAGTTTTTTGGAATTAATCGGGTTATTGCGCGTTGTTTAAATCTTCTTCTAAATCTTCAGCTTCACGTTGTAATTTTATTAAAAATTGCAATTTTTGAATACGTTTTTTTGCTCGTAATAAATTACTTTCAGTCAATTCTGTAAGTAAATGAGACAGTTTGTCTTGAGAACTGCTTATTCGATTTGCTATATCAACTAACATTTTTTCTAAACTTGCTAGAGCATCATGACTACTTCGAACATCAACCAAAGCTTCTCTTAATTCCATCTGTTCCATTAAAAATTCTGGATCTTGAATCGTTTCAGTTTCGTCATTAAATTTAATATTATTAATTTCTAGAAGGTATTGAGCACGCAGAATAGGCGATTTTAAACAGCTATAAGCTTCATTAACTTGCGTTGCTTTTTGAGCAGACAGTAACTTTTCTCTATCGGAGGCATTAGCAAAACGATCGGGATGAACTGTCTTTTGAAGCTCTCTGTAAATTTCAGATAACTTGAGTAAATCAATATCATAACTTGTCGGAAAGCCAAATAATTCAAAATGATTTTGAGGTACTGTATTACTCATGAATGTTTAATTTATACGTTGAAGCTTTCGCCGCAACCACATTCATCTTTAACATTTGGATTATTAAATTTAAACCCTTCGTTTAAACCTTCTTTACCATAATCTAATTCAGTACCATCAACATACACCAAGCTTTTAGGATCAACAAATATTGAAACACCATTTGATTCAAATCTTTTATCTGAATCATCGGCCTCGTCTACAAACTCGAGAACATATGCCATTCCTGAACAACCTGTTGTTTTAACTGCAAGGCGTAAACCTTTGCCTTTACCGCGGTTTTGCAGGTAATTTTTAATATGCTCGGCTGCTGTTTCAGTTAACGTTATAGGCATATAATAACTCGCTAAATTATTTCTTTTCTTTGTAATTTGAAATAGCAGCTTTAATCGCATCTTCAGCTAATACTGAACAATGTATTTTAACTGGTGGTAATTCCAGTTCTTCAGCAATTTCAGTATTTTTAATTTGACCGGCTTCTTCTAACGTTTTACCTTTTACCCACTCGGTTAATAATGAGCTTGAAGCAATCGCTGAGCCACAACCATAAGTTTTAAATTTTGCATCTTCAATAATACCATCATCGCTAACTTTAATTTGCAAACGCATAACATCACCACAAGCTGGTGCGCCAACCATCCCTGTCCCTACATTCGCGTCATCTTTATCCATGTTGCCAACATTTCGTGGATTTTCGTAATGTTCTATAACCTTTTCACTATATGCCATGATTGCGTACCCTCTTTAATACAAACTTTGATTAATTTATAACGACTTTATATCTAATGCGCAGCCCATTCGATTGAGTTTAAATCAATCCCATCTTTAAACATTTCCCATAAAGGTGATAACTCTCGTAATTTAGAAATATTTTTGTGAATTAACTCACTGGTATAATCGATTTCTTCTTCAGTAGTAAAACGCCCAATGGTAAATCGAATAGAGCTATGTGCTAATTCATCATTCCGACCTAAAGCGCGTAATACATACGATGGTTCTAAACTTGCTGAGGTACAGGCTGAGCCTGAAGACACTGCAAGTTCTTTTAAGGCCATAATTAACGATTCACCTTCGACATAATTAAAACTAACGTTTAAATTATGAGGTACACGATTTTCTTCATCGCCATTTAAATATATTTCTTCAATATCTTTAAAACTATTGTATAAACGATCGCGTAACATTCGAATTCGTTCATTTTCGGTAGCCATTTCTTCTTTCGCAATACGAAAAGCTTCACCCATACCAACAATTTGATGTGTCGCTAATGTGCCAGAACGCATACCTCGTTCATGGCCACCACCGTGCATTTGAGCTTCTAATCGAACACGCGGCTTACGTCTAACATATAATGCCCCAATACCTTTAGGACCATAAATTTTATGTGATGCTAAAGACATTAAATCAACATTTAATTGATCCATATCAATTGCAGTTTTACCTGGACTCTGAGCTGCATCAACGTGAAAAATAATTTTTCGTTCGCGAGTAATATCACCAATCGCTTTAATATCTTGGATAACACCTATTTCATTATTAACATGCATAATCGATACTAAAATAGTATCGTCACGAATAGCCGATTTGAATTTTTCAAGATCAATTAACCCATTGGGTTCAGGATCTAAATAAGTCACTTCAAAGCCTTCTCGTTCTAACTGACGACAAGTATCCAAAACCGCTTTATGCTCGGTTTTACAGGTGATAATGTGTTTGCCTTTTTTCTGATAAAAATGCGCTGCACCTTTAATCGCTAAGTTATCAGATTCGGTGGCACCCGAAGTCCAGATAATTTCTTTAGGATTCGCATTAATTAAGGAAGCAACATGGGCTCGCGCAGTTTCTACTGCTTGCTCTGCATTCCAACCAAACTCATGTGAACGCGATGCAGGATTACCAAAATTGCCATCTAATGTTAAATATTCACACATTAATTTCGCTACACGTGGATCAACAGGTGTTGTTGCTGAATAATCAAGATAAATCGGTGTTTTCATTTAAAACTCCAAACAAGTGTAACCAAACATTACGAATGGCTGACACAAAATAACGTCGTAAAATTATACCATGTTAAACAATATTCAAAATACTTAATATTTAAATAACGTCTTCATGGGTTTCAGGTAGTAAAGTAGGGTTTTCTGAGCTTTGGACTAAATCTGAGTATTTTTCGCCTTTGCGATCAACTAAATGCCCAAGACTAATGCCACTTAAAAAGTGAAAAATTTGTTCGCTTAAATCAGTCCACAAATCATGTGTTAAACATTGAGTTTCACCATGACAATTTGCCAAACCACCACACTTAGTTGCATCAACTTTTTCATCAACAGCCGAAATAACATCAGCAACTGCAATATCATGTGAGGCACGGCTTAACCGATAGCCACCACCAGGTCCCCGAGTACTATCAACCAATCCTTTTTTACGTAATTTCGAGAATAATTGTTCTAAATACGATAACGATATACCTTGTCTTTGTGATATATCAGCCAATGTAATTGGTCCATCGTCAAAATGTAATGCTAAATCAAGCATTGCTGTAACGGCATATCGACCTTTTGTTGTTAACCTCATAACCCTACCTGTTGAATGTGAATGTATTTTTTACGAGTAACCTGATAGAATAACGCATTAATGACTTACTAATCATATAAGTATTTCATCATAAGCTAAATTACCAAACTTGAGTGTTTTAATCAAGAATTATTGCTAGGCAAAGCTTAGCAAAAACCAAGTGATTTAGTCAAGTAATATCCACAAAACCTAATAATTAAGATAAGAATTTAAACCGCGGTTAATCGTTTTCTTTTTGAGAAGGGGTAATTGTGTTATCGGTAGTGTTAATTTCCTCATCGATAGGATTAATTTTGCAATGCTTTAATTTTGCGACTAAATCATCATCTAATTCTGCCCCCAAGATTTTAATTGCTTCACACATTGATTTCATTTGTTTATCCATCACCTCGATGTGATCCAACATTGAATTAAAGGCATGCGCCACCGGATCAGGCATGTCTTTAGTTGAACCGTAGGCATCAAAGCCTATTTTTTTAGCAAATTCATTACGCTTATCATCAACTTGCGGAGTTTTACGCACAACCCGTCCCGGAATACCAACGACAGTCGCACCTTCGGGAACAGGTGTCAGTACAACAGCATTTGAGCCGATTCGAGCCCCCTCACCAACCAGTATCGGCCCTAAAACTTGCGCTCCAGCACCAACCACAACATTATCAGCCAAAGTTGGATGTCTTTTGCCTTTTTGCCAGCTAGTGCCACCTAAAGTAACACCATGATATAACGTAACACCATCACCAATTTGTGCGGTTTCACCGATGACAACCCCCATTCCATGATCGATAAAAAACCGATGGCCTATTATTGCTCCGGGATGAATTTCAATACCGGTAAACCACCGAACCGTTGTTGATATTTGGCGAGCCAACCATTTTAGATTGGCATTCCATAACCAATGCGCAAACCGATGGATAGTTACTGCATGTAAACCAGGATAATTCGTTAATACTTCAAGCGTTGTTCGAGCCGCAGGATCACGCTCAAACACGCATCGAATGTCTTCTTTTAATCTTTTAAACATAATGACTCATTAATCTGTCCATTTCTGAAATCAACTCACTTTTTATATTTAGACTGGGCGGCACTAAGGATACCACGTAATATATTTAATTCCATTTTATCAACTCCTGAACGATTAAATAAGCGCCTTATACGTCGCATCAATTGTTTCGGATTATCCGGTTTTAAAAAATCTAATTCAGTCAATGCAATTTCAAAATGTTCATATAAACGTTCCATATCATCGTTTGACGCTAATGGAAACTCGGCCTCAAGCGCTTCAATAGGTGATTCTAAATAGGCCGTCATGTGAATTTCATAACACAATACTTGAATTGCAGCGGCAATATTCAACGAGCTGTATTGTTCATTAGCAGGAATATTCACAAGAAAATTACAACGCTCCAATTCCTCGTTAGTCAGACCGCTATTCTCACGACCAAACACCATTGCAACTGATTGAGTTTCTGGCAAACTTGCAAGTGCCCACATTTTTTCAGCCATTTCTCTTGGGTTGAGTAGTGGCCACGGTATCTCACGTAACCGTGCACTTGCACCAACAACAAAATCGCACCCCACCAAGGCCTCTTCTAAAGTATCTACAACCACAACATTATTCAAAATATCAAGCGCACTTGCAGCTCGAGCACGTGCTTTGACATCAGGAAAAGATCGCGGAGCGACTAACCATAATTCCGATAAATTCATATTTTTCATGGCTCGTGCAGCCGCACCAATATTTCCCGGATGGCTGGTATGCACCATAACAACACGAAATTTTTTATACATATTCACTTTTAATTCACGCCAAACTATTAAAATCTAGATATCCATTTTAACTAATTTAGTAAGTTAAAGTTGAAATTAAATTTTTTAATTCACCGATATCATGCTTTTAGCTCAGAAACAAAGTGAACACAATAATAAAGACTGGTAAAATACCGAGATTGTGGTGTTTTACACCATGCTCTTTCACATTTAACTTTACTATTAAACAGGTCATTCTATGCATCCTTTATTAAATATTGCTATTCGTGCTGCGCGTAACGCAGGAGAAATTATAACTCGATCATCGGATAGAATTGACCAACTCACCATAGTAAAGAAAGCCGCTAATGATTTTGTCAGTGAAGTCGATAAAAAAGCGGAAGCAGAAATCATCGAAACAATACACAAAGCCTATCCAGAACATGGAATACTAGCCGAAGAAAGTGGCATTCAAAAAGGCAATGATTTTACCTGGATTATTGATCCGCTCGATGGCACCACTAATTTTCTACACGGTTTCCCGCAATTTGCCGTTTCAATTGCCGTTAAAAACAAAGACCGAATCGAACAAGCTGTTGTTTATGATCCAATGCGCGATGAATTGTTCACCGCCTCTCGAGGTGATGGTGCGCAACTTAATAACAAACGAATTCGAGTGACACCGCAGGTTAAATTAACCGGAGCGTTAATTGGAACAGGTTTTCCCTATTCCAACATGGACTATCTTGAACCGTATATGGGAATGTTAAAAAGTTTTATCCAAAACACAGCTGGAATACGCCGCCCAGGTTCAGCCGCACTCGATTTAGCCTATGTAGCAGCAGGCAGAATTGATGGCTTCTGGGAATTGGATTTAAAAACATGGGATCTTGCTGCTGGTTCATTATTAGTTCAAGAAGCCGGAGGTTTGGTTGGTGACTTAAGTGGAAATAATAATTACTTGGACTCAGGGCACATAGTATGTGCTAACCCCAAGTTATTTAAAGCCATGCTACAAGAAATCAGACCTCACTTGACTCCAGAACTCAAATAATACACCAATAATATATTTTATATGTTGCTCAAGAAATATCATGAATGACCTAGGTTTATAATATCGACTTCAACTTAGACTCATTCATGAGACCAACGTTAACGTTTTCAGCATTAAAATTACTAGAAATTAAGATGGCGAATATATATCTTTATATGCAAACCGAACAACATCATTAGCATTTAGATCCGGTTCACTTGTTTTGATATAATCATTGAAAGTAATAATCCACTACAATCAATAGTGAATAACAGTATCATTCGAACCCCATTGCATAGAAGTAATGCGGTTGTTGATTACTGAATTGAGTGCGAACCACAACTTTTGACAAAGTTAACTGTAAATATCTGATTTACTTCACATTAAATTCAAGCAGATTTATTGACCTACCCACTAAATCATGTAAACTCAAGTAAAGTCTAAAGAATTACCTAAAGTCTACAATTTTGCATTGAATTACAAATTGCATGACCTGGAGAGGAATAGATGTTACGAAGTTTATGGATAATTGTTGCACCACCACTATCGGTTTGCCGTTTTGGTTGTAGTAGCTGCTGTATCGCCCCAATCAGTGTGTTTTGGGTAGCAGGTCTAATTGCCATCGCTTATGGATTTATCGGTGGCCCGGCTAATCTTCCTTCGATGAGTTTAATTACTGGATCACTTGGTGTCGTACTATGGCTTATTTCTTCCGTATGGGCTGGTATTACAATTTATGCAATTAACCGGGACAATGATGCCCCTGAGTGTCGTGGCTCTTCAAATTCAGTTTGTCGCATTGTTCGAAAGCACCAACCGGATGAATCTAACCCGCTTGACGAAGTCGCACGATTTAAAGACGTAAGTTAAGTTTTATTACAAATATATAAAAATCAGTTTTAAAATATTTTGCATTCCGCTTTTTAATATTCTATTTTCACCTAACAGCACTCAAACTTACTCGTCACAAATTAAACTTCTTTCTTGTTTGTTCAGTCTGGATTCAGCCACTACTCGCTAGTATTAACATCAGAAGATATAAAACCGATGTTAATTCACAGAGGAGTAAACATCATGTCAAACATAAACAAACTTTTAAACTTATGTGCGGTTGTTTCTATTTCGGCAATTTCTAGTAATGCGATAGCACAACATAATGAGCATAATATAAAAAATAACTTTTTCTACGCAACGGCAAAAGTGATTAATATTGAGCCTATTGTTAAAAACATTCAAATAACAACGCCAAAACGAGAATGCTGGGAAGAACAGGTTTCTCGTCCGGTTTATAAACGTCATGGCCAAGCCAATGTTTTATTTGGCGGCCTAGTTGGTGGAATTGTTGGTAATCAATTTGGGCAAGGAGATGGCAAAAAAGCCGCTACCGTTGTTGGTTCAATCATTGGTGCGGCAGTTGGAAACGACATCGCGCAGAAAAAGCACAGTAGCTCACGTTCAGAACGAGTTGATATTGAACGTCATTGTAAGGTCACTCAAGCCACGCATTCCGAACAACGCATTGAGGGTTATTGGGTAAGCTATCGTTATAAAGGTGAAATGTTTACAACAAGAATGAATGATGAACCGGGAAAACGTTTAAAAGTTCGGGTGCAGGTTACACCGATTTTGAACTAAGCATAACTGTTATATAAGAACTCTCTGTGTTTTGCCTTCTCACTATAATCTAGGAGAAGGCATTTTTTTTATTCAATAAAATTTTCTTGGTTGCCCTGATCGGCTCCCTCTTTAACCACTTCCATTAGATTCTCACGGGTAATTCCTAAAGCCACAACCGTTGTTCCAGCAACATAAATTGATGAATACGTACCAATAACGACCCCAACAATTAAAGCCGTCGCAAAAGCGTGGATAATTTCACCACCAAGAAAAAACATGGCAATTAACACTAACAATGTTGTTACCGAGGTCATCATGGTTCGAGATAATGTTTGGTTTAATGAAATATTAAAAATATCAACCGATGAGCCTTTTCTAATGATACGAAAATTTTCTCTAATACGATCAAATACAACAATAGTATCATTTAGAGAATAGCCTATCACAGCCAACACTGCGGCTAATACAGTTAAATCAAAATTCAATTGTAATATTGAAAAGAATCCTAAAGTTATAATAACATCATGAATCAACGCAGCTACAGCGCCAAAAGCAAACTTATACTCAAATCGAATTAACACATATAATAATATACATGCTAGTGCAATTAACATCGCTAAGCCACCATCATCTCGGAGCTCATCACCAACTTGAGCACCAACGCATTCTTGCCGACGCATAAGAACATCCGAATCACTGGCTTTTAATACTGATAGAACTTTATCACCTAAAGTTGTTAAATCTTTTGACATGTCATCTGATTTTTCAGCTGCTTTATCTCCGCCTCGATCAACGGAACCACACCCCTTGCCACTGGCTTTATCATCAGTAGGAATCCGAACAACAACATCTGTAGTAGAACCAAAATGTTGCACAATCGCACTACCATAGCCCCCTTTTTCAAGAGCAGCCCGGACATTGCTCAAATCCGCAGATTGAGGATAACTAACCTCAATTAAAGTACCACCAGTAAAATCCAAACCAAAGTTTAATCCTTTGGTAATAATTGAAGCGAGTGACACAATAAGTAATATGGTTGAAAAAATGACAGCAATTTTTCGCTGCCCCATAAAATTAAATTCAGTTTGTTTTTTAAATATTTGCATATTTATATATCCTAAAGAATACGACTACTTAATTAAACAGTCGTATTCATATTAAATTGATAATGTCTTAATCCGTTTGCCCGATACAAATAAGTTAACGACAGCTCTGGTACCCATAATTGCGGTAAACATTGATGTTAAAATACCAATTGATAATGTTATCGCAAAACCCTGAATTGAACCGGTACCAAAAATAAATAATACTACCGCCGCAATTAATGTCGTTATATTTGCATCGGCAATTGTTGTCATTGCTTTTGCATAACCCGCCTTGATACTTGCCTGTGGTGTGTTGCCATTACGAAGCTCTTCTCGAATTCGTTCAAAAATCAGAACATTGGCATCCACCGCCATACCAATGGTTAATACAATACCGGCAATACCTGGCATCGTTAACGTCGCTTGCATCATTGATAACACGGCAATAATCAATACTAAATTAAGTGATAACGCTAATGTTGCAACGACACCAAAACCACGATACCAAATAACCATAAACACAATCACTAATAACAAACCGATAACAACGGACATTGTACCTTGCTTGATATTATCTTTCCCCAAGCTTGGACCAATCGTTCGTTCTTCTACAATACTAATTGGTGCCACTAAAGCACCGGCTCGTAATAATAATGCTAAATCGGATGCTTCTGACTGGCTATCTAAACCAGTAATTTGAAAGTTTTTACTAAACACACCTTGTATCGTCGCGATGTTAATCACTTCTTCAATTTTTGTTTTTTTGATTATAAAATCTTTATCTTCACAATTTTCTTTTTCGCGAAGTGTTTTATATTCGATAAAAACCACTGCCATTGGTTTTTTTAGGTTTTTCTTGGTCGTTTGCATCATACGTTTGGCACCTTCGCCATCTAACGTAATATTAACCGATGGACTACCACTAGATTGATCGTAACCCGCACCAGCATTGGTAATATTAGAACCTCGGATAATTAATCGTTTCTTTAACAAAACGGGATTTTTAGTTTTTCGTTCATAATATAATCGCGTGCCGGAAGGGACACTACCCGCAATCGCTGCGCTAATATCGCTTTTATCAGACTGCATATAAAATTCTAATGTGGCCGTTGCACTTAAAATTTCTTTTGCTCTAGCGCTGTCTTGAATACCCGGCAATTGAACCACAATTCGATCCACACCTTGTTGTGTAATCACTGGCTCGGAAACGCCAAGTTCATTAACGCGATTACGTAAAGTCGTAATATTTTGTGTTAAGGCATTTTTCTTTTTTTCAACTAAGGTGGCCGGTTTAATCGCAACGCGTAATTCAACAGCGTCATCACTGCCTTCGGTGATATCAAGATCTTGAAATTGTCTTTTTAATATTGGGAGTGCTTTATCTCTTATCGTCAAGCTATCAAATAAAATAACAATATTATCTGGAGTTTGTCGAACCGATTTGTAACGGATGTCTTTTTTACGAAGCTCGGTACGAAAATAACTGCGAATTTCACTGGCATAGTTGGTATAAGATTGTTTTACAACCTCATCCATTTCAACTTCCATTAAAAAATGCAAACCACCTCGTAAATCTAAACCAAGATACATCGGAAGTGCATTAAAAGTAGACTCCAACCATTGAGGCGCGGCACTCGTTAAATTTAATGCGACGGTGTAATCCTCACCCAGTTTACACGCGATAAAATCATTCGCTTTTAACTGATCCTCAACATTATTAAATCGAGTCACTAAATTACCGTTATCAAGACTAAACTCTTTAACAGGAATATTGGCACCTTTTAACATTCCTTC
Organism: uncultured Thioalkalispiraceae bacterium; assembly: GCA_964514215.1. Lineage (GTDB taxonomy): Bacteria > Pseudomonadota > Gammaproteobacteria > UBA6429 > Thiohalophilaceae > CAYQUC01. Next base: position 26,670 of record CAZEPW010000014.1, read on the forward strand.
AACTTGTTGTTGAGTGCCAATGTCTACTTTAGCATTTTTTGAAGCTGATATCTGTAACGCGGGATCGGTGCCGTAAATATTGGGTAACGCATACAATGCACCCACAGCAAGCACCAAAACAATAATAAGATACTTCCACCAAGGATAATGATTAATCATACTAAGATATTCCTGTTATCGATTCTAAACCTGAATTATTTTTATTGGCTTAGAGTCCTAATTAATTAAACTCTTAATCTTTAAGAGCTGCTTTTAGTGTACCTTTAGGCATGACAGCGGTAATTGATGCTTTTTGCATCCGAATTACAATATTATCAGCAACTTCAATTGAAGCATATAATTCACTCACCTCAACAACTTTACCTAACATGCCGCCACTGGTCATGACTTCATCACCTTTGGAAATCGACTCGACTAAATTACGAGCATCTTTCGCGCGTTTTTGTTGTGGACGAATTAACATAAAATAAAATAAAGCTATCATCCCCCCCATAAAGATCCAAAAATTTAACGGATCGGGAGCATCGGTAGCGGCTGCACCAGCTTCGGCTATTGCTTCTGAAATAAAGAAATTCATTAATTTAAACCCTTTTTATATACCATCGGAAATTCGCGTATTATGCCACAGGAGGCACGTTAAGTTCTCGTTTGTGATAAAAATCAGCAATAAATTCGTCTAATTGGTGATTTGCAATGGCATTACGCAGCCCAAACATCAAATTTTGGTAATAAAACAGATTATGGATGGTATTTAAACGCGCCCCCAGTATCTCTCGGGTCTTATCAAGGTGCCGTAGATAGGATCGACTGTAATTTTGACAAGTATAACATTTGCACTGTTCATCAACGGCTCCAGTCGCTTGGGCATGCTCACTATTTCGAATTCGAACAACACCATTGCTGGTAAATAAATGGCCATTACGCGCATTTCGACTTGGCATGACACAATCAAACATATCAATTCCACGACGAACCCCTTCGACCAAATTCTCAGGTGTACCAACGCCCATCAAATACCGAGGTTTGTCCGCCGGTAAATGGGGATGCAAACCATCAAGAACCCGATACATATCCTCAACGGGTTCACCAACAGATAAACCTCCAATGGCATACCCATCAAATCCAATCGCCGTTAATCCTGCCAACGATTGTTGCCGCAAATCTTGATGCATTCCACCTTGCACAATTCCAAATAATGCATTCGAACTATCACCGTGCGCCGCCTTACTGCGTTTTGCCCAACGCAACGATAACAACATCGACTTTTCAACTTCGTCACGTTCAGCTGGAAATGGCGTGCATTCATCAAAAATCATCACAATATCCGAGCCTAAATCCCGCTGAACTTGCATAGACTCCTCTGGCCCCATGAATACCGAGCGACCATCGATTGGCGATTTAAAATGAACCCCCTGTTCGGTAATTTTTCGTAGCTCCCCTAAACTCCACACCTGAAAACCACCCGAGTCGGTTAATATTGGGCCAGACCAATTCATAAACCGGTGTAAACTACCATGCTTTTTAATAATCTCCGTGCCTGGCCTCAACATCAAATGAAACGTATTACCCAACACAATTTGAGCCCCCATAGCGGTCAACTCTTCAGGAGTCATGGCTTTAACTGTGCCATAAGTACCAACGGGCATAAATGCCGGTGTATCAACCACACCACGCTCAAACTGCAGTTGTCCCAAGCGCGCGTGATGCTCAGTCGCAAGTAATTTAAATTCCATAATTTGATACTGTCTCTAGTTATCGTGATTCAAGTTATTAATATAAGATTCGATAAACATCGCATCACCGTAACTGAAAAATCGATATTTTTCTTTAATCGCATGCTGATACGCCCGCCGAATATGCTCGCTACCTGCAAAAGCGGACACCAACATTAATAATGTTGATTCGGACAAATGAAAATTCGTGATTAAAGCATCAACCACTTTAAACTGATATCCGGGATAGATAAAAATATTAGTATCACCTTTAAATGCATGTAACTCTCCCGATGCTGCAGCCGTTTCTAAACAACGAACACTGGTTGTCCCTACCGCAATCACTCGACCACCATTTTTTTTGGTCTTTGTAATTTTATCACAAGTCTCTTTTGTTACATCAAGCCACTCGGTATGCATGTTATGCTCTGCAAGATTATCCACTCTAACCGGTTGATACGTGCCTGCTCCAACATGCAAAGTAACATAACTGGAGTCCACACCTAATTTTTTTAAAGACGCTAACAATTCCGGTGTAAAATGCAAACCGGCAGTAGGTGCTGCAACGGCACCCGGAACATCTGCATAAACTGTTTGATAACGTAACGCATCTGTTTTTGTATCATCACGCGCAATATAAGGTGGTAACGGCATATGACCACAACGAGTCAATAAAGACATCACCGTAACCGCACCCAATACCTTTAAAATAAAAAACTGCCCCTCACGTCCCGACACTTCCAGCTTAACGTTTTCATCAATAATGATGATCGTGCCGCTTTTGGCTGCTTTGTTTACCCGCATTTGAGCAATAAAAGACTGATCATCAATCATCCGCTCGACCACTATCTCAACCTTACCACCGGTATCTTTAAAACCAAAAAGCCGCGCAGGTATTACTTTGGTATTATTTAAAACCAGCAAATCACCCGCTGTTAAAAAGTCGGGTAAATCACTAAATCTTTTATCCTGTAATTGCAATTCATTCGGACGTGTTGTACTAAGGCACAACATACGACTCGCATCGCGTTCAGGGCACGGAAATTGAGCTATCAGCTCCTCGGGAAGATCAAATTGGAAATCGCTACGCAGTAACATTGGCGGATTTTAACAGAATTAGTTAATCCCGACATTGCCAATGAAATATTAATTTAACGGTTTTTTTAATAATCTTTTTCTAATATCTAGTATATTGCTGGAGCTTTACTTATAATGCCTCTCCAGACTATCAATCTTGGCAATAACGGCGGCGTGGTGAAATTGGTAGACACGCGGGATTCAAAATCCCGTTGGGGCAACTCAGTGTCGGTTCGAGTCCGACCGCCGCTACCATTATTATTCATTATCCGTATGTCGTAACGACTTATAATGATTTATCAAACCATTAGTAGAACTATCGTGTGTCGTTACCGGGTTATCATCTTGAAGCTCATCTAATACGCCTTTCGCTAACTGTTTACCTAATTCCACCCCCCATTGATCAAAAGAATTAATATTCCATACCACGCCTTGCACAAAAATTTTGTGTTCATAGAGGGCAATTAAGCTACCCAAGGTTCGAGGAGATAAGACTTTATAAATAATGGAATTCGTTGGTTTGTTGCCAGGAAATATTTTATGCGGTAATAGTTTTGATATTTCCTCGGCCGAATAACCTTGCTGTTTCATTTCATCAATTGCTTCTTGCTCAGTTTTACCGCGCATGAAGGCTTCAGTTTGAGCAAAAACATTCGACATTAATACCCGGTGATGTTCACGTATGCAATGAAAACTTGAGATTGGCGCAATAATATCAGCCGGAATTAATTTAGTGCCTTGATGAATTAATTGATAAAACGCATGTTGCCCGGTGATACCGAGTTGCCCAAAAATTATTGGGCCGGTTGAATAATCGTTAATTATATTTCCATCACGATCAACCCGTTTACCATTACTTTCCATATCAGCTTGGCGCAAATAATCTGAAAATAAATGCAAATGTTGATCATAAGGCAAAACCGCATGTGTTTCAGCAGCGAAGAAATTATTATACCAAATACCTAACATCGCTAATGTCACCGGTAGATTTTCTTCTAAAGGAGCCGTTCTAAAATGATTATCCATTTCAAAAGCACCTTGTAATAATTTTTCAAAATTATCCATGCCAATTGAAACTGCAATGGATAAACCAACAGTCGACCACAACGAATAACGGCCACCCACCCAGTCCCACATACTAAAAACATTATCAGCACTGATTCCTAATGTCACCGCTGCATCCACATTGTCAGTCGCAGCCACCACGTGTTTTGCTATGTCAGCAGGATCTTCAATTGATTTTTTTAACCACTTAATGGCGGTTGCTGCATTCAACATGGTATCCTGTGTGGTAAAACTTTTTGAAACCACAATGAATAATGTTGTTTCAGGCTTTAGCTTTTGCAATGTATCCCAGATATGACTTTCATCAACATTGGACACATAATGCATTTGAATATCGTGCAGCGCATACGGTTTTAATGCTTCCGTGACCATCACCGGCCCTAAATCCGAGCCACCAACGCCAATATTAACCACGTGTTTTATTGATTGACCAGTATAACCACGCCATTTTCGTGTACGAATCGATTCACTAAAATCCCGCATTTTATCAAGAGAAGCATTCACCCCCGGCATAATGTCTTTGCCGTCAACATAAATCGGTTTATTATCACGATTTCGTAATGCACTATGCAAAACTGCACGATTTTCAGTGTGATTAATGGCTTCACCACTAAACATGCGTTCAGCCCAGTCTTTAACTCCGGCCTGTTCTGCTAGATTATAAAGCAATGCCATCGTCGTTTTATTGATACGGTTTTTAGAAAAATCGAGTAGTAAATTATTAAATTTTAAAGAAAACGCATTAAAACGATTTGGATCTTCATCAAATAACTGGCGCATATGAATATCTTTAATATCATCAAAATGCGCAGCTAGTTCACTCCACGCTTTTGATTTAGTTAACTCACTGGTATTTGTCATAACGGTCTGATTTAAAATTTTGGATTTAATTAATGAATTCATATTTAGTCCACAATAATTAGATATAGTGAATTTGTCGCACAAAATAAGCACTACTGAATCAATATCTTAGCTATTTTACATTATCTTACTATCCTAGCACGAGATTTGATTTACTGCGTGATTTACATAAAAATGAACATTTCACAGACTCAAAATAGGCCTATAAGTAAAATTATCGGGTATAATGTTGTTTTACCTAAACAATGATCCCGATACGTATGAACTCCAAAACAGAAATAGAAGATATGACAGCTGATAATAATGACACTAATCGAACAAATAATACTCACCTTAATGATTCAGCTCTTCGTGCTAGAGTAAAGCTTTTTGGTAATATTCTTGGTGAAATTCTACATGAACACGCCGGTGGCAAGGTGTTTGAAGCCGTTGAGACATTACGTAAAGGCCACATAGATCTTCGCAAAAAAAATAATGAACAAAAAAGAGCCGAACTAGCCAAATTAGTCGAATCGCTCGATAGTGACACTGTGGTTCACGTTGTTCGTGCATTTAGCATCTACTTTAGTCTGGTCAATATAGCCGAAGAAGATTTTCTGCATACTAAGCGCCGACACCAAGTGAGTAAAGGTGAGAGATTATGGCAAGGTTCATTTAATGAAACATTACGTGAATTACATGAACAAGATATCAGCGCTGATCAATTACAACACGTATTAGATCGCATGGCATATATTCCAGTATTTACTGCTCACCCTACTGAATCTAAAAGACGAACAATACTAGAATCGCTACGTCGAATTTTTATCATATCTGAAAAATTAACGACTAAATCGACTCAAAATGAACAAGATGAAGTCATTGAAATTTTAAAACGTCATATTCAAATCTTATATAAAACCAATGAAGTGCGAGTTCGAAAACTTCAAGTTATTGATGAAGTAAAAAATGGTTTGTATTATTTTAGAGAATGTTTATTTAATGCAGTTCCGCAAACTTATCGTTCAATGGAAAAAGCATTAAAAGTTACTTACAATCGAGATAATGAGATTGTAAAAGTTCCTAGTTTTATGCAGTTTGGTTCATGGATTGGAGGCGATCGAGATGGTAACCCGTTTGTCAAACACAATACCACCGTACTTGCATTAAGAATGCAAGCACAAGCTGTTTTAGAAGAATACATTGATCGCGTTTCTAAACTAAGCCATGTTTTATCACATTCGATTCAATTCTGCGATCTTACCCAAGCCTTCAATACTGGCCTTGAAAAAGACGAAACAGAATTAAGTCAGTTATTTGATTCTAAAAGTAATCAATTTACCCAAGAACCTTATCGACGTAAATTATATTACATGCGTCATCGTCTACAGTGTCAGTTAGATCAAATAACTCGAAAAATAAATGATGAACCAGCGGCGACTAACACCATCCAATCGTGTGACTACAAAGACGAGCAAACATTTTTAGCTGATTTACGTTCAATGAGTGAATCATTACATCATCATGGTGACGGTAATGTTGCCGAGGGAACTTTAAAAGATTTAATAAGACTGGTTGAAACCTTTGGGTTCTTCTTATCAAAATTAGATATTCGACAAGAATCGACTATTCATAGCGATACAGTGGCTCAAGTATTTAACATAATCGACGGTAGTGATTACAACGCGATGGATGAAGCTACCCGTCTTACAAGCTTAGCTAACTTTATTAAACAATCGCCGCCTAAAATTGATTCCAGTTCGTTCACTGAACAGGCTATTGAAACTTTAGAGGTTTTTCGAGTTATCGCTGAAATGCGCGATGAAGTCAGTCAAAAAGCATTTGGTAGTTACGTAATATCCATGACCCATGCAGCTAGTCACATTATGGAAGTTATGTTTTTAGGCTGGTTAAAAGGTCTAGTTGCTATTAAACAAGATAACACACATTGTTATTTAAGCGTTTCACCATTATTTGAAACCATCGACGATCTTGCTCACATCGAACCGGTGATGACACAATTATTAGACAACGACGTTTACAACACCTTGTTACAAGCTTCTGGTAATACTCAAGAAGTCATGCTCGGTTATTCTGATTCCTGTAAAGACGGTGGCACATTGGCATCAGCATGGAACTTATATAATGCTCAAATGCGCATTACCGAATTAACTAAAAAGCGTAATATCAAACTTCGAATGTTTCATGGCCGTGGTGGCACAATAGGACGTGGTGGTGGCCCTACCCACGATTCTATTTTATCGCAACCCGATGGCACCGTTCATGGTGAAATTAAGTTTACCGAACAAGGTGAAGTACTTTCTTATAAATATAGTAATGAAGAAACGGCTGTTTATGAATTAGGGATGGGCTTAACGGGTTTGTTAAAAGCTAGCCGCAATCTCATCCAAACACCAGCCACTGTTGAAAAAGAATATAAAGATATTATGGCAACACTCGCGGATACCGGTGAACAAAGCTACCGAGTATTAACGGATCGTAGTCATGGTTTCTTAGATTATTTTTATGAGGCAACGCCCGTTAGTGAAATTGGTTTAATGAATATTGGCTCTCGTCCGTCACACCGAAAAAAATCCGACCGTTCTAAATCATCAGTACGTGCTATTGGCTGGGTATTTGCTTGGGCACAATCACGTCACACCTTACCGGCATGGTTTGGTATTGGCAGTGCATTAGAAAAATGGATTGATGGTCGCCCAGATAAACTTAAAAAACTACAAGAAATGTACCACAGATGGCCATTTTTTCGTTCATTATTGAGTAATGTGCAAATGGCACTTTATAAAGCCGACATGGACATTGCAAAATCGTATTCATCTTTATGTTTAAGTGAAGACACGGCAACCTCTATTCATCAAATAATTAATAATGAATATCAATCGACAGTTGAAAACGTATTAAAAATAGCACAATTAGATAATTTAATGGCTGAAACACCCGCGCTAGCGTTATCTTTAACACGGCGTAATCCGTATCTTGATCCATTAAACCAAATTCAATTAACGTTATTAAAACGTTATCGTGATGAATCGTTAAGTGATGAAGAACGTGAATTGTGGTTAAATCCGTTATTACGTAGCATCAATGCAATTGCAGCAGGAATGCGTAATACCGGATAGCTAAATTTTTTTGGGGTAACACTAGGAACCCCAACAAACGAAATTGGATACAACACCAATTATAGAATTAAGCGACTTGGACTGGAATGGAGTTTTTGCAATGAGTTATAGCATTGCTTTCATCAAGATAAACTAAAGTAGGTTGATAATTTGCTAATTCTTGTTGATTTAAAATCACATAAGCCGCGATAATAATAATATCTCCGGGATCGGCCTTATGAGCAGCAGCCCCATTAACAGATATGATACCGGAATTATCTTGAGCTCGAATAGCATAAGTCGAAAATCGATTACCATTGCTAATATTATAAATTTCAATTTTTTCGTATTCTAAAATGCCAGCAGTATCGAGTAAATTACCATCGATAGCGCAAGAACCCTCATATTCAAGTTCGGAATGCGTAACAGTGGCGCGATGCAGCTTGGCTTTTAACATAGTACTTTGCATGGTTTTGCGAAACTCTTTTTGTATAACTTCTTGATTATTCTTAACAACTCAAGGATCAAGGTCAATATAATGTCACTATGCTTGAAATTATACACAATATTGTCCCCAGAAACCTCATTTCGACACAGAAAATGATGTATTTTGCAGCAGGTTTAATCACACCCCACTACAAAACATAGCACAATTTATATCCGTAAATTATCAAGTAAGCGCACTCCAGACAACCAAGCAGCAACCAAAATAATACGTTGAAAGCTATTATCAGCAGAACTGCGTTGTAAATTATCATAATCACAAACCACCAAATAATCTACTTGAAAACCCGAATTTGTTAATTCTAAAATACCGGCGGCAGTGATTGAATCATAATCGTGTTCGCCAGCATTTATTTGCTCACGAATAGAATTTAAAATAGTAAATAGTAATGCTGCTTTATTGCGATCTTCGACAGTCAAATTTGTATTTCGTGAACTCATTGCCAAACCATTGTCTTCACGAATCGTTTTTGATGAAATGATTTTAACTGGAAAGCTTAATATTTCGGCCATTTTTCGAATAATCAGTAATTGCTGAAAATCTTTCTCTCCAAAAATAGCCACATCAGGATTAACAAGCTCAAATAATTTTTTGACGACAGTAATAACACCCGAAAAATGACCCGGTCGAGATTCACCTTCTAAAGTAGTAGACAAAGATGATAATTCAGGCAACTCAACACGAGCCGCTTCACTACCATCCGGATAAATATCATCAACTGATGGTATAAAAAGAATATCAACCTCATTATTTTCACAACACTGAATATCATTCTCTAGTGTTCGAGGATAATTAATTAAATCATCAGTCTGATTAAACTGCAAAGGATTAACAAAAATACTAACGATAACTATCGCAGCATGCTGATGAGCAATGCTAACTAAATTTAAATGACCATTATGCAAATTTCCCATGGTAGGCACAAAGGCAATTGTTTTTTTGATTTTTTGAAAACCATCAACTAATTCAAATAACTCAGTTGCACTATTAATAACTAACATACAATTAAGACATCTAAACTATTTATAACTGTGTTCAGCAGCAGGGAAACGTCCATCACGAACAGCCGTTACATAATTAGTGATAGCAGATTGAATACTACCATTGGATTCCACTAAAAAATCTTTACTAAAACGCGGACGTTTGCCACTGGTGATACCCAACATATCGTATAACACCAACACTTGACCATCACAATCAGCACCCGCGCCAATTCCAATAGTCGGTATATCAAGACTATTGGTAATTTTTGTTGCAAGTGATGCAGGAACACATTCTAAAACCAACATATCAGCACCAGCTTGTTGTAAAGCAATAGCGTCATTTAGAATTGACTCTGCCTGAGAATCATCACGACCTTGCACTTTATAACCACCCAGTTTATGAATGGATTGTGGCAATAATCCAAGGTGCGCGCAGACGGGAATACTGTTGTCAGAGAATGCTTTTACAATATTTAATCGAACAGCCCCCCCCTCCAGTTTCACCATGTGAGCACCACTTTGTTTCATTAATTTCCCTGCATTTTTTAATGCTAAACTTTCAGTAGCGTAAGATAAAAAAGGTAAATCAGCAACCACTAAGCAGTTTTTTGATGCGCGGTGCACCATACTAGTATGATATAACATTTCAGTCATGGTTACAGGCACAGTACTTTCTTTTCCTTGAACAACCATACCTAACGAATCGCCCACTAAAATAACTTCACAACCAGAGTTTTCGATGAGTTGCGTAAAACTCGCATCATAAGATGTTAGCACTGAAATTTTATCACCCGATTTTTTCATCTGGTTTAATTTTGTTACTGTTATTAATTCGTTTTGATTCATATTATAATGCTATTGCTGGTGTTGGATTAAAATAGTGTCGCCCCGAAGTAATTCGATTGATCTGCTCTAAAAGCAATATATAATCAGTTTCATTTTCTGCAAAATTTATTTCTGCTGCATTTATAATTAACAGTGGTGCTTGAGTATAATTATAAAAAAAATCAGTGTACTTTTCGACTAGTTTTTCGAGATACTTTATAGAAAGTTGCTTCTCATAATTTCGATCACGCTTATTAACCCTTTTCTGCAATACATCAACCGGTGCTTGCAAATAAATCACCAAATCTGGAACCGGTGCATCGATAGTAACATGCTCATACACCTGCTCATAGAGTTTGTATTCTTCATGATTTAAGGTAACTTGTGCAAATAAGCGATCTTTTTCCATAATAAAATCAGCAACTCGAACAGGTTGAAATAAATCAGTTTGTCGAATTTCTTGTAATTGCTTAACACGCTGAAATAAGAAAAACAATTGTGCTTGAAAGGCGGCTAATTCAGGTGTTTGATAAAATTGCTCTAGAAACGGGTTTTCATCTGCGCCTTCTAATAAAAGTTCATAACCAAAACTCTCTGCCAGTTTTTTTGCCAAGGTGGTTTTACCAACACCGATTGGCCCTTCGACCACTATAAAATTTCGCTTCATGTTAGTTTTTCAATATCTTGTTTTCCCATTAATTTCACGTGCTCACTTAGTGCAACTCCATTGGGAAGAATTAATGTTGGTTCAATTTCTAATAAAGGATACAGGACGAATGCCCGAATATACAACCCTAGATGAGGAATTTTTAACCTATCGCTATTAACCCGTTGTTGACCATAAAGCAAAATATCCAAATCAAGGTTTCTTGCGCCCCATCTAACATTCCGAATGCGACCGTGTTTTTGTTCGATATCTTGCAATTTATCTAAGACGTCAATAGCCTTTAAATTACTTTCAATTTTGATGACTGAATTATAATAATCAGGTTGGTCTTGCGGCCCCATTGGTGGCGTTTTATAGAGAGAGGAATTTATAATAAAATTACAATTCTTAAGTGATTTTATCTCATCAGTGGCATCGTTAATCTGTTGTCTCGGTTGGTCTAAGTTACTGCCTAAACCAATATAGATACTTTGTTTATCCATCATGATTGTTAACTAGATTGAGACTTACACCGGAGAGCTTTTACTGCTACTTTTAGAACTACTTTTACTTTTAGATTTACGTTTCTTACGACGTTTTTTAGGATTTTTATCCTTAACTTTAGTCAATAGTTCTTTTTGAAGGTTCTCATCTGCAACTTGAAAATCAGTCCACCACTCACCTAATTCTTCTAAAGACTGCTCACCACTGGAAATTCGTAATAATAAAAAATCATAAGCCGCTCGAAAACGAGGATTTTCAAGTGTACGAAACGCCCTTTTACCCCTTCTATTTGATAACCGCGATTGCATAACCCAAATTTCACGCATCGGCGTTTGAAACCGACGTGGTATTGAAACAGTATCAATCTGGCGCTTAATTACAATATCACCCGCCAGTTGCAATGCTTGTACCTCAGGCATACCAGATTCAATTAAGCGATGAGCTTCAATTTGCACAGCAGACCACAATATCGCAGCAAACAAAAATGCCGGAGTAACCGGTTTTTTACTCGCAATGCGAATGTCAGTATTTTTAAGTGCTTGTGTAATAAAGGTATTGGTGTAACTCGAATTTGATATAAGTTGCTCAGCAGCTACTGGAAATAAATGGCAAAACAAACCGTGTTTTACGATTAATTCATAATTTTTTTCTGCATAACCTTCAAGAAATAATTTAAGCATTTCATCAAATAGCCTTGCAGCAGGAACACCTTGAAGTCGATGACCTAAATTTTGAATTTGCGTAACTATTTCGTCTGGAATATCAAATTTTAACTTCGCTGCAAAACGCGTTGCCCGTAACATTCGAACCGGATCTTCTGTAAAGCGGGTTTCAGGATCACCAATTAGCTTGAGAATTTTATTTTCTAAATCAACAGCACCATTAACACGATCAACCACACTAAAATCAGCAATATTATAATACAAAGCATTAACCGTAAAGTCACGACGTACCGCATCATCTTCGAGCGTACCATACACGTTATCTCTAAGAATCATACCATCATCATGGGTTAAGCCAACTGTTTCATCGGTTGATTTGGAGTGATGCGCACGAAAAGTAGCAACTTCAATTATTTCGCGTCCAAAATGAACATGAGCCAGTCTAAATCGACGGCCAATTAAACGACAGTTTCTGAATAATTCATTAACTTGCTCAGGATGAGCATCTGTTGCAACATCAAAATCTTTGGGACGTAAGCCGAGTAATAAATCTCTAACGGCACCACCAACAAGATAAGCAGAAAAACCTGCATTTTTTAAGCGATATAAAACTTTTAAGGCATTATCGCTGATATTTTGCCTTGAAATTGTGTGTTTATCCCGAGGAATAATGACTGTAGAAGTGCTAATATTTTTACCTTATGTATCTTATTTTAACTGCAGATACAATAACATAATCAAGCATTTATACTAAGAACTAAATATCGCTTAGATATCTCTTCGTTCCCAAGTATCTTCTAGTATCTTACGTCGGTCTTTACCTGTGCGTCGTGGGTCTTTATTAGGTTCAAATCGAATCATATCTCGTCGCTCAACGGTTTTTCGTCGTTCGTCAAATCGTCGATTTGGCCCAGAATATTCTGGAGTCGCTATCATCACAACATCTTTCTCCTCGTCCATTAGTTAAAGTTTATGTTAAGAATAACTATCGGTCAAAATTTATTTAAATTTCATTATATATCATAAACATACCAATCCTAGGCTTTTAATAAAATCCTATAAATTCGACGTATTTGTTAAACATTTCATGATTATGCCGATAATTGATTTAGCAGAGACAACTACGCTAAGGACATATTTGAATGAGCGAGCAACCTACAATTTTGATTATCGATGACAGTCGTGTATCACGCATGATGATTAAATCAATAATCGTGGACAACCACGATTCGTGGAATATTCTAGAGGCAGCCAATGCCGATGAAGCTATCACCATTAGTGAAAAAAATGATATCCAGCTAATGATCATCGATTACAACATGCCAGGAAAAACCGGTCTGGAAGTTGCCGGTGATTTAATTCGACTGCATCCCAAAGCCCACAAATTTATGCTAAGCGCGAACATACAAGATGCGATACGAGAAAAAGCAGAACAACTTTCTTTAAAGTTTGTTTCTAAACCAATTACTGAAGATCGTATCAAAAGCATTATTTCGGTATTGGAGTAAATAATGACGATGTTAACAGAGATACAATTAGACTCATTAACTGAGATAATTAATATTGGCATGGGTCAAGCTGCTGATTCATTAAGTAAAATGCTTAATGAAGAAATTGATTTATCCGTCCCTGAAATATTGTTCTTAAAACAAAGTCAAGCGGCTGAATATTTAGATAAAAATGCAAGGAGAAATTTTAGTGGCGTGGCACAACAATTTGACGGATTAATCAATGGTGATGCTTTTTTATTGTTTCCCGAAGAAAAAAGCCTAGACCTTGTTCGCTTGTTGTTAAAAGATTCTACACCTCTTGAAGATATCACCGAAATGGAACAAGAAGCATTATGTGAAATTGGTAACATTATTTTAAACGCCGGGTTAAGTAGCTTGTCAAATTTTCTTAAAACAGAATTAGGTGGCACAATTCCAATTTATCAATATGGTAATGGTGATAAAATATTATCAACATCGACATCAATTGAATCGAATTCATCAAATATACTTTTCATTCATGTCGACTTTGGAATTGAAAAAAATGATCTAAATGGTTATATCGTATTTATATTAACTGTCGACTCAATTCAATGTCTGACACGAGCAATTGATCAGCATATAAATAAAATAATGCGGGCTTAAGACTATGGATAAAGCCATTTCAAATTTACTACCTTACATCGTTAATAACAACGATAGCGGTATAATTGTTTTAAATAATGAACTTAAATCTGTTTTGATCAACGACTGGATAATAAAACATGCGAATTTAACAAAAAATAAATTGCTAAACCAAGATATAATTTCGTTATTCCCAAAAATCAAAGATCAACGTCTTCATACCGTAATTGATGAAGCCATAAAATTAGGTCGCTCATCACTACTTTCTCAAGCGCTACATAAATCACCTTTACCGTTGTACCAAGATTCCATCATCCACGGCACAAAAAAATTAATGCTGCAACGAATCACGATAAAACCGATTAAACAAAACGAACAAACTTATTGTTTAATCCAAGTTTTTGATCTAAGCGCAGCAGTAGAAAGAGAAAATCTATTAAAAGCCACTGCAAAAAAAGCCAAAATATCGAAAGAACAAGCTGAATCATTATCTAAAATAAAAACAGAATTTGTTTCAACAATTAGCCATGAATTACGCACACCTTTAACTTCAATTACTGGATCAGTTGGGTTAATTTTAGGTGGGGCAACCGGTAATATTTCAACAGAAACAACTGCAATGCTAGAAATAGTCCACCGTAATTCGAATCGATTATTAAAGTTAATTAATGAGCTCCTAGATATTCAAAAAATCGAATCGGGTACTGTTGAATATAATTTTAAATCAACAAAACTAACACCAATCATATCCAATTGTATTGAAATGAATAACGCCTATGCTGATAAATTTGATATAAAATATAACTTCATATCAAGCAAAGGTGATTTTAATGTTTACATTGACCAAGAAAGGATAAGCCAGGTTATTTTAAATTTACTCAGCAATGCAACAAAATTTTCAGAAAAAAACAGCACCATTACGATAAAAACTGAACAAACTGCTAAAAATGTAAGAATTATTTTTACAGATAATGGGCCAGGGATTCCTGAAAGTTTTAAAAATAAAATATTCACTAAATTCGCACAAGTAAACTCTGAAGACAACCGAATGTATGCGGGTTCAGGGCTTGGACTTTGTATTTGTAAATCAATAATAGAACATCACAATGGAAAAATAGATTTTTATAATAATAGTAAAGGCGCTACATTTTATTTTGATTTACCACTCGAAAAAACCAAACACCCATCAAATATTACACATAATTAGTTTAACATTTAAAATCTAAGGTTAATGCTTGTTTAATATTATCACAGATTAAATTATCTACTGTTAAATTTTTATGATCTGAACCTATTTTAATAGCAGCTCCGTTGCATGCAGCTAAAGTCATCTGCTCTGTAAATTCAAATCTCATAAAATGAACCGCCGAAGTTTTTTCAGCATTATCACGTTCCATATCTTCATCGGCAATGGCCATGACTTTATCAAAACCTTCAATTTGCACCCAAATAGCATCCTCTATACCTATCAACTTTTCTAACGCAAGTCGACGTTCGGCAACATCTGCATATTCAATCATAAAAGTTGCTTTTAGATTTTGTCCATTTGGAATTAAAGGGTTATATGCACTTAACTCTTCATCTATCGCAGCCTGTTCAAATATTTTTTCAATTCGTAACATTTCTTGAATTTGATATTGGATGGTTAACTGGTCTTCAAAATACAAAGTGGCATTATCACCTAGCGCTACTCGTCTATTTTTTTTATGCGCCATGACTTTACTTCTAAATTTATCACGCTCTTTTGAATATGTTTCTAAAGTCATTAAATCTGCATGTGTTAATTGAGTCATTTTTGATTCCATTGTTAATATATCTTAAATAATTTTATTAAATACCATAAGCTTTACGTAATAAACTAATAGTATGTATTGAGCTACTGCTATCCTGCAAACCATTTTTAATTTGGTGTCCAGCCATAGGACAATCACTTGTATAATAATTTGCATTTTCCTGCTTCACTCGATTAACCACCGGTTTCGCAATTTTCATCGATATTTCATGAAATTCTTTTTTAACAGCATAGGTTCCATCATGTCCAGAACATCGTTCAATTGGTGTAACTTGAGTATCAGGTATTAAATTAAAAATATCACGCGTTTTCAGCCCAATATTTTGTACACGCTGATGACAAGCTACTTGATAAGCTACTTTACCCAGTGAACTGTTAAAATCTGTTTTAAATAAACCATCTTTATGGCGTAAAAACAAATACTCAAAGGGATCAAAAATGGCTTTTTTAACGGCTTGAACATTAGCATCATTTGGAAACATCAATGGCAACTCTTGTTTAAACATTAATACACATGATGATACTGGTGCAACAATATCCCAACCTTGATGAACCAAATCGATAAGTTGATGAATATTATTGTCTTTGGCTTTTTTAACCGCATCTAAATCGCCAAGTTCTAATTTTGGCATACCACAACATTGCTCTTGTTTTATCGTAGTCACTTCGATGCCATTATGTTGATAGATTGCAATTAAATCTTCAGCGATATGAGGCTCATTATAATTCGCATAGCAAGTAGTAAATAAAACAACCTTGCCTTTGGTTTTAGTTCCAGCTTGAGTTAAATTTGTATTTGATTTTATAATTGAGTTTTTAATTCTGTCGCGTAACGTCTTACTCTCGTAACGAGGTATAACGGCATTATGGTGCACGCCCAAAACAGGCTCAAGCATTTTGCGAGCCGTGTCGTTTTGATTTACAAAATTAACCACAGAATTAATAATGGGAAAACTGGCGGCTTTGCCTACAAAATCAGTGGATGACAGTATTTTATTACGAATACTCGTATTATGTTTTTTAAAATGTACGGCTTTAGCTCTTAACATTAAATGCGGAAAATCCACATTCCATTCATGAGGAGGAACATACGGACATTTTGTCATATAACACAAGTCGCACAAATAACAATGCTCAACAACCTTCCAATAATCTTTTTTCAAAATGCCATCAACTTCAAAAGTATCAGACTCATCAACTAAATCAAATAGCGTTGGAAAAGCGTTGCATAAACTAACACAACGTCGACAACCATGACATATATCGTAAACACGTTCCAATTCTTTGAATAATGATCCTTCATTGTAAAAATCAGAATTTGTCCAATCGATAGCGTGCCGTGTTGGTGCTTCTAAACTGCCTTCTCGTGGAATAGTTGTTTTTGATGACATTTTTAATTACCTTTTATAATCTTAATTTTTTGATGTCACAAAAAATTAAGCCGGTAGTAATACCGGCCTAATTTTTATATCGTTTACAACATTAATAATTAATCATCAAGATTATCTAATGCTTTTTGGAAACGATTAGCATGTGAACGCTCAGCTTTTGCTAACGTTTCAAACCAATCAGCAATTTCATCAAAATTTTCTTCACGAGCAGCTTTAGCCATACCTGGATACATATCGGTATATTCGTGGGTTTCACCCGCTATTGCAGCTTTCAAGTTGTCACCGGTTGGTCCAATTGGTAAACCAGTTGCAGGATCACCTGTTTGCTCTAAATATTCCAAATGACCATGGGCATGTCCAGTTTCACCTTCTGCTGTTGAACGAAAAACAGTTGCTACATCGTTATAACCTTCCACATCAGCTTTGGCTGCGAAATATAAATATCGTCGATTTGCTTGTGACTCACCGGCAAAAGCATCTTTTAAATTTTGTTCTGTTTTGCTACCTTTTAATGACATTTTCATGACCTCCTTCAAAATTAAGTTACTGAGTTGTGATGGAATTTTATCAAAAAATTCAGTTTAGACTCAGTCTAATAACTGAACAAAATATTACGTGGTTCCCTAAATTTTGTCAATGCTCGTTAACCCTAACCCTCCAATATTAAAATAGATTATTATTTATTTTTCAGCTATTTCATAAATACCGTATAATAGTTTAAAAAGTTTCATTATAAAGAACCTAATCAGTATTTTACGAAGAAATTATTTATCGCAATATTTAACATACTTACATATTATGGCAACGAAAAAAAAATCAAAAAAATCCAATTCAAATGCAGATTTCAACTTTGAGACCGCGTTAGAAGAACTTGAACAGCTTGTTGAAAAAATGGAACAGGGGGAATCTAGCCTTGAAGAATCACTCGTTGATTTCGAGCGTGGTGTACTATTAACCCGCCAATGTCAGGAATCACTAAAATCGGCAGAGCAAAAAGTTCAAATATTGTTGGAACAAAATGGCCAACAAATTCTGAACAATTTTGACGATGAATAATCAATATAATAAATAAAAGCGGTACCTAAAATTGCACTTAAATGAACAAATGTCTCAATGGCGACTTCATGTTGATACCGCCATGGAAAACTGGTTACCTCAAGAGTTAACCAACCCGATTAACTTGCACCAAGCAATGCGCTATTCAGTATTAAATGGCGGCAAACGAATACGTCCAATTTTGGCATATGCCACAGGCGAAAGCTTTGGCGCATCGGCTAAAAATATCGATGTGCCAGCAAGTGCAATCGAACTAATTCATGCCTATTCACTAATCCACGATGATCTACCCGCGATGGACGATGACGATTTACGCCGAGGCCGTCCCACCTGCCATATTGCCCATGGTGAAGCGATGGCCATTCTTGCTGGTGATGCCCTACAAGCCTTAGCATTTCGTATTTTGAGTCATTACGGTGATGATTTATCCAATGACCAACGAATCGATATGATCAAAATATTAACCTTAGCCAGCGGTTCCCGCGGAATGGCTGGTGGACAAGCAATTGATCTTGATTCAGTCGGTAAACAAATTACCATATCTGAACTCGAGAATATGCATATTCATAAAACCGGTGCGTTAATTCGAGCGAGTATTAACATGGGCGCTTTATGCGCCAGCAGAATAACCGAGGCAGAACTAAAAATTCTCGATCATTATGCCAAATGCATTGGTCTGGCATTTCAAATTAAAGACGATATTTTAGATGTAGAAAGTGACACCCAAATATTAGGCAAAACTCAAGGTGCTGATGCGGCAAAAAATAAGCCAACCTACCCTTCTTTAATTGGCATGACAGAATCAAAAAAACTAACAAAAGAACTGCTAGAACAATCATTAAGCAGCTTAGAAAAGCTCAATTTACAATCAACTCGGTTAGAGCAATTAGCGCACTTTATCATAGAGCGAAATCATTAGTGATATCAGGTCAGCTACGGTATATTACAGGTCTATAAATAATCAAGTCGCTTTGTTCTAATGACCATAAACCCATTTTATCCACTGCTAAGTGAAATTAATAGTCCTGATGATGTAAGGGACTTATCACCAGAATTACTGAAGCAACTCGCTGACGAGCTACGAAGTTTTACCATTGAGTTGGTTAGTGAAACAGGAGGCCATTTGGCATCAAGCCTTGGCACGGTTGAACTGACGATTGCACTACATCATATCTATAACACACCGGATGACAGACTGGTGTGGGATGTTGGTCATCAAGCATATCCCCATAAAATTTTGACCGGTCGCCGCGATAGGATGTCCTCGATTCGACAAGAAGGTGGTTTAGCCGGCTTTCCAAAACGAACCGAGAGTAAATACGACACCTTTGGTGTGGGTCATTCGAGTACTTCAATCAGTGCTGCCTTGGGGATGGCTATCGCAGCACAACATCAAAAAATTGATAGACGAGTGGTTGCCATTATAGGCGATGGCGCAATGACCGCAGGTATGGCTTTTGAAGCCTTAAACCATGCTGGAGTACTCGACGCCAATTTACTGGTTATCCTCAATGACAATGAAATGTCGATATCACCCAATGTTGGAGGTTTATCCAATTATCTTGCTAAGGTATTATCAGGTAGCCTTTATTCCACAATGCGTGAAGGCAGTAAGAAAGTTTTAGGGACAATTCCAACAGTCTGGGAACTTGCTCGGCGTGCAGAAGAACACATGAAAGGCATGGTGATACCCGGGACTTTATTCGAAGAGTTGGGTTTTAATTATATAGGACCAATTGATGGTCATGACTTAAAAACCTTAACCACCACACTAGGTAATTTACGAAAACTCAAAGGCCCGCAATTCCTGCATATTGTGACTAAAAAAGGTAAGGGGTATCCACCCGCAGAAGAAAATCCCTGCACTTACCATGGTGTTGGGCCATTTGATGCTGAGACTGGTGCTATCCATAAAAAATCACAAAGCGGTCCAAGCTACACTCAAATTTTTTCAGATTGGTTATGTGATATGGCCGCACATGACGATAAGCTAGTAGCAATAACACCAGCCATGCGCGAAGGTTCGGGCTTGGTTCGATTTTCAGATGAATTTCCAAATCAATATTTTGATGTTGGCATTGCCGAGCAACACGCAGTGACATTAGCTGCAGGAATGGCATGTGATGGTTTAAAACCCGTTGTTGCAATATACTCAACATTTTTACAACGCGCCTATGATCAACTGATTCACGATGTTGCAATCCAAAATTTAGACATTTTATTTGCAATCGATCGAGCCGGAGTTGTTGGCCCTGATGGCCCAACTCATGCAGGTAGTTTTGATTTAAGTTTTATGCGCTGCATACCTAACATGACCATAATGGCTCCAGCCAATGAGCAAGAGTGTCGCACCATGTTATCCACTGGTTTTAAACATACTGGTCCCTGTGCCGTTCGTTATCCGAGAGGACCCGGACCCGGCGTAGCAGTCAATACAGCATTAGATACAATAGAAATTGGCCAAGCTGAACCACGGCGACAGGGTTCAAAGATTGCCATATTATCTTTTGGCATTACCTTGAGCGCTGCACTTGAAGCTGCCGACATACTCGATGCAACCGTCATCAATATGCGGTTTATAAAACCACTCGATACAAACTTAATTTTAGAAATAGCAAAAAGTCACGAACTCATCGTTACCATTGAAGATAATGCCATACAAGGTGGTGCTGGTAGTGCCGTTAACGAATGTTTGGCACGCCACGATCTACCAATACCCGTCAGAAACTTAGGGTTACCTGATCAATTTCAAGAACATGCGAGTCGAGAAGCATTATTAGTTGATGCGTGTCTCGATTGTAATGGTATAATAAAGTCCGTAGAAGGATTTTTAAATCATTTAACTCTAACTAAACATGCCTCACTAGCTTAAACCTTTTCAGAAATACTAATATGACTGCTTTATACACCATGAAAATAATTACGGATTTTTCAGCCGCGCATTTACTACGAGGCTATCCAGGCGTTTGTAGCCGACTGCATGGTCATAATTGGAAAGTCGAAGTACAAGTTAAAGCACGTGTATTAGACGAAATCGGCATGGGCTTGGATTTTTCAGATATAAAAAAAGCCACGAAACAATTAATAGGTAGATTGGATCATCGAAATTTAAATGACATACCGCCTTTTGATAAAATAAATCCAACAGCGGAAAATGTATCAGCCTATTTGTATGCTGAATTATCTAAAACAATTAATACCGATCAAATTAAAGTTGACGCTATAACACTATGGGAAACCGAACGCGCTTGCGTAACGTATTCTGAGGAAGATTAAAATGACTGCAACGACCACTGACACCATTGCCGACGTTCAAAATGATGCCGATACCCGACGCATCCCGATAAACAAAGTTGGAATTAAAGATATTCGTCACCCCGTTCGAATTCGTGAACGTAATGGTAAGGATCAACATGTTGTTGCAAACTTTAATATGTATGTTGATTTACCCCATAATTTTAAAGGCACACACATGTCTCGATTTGTTGAGATATTAAATAATCACGAGCGTGAAATTTCAATTGATTCCTTTAAAACCATGTTACAAGAAATGGCCATTCGTCTTGAAGCCAATGCCGGTCATATCGAAATGCTATTTCCTTATTTTGTTAATAAAGCAGCCCCTGTCACGGGTGTCGAAAGCTTGTTAGATTATGACGTGGAATTCATTGGCGAAATTGTTAATGGTGAACACAAAATGAAAGTTAAAGTTGTCGTTCCCGTTACCAGCTTATGCCCCTGTTCTAAGAAAATTTCAGCCTATGGTGCACACAACCAACGTTCACACGTTACAATCACTGTTGAAATAAAAGATTTTATGTGGATTGAAGAGCTTATCGAATTAGTCGAAAAAGAAGCATCGTGTGAACTTTATGGTTTATTAAAACGTCCAGATGAAAAACACGTGACCGAACGTGCCTATGATAACCCTAAATTTGTAGAAGATATGGTGCGCGATGTTGCCGCTAGACTAAATGAAGAACCACGCGTGCTCTCTTATATTGTTGAATCAGAAAATTTTGAATCAATTCACAATCATTCAGCATACGCTTTAATTGAACGAGATAAAAGCATAAGCTTAGACCTAAGTAATTAACCTAAAATAAATAATAATTAATACTTGGTTTTAAGTAGCATCATGCCACCTTTACGTGTCATTTCAAGCCGATTTAAAAATGAATTACCTAATAACACCGTTGTAGGAGAATCTCCTTCTATAACAGAACCTTGGATATTCAATAATCTAATATCACCAACTTGAACCGTTTTTAATTTTAAATTATACGTTTCAACCATGCCATTAGCCGTACTTGCCCAGGATTTATTACCAATATAACGATAATCAATTCCCAATTTATTCGCGGTGGACGAATTCATGACGACAAGACTAGCACCAGTATCAACCATAAAATTAATCGGTTGACCATTGATCGAACCCGATGTTAAATACATACCATTTTTAGGCCAAATTTGCGCTTGAGATTGTTTATCGCGCGTGTATTTAGTGCTTATATGAGTACCAAGAGCATGCGACTCGCGTTGCCCATTAATTTCAAAAATGGCTTCCTCACTATTGGCTTTAATTAATTTTATTCCTTCTGCAGAAACTTCGCCATTACGCAATTTTCGTTTTTGGCCATCAACAGTAATAATAGCCATGCCATTAAATAACCCTAATACAACAATATCCGCAGCGAAGATATTGTAAACAAAAAAACTTAATGCCAATGATAAAATAAATTTAGAATAGCGCATTTTAGAATAACCTGTTATTTAATAATTTCCACCTTACTACTTTTATTATCAACTAAATTTATTTCAAGTTTAGTTGGACTCCATTTATGTACCGTATCATGGGCTTCAATAAAAACCACTTTGATATTATTAGGAATATCCACTCTTGACAAACTTCGAGTAAAAGGCTGTTCATTCACATGCGGATGATATAATGTTCTTTTAGCTATTTCTTTTCCATTGACATCAACAATCCGCCAGGCATCAGCATAATGCTTCCACCCCGTATCGTTGTGTTTTAACGTCACATCAACCGACCAACTTACACCAACTGCTCGGAACACTGCTTTTTCTATTGCAACTTCATTAGCATAAAGTAAATTCGTACTCATGAGTGATACAAAAACAACTGCCAATGATAAATATTTTCTTAAACCAAAACACATAGTTAAACCTCATCTGTAGATAATAAGTTTAGACCTTATTTTAAATAATTGTATTTCTAAAACAAAGCTATCGAGTTTATTGTATCAAATATCCCGAAATAAATTAGTATATGCATACATACTAAAGCATACACTCCGGCTAAAACATCATCAATCATAATCCCAAAGCCACCACTTACTTTTTCATCTAAAATATGAATCGGCCAAGGTTTAAAAACATCGAATACTCTAAACATAAAAAAACCAACGACTATATAAACCCAACCAGAGGGCAGCGCAATCATCGTAATAAAATATCCGACAAATTCATCCCATACAATGGCTCCATGATCATGCACACCTAATGCCTTAGAAGTAACATCACAAATATACACCCCCAGCGCAAAAGTCAAAGCGACCATCATCAAATAATAACCAATTGGTAGCGACTGCATGTAATAATAAAAAGGAATGGCTGCTAGTGTACCAAAGGTTCCCGATGCAAACGGTGATAAGCCACTACCAAAACCAAAACTTAATAAATGAATCGGGTTTAATAGCAGTTTAAATGGCACAGCCGCTCTAAAATATTTAATCATGTTATTTTTACTCTTTAAAATGCTCATATCCACTATTTTGATAATTGAATGGTTTATTATCAAAATAACATTTAACTATTTTATCTTTATCAATCACACCAATTTTAGTTATTGGTATTTCAAGTTGTTTAGAAATAATATCAATAGCCGAGCGATATTTTTTGGCTGCGGTAAAACACAATTCATAATCATCACCAGAACCAAGAGCCATTTGATAATAATTTTCTCGTAAGCCACTATTTTTAAGTTCAATCGAAACAGGGAGTTGTTCAATATTAATCGTTGCACCACAGCCACTTAATTTAGTAATGTGTGTTAAATCTGCTAATAAACCATCGGAAATATCAATACAAGCATTTGCAAATGGCGCTAACAGTTGTCCAAGCTCAACCCGTGGCGATGGACGATTTAAACGTTTTATTAAATAATCTATATTTGTATCACTCAAATTAAGTTTATTTTTTATCGCGACTAATCCAGCACCGGCATCACCAAGAAAACCCGAAACATAAATATCATCATCAACGAGTGCTGAATGTCGATACATCACATTATTTTTATCCGTATAACCCGCTATTTGTAGCGTAATACTAAGATGCCCTTTCGTTGTATCACCACCAACTAAATCAATATCATATTGCTGAGCAAGATCAAATAACCCTTGTGAAAATTCGTTAACCCACGATGAATTACTTTCTGGTAAAGTAAGCGCCAAAGTAAACCACGCAGGTGTTGCCCCCATAGCAGCTAAATCACTTAAATTAACGGCTAACGATTTATAACCAACATCATAAGCCGTTGTTGAAATAGGAAAATGAACACCAGATAATAAAGTATCCACCGATATTACCAGCGTTGATTGATTAGACACATCGATAACAGCAGCATCATCACCGATGCCCTTGATGATGCTACTTGATTTGCATTGCTGCTTATTAAAATATCGTTCGATTATTTGGAATTCTGACTCGACTATTAAATGGGATGTTGAATTGGGCATCGTAAAGAATCGCAAATAATATTATGAAGATTTTTTTGATCGCGCCTTCACTTCGAGTTCACGTTCAATTAACGCAATTTTATCAAGCACGCCATTAATAAATTTATGCGCATCTTCTGCTCCAAATGTTTTAGCCAGTTCAATCGCTTCATTAATAACCGCACGGTAAGGCACATCAGGACGATGTGATAACTCATAACAACCTAATAACAAAATTCCTTTTTCAATTGGATCAATATCGCTATAAGAACGAGATATATAAGGAACTATTTTAGCTTCTAACTCAGAAACTAATGAGGGAACCTTGTATATGACTTCATCAAAAAAAACAGCATCAATTTTTTTAAAATTGTATTCTTCATAAAATTGTTTTTTAATGTCCTCAATATCTAAACCACTGAGTTGCCATTGATATAAAGCTTGAACAGCATAACGCCGCGCACGAGATCGTTTATTGCTCATAATTTATTAATCAATTTTCCTAAGTACATTAACCATCTCAACAGCAGACATTGCGGCTTCTGCGCCTTTGTTACCAGCTTTAGTGCCAGCGCGTTCTATTGCCTGCTCAATAGAGTCGACAGTTAAAACACCAAACGAAATAGGTAAACCAGATTGCATCATCACTTGGCTTAGTCCTTTGGTACACTCACCAGCAACATATTCAAAATGTGGAGTGCCACCACGAATAACCGCGCCTAATGCAATAATGGCATCGTATTTTTTTGAGTTAGCCATTTTTTGAACAACCAGCGGCAATTCATAAGCACCAGGAACACGAATAATTTCTAAATCGTTGTCAGCAGCACCATGACGTAATAGAGTATCAACAGCACCATCTAATAAACTCTCAACAACAAAACTATTAAATCGCGCAACGGCTAAACCAAATCGAATACCTCTAATGGTCAGTTCGCCTTCGATTGTCTTTATCTTAGACATTTTTAATTCCTCTATATCAATTATTAATTAACTTTGTATGTATTCATCAATTTCTAAATCGAAACCGGATAAACCATGTAATTTTTTCGGTGCACTTAAAACACGCATATGGCGTATACCTAAATCACGCAAGATTTGAGCGCCAATACCAAAGGTTCGCAAATCGTCACTTGCCGTTGCTGAAACCGATTCGCCAGTATCATCCTCAATTGCATAATTTTTTATTTGCTGCACAAGCTCATCAGTAGATTCAGGCAATCGCAGCATCACTAATACCCCCTGCCCTTCATCAGCGATGCGTTTCAAAGCATCATCAAGCGGCCAACCACAGCCGTCATGTAAATTACTAAATAAATCACACAAACTATTTTGAATATGAACCCGAACTAACGGAGCGCTATCCAATATATCACCAAACACAATCGCAAAATGTAAACCTTCATCGATTAAGTTTTTATAAGCATGTAGTTTAAACTCTCCATGCTTTGTTACTAATTTAGAGCTTGCAACACACTCAATGGTTTTCTCATGTTGCATTCGATAATGGATTAAATCGGCTACTGTACCAATTTTGAGATCATGCTGCTTAGCAAACGTTTCTAAATCTGAGCGCCTCGCCATGCTGCCATCTTCATTTAAAATTTCAACAATAACCGCCGCCGGTTCATGCCCGGCTAATTTCGCTAAATCACACCCTGCTTCAGTATGGCCAGCTCGTGTTAAAACACCGCCGGGTTTAGCCATTAATGGAAAAATATGCCCCGGTTGTACAATGTCTCGTGGTTTTGCATCAGCAGCCACCGCCATTTGAACCGTAACCGCACGATCAGCTGCTGAAATTCCGGTGGTCACACCATGCGCAGCTTCAATCGACATAGTAAAATTAGTGCCGTGCTGATCATTATTTTGTGACACCATTAATGGCAAATTTAATTGCTCGCAACGTTCCTGCGTTAACGTTAAACAAATCAACCCTCGACCATTGGTTGCCATAAAATTAATATCTTCAGGTTTTACAACACTGGCTGAAATTATTAAATCGCCTTCATTTTCACGATCTTCGTCATCCATTAAGATAACCATTTTTCCTTGTTTAAAATCTTCAATAATATCTTCAATGGAATTTAACTGCATGTTACACGTCCTGATTCTTTTCTTAATGTATTAAAATTAATTTATTTTATAAAGCCAGAAGCAGCTAAAAATGCTTCATCAATTTTACTGCCTGTCACCGCAGCATTATCACCTAACATCAAACGCTCTAGATAACGCGCAATAACATCAACCTCCAAATTCACATGAGTGCCTTTTTGATAAGCATCCATATTGGTTTCTTGCAAAGTATGCGGCACTATATTTAAACTAAATGATGCACCATCAACATTATTCACCGTCAAACTAATACCATTAACACAAATAGAGCCTTTTACTGCAATGTATTTTGCTAATTCCGCTGGCGCTTGAATAACAAAGCTTTCGGAACGACCATCGCTAAAACGTTCGGTAATTGTTCCGATACCATCAACATGACCACTAACAAGATGACCACCCAGTCGAGTCATCGGAGTCAGTGCCTTTTCTAAATTAACGGCTAGACCAATCGCTAAATCAGCAAAAGTAGTACACGTTAATGTTTCATTTGACACATCAGCCGTAAAAGAATCTTTACTTAATTCAACAGCAGTAAGACACACACCATTAACCGCAATACTGTCACCTAATTGAACATCACTTAAATCAAGTTTGTTACACTCCACCTGCAAACGAATATCATCACCTTGCGGGTTAATCGCCTTTATATGTCCTATTGCCTGAATTATTCCGGTAAACATCTAAATTAATCTTCCATTTTTGAAAAAGTAGCTCGAATTCGCCAATCAACCCCAATTGCGCGTTGTTCAATAATATTCAGCGATATTTTTTGATTCATACTATCCAAATTTGATAAGTTAAATATACCTCTGGATTTATTACCTAATAAAATAGGTGCCATGTAGATCACCAATTCATCAATCAAACCGGCTTGAAGCATCGCGCCACTGAGTGTAGCACCGGCTTCGAGTAATACTTCATTAATTTCTAATTGACCTAAGTAATCAACAATCATTCCTAAATCAAGGTTGTTGCCCTTTTGCTGAATGTTAATCACTTCAATTCCGTGTTTAGCAAAACGTTGTCTATCACCTTCATCATCTCGACCGGTAAATATAATTGTCTTACCTTGTTGCGATAAAATTTTTGCATCAAGCGGTGTGCTTAAATGAGTGTCAATAATAGCGCGTAATGGTTGTTGTAAAATACCATCTATTCGAACAGTCATCGAAGGATCATCCGCTAAAATAGTTCCAACCCCGGTTAGAATACACGAACTGCGCGCTCGTAGCTTTTGAACATCATGCCGCGCATCTTCTGATGTTATCCATTTACTTTCACCCGACGCTAAGGCAGTTCGTCCATCTAAACTCATGGCCATTTTATTAATAACCCGAGGTCTACCGGTTTGCATTCTTTTAATATAACCCGGGTTCAATTGTTCGGCTTGAGCTTGCAACACACCAACTTCAACCTCAATATTATTATCTTTTAATTCCTGAACACCTTGGCCAGACACTAAAGGATTTGGATCTAACATAGCAACAAGCACTTTTTCAACTTGCGCTTTAACTAAAGCCGTACTACACGGTCCGGTTCGTCCCTTATGACTACAAGGCTCTAAAGACACGTAAACTGTTGCACCCTTAACATTAGTAATGCCAGCATCATTAAGCGCATTAATTTCGGCATGCTCTTTACCCGCTTCAATATGCCAGCCCTCACCGATGATTTCATTATCTTTTACAATAACACAACCCACACACGGGTTTGGATAAGTCGTATAAGCACCGCGTTCAGCCAAACGAATGGCACGCGCCATAAACTCGCGATCGTTTGCATATTGATTTTTTGACAATATAATATTAACTCTATTACGCATCGTCATCGTCCTCAGATGGCAGTAGTGAAATTTGACGTTTTTTTGCTTCTCCAGTTGGTACGTGTTTTAGTTTTTCAATTTCATCTTCAAACGCACTTACATCTTGAAAACTTCGATAGACTGATGCAAATCGAACATAAGCAACTTGATCTAAATCACGTAGCTCATTCATCACCCACTCACCAATTATTGCAGTTTCAATTTCCCGATCGCCATTACTGCGAACTCGCTTCATGATTTTACTAATGGCAATTTCAACATCGTCGGTATCAACCGGCCTTTTTTCTAACGCCCTTAAAATACCCGAATGTAACCGCTCTTCACTAAACGGAACTCGATTACCATCTCGTTTAATAACACGCGGTAAAATTAATTGTGCGGTTTCAAATGTGGTAAAACGCTCATAACAAGCTAAGCATTCTCGTCGTCGACGTACTGCCGTGCCCTCGTTGGTTAAACGCGAGTCATTTACTTTAGTATCATCGTGTCCGCAAAATGGGCAATGCATTAAAACAACCTTTACTTAATTTTTTTTAATAAAACTAATCAAAATATTAATGTTCATACACTGGAAATTCAGCACAAATATCGAGGGCTTTTTGTTTTACCGTTGCAATCATATCTTGGTTCGTAACATCATCAAGAATATCACACATCCAACCCGCTAACTGTTCCGATTGCGTTTCTTTAAAGCCACGCGTAGTAATCGCTGGTGTGCCAACACGAATACCGCTGGTCACAAATGGTGATTGCGGATCATTAGGTACCGCATTCATATTAACCGTGATATTAGCGGCACCTAAAGCCGCATCAGCAGCCTTACCGGTTAATCCTTTTTTAATAAAATCAACTAAAAATAAATGATTGTCAGTACCACCGGAAACAATATCAAAACCACGTTTAATAAATACTTTACTCATGGCCTGAGCATTTAAAATAACTTGGTGCTGATACGTTTTAAACTCAGGCTCTAATGCTTCTTTAAACGCAACGGCTTTCGCTGCAATAATGTGCATTAACGGCCCACCTTGTGTTCCCGGAAAGACTAATGAATTAAATTTCTTTTCAAGTTCAGGATTAGATTTTGCCAATATAATTCCACCACGTGGGCCGCGTAAGGTTTTATGTGTTGTTGACGTTGTTACGTCGGCAATTTGAACAGGAGAAGGATATTCACCCGTTGCTACTAAACCAGCCACATGCGCCATATCAACCATTAAATATGCCCCAACTTTATCCGCAATATCACGAAATCGCTGCCAGTCCATAATACGCGAATAAGCAGAGAAACCTGCCACTATCATTTTAGGTTTATGCTCCAAAGCCAGTTTTTCTACTTGCTCATAATCAACTTCACCAGTTGCTTCATTCAAACCATATTGAATAGCATTAAATAACTTACCCGAAAAGTTGACCTTTGAGCCATGCGTTAAATGGCCGCCATGGGCTAAGCTCATTCCTAACACCGTATCACCAGCATTTAATAATGCGAAATAAACCGCTGCATTCGCTTGCGAACCAGAATGTGGCTGAACATTGGCATAATCGGCATCAAACAGTTTTTTAACACGATCAATCGCTAATTGCTCCGCAACATCAACGTTCTCACAACCACCGTAATAGCGCTTACCAGGATAGCCTTCTGCGTATTTGTTCGTTAAAACCGAACCTTGAGCTTCCATCACACGCGGACTGGCGTAATTTTCAGACG
Source organism: uncultured Thioalkalispiraceae bacterium (assembly GCA_964514215.1). Lineage (GTDB taxonomy): Bacteria > Pseudomonadota > Gammaproteobacteria > UBA6429 > Thiohalophilaceae > CAYQUC01. Next base: position 57,346 of record CAZEPW010000014.1, read on the forward strand.
CAATTAATTCAATATGCTGTTCTTGTCTCGTGATTTCATTATTGATAGCCCCCAAAAGTTCATCATCGTAGCCTGCAATAGTTAACTCTTTTTTGAACATAAAAAACTCAGCCTCATTTAATTATTCTTAAAAAACAAATAGATAGATATAAAATAGTCATTTAGATTATTACTATAAAATGAACAAACAAGCTCACAAATGCGATTAGTATCATCAATATTCAAGCCTGTTTCAAATTGATTTTGAACAGATTAATCCAGATTTTAGGAGCTAAATAGTAACCGAAAGAGACCTGAAAATACACGAAAATTGAACCACTTAGGCGATAAATTGCATAGAAAGCCAGCTGATTAGGTAGAATCAAAATAGCAGGCATAAAAAAAGCCCCACCAAACGGTGGGGCTAAGTACCAGTCGCAAAACATGAGGTTTTTAAAATGCGGTATTACCCACCCCTCACTAATATTGCTCAACATTCATTAATTTAAAATGTTTCACAATATATCCAATTAACCCAGCAAATAATATATTGGCTAGATTCTCCGGATTCGGTATTTCAAAAAGCAAATTACTTTTTGACAAATTGTTATGAGAATAAAATTAATTACCCTCGTCTTAATTATCTTCTTCTAGAGTGCCACCGGCAGCAAATGTTAATGCCGTTTCAATTGCTGATGGAGCGCACATGATAGAAGCAAAACTATTACTACCCATCATCGATAAGTCAGGGAAACTAATCGCAATTCTAAATTCAGCCGGTAAGGCATAAACCTTGTTATCAACAACAGCCATCTCATAAGGGAGGTGGCCTGTGGAACGAAGCTTTTTAAAATCAATTTGCTTCATAATGTAGTTATCACCACTACATTCCGTTTCATCCGTTGAGCCTTTTAAAGTAACCGCAAAAAGTGAAGATTTGGTGCCCTCAAGATCAATTCGAGCAATTTTAGAGGTTTCACCTTTACCTGCCTTTAAGGCTTTTTCAACACCCGCAAGCGCTTCATCGTGAGTTTTATATTCAGCTAAAACTAATCGATCGTAAAAATAAGGCATTAACCATTTATATTGGTAGTCACGTAATTTTTCAGATGTCAGCCCTTTTTCAGAGCCATAACTTTTTTTCATGCCTAACGTTTTTTGTAATAAAGCACTCACCCCAGCTAAATCGGATTTCATTCGGTAAGCATGTGAATAGTAGGTTGGGTTAGTATAAGCAATCTGCACGTCTTTATTGTCTTGCGTTAAGGTCACACGCTGCACAAGACCGAAGATACCATAAGGCGTTTGCTTAGCCGCATCACTTAATGCCTTATTCGTTACCAATAAAATTACAACTGAAGGATAGGGGCTGTATTCCCCTGCAACAGTAAAGCCAGCATCCGTTAATTGTTTTTTAGTTGCAATTGCTTGTTCTTGAAGCACACCAGAGACAACTTTTGAAAGATAAAAAGGTTTTAATAATTCTTCCGCTGTAACAGAGAAAGGTAAAACTAAGATTAGGTTAAACACGAAAATTCTAATTACCGTTGTTAAACTAAAACTATGCACAAAGTATCTTCTAATATTTTTCATAAAGTGGCTTCCGTAGTATTTTTGTATGTAAGTTATATTTTTTTTATTATTTTCCAGAATTCTCAGTAAACTGCTCAAAACACAGCAAAAATGTTAAAACAGACAGAATTCTGCAATTACCAACTTGTTTGTTGCAAAAAAGACACATGGGTATTTTTTGTGCAACAGAAAATATAGCAGGTAGCAACATCATCCCCACTTAACACGCATACTGTCAAGTTGTTTTTTTGTAAAAAATACTAACCGTTTTTTAGTTATACAATTAAAACAACCGATAAAAAATCAAGAAATATTATTATAAACCATTGAAATAAATAACAATAAATATTATCATTTATTACGTTAGATTAACAAAACATAACAAAAAATAGGCAATAAACTTAAAAAATTACGTGATAATAGCTTAAAATATCAATAATTATTAGTAAAAATAAGATATATATAAAGTATAAAAATATATCAATAATAAACAGTACCTTGAAACAATACAGACACATTTAAAATACATTTTTATAAAATCAGTAGAAACTGATGTTAAACGCAATTTATCAAATTACCATGGTATTTTAAGTTTTTTAATTCAAAAAAATTAAATTTTACTTAACGGTCCAAAAGTTAAAATCTAAAAAATAAATGTGATAAACGTTTTAGTTTTGGCTAATTAATTTGTGGAAACTTATAAAATGCGATACAAATACAAAATATCTAGAAACAGATAAAAATTTAAATACTTGACGTGGAGTGACAAGTCATGAATGATTGTGTCGTACCACGTCATTATTTGTCATAAAACAATAACGATATTTATAACTATAACAATTTACTACACTCCAGGATAATGGGGAGGAGACATTCAATGAAATCTTTTAAGAAAAAATTTATTGCGACTGCGATCGTATCAAGTTTAATTTTACCTGCGACTGCGTTTGCAACAAACGGATTGCTATCCGAAGGTAACGGCGCAAAAGCGCGCGGAACTGGTGGCGCTGGCGCTGCGATGGCAAATGAAAATGCTTCTATTGTAACTAACCCTGCGGCTGTTGTTGGAGTTGGGGATCGAATGGATGTTGCGATTGGATTATTTAGTCCTAGTCCGCGTAAATATGAGTTAACTAACAATACTCCTTTTGGTGGCTCACAAACTAGTGGTCAAGATTTATTCGTAATTCCATCATTTGGTATGGCTTTCCCAATTGATAGCCAATCAGCATGGTCAATTGGCTTAAATGCTGCTGGCGGTATGAATACTGAATATAGTACTAATTTTGGTATTAATTCTGGGGCTCCTAATACTGCTAACGGTACAAAAACAGGTATCAATTTAGCTCAATTATTTTTATCAGGAACTTATGGACGTAAAGTAGGCAGTAATACAACTGTAGGTATTTCAATTCTTGCAGCTTATCAAACATTTGAGGCAACTGGCTTAGAGGCTTTCGCGCAAAGTTCAGAATCTAGTGGAAATTTATCAAACAATGGTGTAGATTCTTCAACCGGCTTTGGTGTCAAAATTGGTATACAAGGTGATATTACTCCTGAACTTAAATACGGAATATCCTATCAACCCAAAATTGAAATGAGTAAATTTGATAAATATAAAGGGCTATTCGCGAATCAAGGGCAATTAGATATTCAATCAACATTTACTGCGGGTATTGCTTATAATTTAAATCCAAAAACAACACTAGTTTTTGATTATCTATATATTGACTATGAAGGTGTAGATGCAATTGGAAATAGTATTGGTGAATTAGCAAAAGGCAAAACATTTGGTTCAACTGGCGGTCCAGGGTTTGGTTGGAAATCTATTAATGTTTTCAAACTAGGTGTTGCATATCAATCAAGCGCTGATTGGACTTATCGTGCAGGTTGGAACCATGGTGATAACCCTGTTACAAGTGCTGAGGTTTCAGTCGCATTTCTAGCTCCTGGAGTTATTACCGATCATTTAACTCTAGGCTTCACCAACAGAATTGATGCAAACAGCGAATATACAGTTGACTTTGTTCATAGCTTTAAAAATAGTGTATCTGGAGAATTTGGACCTGGAATACCAGCATTTGGTGGCGGTACAATAGAAGTTGAAATGGAACAAAACTTCCTAGAAATTGCATACAGCAAAATGTTCTAAACCAGTTTAATTCTTAAAACTGTTCAAAAAAACCTCGATGCTACTAGCACCGAGGTTTTTTTATGCACAATCAAAAGTTCCAAACTCATTGCCCCATCCGTTATTATCTGTTAAAAAGTACCCCCAAATGCAATAACAAAAATAAATTATTATTAAAGTGGAGCTTTACAGTATGGATAACTATCAACCAAGCCCATCTCGTTTGTTATCATCATCAAAAAATAACAACCTGATAACAACGTTATTCATCATTTTACTGAGCCTTAGCTTACTTTCTTGTGGTGGCGGCTCCAACAGCACAACACTTCCCCCACCACCTCCAGAATTAAACCCCTGTTCAACAACTCAATTACAAGTTTTTGGTGGTGGTTGCATTAATGTTGTAGAAATAAATTTAGATAAAACACCAGCAGCAGACGGACTCGACTTAACGAATAACACGATTCCCGAATTAGTTTATATATCCCCCACCCAGCCGCTCGCGACAGCCACTGGCGTGGATTTTAACGGTGATAATGATATTGATTACTATTTGCTTATTGATGCTCAAGGAAAAAAATCTCTACACACCACTAGCAGTGCCACAAGCCAACTGGTCACCATTATCACCAATAACAATGGCGACCCAATCGGTTTTAATACCGGCAACAGCCCAAACAATACCGATCTTGAAAAACTATTAAATAATAAAATCAAACCAATAATTTTAATTACGCCTCTAGCAGGTAAATATCAGCAGGCACCTAATATTTCAGTGCGTTGCAATAGCATCAATACAACAACCAATACCAACTATCCATGCAATTCTTTATCTTATTCTCTTGATAGCAACATCGAACCCAGTTTTTTAGGCAATGGCGCTATTGTCTATGGCAGCACTATTTCGACACAACAACTTAGCTTAGCCAAAGACAGCAGTGGCAATTCTATCGATGGCATTTATTCACTGCAAATCATCGCAAGAACAGCCGCCGGTATCACAACATTAACAAATCCACAAACATTTGAAATTGACAGCACCGCTTGCCAAACGCCACCACAGGCAATCATTACCACATCAGCAATACCTGCCACTATTAATAATGAATTAGTCAAAAATGACAGCAATGCACTAAGCAATACATTTACACTCGATGGAAGTTTATCAAAAGCAACTCAAAGAAATATTATTAGTTATACCTGGCAACAAATTATGTTGGGGGATGAAGGCATGCTAACCGAACAGCCTAGTTCAACTCCAAAAATTAAAACGTTCATCACACCCAAACGAGTAACAACCTTACGTTATTCACTAACAGTCACCGATGATTTTGGTTGTACCTCAGCGCCAACAGAAACTGCCCTTTACGTAATGGAAAATCCTAAAGCTGCACTTTTTATTAACAGTGCTTCAACAAACAGTCTTAATAATGGAACCCGTTCAGATCCATTTAAGACTATAAATCAAGCGCTAACAGCAGCAAAATCACAACCAAACAACACTCCTGATTTGTATATCGCAAATGCCGGTGGCGTTGTTTATGAAGAACCACCCCTCATCATTCCAACCGGAATGAGTTTATACGGTGGCTTTAATTCTGGTTGGAATCGTGATGTGATTAATGCAAAAACAAAAATATTTATTAGCAAAGATATCAACACCAGCCCACATTTAAAAGGATTGGATTTCCAACAAATAAAGAACGATGCCTGGTTAACAGGATTTAATATATCAACAAAACTATTGCCTGCAACAGCCACTTCTGAATCTGATATTTTTGCTGTTCATGCAACCGGTGATATAGCGAACACAGCAACTTTAACAATTAAACACAATACCATTAATGCTGGTGATGCTCTAAATGGAAATACTATTGGGACAGGTTCGAGTTATGGTGTTTATGTTTCTACTGTTGCAACTACGAATATAGATAATAATGTTATTCTATCAGGTAAAGGTGGTACAGGAATAAAAGGGAACAATGGGGTAGCAGGTGCCCAAGGAGCATCAGGTGATGATGGCGAAACTAGTATCTGTCTTTTAATTGGTTCTAATCGTCCACCAGTCCGATTAGGTGGTATTGGTGGAGTATCCAATATTAATCCAAATGCATCGGGACAAGCAGGAGGAAATGGGGGATACCAAACAAGCAGTAATTCACCAGTAGATGCGAAACCAGGCAATGGTGTTTGTGCAGGTTTAGGTGGTATATCTTATTACTTTGCTGAGACAACCCCATTTAAAGATGCAACAACAGTTTCAACAAGAACACTAAATACAATTTGCCCATTAGTATTACTTCCTTCATTAAATCATAGTTCAATTTCAGGAAACAAGATTGGAAGTTTTACCGCTTATTATGTTCCATCTAACGGAGCTAATGGTGAACAAGGTATAAATGGTTCAACTGGAGGAAGTGGTGGAGGTGGTGGTGGTTCAGTAACGACTCTTGCATATTCTTACGGAAGTGGTGGTGGCGGTGGTGGCGCTGCAGGTGAAGCAGGCGGAGCGGGCATAGCTGGGCTAGGTGGAGGTGGTAGTTTTACTATTTATATAAAGAACTCAAACTCAACCATATCTCAAAATACTATATTTTCTACAAATGGTGGAAATGCACAACTTGCTGGAAACGGAGGTCTAGGTGGAAAAGGTGGAAAAGGTGGAAAAGGTGGAAAAGCTGGTTCACCTGGTACAACACCTCTATCTCCTGCAGATTGTGGCGATATTCCAGGTAAAGGTAGCGATGGCCAAGATGGTAGCCCCGGTGGTAATGGCAGTGATGCCAGCGGCGGCGGCGGCGGCCCTTCTATCGGAGTTTACTTTGATACATCCAATTCCCCAGAGATAACGGACAACACAATCACAATAGGTAATGGTGGCAACGGCGGCAATGCACGTCACGGCGCAGCCGGTGATGGTGGTGTTTCCTATGGCCTTTTTGCTGGCACCGACTCAACACTTCCAACCCTCAACGGTAACAAAATAAAATTTGGACAACCCGGATTAGGCGGAATAATAAACCAAGATACCACAACAAATAGTCCGGGCACAGGCGCACCGGGGTTATCAGGAAATAGTGATATAAAAAACTTTTAAATTATAAAGAATAACTAAAAACCTCTTTGCTTAAAAACAAAGAGGTTTGCACAAACAAGTTTAAACAAAAAAGCACCTTCAATATCATCATGGAGTTTTACCCTATGGAATGTAAGCAACAAAACCTCTCGCACACAACACTAAACTCAGCACTGTCGATACTGCGTTCAACAACACTTATCAGCGCATTGGGTTTAACATTATTATCCTGCGGTGGTGGCAGCAGTGCTGGTGCTTTGCCCCCTCCTCCAATTGAAAAAAATCCATGTGCCAATAATCAATTACAAAAATCCGGTGGTGGCTGTGTTTCAGCATCAGCCATATCAGCAGATAATATCCCCGGTGCTGATGGACTGGACTTAACCTCTAATGGTATTCCCGAATTGGTTTTTATTGCACCCATTAATGATCCAACAACCGGCATTGATTTTAATGGTGATAGAATCATTGATTATTACTTACTCACCGGTGCTGATGGCAAACAATCATTACACACCGACCGAGCTGGCACCAGTGATACAGTTACAATTCTTACCGATGCAAATAATAACCCTGAAGGTTTTGATGAAGGCAATAACAAAACCAATACCCAGCTTAAAGATATTTTAGCCAATACCGCAACCCCCGTTGTCAGCACTAATTTTAGTGGTAAAAATGGCATCAATGATAAAATATACGAACAAGCACCTAATATTGCTATCAATTGTGATACCACAACCGTATGCAATGCCATATCCTATTCTATCAACGGTGCCACACCAGATTTTACCAGCATTGGTACTATTATTTTGGGCGATACAATTTCTGCACAAGATTTGTTACTAGGCAAAAATAGCAATGGCTTATCGATTGATGGACGTTATGAATTACAATTTATAGCACGTAGTGCCTCGGGTGTTCTGAGTGCCGTGCAAACTGAAGTATTTATTATTGATAGCCAGGTTTGTAATCAACCGTTACTACCAACGATTACTCTTAGTGCAACATCAGCTTCGCGATCAAATAACCTTGCACAAGAATATGAATTAACAAAGAATTTACCATCGTCAACAATAAATAGCTTTACTCTGACTGGTGCTGAACAAAACGCCAGAACAATAGCAAGCTACGAGTGGAATCAAATTACTAAAGGTGATGAAACGCCATTAACCTTTATCGACCCAACAACTAAAAATCAAGTTTTTACCATCCCCGATCGTGTTACAACATTACACTTTAACCTTAATATTTCTGATATCAACGGTTGTACTTCAACGATTAATTCATCGGCAACTGTATTTGTGATGAAAGATCCAAGCGCGGCAATATTTGTAGATGGTAATATTGGAATCGATGTCCGCAATAATGGCACACGCACTTCACCTTTAAAATCGATTCAAGCTGCTATACAACAAAACACAGCTAATAATTCAAACTTTGATCTTTATATTGTAGCCAAAGAAAATAATACCAATTATTTTGAAACACCATTAATCATTAGTAATAGCATTAGTTTATTCGGTGGTTTTAATAGCCAATGGAATCGTGACGTTATTCGCACCAAAACTAAAATTCTGGTTAAAAAAGATATTACAAACGATCCGCATCTACGTGCAATTGATTTTCAAAATATAACCAGTGATACTTGGTTAACCGGTTTTGATATAACGGCTTTACTTGAGCCCCTCACGGTAACTAGTGAATCGGATGTTTTTGCGGTTCATGCTACAGGAGAGCTAAGCAATACAGCAACGTTAACAATTCAGCGTAATATTATTAATGCGGGTGATGCCTTAGATGGAAATAGTATAGGTACGGGATCGAGTTATGGAATTTATGTTTCTACAGTTGCTATTACAAAAATTGAATTAAATATAATTTCATCAGGTAAAGGTGGAATTGGTGCTAAAGGTATCAATGGTTTAAACGGTGCTACAGGAGCTGCAGGTGAAAATGGAAAGCAAGGCGTTTGCAATTCATTGTGGACTGAAACCCCACCTATTGTGTTAGGTGGCAAAGGAGGATCTTCAATGATTACTTCAATAGCAGGTGAATCCGGTGGTCATGGTGGTTACACTATTATTTTAAATAGCAATGCTGAAAATATTGATGGTGCACCTGGTCTAGGAATTTGTGCTGGATTAGGAGGAAAAACACTATCTTTTAGTGTTGAAGATGCTTTTCCAGTAAAAACACGAGGTGAAATTGGATGCCCATTAGCAGTAGTAGCTCCAGTAGAACACCAAAATATTGGTGGCTCTCTTTCTAGTAATTTTGCAACTAATTATTTTTTAATTTCAAACGGCGGTAATGGAGTTAAAGGCCAAAATGGTAGTTTTGGTGGAAGTGGCGGCGGTGGTGGTGGCGCTTATATTAATGGTCTCGATCATGCCTTCGGTGGAAGTGGCGGCGGTGGCGGTGAAGCAGGGTTCGCTGGTGATGCAGGACAGTATGGTAATGGTGGAGGAGCATCAATTGCAATATACCTAAATAATACAATTACAAATTTAAGCACAAATTCAATTATTTCTTCACATGCCGGCCAAGCTGGAGATGCTGGTTTAGGCGGACTTGGTGGACTTGGTGGCACAGGAGGTATTGGTGGAAGTAATATTACATGTACTACACCAAATGCTTCATTTACTGGTGGTGTTGGAAGCAATGGCCAAGATGGTAGCCCCGGTGGTAATGGTGGTGATGCCAGCGGCGGCGGCGGCGGCCCTTCTATCGGAGTTTACTTTGATACATCCAATTCCCCAGAGATAACGGACAACACAATCACAATAGGTAATGGTGGCAACGGCGGCAATGCACGTCACGGCGCAGCCGGTGATGGTGGTGTTTCCTATGGCCTTTTTGCTGGCACCGACTCAACACTTCCAACCCTCAACGGTAACAAAATAAAATTTGGACAACCCGGATTAGGCGGAATAATAAACCAAGATACCACAACAAATAGTCCGGGCACAGGCGCACCGGGGTTATCAGGAAATAGTGATATAAAAAACTTTTAAATTATAAAGAATAACTAAAAACCTCTTTGCTTAAAAACAAAGAGGTTTGCACAAACAAGTTTAAACAAAAAAGCACCTTCAATATCATCATGGAGTTTTACCCTATGGAATGTAAGCAACAAAACCTCTCGCACACAACACTAAACTCAGCACTGTCGATACTGCGTTCAACAACACTTATCAGCGCATTGGGTTTAACATTATTATCCTGCGGTGGTGGCAGCAGTGCTGGTGCTTTGCCCCCTCCTCCAATTGAAAAAAATCCATGTGCCAATAATCAATTACAAAAATCCGGTGGTGGCTGTGTTTCAGCATCAGCCATATCAGCAGATAATATCCCCGGTGCTGATGGACTGGACTTAACCTCTAATGGTATTCCCGAATTGGTTTTTATTGCACCCATTAATGATCCAACAACCGGCATTGATTTTAATGGTGATAGAATCATTGATTATTACTTACTCACCGGTGCTGATGGCAAACAATCATTACACACCGACCGAGCTGGCACCAGTGATACAGTTACAATTCTTACCGATGCAAATAATAACCCTGAAGGTTTTGATGAAGGCAATAACAAAACCAATACCCAGCTTAAAGATATTTTAGCCAATACAGCAACACCAATTGTCAGCACCAACTTTAGTGGCAAGCTAAATGGGATTGGCAATAAGCAATACCAAACTGCACCAAATGTGTCGATTAGCTGTGACGTGACATCTACCTGCAATGCCATATCTTACACAATAAATGATAATAGTAATAATGAGCCAAACTTCGATGGCATCGGCACGATAATAATGGGTGGAACTGTCCCTGCTGATATTTTATTATTAGCTAAAAATAGTAATGGCGATTCACTCGATGGCATTTACACCTTAAAATTCATTGCCCGCAGTGCAACGAATAAACTCAGCGCTGTTCAAACTGAAATTTTTGAAATTAATAGCATAGCCTGTGCTACCCCACCGATACCAGTCGTTAATGTAACATCAATCACACCGAATAACATCGAAGATGCAATAGCTAATAAATATGGAATCTCAGCAAACTTTATAAATTCAGTTAACAACACCTTCTCTCTCGATGGCAGTGCGTCAACACCAAACAATAGAATCATCGAGAGTTATTCATGGAAACAAAATCCCAAAGGTAATGAAAAATTAATAACCGCCAGTTCCAGCAGTGTAAATAATGCCGTTCAAACATTTAAAATACCCAGCCAGATAACAACACTCAATTATTTATTTAGAGTTACCGATAGTTTTGGTTGCACCGCATCAACAACGGCAACTATCTACATTATGAAAAACCCAACAAGTGCATTTTTCATTGATGCTAATTCAACTGTGGTTTCACCAAACCCTGGCACTCGCAAAGCACCATTTAAAACCGTTCAAGCCGCCATACAACAAAATACAATTAATGGTACTGCCTTTGATCTTTACGTTACCTCAAAAGAAAATAACACCAATTATTTAGAACCACCGTTAATCATTGCCGATGGCGTTAGTTTATTTGGTGGTTTTGATAAAAATTGGAATCGCGATGTCATTCGCAACAAAACAAAAATACTCGTTAAAAAAGACATCACCAATAGTCCGCATCTGCGTGCGATTGATTTTCAAAATATAACCCGTGATACTTGGTTAACCGGATTTGATATTACTGCTTTATTAACGCCAGTTACCGCAAGCTCTGAGTCGGATATTTTTGCTGTTCACGCAACAGGGGCAATAGCAAATACAGCTACTTTAAATATTCGAGACAATATTATTAGTGCTGGTGATGCCCTGAATGGAAATAATATTGGTACAGGTTCGAGTTATGG
>CAZEPW010000015.1:0-68276 GCA_964514215.1 uncultured Thioalkalispiraceae bacterium
ATAAAATATAAATTTTCTATATCAAGCCGGAATAGCTCAGTCGGTAGAGCAGCGCACTCGTAACGCGAAGGTCGTAGGTTCGATTCCTATTTCCGGCACCATTTACAACACCATCACAAATAGTAATCACTAACTAACCTGAACTCGGGATAAGAAAAATATTTATTGCTGTTCAAAAATGCTAGCCGGTGGCTTTAGTATTATTCATACGTAACGACTTAATTTGTTTATTTAAATTATATTTGCTTATCCCGAGTTCAGGTTAACTAATCTTTTGTAAGTATGCCGTAAGTACATCTCAAATGATTGGGTCGTATTTGTTTGCTCGCAATCGTTTATCTTAAAGAAGGAACTTATTGGATCTTAAATCCAACAGAAGGTCATCAAGGGATGAGCCTATATGTTTATTATGTTTAGCCATTATCGACCTCTGTCTTTCGTTTCTTTGCTAAATTTAAGTCAGATTGCGGAGTCTTTTGAGCTTTCTTTATAAAACCATGTAGTTGCACCATTTTTTCGTTTTTAAAAAAGAACAACACACGTGCAATACACTTATCACCGAGATCAGTTCTCACTTCATATAGTCCATCAGCCATAGGACGACTCTTTAGTCCAGTAATTTATTCTTTAAACTTTATTTTGCTACTTTAATGTCTAATCCAAATATTATTTTGTTTTTTATTAACGTCTTGGTTATTGAGAGGCCCTAGTATGTAGGCACCTTTTGATGCAATTCGTTGATCGGGGCCGAGTGCCAAATTTGGGTAAACTGAGTGAAAAGCATTATTTTCCAGCATTGATTCAACTATCTCAACGAGATAGTCGCGCTTTAAATAAGCGCGCATTTTTTTTATTGCCCGGTTTAGTAATGTTGCGGCAAAAAAAGCGTTACCAATTATTTTTTCATTTGAAATATCAATATTTTTTCTTTTTGCCCAGAAGGTCGCACGGGTCATGTGCAATTTTTTACGTTTGGGTAACATATTACGATACACCAGAAAGGATTTTTCAGTATTTGCGATGATTATTTTAGGATAATCATCACCTAAATGTGAATAGGAATAATAAAGTCGGTCTACGGTTTTGCTATTAACTGCCCTAGTATTTATTGCCGATACATCATTGGCATCTAGCCAAGAAACAATTATATTTGGTTTATAATGCTTTATTAATTCAGACCATTTGGTTGCTGATAGCGCATCTTTTATTTTAATAACATGGTTTTTAACGATAGTTTTATTTGAAGATAACTCAGATTTTAAGACTTTAGCGGCAGTTTTGCTTTTTGCATTATTTCGATAAACCTGTAATACGGTTTTGTTGGTATTATTGGCAAATGTTTTAATATGTGAAGCGATTGATTTGGCATCAAAAGCGATACCACCTGAAAAATAAAAATTATAAATATTATTTTTTGCTATGATTGGCAACTCGGTTGTTGGAAATAAACACGGTAAATTTGTTTTATTACAAAATTGGTGAACGGCATTCCATGATTTGTTACTGATGCCATTAATAACAGCAAAAACGTTTTGTGTCGCATAATATTTTTCTAATTGTCGTTTCCAACTCGATGGTGAGCCGGTTAATTTCCAGCTGTGTAATTTGATTGTTCGATAAGACTGGTATTCCCAACGCTTATGCCAAGGAGCATTTGTTGCACGTTTTTGTTCTTGTCTGGTTTTTGCATTAACGTCTTTTATAAAAACGTTTAATAAATCTAGCATTGCTTGAGTATTTTTATTTGCAACATCAGTACTATAAATCGTTGCAATATGAATGTTTTCTTTGGTTATTCCCGGTTCTGTTTTTAAGGTTAGGGATTTTAAATATTCAATGATGGCATCGGATTCATTTGATGTTAACTGGTATCGCGGCATTAATTTATTAAGGACTCGTTGATCCGCACCTAAACCTTGAGTAATGGCTTGAGACAATGAACTGTTTGTATAGGCAGGTCGAGCACCATGTCCTTTGATTCGACGTCGGGTGAGTTCTTTATCTGATTTATTGCGTTGGCGGTATAAAATATCACCTAAAATAGGAGATATACGCAAATTGCCTTCAGTTGAACCAAAACCACTACGACGATGACAGCGAATACAACTGGCTTGCGTACCTGATAGGGTTATATTACCAGCGCCAATACCGGTAAGCGGTTTACCATTAGGTAATATTCCTTGTTGGTAAATACGTTTACCATTGATTATTTTTACATCTATATTGTGTTGTTGAGCGTGTACTAAGCTTAAATTACTAAATATTAAAAGTATACTCGCGCTTATTAAACTATATAACGGTATTTTTTTACTAAGATATTTAGTCATAATAGTGTGGTGGTTATTATTTTTTATGGATATTATTTATTTCATTAATGATAGCTGATGCACTAACAAAACCTTTTAAACGAATCCATTTTGATTTGCTATTAAGACGAAAAAAGGTATAAGGCAGGTGATTCATTTTATTACCGCGAAAATTGCCAAATATTTTTTCTATATTTAACATGTTTTGTTTGGTTCCGGTATAAAACTTCCAACGTGCACCAGCGTTAAATTTTTGTGCGTATTTTTTTAGACGCTCTGGTGTGTCGCGTTCAGGATCGATTGAAAAGGAAACCAGTTTTATTTTTGGTACTTTGATTTCGTCAAAGCGTTTTTGAATCTGAGAAAAGGTTGAAGACAATATCGGACAAATTGCGGTACAACTGGTAAAAATAAAATTGATAACAACAGGGCCTTGATTTAATTCTGTAGCCAAAGTAGCGGGTTTATTATCCGTATCAACTATTTCAATTTCTGAAAGTTTGATGACTGGAGATGCAACACTATATTCTTTTTTAATGGGGACCTTATGATGATCGTGAATATCAGCAGCGTAAACGGGGAAATTAGTTAGAAATAGTGCTAGGCCGCCGTATGCCATTATGTTGGACATTTTAGCTTGAATTAGTGGTTTGAGTGTTGTGAATTTAATCGTTTGAAGCATATTTGGAATCCGAAATGTTAAAATTTATTAATTAATTGCTATTATACTTGGATATATAAAGGGTATAAAGCCGCTAGGAATCTATATTTTATAACCTTGTGCATTCGATGTTATAATGCACATTCGGTTATTCAATGAAATCAGGTATTCTGTTTCTATATTGCCCTCAAATAACCATACAAAATTAGCGGTATGTTGGTGCTTTAAATCGTTAAGTACCAGCTAGATATATTATTTATGAAAAAAATTAAATGAAAAATTTTGATGCGACAGAGTCCTCCCAAGAAATACCAATGGATGGTCCTGCGTCTGAACAAATATACATGAGACGGTTGCGTGAGTTTACTAAAGATACTTTTTTGGAACATGAAAATAGATCTTCGGTGGTTGAACGTACTGTTAATTTTATAGCTGAAGTTTTACCCGTGAGTTATGTGATTGTAGGTGAAATTATTAAGGATGCTGAAGAGTGTTGTGTTATTGGTACTTATGGATTACCTCCCGAAACTGAAAATTTACACGGCCAACGCGCAATTATAATGTCGTTATTATGTCGGGACATTATTTCTTTCACTGAAGCAAATGAAACTGATCGTGAAATGGCATCGACGTTAATTGGTGGTTACTCGGTGGTTAGTGGTATCAGTGTCCCGATTTCGATTGAAGGTGGTGGTACTGGTATTTTAGCTGTTTATTCAGAAACAGATCGCGAATTTAACAAGTCAAAAATTGCATTTTTGAATGCGATGGCTAATGTCATATCAATTTCATTAATGAAACCGAATATGCATCCTGTGGTGGAACAGCATACTAAAAGTATTTTTCAGGCAAAAAAAGAATGGGAAAGCACCATTGATATAATGCCACAGCTTGTTATCGTGTTGGATAAAGATGCAAATATTGTTAGGGTTAATCGAACAATTGATAGTTGGGGGCTTGGGACTGTTAATTCTCATTTAGGGCATAGTGTTGAAGAAGTTATAAAACCATTAATTGCAGGTGTTACGAAAAATTATAAAATTGACTGGACTCATATTTGGCAAGGCTTACAAAACGATAATTTTTTGGAATGGGAAAGTAGTCCTGGCAGCAATCTTAATAAGTCATTACGTTTTTCATTACGGCGCTTGCATGAAAATGAAAAAAAATTTAATACCCGTAATTGTTTTGCTGTTTTAGTGGTTGATGATATATCAGAGCAAAAAACGGCTGAACAAACGTTAAAAAAATATACTAATGAATTAGAGAAAAAAATTCGCCAGCGCACTAATCAATTACGATTAGCAAATAATGAATTGCGTCGTGAACTCGATGATCACACTCTCAATAAAACCGCGTTAGTCGAATCAGAAGAACGTTATAATTTATTATTACAGTCATCTTTGGCTGGTATTTGTACGATTAATAATGAAAACGGTAAAATCGATTATTGTAATGATCGTTTTGCTTATATTTTTGATTACAAAAAAACGCATATTATTGATCGCGGGCTAGCTGATTTTATCTACCCCGAAGATATGGAATCGCTTGATACCTTTATCGTTAATATAATGAATATTGCTCCAATGCAGCAACCCGTTGTAGTAAAAGGTATTCGACGAAATGGTGAGCACGTCTGGATTGAAATTAAATTAAATTTAATCAATTTAGTATCGGAGCAAACATTGCTAATTAATATTATTGATATTACTGAACAAAAAAATACCGAAATAACATTACGCAAATCTGAAAATAGATTACATCTTTTATCGAGTCAGTTAATTGATGCTCAAGAAAATGAACGTAAACGATTGGCTTATGAGCTTCACGATGGCATCGGCCAGTGGTTGAGTGCCATTAAATTTAAAATCGAAAATGTTATGGATGTTCATAATTCAAAACTGGATGAGTCGGGGCTTGATGAGCTAAAAGATGTGGTTGGTACCATTCGTGAAACAATTGAAGAAACGCGTCGAATTTCAAGTGATTTACGTCCTTCAATGTTAGATGATTTAGGCATTCTAGTGACCATTAATTGGTTTATACGAAAATTTGAAGGAACCTATAAATCAATTAAGGTTAATAAAATTATTACTCTTCAAGAAGAAGATATTACTGATTACCGAAAAGTAGTAATTTACCGCGTTATGCAGGAATCAATGAATAATATTGCAAAGCACGCTAATGCCAGTTTTATTGAAATTACATTAGAGAAAATTGATCAAGAAATTTATTTTACCATCGTTGATAATGGTATGGGATTTGATTTAAATGAAAGCAGCATGATAAGTTTAACGGATGGTTCTGGAACGGGGTTAAATAGTATTCGCGAACGAGCCGAGTTAACGGGTGGTGAGTTTTCGGTAATGTCTAAAATGCCGGGTGGAACCTCAATTAAAATAGTGTGGCCGCTTAATTAACCTTCTGATTGTCTAATTTAAGCTACCGATTTTTGGTTCAAAATACTACCGGAGTGACGGTTATTTAGTTAGCTATTAATTAATCCATTTTCTAATGCATAACTGGTGATGCTGCCGGCATCATGTAGATCAAGTTTTTTCATCATATTGGCGCGATGTTTTTCTACGGTTTTAGGGCTAATTGATAAATATTTTGCGATATCTTTGTTTTTATAGGATTCGGCAATTAATTTTAATACTTCACGTTCTCTTTGCGTTAGTTTTTCCCAAGAAGGGGTAATAGTGTCGCGGTTTTTGTTATCCAGATAACCACTAACAATATTGCATGCAATACTGGGGCTAATGAAGGTTTTGCCGGACAATATTTGACGAATGGCAAACATTAATTCATCTCGTCCATCATCTTTTAAAACATAACCATTAGCACCGGCTTTTAATGCGGTGTGAATGTACTCTTCGGATTTGTGAACCGTGAGTACTAGTATTTTTGTATTGGGTAATCGTTTTTTTATATTACGGATACACTCAGTACCATTTGTTTTAGGCATTGATAAATCAGATAATACTAAGTCGGGTTGTAATTCGATTGCTTGGGTAACGGCTTGTTTGCCATCTTCAGCTTCACCAACAACATCAAAATCTTCTTGGGCTTCGAGTAAGGCTCGAATACCGGCACGTAAAATGGCGTGATCATCAACTATTAAGATAGTCGTTTTCTTATTTATCATAGGAACTCATACATTTATATACTGTTGTATTAATATTAGCTAACACTAATCAATGGCGGTAAGTTTGTTAGTACGCTCAAGAACATATACTCCACGAAAATCGATTTTCAGAGTACAACTCATGCCACTGAGAAGTTTTATTAATGGTAGGGAAACTTAGTAACTTTTTTATACACCCGTATAGTAGGTTACATAATTGAGAATTCGCTGTAAACATATTTAACGTAATTTATTTATTTATAATTCTGTGGTTTGATGGATTCGAAAATTATTATCATTCACTTGTCATCTGAGTTAAGTATGATGCTGCTAAGATATCGATGTAAACGCTAATATGTTATTTTTCGATTAATTCTAATTATTTGTAGGACTACGATTACAAAAAATAGAAATTAATTTTTATGTGCTATTTGTCACAAAAAAAAATTTAAAAGCAGGGTAACCCTACCATCCAAATACTGCAAACACCCTAGTGGTAATCCATATCGGCTACGTTACATTACACTCATAAAATTATCAGTTGAATTTTACTAACGTTGTTACTTTTTGTTAGAAATTTAATGGATGTGGTGCGGTGCAATACCGTGAAAAAAACTATTGGATGAGGGTATACCTGTGAACGGAGCTAAACTGTTTAACAAAATCTCGATATCAACAATCTTAATCGCATTGTTTTGTTCGATATCATTTTCAGCGAATGCATTAACCTCAGTAACTGTGAAAAACGGAATTACTGGGATTACATACAACAATTTTCGATGGGTCATTGAAGAAGATCAAACCTACGATATTAAAGCTGGTCAAACTTGCATATCTGGCAATATTGCAGATTACAAAGAATGTTTGTCATTAAATTTTCATAAAAGTTATATGCCGGTTATCGCTCAAGGCATCACTTCAACTGCTACGGCGACAAATTGGGATTCTTTAAACCTTGACCCAAACAAACGCTACTTTATTTCAATTTTACCTGATAATGCATCCGGTCAAGCAATGGGTGGTGCACAAATTGCGGCTGGCCAAGGAAATGTTGAAATCGTTGTAACAACGAAGAATTTAGCAACAGCTCAAATTCGAATTTTTGTTTTTAATGACGTTGCTCCAACCAATAATACACCTCAGCCGGGTGAACTTGGTCTGGCTAATTTTGATATTAAATTAGAAGATGCGGGTGGTCGATATGGCGCATCAGGCCAACAAATTAAGACTGACGTATACGGTAATCCTTTAGGATCCAGATATACCCCAGCGGGTGACCTAATCGCAGGTTCAGGTGATGGCAGTTTATTAACTGGTGCTGATGGTTATGTTACGATTAAAAATTTAGCACCAGCTAAATACGGTATTCGTGTTGTCCCCCCTACTGGATCTAACTATGTTCAAACATCAACAATTGAAGGAACACCTATTGTTGATGCTTGGGTAAAAGCTGACGAGCCACCTTATTTTGCTGAATTTGGTCCTCCAGGGCCGCATGTCTTTATTGGTTTTGTTGATTTAGATGAGCCATCAAAATTAACCGGTGGTGTTACTATTTCTGGACAAATTTCAGCCATTCATAATTCACGTCCACCGGCATTTGATTTCTTCTCAGGTACTCCAGTTTCAAGTTGTGTTGTTGCTTTAAATGATAGCAACGGTGTTGCTGTTGGTGAAAAACTATTTGCTGCTAAATGCGATGCAGATAGTAATTTTACAATTCCAAATGTACCAGCCGGTAATTATTCTTTGTCTTTTTGGGACATACCTTTAGATTATATCTTTGGTCAATACGCGGTAACAGTGGGTGTCACTGATATTGTTGTTAATCCATCATTATTCCCATGGTTTGCACGAATTGAACAAAGTGTTTTTTATGACACAAATGGTAATGGATTTAGAGATCCGGGTGAAGTTGGTATGCCTGAAGTGGCTACTGGTATTCGGTGGCGTGATGGTACTGTGTATCAAGGTTTCCCAACGGATGCTGGTGGTGAAGCACCTTATGATCAAGTATTTCCATTTTTTAGTTGGTTGGTTGCTGAAGTTGATTATAGTCGTTATAAAGCAACTGGTGTAACGGTTACGGTTGACAATGGTGGTTTTCTTGCTCCGGGCGAAAATTTGAATCCACAAATTCAAACCGGTGTTGGTGCATCCGCTGATGGATTAACACGAACAGAAACTGGCGAAGTATTAACACAGGCATTTCAAGGGTTCTTAGGTCAAACGAATAAAATTGAATGGGGGAAACAAGTTTATACCACTGCTGAAATACGTGCAGGTGCTAATGGTGGTATCAGTGGTATTGTTTATTATGCAGTGACACGTGCAGAAGACGATCCTGAATTTGCTGCTGCAGAAGTATGGGAACCTGGTATTCCACGTATTCAAGTAGAGTTATATGAGTATGATGCTGTATCGGGTGGTATTAAAGATACCAACCTTAATGGTGTCATCGATAAAGCCGATGTTGATAACTATCCATTAGGTTGGTCAACTGGTGGCATCATGGGCGTTGAAGATTTTGATAATCATCCCGCTGATGATGTATTTAATGCAGGTGATGCAATTCAAATTACAACGACAGATAGTTGGGATGATAATGTTCCTACCAACTGTGTCTCGACTGCTTCAAGTCCGGTATTTTCAGCTGATGGCGTTTACGATACAGATTGTTTTGATGGGCTTCGTAATTTTAATCAAGTTCGCCCAGGCGTATTTGATGGTGGTTATGCCTTTGGTGATATTCCAGCAGGCGACTATATTGTTGCAACTGGCGATCACCCTGCATATAAAACAGTAAAAGAAGAAGATAAAAACGTCGATTTTGGCGTTACTTTTGTGCAACCTAATTTGTTACCACCAAGCTGTGTTGGGACTCGAACATCGGCAGTTCCATTTGATTTCTCTTTATTCCCTGTAACTGACGATACGGGTGCTACCGTATCACCATTAGGTGCGGGTACTTTAACGCCATTGTGTAATGAGAAATTAGTTAAGTTAAACGGTGGTAAAAATGCTGCTGCTGATTTCTTTTTATTCACCGATGTGCCTGTTGCCGGTCATATCATGGGCTTTATCTTGAATGATTTAGCAAATGAGTTTGATAGGAATTCTCCAACATTTGGTGAAAAGTATTCACCTCCTTTCTTGCCTATCTCTATCCGTGATTGGAAAGGAAATGTTATTGGTCGCACATACTCTGATCGCTGGGGAAGCTTTAATGTCTTAGTACCTTCGACTTATACAGAAAATTTACCTTCATCAAGTGGTATTTCACCAAACATGTTAACAACTTGCATGAATGATCCAGGTCCTATCCCTGGTTTTGATGCTGCGGGTAATCCTGCTATGGTTGTTGATCCAAACTATCAAAAACAATATTCACAGTTTTGTTATACCTTCAACTATATGCCTGGTGTAACAACCTATCTTGATACTCCGGTATTACCTATTGCGGCTTTCTCGGGCATTGGTCAAGAAGCATTGGATTGTGAATATCAAAATGGGACCCCAGTAATCTGGCAAACTTTAGGTTCGGTCGCTGGCCCTGTGGTAGCAAGAGCGGGGGATACTTTAACGCTTATCTCTGCTGGTTTAACGACAGTAACCAATCCAGAATCAGTTGTAGCTGGTCAGCCTAAAACAATTACTCGTGATTATGGTTTTGGTAATACCGCAGGTGTTGTTACTATTAATGGCATTGAGGTTCCGACATTAACCTGGTCTGATGAAGTAATAACCTTGGCGATTCCAAATAGTGGTAGCTTGGATATCAAGCGTTTTGATAATCGACATACTCAAGCCGGTATTCAAGTGACGGTTGGTGGTAATGTTGTTGTTGTGCCACAAGGTGGCAGCATTCAAGATACTATTGATAGTGCCGCGGTAACAACAGGTACAACTGTTGTTGTTCCACCAGGAACTTATAACGAAATGGTTGTTATGCATAAACCAATTAAGTTGCAAGGTTCAGGTGCTTCAACAATTATCACAGCAGCTAATGTTCCCTCGAATAAATTACAAGATTGGGATACTTTAGTGAATGGTTTAATTAACCAAACACCGAGTCCTATCGATATCTTACCGCAGCAAGAAGTTGGTGCATTATTACCAGAACAAATTACTTTGTTCACCGAAGCAGGTGCAGGCATTATTGTATTAGCTAAAAATGCAACGCCTGCAAATGGTGGTTTCGGTAAGCTTCCAGTACTCGATGAAAATGGAAATCCTGTTATTGTAGGTGGACATGGCGAACGTGTTGCTTTAGTTGAAACAGTTGCTCGAATTGATGGTATTTCAATTACTGGTTCAGATAACGGTGGTGGTATTGTTGTTAATGGCTACGCGAATGATTTAGAAATTAGCAATAACCGAATTTACGGTAACTTTGGTATTTATTCTGGTGGTATTCGTGTTGGACATCCTACTTTGCTTAATGCAACGGAAGATGGTTATGCAAATGCATTAAATGACAATATTTTAATTCATCACAACTACGTTGCTGGAAATGGTGCGAGTAATGGTTATGGTGGTGGCATAAGCATGAATCATGGTTCTAAAGCTTATCAGGTCACTAAAAACTTTGTATGTGGTAACTTCACCCAAGGTAATGGTGGTGGTATCGGACATATCGGTTTGGGCTCTCCAACTTCACCACTATCTACATCTTTAATTGCTGATAATACCATTATCTTTAATCAGTCATTTAGACAACAAAATGCAGTTTCAGGTGGTGGAATGTTTATTGGTGGTGGTGCACCGATTGCTCCTGGTGTTTTAAGTCCGGGTGCAGGTAATATTATTATTGACGCTAACCTTATCCAAGGTAATAACGCCGGTGCTGGTAACGGTGGTGGTATTAGTTTTGCTAAGGTAAATGGTCGAGACGCATTATTACAACGTGAAAATAGTTTATACAATATTACAATGACTAATAATATTGTTGTTAATAATGTTGCTGGTTTAGCGGGTGGTGCTGTGTCATTACTTGATACTGTTCATATGGATATGGTTAATAATACCATTGCTTATAATGATAGTACGGCTACCAGCGGTGAAGCATTTTGTGACCCAGTAATGACAACGGTTTGTAGCGCAGTGCTATCACAACCACGTATTGCAGGGGTTGCGTCATATGCACACACTACAAGATTGAAAGATGCTCTTGCAGTGTTTCTACACGGTAATGAACTTGCTCAGCTTGGACTTTTCTCTAATCCCGAGTTCGCTAACAATATTGTTTGGAATAACCGCTCTTTTCACTTTCAAGTTAATCAAGGAAATGTTGTGACGCCATTTGAGTTAATTCCTGATGGTATTAACGATTATGGTGTGATTGGTGTTGCAGGTAATTTAGATCCTGAGTCAAGTGTGTTAACCAATACAACAGGAACTGATGTTTCTAACTCTAGTGCCGATCCTTTATTTGTGAATGCATATGTTAATGCACCAATTGATCAAGTTGCTGTTGTGAATCAACTTGAATTAACAACGATTCTAGGTGTACAACCTGCATTTGATGAAGGTGGTAATTTTATAGATCTACGCTATGGTCCATTAACGTTAACGCAACCAAGTTTATCGCCAAATAATGATCTTGGTAGTAATTATCGTATTACACAAAATAGCTCGGCTATTAATTTAGGCAGTGTTGATCTCTTACGAAGAATAGCACAGCTTGATTTTGATATTGATAATGATGAACGTCATAATCGAATTGATGCGGGTGCAGATCAATTAGTAGGGGCGCCTCTGGAAGTCGTTAACGGTGTGGCTTTAAATGGTGTAGCAACAACGACAGCAAGGTCACTACTGCCAGCATCTAATTCGACTATCTCAAGTGGTGGTGGTTGTACTATACAAGTTGCTTCCCGATTTGATCCGCTTCTTCCTATGTTGCTGTTGTTCTCACTACTCTATGTTATTCGTCGTCAATTCACGAACAAGAGAGTAGGGAAAACAAAGCCAAATAACGCAGCAATAAATAGCGAGGTGTAACTGATGTTTAATTTAGCAAATAAAACAGTGACGCATTTTTTACAAAACCGAACACAAATGGGGCAGTTTTCGATGAACTCTACATACTTAAAGGTATTACCGGCCGCTATAGTTAGCGCCTTAATGTTAGTGTCTGTGAATGCTAATGCCGCAGCATTTATTCAGTGTCCTGGTGATACTGATAGCAATGCTGTGGTTGATGATCCGACAACACCTGCGAATGTTAAATGTATGCATCTTGGTGCAGGTGATGGTTACATCACTATGGCCGACGGTAAATTGCAATATATGTTTGGTTTTTCAGATTTAACTGGAATTGATCAAGGTTTGGCTTTAGACGCAGGTATTCGCGCTGCAGAATTTCCTGCGCCAACGATAACCTTAGATGAAGGAGATGAGTTTTATCTGACCCTGACCAATATTGGTATGTCAGATCGACCCGATTTGGCCGACCCGCATACAGTCCATTTTCACGGTTTTCCTAACGCATCATCTTATTATGATGGTGTGCCAGATTCCTCAATAAGTGTCAATTTAGGAGCCAGTTTAGCGTATTACTATAACGTTGTTCAGCCGGGTACATATATGTATCACTGCCATGTGGAAGCATCAGAACATATGCAAATGGGTATGATTGGTAACTTATACGTTAAACCAGCACAAAATAAATTGGCCGATCAAACGCCATTAGGGGCTAATTTTACTCATAGCACCGGCAATGAATATGTTTATAACGATGGTGACGGTTCAACATATTATGACGTTGAATATCCAATGCAGTTATCGTCTTTTGACTCTGTTTTTCATGATGCCAGTATGAGTGTTCAACCACTGCCGTTTGCAAACATGTTTGATAACTATGGCATGATTAATGGACGTGGTTATCCTGATACTATCAATCCTGCTGTGCTACCTGCACCAGCAGAAAATGGTGGTAAGCCATCTCAAAAAGTTAGTTCAAATGTCGTTGCAACTGCAGGCCAAAAAATATTATTACGTTTTTCAAATTTAAGTGTAACGAATTATTTTAGTATTGCTGTTAATGGGTTAACCATGAAAGTTGTTGGTATTGGCGCAAGACTGTTACGCGGCCCCGATGGTAAAGACATTAGTTATAAAACTAACTCTGTTACCATTGGTGGTGGTGAATCACGGGATGTCATCATTGATACAACTGGTGTTGCACCTGGAACGTATTTTCTTTACACCACAAACTTAAATTACCTCAGTAATGGACCAGAAGATTTTGGTGGCATGATGACTGAAATTAAAATTTTACCTGTAATTTAATTAGTGACGTACTAGGAGAAATTAAAATGAATATTTTTTTAAAACAATACAGCAAGTCACTAAAATGGGTGATTAGCATTTTAACAATGGTGGTGATAAGCACACCTGCTTATGCTGTCATTGAAGGGATATCCGACACAACAGTGGCAGGCGCACCTGTCTTTAATTTAACTGCAAGTGAAGGTTATATAACAACGCCAGATGGTGATAGTTTGTTGATTTGGGGTTATGCAGCAGCCGGTGGTGTGATGCAGTATCCAGGGCCAACCATAATTGTAAATCAAGGTGACGTGGTTACGGTTAATTTAACCAACAGTTTAAATGTGACGGTTCCTTTAGGTATTAAAACCTCAATGATTTTTCCTGGCCAACAAAATGTTACCGTAACAGGTGGAACGGCAGGGTTGATTACTAACGAAACAAGCGACCCTTTAGATGTTGTTACTTATACGTTTACAGCAACAACGCCTGGTACTTATATGTATCAAAGTGGCACTAGTCAAACAACTCAGTTAGAAATGGGCTTGATTGGCACTATCGTAGTACGACCAACTTTAGCTGCAACCATAACTGCTACACAGGCTTATGGCACAGCAGATACGGCATATGATTATGAGTATTTATTTGTTTTAACTGAAATGGATCCACAAGTTCATTATGCAATTGAATTTGCAAACAGTCTTGCTGAAGTTGAAGCAATTGACAATACTGAACATCATCCAGTGTTATGGTTTATCAATGGTCGTAATGGTCCCGATACCGTAGCACCTTCAAATGCACCGTATCTGCCTTATCAACCAATGGGCAGTTTGGTTCAGGTTCATCCGGGTGATACGGCATTAATCCGGTTTGTTAATGCCGGTCGCGATTTACATCCGTTCCACACTCACGGTAATCATTTTAAAATGTTAGCGCGTGATGGTCGATTAATGCAAAGCAGTCCTGCGGCAAACAGTGTTGATTTAGCGCGTGAAGATTTCACTTTACAAGCTGTGCCCGGTGCAACATACGACGTATTATGGGGCTGGACTGGTGAAAAACTTGGCTGGGATATTCTTGGTGACGTTGCTGCTGATCCTGCATCTGCACATACCTGTGACACACCAAATGGTTATGACACGGTTACAAAAGAATATTGTCCTGATCATAATAAACCCTTTCCAACAACACGCACCAACCAAGCGGAACTTTCCTTTGGTGGTTATTACAGTGGTAGCCCGTTTTTAGGTGCATTTGCTAATCTTCCTCCTGGTGAAGGTGGTTTAAATTTAAATGGTGGTATGTTCTATATGTGGCATTCACATAATGAAAGAGAAATTGTTAATAATGATATCTACCCTGGTGGCATGTTAACAATGATGGTCGTTGAGCCTTTCAACGTCGTAATACCTAAATAGGGGGAGAGACATGAAATTTAACAAATTAAAAACTAAACCTATGTTAAAGCAAGGATTAATGTTATCTGCCTTATTAGCAGCATCAATCCAAGCTAATGCTGCAGTACAAAATTTATGTACGGGCGTTGTGACGAAACAAATGCCTGATGGTGTTCAGGTTGTTATGTGGGGTTATGGTTTTGATGATGCTAGTGCAACGTGTAGTTCAGCAACAGTACCTGGACCGGAGATTATTGTTCCCGTTGGTGATACCGCTTTAACTATCAATTTACGTAATACTTTACCGGATTCCGTATCGGTTACAATACCGGGGTTAACAACACCAACCGCTGTAGTGCCAGTACGAAATGCCAATGGTCGTGTTCGTTCGTTTACACACGAAACGGCAGCAGGTGCAACCGGTGTTTATGACTTCACTGTGAAACCGGGTACATACTTGTATCAATCCGGAACCCATATTGCAAAACAAATTCAACTGGGTTTATACGGAGCTGCGATTCAAGAAAATACTGCAGCAGTTGCAGCAACGGCAACAACTCCAGCAGTTAAAGCAACTGCTTATGCCGGTGTTTCGTTCGACCGTTCTGTTACAATGCTTTATAGTGAAATAGATCCAACATTACACCAAGCAGTTGCTGACTTAACTTATGGCACGCCTGCGTATTCAAGTACTATTAACTTTAAACCAAGATATTTTTTAGTTAATGGTGAAGCCTATACTCTCGGAGTGGCGGCAACTGCAACAACACCATTAATACCTGCTACTGCTAAGATTTACGGCGGTTTACTTGGTTCAACTATATTGTTTCGTTTCTTAAATGCAGGACTTGAAAATCATGTTCCTATGATCAATGGACATCATGCGAGTATTGTTGCTGAATATGGCAATTTATATCCATATCCACGTTCACAATATTCTGTGTTATTACCTGCTGGCCAAACTCGTGATGCGGTAATTACTGCTTCTGCTGCTGGTGATTTTTCAATATTTGATCGTCGTATGCGATTATCGAACAGCAGTCAGGCGGGAATAGGTGGTCTGTATTCTGTGATAACCATCGCTGATGTTAATCCAAATACGTTTACTGCTGCAGATACGAGCGGCACTACAAATGTAGCCGGAGCTTCAAGTGTAAGTACTGGCGGCGGTTGTACTGTTCAACGAAATTCGCGTTTTGATCCACTAATGCCATTACTTTTAGTGTTAGCATTAATTTATTTGGTAAGACGCATTCGATTTAAGTAAGTTGTCATCGGTGTAAAGCGATATCATCGTTCTCAAACTTAAATTGATTGTTGCATTGTTAGCAATACCGTACCATTTAATGCTTAATATAAAGGTTTAAATATAATTCGGTAACCCTGTGTTGGGCTGCCGAATTTAGTTTTAGAATTTATAAATCATTAAATAAAAATGTTTAATGTCAGATGGATTGGATGGATGTAATAAGTAAGTTGATCGCAAGGAAATAAATTTAAACTTGAAGTAGAGACTTTATAAATGAAATTAAAAATCAATACAGAAAATGTAATTTTTTCACAAACTTTATTGAATGGTGCAAAAGGACTGTTCACTATTACATTTATCTCATCACTATTACTATCAGTTTCGTGTTCAAAAAATAACGAACCAAAAATAAAAATTAACACTGATATAGTAAAAACTCAAAAACAACTCGATAGTTTTGAAAAAACCAAGGCCATGAGACAAGCTCGCCGTGAAAAAGCACTTTCATCCATAAATTTGGGTTATGTAGATCAATCTAAAATTGTTAGTAATGGTGAAAAATTTGGCGTGAAAATTTTAGCAGCTAGGTTAACCGCCAAAAATTATATGCTCGACTTTCGTTTTCATATTAGCGATATTGAAAAAGCCAAGGATATTATGCAACGAAAAATTCAAGCTAAATTAACGGTAGAAAAAGATAAATCAGAATTAGCCGTGCCAGTATCGTATAAATTAGGAGCGTTACGTCAGTCTGGTAATAATTTAGTTTCCAATAAAAATTATTTTATGTTTTTTGCTAATCCCGGTGGTCATGTTAAAGCTGGTGATTTAGTGACTTTTGAACTCGGTGGTTTTAAAGCCGAACATATCACTGTGAATTAAAATCTAAAATAAAATTGGTAGCGTTTGAGAACTAATATGTATAAAAAAATTATAAGTATAATTATAATTAGTTTTTCAGGGTTCTTGTCGTTATCAAAAGTAACAATTATTCATGCTCAAGGAATTATAGTTCCAGAATTTCAACAAATTTTAAGTACCAGTAAAAAAACAGATCAAGTTGATATTATTGTCAATTTTACCAATAGAGTTGATTTTCATACAACCAAACATAAAGGCAAACATAATCGTAGCAAGCTAATTCGAGCTGTTAAAATACAATCAGCGAAAAGCCAATTAGAGGTTATTCAATTTTTAGAAAAGAATAATATTTTTAATTATAAAAAATTGTGGCTGGTTAATTCATTAGCAATCACAGTTAGTGCGGATATGGTGTCACAAATTGCGACATTCGCAGATGTTTCTGAAATTCATGAAGACCATGTTATTACTTTAAACGCAACTACCACCAATGTTCCGGGTATTCCTGAATTAAATATTGAACAAGTCAAAGCACCTGTTGTCTGGAGTAGAGGTTTTACCGGGCAAGGTGCGGTGATTGGTATTATAGGTAGTGGCGTTGATGGCTACCATCCTGATTTAGCACCTCGTTTTCGTGGTGGTAATAATAGTTGGTTTGATGCGACTGATGATCCAAAAACTACAATACCTTTTGATGTTGATAAAGTTGCTTATCATGGCACTGGAGTGATGGGGATAGCACTTGGTGGCAACCAAAGTGGGTTAAATATCGGTGTTGCACCAGGCGCAAAATGGATTGCGGCTAAAATATTTTCATTGGATCCTAATACCAATACACTTATTTCGAGAGATCAAGATAGATTAGCAGCCTTTCAATGGATGTTAGATCCAGACGGCGATCCAAATACTCAAGATGCACCGGATGTTGTTAATAATTCTTGGAATTTGACAGCGGTTAATACCTGTGACACTGCTTATCAAGATTCAATTAATGCTTTAAAGGCTGCAGATATCTCAGTGGTCTTTTCTGCGGGAAATTCTGGACCAGGATTGAGTTCAAGTCTAAGTCCTGCAAATAATCAAAATACGATTTCAGTTGGCGCCGTTGATGACTCTTTAGTCATTGAGACTTATAGTAGTCGTGGTCCTACTCCAACATCGCCTGTTGGTTGTAGTTCAGTTGCGCCAACTGATGTTTATCCGAATATTGTTGCTCCAGGCTCAGCTGTTCTTACTGCGGATGGATCTTTAGCCGGCACTAGTCCAAATCCCTATACATTTCAAACCGGTACTTCTTTTGCAGCGCCGCATATTTCTGGTGCATTAGCCGTACTTAAAAGTGCATTTCCTAATAGTACTTCTGTTGCACGTGAAGATGCATTACGTATTGCTGCCAACATTATCGATTTAGGAAAAACAGGTAATGATAATAGCTATGGTTGGGGTTTCTTAGATCTTGATGGAGCTTATCAAATTTTATTAAATGGTGCTGGTTTGGTGACGACGGCGCCCTATGTTAAAAATCATTTAAATTCAATTGTTCCGGATTCAATTTCAACACCTATATTAGTATTAACCGATGCACTAGTTGATGCTCGAAAGGATTCAACAAATAAAATTAACTTAAGTAGTGTCATTGTTATTTCAGAGCCGGTAAGCGGTATTGTTAGCATTGATGATATGACCGGTATTGTTAGTTATTCTCCGATGAAAGGTTTTATTGGCAGCGATAGTTTTACGTATACTGTTAGTGATATTTTGGGTAATACCTCAAACACTGGTTTGGTTAAATTAGTTGTGGAAGAGGCTGTTATTGTCCCCGTTGTTACTCCACCGGTCTCTAGTGGCGGTGGTGGTGGCTGTACATTACAGTTGAATTCGAAATTTGATCCCGTTATTCCAGTACTATTTTTATTGGTTATACTTTATATTACTTGGCGCAAAAAAGTTAAGCTATAAATATCGTTTTCCTTTGCTCTATTATAAATTTCCCAGTATGTATTTTGAGTCATTAGTATGTTTAACTAATTTATAGGGTTTTAATTTACTAATATTTTGGAACGTTTTTAACTTTTATGTCGTTGTATTAAATAAGTCTAAATTACAATAAAAGTTAGTGTTCTGAATTATTAATGACTTAATCTAAGCATAGATTAGTTAGCCATTTAAAATAGCAATATTATTATTTTCATCTTAGTTATTTAGGTAATTCCTAATTTTTACGGTAGTTATTTACGTTTTTCATTGGGAGTGTTTGAACTATGAGAACTACGGTATTTTCAATAATAAATAATTTCAATAGAGCATTTAAATTTGAATATATTATTTTAAGTCTGATATTTTTATTTTTTAGCTTTATTCCTATTTTATCTTTTGCTGCACCAACATTCACCAGTAATAGCCAACAATTTGACTTAGGTGAATCGGGTTTAAATGATATGGTTGCTGCTGACTTTAATCAAGATGGTGTAATGGATGTCATTATTTCTGAATATGATGGTGGAGCCAATGGTAGCGGTGTTGCGGCGATTGAAATTCGTTTTGGTGATAGTACCGGTAGTGGTGATTTATCCAATAATTTGTCGCTGGCGGGTCCAACAACCGGTGATGGTTTAACATTTAATCCTGATGGGTTAGCCGTTGGTGATATTGATGGTGATGGTATATTAGATGTTGTTATTACCGCTGGTTTGACTGCACCTGATTTAAATAATACTCATCTAAAAACGCTTATTTTTCGAGGTGAGATTACTGGTGCAGCCGATAATAAAAAATATACGTTACTTGCTGTCGCTCCTGTTGCAATAGTCACTCCAGTGCCAGCTCATGATGTCGTTATTGGTCAGTTTGATAATGATAGCTTTGTTGATGTGATCATTGCCCATGAGTTGGGCGTTAGTTTATTTACAGGTACGGGTGGGGGAGCCTTTAGCGCAACTGAAATTCGCATTGCTATAGCAAGTTCATCCAATTATCCCAATAAACTTTTAGCTATTGATATAAACAATGATCAGATTTTAGACATAGTAACTAATCGAGAAGTTTTACTTAATGATTATGCTGCCACGAAGACTTTTACTCGTCAAACTGCTTATGGCGATATAAATAACCTTTCTGCAAAATTTAAAGCATTGACAGTAGGTGATTTTAATAATGATAAGTTAATCGATATTGCATACGTTTTATATTACGCAACGCTTGCAAAAAGTGAATTAGTTATACTGCAAGCTGAAACTACGAAATCAGGATTAAGTTATCTTCGAAAAACATCACCTAAAATTGCGGCAACGAATATTAGTGCGTTAGCATCTGGCGATATTGATCTTGATGGAAATATGGATGTTGTGATGACAGATTATATTCAAGATAGCGTTTATATTTTTGCTGGTGTTGGCGATGGAACTTTTTCAATTCCTTCAAAAATTGTAATTACTCCCGCTATTAATGCTTTACCAACAATAAAACCTAAATTATTAGTTACACTAAAAGCTAATAATGATCGTTTATTGGATATTGTAACGGCTAATGATGTTGATGGTCAATCTTCATCATTGTCAACATTATTACAAAATGCCCCCGCTAATGAGATGGTGGTGTTTCAACGACAAAATTATGAAACTCCAAAACCAGTTTCTAATCAAAATCTAACAATCACGGTTTCGCGTAAATACACTAGCGTTACGCCACCTGTTATTACGGTGTCTTATACAGTAAATAATGGTACTGCAATAAATGGTGTTGATTTTAATGCACCAACAACAGCCACTGACTTAGTCTTTAATGCAGGGCAATTAACGCAAATTTTTAATATTGAAATTTTAGCAACAAATGCTAATGTTGCAGTTAAAAATTTTACGGTTAATTTAAAGAATGCCAGTGGGTTACTTGTACCCGCTAATGAAGTGACTACGGTGGCGATTGTTAATAATAATATCGAGTTACCTTTGATTCGTTTTGATGCTGTAAATTTTGAAAGAAATGAAGACCGTGCGTTAACGAATGTATTTGTATCGGTAACTCGAACATTACCTATCGATTTTCAAAACACCAAAACATCGGTTTACTTGTCAACTCAAGCTTTAACGGGAACATCAGCAGCGACTGCTGGTGCTGATTTTACGCCAATCATTGCAGCTAAACTTTTAGCGCCTAATATAGTTTTTACTGGAAATCAGACAACAACGAAGCTCATTGTTCCAATTGAAATTATTAATGACAATCTTATCGAGGGAACCGAAACGTTTCGAGTTTTTTTAAGCCAAGCATTAAATGGTAGTATCGCTAGTACTAATTACGCGACTGTGACTATTATTGATGATGATATAACACCACCAAATACAATACCGGTAACTTCTGGCATTTTTTCTTTAGATACGAACAATGTTTATAGTGTATCAGAGGATAGTGGCGAGTTGATTATAAACGTTGTTAGACGTTCTGGTTCCACGGGTGCGGTCGTTTTGAATTATCTTGTGGTTGAAAATAGTGCTCAATTAGGTGTTGATTTTAATGATAGTACTTTATCAATAGCAGCGAATACTCTGCATTTTGCGGATGGTGTAACCAGCATGCCGATTAGATTACAAATTGTTAATGACAATATAATTGAGACAAATGAGGATTTTGCTATTTCATTAATATCAGTTGATCTTGGTGCTTTAGCTAAAACTGAAATTTTAAGAACGGTGACCATTGTAGACACCACCGTTGGTGTTCCTATTGAAACGGCTAGTTTACCTAGCAGTGGCAGCAGCGGTGGAGGATGTAGCTTGCAAGACCAATCAGCGTTTGATCCAATGTTATTTTTATTGTTTTTGTTTTCAATATTGTATTTTGTTGCAAAAAAAATAATCAACTTAATTAATCTCAGATCTGTCTAAGGAAATACTATAAACTTTGGATATTTTGTAAACACTTTAAGAGGGGATAAAATACATTGCGTAGCACTATATGGAATTGAAATGTAAGTTGAGGTTAAGTTAAGGGGATTGTGACTATCAGCTGTATTTCCGTTAAAATTATACGGGAATGATCTTTTTATTGTTATAGTCGTTTAAGTGTAGTTAGACAGCTTTTGCATATCAAAATATATTAATTTTCAGAAATTAATAGAATAGGCTTTATGTTTCATAATTTTAGTCGATATTATTCTAATACAAGCGTTTTTAGGATGTTATTTTTAGTAGAATAATGATCAAATCTGAAATACCATAGCGTCATTACTGAATACCGACAATTTTAAATGTAATTAGAGATATCAATGAGTTATTTAGACGACTTACGAAAAAAATCAGGTTTTAAAAAAGCCGGTGAAGAGCAGCAGCGTTTAGCGCGTGAAAAGCGTGAACTATTTTATAAAGAGTCGATCATTCCTGCATTAAAAGAGCTTTATGGGTTTCTTAGTGAGGTTGTTGAGCATTTAAATTATCTCGAGCATGATATATTCGTTAATTACAAACTGGGCTCTTTAGGGCGTTTAAAAGATTTAAAGCAAGCGGATTATTCTTTGTATGTTGATAGTCGTGATAACATGACGCAAATTATGATGAAATTCACGTGTGTCAAAGCAACACCAAAAAAACTGACTATCGAAGGCGAAAAAAATGTTACTCGAATTTCTGATTACCTTAAAACAACGACCTTAGATTTTCAACAACAAAATGAATATGATCGGGTGCATACCATCGTTAGCGCCGACTTCACTATTAAAGCAACGGTTCATGTTTGTTTTGAATTTACTGCTGATATCGATAATTCTTGTATTAGCCTCAAAGTGAAAAATTTCGAAGAGTTTGGGTTAAAAACACGCCGGTTGCAAGTGACCGATGTAAAATCCGATTTTATGGATCATCTGGCACGTTACATCACACATCAAGTTGATGATTTTTTTGGTTTAGATATGGAAGATGATCTTAAAGCAAAGATTCAACAAAATTTGCAAATAGAAAAAAAACGACGTGCTAAAGAGTTGCAAGAAATTGAAAAAACAACCGAAATTGAAAGTGTTAAAGAAAAAGAGAAAAACTCAAATACATCGGTATTTCAACTTTTAAATAAATTCAAAAAAGATTAATTTTAAAACGCAATCCATTGCGTAATAATGTCTACCTAATAATATTTAATGATGCTGCTGAGGAATTGATTGAGCAGAGTTGGGTGATATTGAAGTCACATTTGATTGTTCAACATAATCAGCAAGTGTTAAGCCACTTAAAAATTCATATAGTTGCTTGCTTAAACGTTGCCACATTTCATCGGTGAGAGATGGTGCTTTTTTCGTGTTTGCTTCAGCTTCTGCATCGGCATTAACAGCTTTGGTTTTATCATCAACAGCTGAAATTATATCGGCAATGGTTATTTCATTAATGTCTTTTGCAAGGCTATAGCCACCGCGTGGACCGCGAACGCCTTTGACTAATCCATGACGTCTTAATTGGCTGAATAGTTGTTCTAAATATGAATTAGAAATTCCCTGAGTGACAGAAATGTCTGCCAAAGTAATTGGACCTTTATTTGCTCTTAGTGCGACTTCCATCATTGCTGTAACAGCGTAGCGCCCTTTTGTTGATAGTTTCATGTTTTTTCCTTTTAATGCTTTACGGGGGGTTAAAATTAAAAGCTTGATAATTAAAAGGTATATATGACAGTTTGCGATTCGTCAATGAATCCACTCAGATTTAATGAGATTTTTTGAATTATTTTTTTCTATATAATGACAGACTTATATAGCAGTTAAAATTAGCGATAAATCGAGTGCTTTGAGGTTTTTTGTAATAGCACCAATTGAAATATAGTCAACTCCAGTAAGTGCAATTTCATGAATAGTGTCAATTGAGACATTACCTGAAGCCTCTAATTTTGCGCGGTTTTGATTAATCTTAACTGCTTGCCGTAAAATTTCATTGGACATGTTATCGAGTAAAATGCGTTTTGCGCCAGCATCAAGCGCTTCTTCAAGTTCGATTAGTTTTTCAACTTCAACTTCGATTGGCAAATTTGGATAATGTCGTTGTGCTGCATGTAATGCTAAAGTAATTGAACCTGCACTGGCAATATGATTTTCTTTAATTAAAACCATATCGTATAAACCGGTTCGATGATTTTCACCACCACCACAACGAACAGCATACTTTTGGGCATCGCGTAAACCAGGAATGGTTTTACGAGTATCGAGTAATTTTGCTTTTGTGTTTGATATTGCTTGGACATATTGATGCACGGTTGTTGCGGTGCCGGATAATAATTGCAAAAAATTTAATGCTGTTCGTTCACCGGTGAGTAAGCTGCGAGCCGAACCGGAAAATGTACAAATTTCTTGGTTGGCTTTAATAACGGAGGCATCGGATAATAACCAATGTATTTTAATTTCAGGTGCGAGTTGTTGGTAAACCAAATCAAACCAAGCTGAGCCAGCTAAAATGCCGGGTTCACGGCAAATGACCGTGGCGCGTGCTTGGCGTTCGCTATTAATTAATTCAGCAGTAACATCACCACTACCAATATCTTCATCTAAAGCAAATTTGACTTGTTGTTTAATACCTTCAGTTGCTGGTAGTGTAATGGACATGGTTATTTTTTTTAATTAGCCAGTGGCGGTAATGTGCTAACCGGATCTTCAATATCAGTGACGCTAGTGCTGTTGGGGATAGGTTTTAATTGTGAGCTAGCAACAGGGTCGGCATTTTTTTGATGTTGCTTTTTAATCTGGCCTGATGGTGTTCTTCTTATTTTTAAAGGCTGTGCTGGTGTTGCGTTATTTTTATCAATATTATTTTCAGAATCCGTTGTGAACGGTGCATTGAATTCGGGCATATCAAAATCTCGAAAATCTTGGTCGGGGATATCTTCTTCATGATCGTATTCAACCATCATCATATCCATAATGACTTGTTTGAGATTGGCATTGAGTTGTGCTGTTAGTATTTTACGTGATTTTTGAATGAGAGCATTACGGTTCTTTGCTGTTACATTAAAAGTCCACTGATATTCACCACGTATGGTTTTATTTTTTTTATCGTGTTTATGTTGTAAAGCCGCCGTTAATATGCCTTGTAGTAATAGCGCTCCGGAAGTTTCTGGTATGGCTGATTCTTCAGTTTTTAACGTTAATAATAAATGATTTTTAGACGGAAGTTTTTCATTTCGCACAAAACCTGCTGCATCAAGGCTGCGTTTGATAATAGTGTCGAGATTTCCTAATGAATCTTTTGAAATATTAATTAACAAATTGACACGAGTTTGTAACTGCTGGCGTATTTTTGTTAAGCGAGCAATATTATATGAGTTTGGAATATCATTATCATTGGTAATGATTTTTAATACGGGTTTTAATTTATTGCGTCGAATCTGAGCATTGATGGCGCTGTCGATATAGCTGGTTTGTTCTAGTAAATCGGTAGTAGATTTGGCTTGCTCAAAAAATTGATACGTTAGTTCATCTAAGGCAAGCATTTTATTTTGAATTAATGTTGCAACTTTTGCTCGCGAGATATAAGCCAGCACATGATGTTGATTGCTATTAGTGTTAAGCCAAGGTTCTTCGTATTCTATTTGATTGAAAATAATATTTGCTTGAGAGCTAAGCTCGCCTGATGCAGTGACGGCTTTGAATTGCAGTGTAATTTGCCGCGCAGCACTTTCTTTTGCGATGGTATGAGCTTGGGCAATACCATGACCTAATATGAAGTCTTTGGTGGTGTAGTATTGGCTGTTGTTTTCAACCCAATCAGGAGTTGAAAGTGTACTACAAGCCGAAACTGTAATGATGAAAATAGCAATTAAACTTCGTGCTAAAATGTTATCCATAAACTATCACCCTTCTAAAACTTGACCACAATGATCGGTATATTATTATTTTTATTTTATACCAGTATAACTTATTTGCTCTGAAACAGGGCAGATTGAGTTGTTACTTTACATAAAATATTTTATTAATTAGTTGTTAAATGACTTGGATTAGCAAAATATTGATCGCTTAATTTTTTCACAAATGTTGCAAGTAATAACAATGAAATTATATTGGGTATTGCCATTAACAAATTGGTGATATCCGCTATATTCCATACTAATTCTAATTTAACACTTGCTCCAACAATAATAAATAATACAAAAACAATGCGGTAGGGTAATACTGCGATTTCGCCGAATAGAAATTTAATTGCACGATCGCCATAATAAGACCATGCTACCATAGTTGAAAATGCAAATAGACTTAAGCCAAAGCCAACGACATAGCCACCAAAATCATTTAATGTTTCACTAAAGGCTGAAGCCGTTAATGATGAGCCCATGATGTCATCTGGGCGATCCAGATAGACACCACTTACGATAATGACTAACCCCGTTAGTGTGCAGACAATGATGGTGTCGATAAAAGGTTCGAGCATTGCCACTAATCCTTCTCGTACCGGTTCATTGGTTTTAGCAGCGGCATGAGCAATGGGGGATGAGCCTAAGCCCGCTTCATTTGAAAATACCCCGCGTGCAACACCCCAACGCACGGCTTCGCCCATTACTGCGCCACCGATGGAATAAGGGTTAAATGCATAATAAAAAATGGTCGAAAAAGCAGCAGGAATTTCGCTTAGATGGTTAAATAGCACTATTAGAGCTGCAAAAATATAAATAATGGTCATAAAAGGTACTAAGTAACTGGCGATTTTTGCGATTCGTTTTACACCACCAATGATGACTAAGCCGACTAAGGTCGCCATGATGATACCTAGGCCAAATTTTAAGAACTGTCCTTCATCGGTTTTCATAAATGGCACCAAATAGCTAATGCCATCAACAACCGAGTTCGCTTGTACTAAATTCCCAATGCCAAACGAGGCTATCACGGCAAAAACAGCAAAGAAAATAGCGGTTGTGCGCATATTTAGCGCATTAAGCAAGGTGTACATCGGGCCGCCCGCAATATCACCGTTTGGCTCAATGTGACGAAATTTCACTGCTAAGGTACATGAAGTAAACTTGGTTGCCATGCCAAAGAAGGCCGTCATCCACATCCAAAACAACGCACCGGGACCACCGAGTGCAATAGCAGTGGCGACACCGGCGATATTGCCTGTACCAACTGTTGCTGACAGGGCGGTGGATAACGCTTCAAAATGGTTCACTTCACCTTCATGGTCTGGAGCATCATGTTTACCCCGTACGAGTTGAATTGCGTGTTTAAAACCGCGTATTTGAATAAATCCCATTCTAATCGTTAAAAATAACCCCGTTAGCAGGAATAGCCCCAAGGTGAGCATGTTGTTCCACAACAGGCTATCGATGGCACCAGTACATTGAGTTAACAAATCCATCACCGTATCTGAATTTTTTGATGAACAACTTTGGGCAACTTTTGTATACCAATGCACCATATTCTTCTCCTTTGCTTTCTTTATTTTTTTTGTTATTTATACTGATTATTATGCTGGTCACGTTATAGCGATTTTTACTTAGGAACACCAGTGTTGATATAGGGTATATATTACCAAGGTATCGTATTCGAACAATAATAATAAACCCCCACTATTCATGTTTTGCCGGTATTGAACAGAAGCAAAATTAAGAGTAGTTACAAAAATAAAGTCAGAAAATTCAATGAAAATAGATAAAAACAGCGGTAAAATTCAAGGAATACACAGTTTAAGCTCTCCAAATTTTAATGATCGGCCTGATGAAGATGATATTAGCTTAATTATTATTCATGGCATTAGCCTTCCCCCCGGACGGTTTGGTGACGGCTATATTGAGCAATTATTCACCAATACTATATCGGTAACTGAACATCCGCACTTTTTAGAGCTTAAAAATTTAAAAGTATCAGCGCATTTACTGATTAATCGTGACGGGGTTTTGACTCAATTTGTCCCCTTTCATAAACGTGCTTGGCACGCTGGAGTCTCGAAATATAAAGGGCGGGAAGGCTGCAATGATTTTTCGATTGGCATTGAGCTTGAAGGCGTTGATGATATTCCGTATACAGAAGAACAATATTTGCAATTGGCTGAAGTTTTACACCATTTGTTTCACGCTTATCCATTATTGTCGCGCCACAGCATGGCCGGTCATAGTGATGTGGCTCCTGGGCGTAAAACTGATCCTGGGCAAGCATTTGATTGGGATTATTTACATGCAAAATTGGATTTACAGTAGAAAATATCAATATCGTCGTTTATTGCATTCGACAATGATTTATAATAGCTTAGCAAATACCGCCATTAGGAATGTTTCGCTCTCATGAGTTTAATTACAATATTATTTTGTCTTGCCATTGAACGACTTTTTGGTAATTTGGATCACTTACGCAAATTTGCGTGGTTCGAGCAATATACAAGTTTCATACTCGATAAATTAAACGGTTATTCATTTAAAGATGGCCCACTTGGTCTTATCGTTATTGTAGCCGGTATCGCGCTACCCATTTGGACGGTGTTTTATTATGCCCATCTTGATGTGGCATTGATTAGCTTTACCGGTTTAGTGATAGCTGTCGTAACGGTATTATATTGCTTAGGTCCGAAAGATCCTGTTCGACAAGTGAAACGCTATATTGACGCAATGGAACAATCCGATCACGAAGCAGCAACCTTATATGCTGGAAAATTTTTAAAAACGGAACTTAATGATAATCCTGCGGTAGTCGCACAAGAAGTAAAGCAAGGGCTTTTTGTTGCAACTAATGATCGAATCGTTGGAGTGTTATTTTGGTTTGTGATGCTAGGTCCACTTGGCGCAGTTTTATTTCGTATGGCGTGTTTATTAAGAGAAAGAGAAAGCGTTATTGAAAATGGTTTTACCAAAGCCGTTCATGATTTTTACGATATTATGGTATGGCCTAGTGCTCGAATTTGTATTTTAGGTTTTGCTATTGCTGGCAGTTTTATTGGTGCGATTAGTCATTTATCAGAATGGTCAGCATTGTGGAAACGTGATAGTAATGAAGTTGTGATTAAATCTGGCTTGGGTGGGTTTCACGATGAATCGTATCAGCAACCAATCAGTGATGATGCCGAGCCTGATATTGAATCTGTTAAAGAAGCGCTATCATTAACACAACGAACCAGTATCGCGTTGTTAGCTTTCCTTGCTATTTTAACCATGGTCGGTTGGTTGGCTTAAATAGAATTTCAAAATGAAAACCTTAATTCTCGGTGGTGTTCGTTCCGGAAAAAGTAGTTATGCTGAGCAGTTAGTATTAAACAGTCAGCTTCAGGCCGTTTATATTGCTACTGCAACGGCAGGTGATTCGGAGATGAGTGCTAGAATTCTAAAACACCAACAACAACGTGGCTCGCATTGGCACAATATTGAAGAGCCTGTCAAGTTAGTGAGCACCTTACAAAACACCGTAAGCCAAAAAACATATGTCTTAGTAGATTGCTTAACATTATGGCTAAGTAATCTATTGCTGAAAGAATATCCTGAATCACAAAATAAAATTATTGTAATCGAAAAAAAAATACGCGAGTTAACCCAATCAATAGCAACTCTTAATGGTGATGTAGTTTTTGTTAGCAATGAAGTTGGCTTAGGTATCGTACCATTGGGAGAGTTATCGCGACAATTTTGTGATTTAGCAGGAGAATTACATCAACAACTTGCGATACAATGTGATCGTGTTATTTTAATGGTTGCCGGCATTCCTCAAATAATCAAAGATATGTAATGATCGTCTAAAAATTTAATTTATTACAAATAAACTACGCAGGAAATAACATTGAACGAGTGGCTTAATAATCCAATACAAGAAATAGATCAATCCTATTATGATTTAGCAAGCAGTCATCAAGCACAGTTAACGAAACCTCCCGGATCACTTGGTACCTTGGAAGAGCTTGCTATCAAATTTTGTGTCTGGCAAAAAAATATATCACCGTCAATTACGAATCCGGTTATTGCTATATTTGCTGCCGACCATGGCATCGCTAATGAAAATGTTTCGGCATTTCCACAAGCTGTCACCACCGAAATGATTCGCAATTTTGCTAATGGCGGTGCAGCGATAAGTGTTATCGCCAACAGTTTAAAAATTCCATTACACGTTATCGACATGGGCACGGTAGTTCAAGCAGAAAAACTAGACGGTGTAACTCAAAATCGTATTGCATCGGGTACTAAAAATTTTGCTGTAGAGTCGGCGATGTCACTTGAAGAATGTTATCAAGCTCTGAGTGTTGGTGAGCAATTAATAATGCAAGAAAAAGCCAATTCGTTGGATGTTTTTATTGGTGGCGAGATGGGGATAGCCAATACCTCATCGGCCAGCGCAATATCCAGTGTGTTATTAAATTTACCGGCGACGAAGTTAACGGGCTCGGGAACCGGTTTAGATGCAGATGCTACAAAACACAAAGCAAATATAATTCAAACAGCAATAGAATTTCATCAATCAAATTTTATTAATGATGCGGGAAATATTGATGCCATTAAAGTGCTACAAACCGTGGGTGGTTTTGAAATAGCTGCGCTTGTTGGGGCATATTTAGCTTGCGCACAACAGGGCATTCCTATTTTAGTCGATGGTTTTATTTGCAGTGTTGCTGCGCTAGTTACAACGCGTATTGCACCCAATGCTATTAATTGGATGTGTTTTACCCACGAATCAGTTGAACCCGGTCATAAAATAGTTTTAGATGCGTTAAGCGTGACACCAGTTTTAAATTTGAATATGCGTCTGGGTGAAGCGAGTGG
Organism: uncultured Thioalkalispiraceae bacterium; assembly: GCA_964514215.1. GTDB lineage: Bacteria > Pseudomonadota > Gammaproteobacteria > UBA6429 > Thiohalophilaceae > CAYQUC01. The sequence continues at coordinate 30,557 of CAZEPW010000015.1, forward strand.
TGCGGCCTTATCAATAGCCACGATTAAACTAGCGCTTGATTTACATAATAATATGGCAACGTTTGAGCAAGCTGCCGTTAGCCATCAAATATAAAATAATGTAACGATTATGTCTATCGTACCGCACACCATAATTGATTTAATGCGACACGGTGAAACTATTAGTGGCTCTTGTTATCTTGGTTGCACCGATAGTGTGCTCAGTGAAAAAGGCTGGCAACAAATGCGCGGTGCATCGCTCGGCTATGCTCCTTGGGACATTATTATAAGCTCACCACTAAAACGTTGTTCGGTATTTGCTGAAGAATTATCTGCTGTTAATAATATTCCGTTAATTATAGAAAAAACAACACAAGAAATTAATTTTGGTGATTTCGAAGGTAAAACTGCCAAACAATTAATGCAACTCGATCCACATGCAATAAAAAAATTTTGGAATGATCCAATAAATAATACACCGCCAAATGGCGAGCACTACAATGTATTTAAAAAAAGAGTTTTAAGTGCATGGCGTTCTATTATAGTTAAAGTCATTAATAAACACGTGTGTATGGTGTCTCATGCCGGTGTTATTCGAACCATTGTGCAAAACGTATTAGAAATGCCAGACAATAAATTATTTCGGCTTGATATAAAACACGGGGGCATCACTCGAATCGAATTAACCGGAAATGCCATGGAAGCTTTGCCTCGTTTATTATTTTTAAATGGCCGATTATGATCACCGCATTACGTATTGCATTTCAATTTTTAACGCGCATTCCTATAGCAACACCGAATGAAATTACTATAGAACAACAAAGTAAGTCCTTACTATTTTATCCGTTAGTTGGTTTATTTATTGGTGCAGTGTTATTTACAGTGATGTATTTTATTAATCCTGTATCTAATCTTATCGCCGCAGCAATCACGTTAACACTATGGGTGCTCATCACCGGGGGGTTACACATAGATGGCCTTGCGGATAGTGCTGATGCTTGGTTAGGTGGCACTAAAGCCTCTAAAGAAGCAACAAAAGCTCGAAGCTTTCAAATAATGAAAGATCCAAATTGCGGGCCTACTGGAGTTTTCTTTATCGTTTTAATATTACTTTTAAAGTTTTCAGCACTCAGTGAGGTAACAGCCGAAACGTTGTTTATTATTTTATTGGTGCCTGTCATAGGTCGGACTTTGGCAGTATTATTATTTATAACAACACCTTATGTTTCACCAAATGGCATTGCGAGCCATTATGCAAAATACATTCCTCGCAAAATGGCGATTGCAATAGTTTTTTTTGTTGCACTGTTCTTAGTATTCATAAATATCTATAGCTTGTTAGTTATTTTGGTGAGTGTTTTAGCTATGGTTTTATTAAGGCAAGTAATGCTAAGCCGTCTTGATGGAATGACTGGCGATACTGCTGGAGCATTAATTGAAATTACCGAGTGTGTATCTTTAGTTACATACATTTTAATTTTTTCGGACACAGTTCTCTAAAATTTAATTTATGTAAGTGCTAACTAATAAAATATTTGTTTTTTATATTATTTTATTAAAAAACAAATGTTTTTAATTAAATCTTGTCTACACTTTATCTTCATGAATATCACCTAACATCATTAATTTTTAAATTTTAAGAGGAGATTCAAATAAATTAATTTTCAATTTTATTTGTTGTTAAATTTATGGAGAAAATTATGACTATGCAAGAGTGTGTATTATTGTTAAAACGTAAACAAGGTTCAATTTTAGTTAGTTTATTCATTTTATATTTTATTGCTTTTAGTTCTTTTCTATCACCGACAACTGCAAACGCATCACCAAAATATACTGGCAATATCAAAGTTTCTTTTGCAACTGCTGAAACTAGTGTTCAAGAAAACGCTGGTTTTGTTTATGTTGATGTTGTTCTAAGCGAGGCTAGTACTAAAATAGTTAGTGTTGAATATGAAACTCATGATGGCACTGCATTAGCCGGTAGCGATTATGTCGATAGTTCGGGTGAATTGGTGTTTGCGCCGGGTGTTATCTCTCAACGTATTGCAGTGAGTATTACTGATGATTTATTATTAGAAGGCAATGAATATTTCACTTTAAATCTAGAACATGCCAAGGGAGCTTTGGCTGATGAATATGATTTGCATACAGTCACTATCATTGATGATGAAAACCAATTACCGGGCCCTCCGGGAACAATAAGTTTTAATGTTACTAGCTCTAGTGTGCTTGAAAGTCTTGCAATCGGTTCAGTGACGCTGACTGTTAGTCGCAGTGGCGGTAGCACCGGTATCGTTACTGTCGATTTTAGTACGCTTGATATCACGGCATTGGGTGGTAGTGATTATACAATTAGTTCAGGTACATTAGTGTTTGCTGATGGTGAAATCACAAAAACAATAACCATTAATATAATTGACGATCTATTGTTAGAAGGTGATGAAGATTTTGGTGTCAACTTGACTAATGCGACCGGTGGGGCAAGCATTGGTGTTAATGCCAGTCACACAGTGACGATACTGGATAATGAAATTCCCATTCCCGGTACTTTATCTTTTGCGGTAAGTACCACTAATGTAGCTGAAAATGTTTTAAGCGGTACGGTAACATTAGAGGTTGTTCGTACCGGCGGTAGTAACGGTATCGTAACGGTTGATTTTGCGACAAGTGACGGTACGGCTCTCGCTGTAAGTGATTATCTAAGCACAACAGGGACGCTAACATTTGCAGATGGCGTATTAAGTCAAACTCTAAGTGTTGTCATTGTGGATGATGCTATTGTTGAAGCATCTGAAGATTTCACTGTGACATTGAGCAATGCCACTGGCGGTGCCAGCATTGGTAATAATATTAACACGGTCACTATATTAGATGATGATGTGTTTGTGCCAACTAGCTCAGTATCATTTACACTCCTTAGTTCGAATGTGGATGAAAATGTTGTCGGTGGGACTGTTATTATAGCGGTAGATCGAACGGGCGATACTACAACTGCAGTTACGGTAGATTATGCGACAAGTGATGGCATTGCTTTAGCTGGCAGTGATTATACCTCAAGTACGGGAACGTTAACCTTTGCTGCGGGTATAACAACTCAAAATATAGCGGTGCCGATTATTAACGACAGCATAACAGAATCAACTGAAGATTTTTCGGTAACTCTGACAAACCCAACAGGTGGCGCAAGCATCGGAACTAGTACACACACGGTTTCGATTATTGATGATGATCTCTTTACTACACTGCCAAGCATCTCTTTTTCAGTGACCAGTTCGAGCGTGGTTGAAAACGTGACCAGTGGAACAATTACTCTGGTTGTTGATCTTATTGGTTCGAGCACATCCATCATAACCGTAGATTATGCTACCAGTGATGGTACAGCATTAGCCGGCAGTGACTATACGGCCAGTAGTGGAACATTAACTTTTGACATTGGTGTTCTTACACAAAACATTGTTATCCCAATAATCAATGATAGCATTATCGAAACCTTAGAAGACTTTAATGTCTCTTTAAGTAATCCGTCAGCTGGGGCGGTATTAGGTGTTAATACTGTCCATACCGTCAGTATTGTTGATGATGATTGACAGTATCGGTACAAATTAAAATAAACTAGCAATTAGCAATACTTTTGGGTCAAAGCAGTAAAATGCTTTGGCCTTGTTTTATATAACGATTAATTAATGTCTCAGAACACATTCTATTAATATTATAAAATAGCGACTGAAAAATATTGGCATGTTAATTGGTGGTGTACTCTTCCGACTAACATTGTTGGCTCTACTATTAGTAGAAATGGAATGAGTGTGATCCATTCATATTAATAAATGTCAGCAACAAATGAAAGTCGTTCACTTGTTACTGACAAGTTTGTTGTATATTACTACTTGTTATATTAGAAACAATCAATATCAAGTTCAGGTGCTACAGTACAATTGTTTAATGCACAAGTACCACCAGCGATTCCTGATGTAAATCCTAAAACTGGATTGAAACCACCGTTTAGTTGGTTGATGGTTAGATTTGTATTTGCAGGAACAGCATCAACACAGTATTGACCTCCTGCATTGGTTGGGTTGGATGCTATCAATGGTCCATTTGCATCGGATATTTCGACAATGATGTTTTCACGAGGAGTATTGATTGAGCAAGTAAACACAATACCTTTCACACAGGTATTGCTCCCAACAATTGGAGCAGGTTGCAATGTTACTGTGGCACAGTTAGGGCCCGCGGCCGGTGTTGTGACGGTTTCAATTGGAAGACCGGGTGATTGAACGCGTATTGTCGTGTTTTCGATGGCAAGAATTTTAAAATTTCCATTATTATCAGTAGTAGTACTACCGCCAGTTGACAATGACACGGGTGCATTTGCTACTGGCATGCCATTAGCATCTAACACTAGACCTCTGACACAGGCAGTTGCTGTCGATAGAATGATATCGGGTGCAGTGTAAATACCAGCAGCAGCGCATGAACCACGAATATTACCGGTGTTGGTAGTGACAAAATTACTACTGATACCCACGTTATTAACAAAATAAGTAGCTGTTAGAGTTGCACTTTGGTTAAGGCCAAAAGGAATACAATAACCTCCATTGGCTCCCGTTCTGGTATAAATTCCAGATGCAAAATCAGGGCTCGATAGCAATACTCTAACACCAGTAAGTGGTAAATTATTTTGATCCAGAACTGATCCGCGAATTGAGGTGGGTAACCGGAGTGCTCGATCGACATTCCACGGTGTGAAATGACTAACGGTGGCAAACACTGCCAAGCGGCCCATTGTTGTCGTTGATTTTTTAACGATACCGGTTCCTTGCTCTTGCCATAAACCGCGTTTACTATTGAAGTACCACATTGGGGTGTTAGCGTTTAACTGTAATGGTGAGTTTTCAGGAAGCAGTAGTTCTAATTCAGCCGTTGCACCGGTTTTCAAGTTAACCGGTATGCCAGATTGGCTTAGTGTTACATCAACCATACTGAATGATTCGAGTGTCACGCGTTTACCTTTTTTGGTTTGTGCCGAAAAACCACCAGGGCTTGCGTTAATGGCATCGCCAGTGATATCAATTGGCGTGATCGTCAGATCAATATCACCTGAAACGGTTAAACTGTTTGCCGTGAATGTTACCTTATACCCATTTTGCATAAAACTACCATCAGCAGCAGAAGATACTACTTGATTATCGCCGAGCTTAATCATTGTTTGAACTATGCTCAAACGGGTGAGTTTGTTCTCATCACTATCACTTTGAGAGTCATCGTTATCGTGTTTTTCTTCATCTTTTTCTTCATCGTTGTCGTAGTCATCCTCCTCATCTTTTTTATTCGATAATTTGAAACTCATGGTTGCTAGAGTTTGTAGATACCCCAATTTATGAAAGTTAACCAATACGCGCTGGTTTTGTTCGATTCCCGTTAAAATGAAGAGTCCTCCTGCATCACTGATTGCAGGGCTTGCGTTATTAGTGGTAATGATGACGTCTTTGATTGGCATTCCGTCTATTCCAATAACTTGGCCTGTAATAATTCCATTATCATTAGATGCATATAAAGTAAGGGAAAAAAGCGATATAAAAATGGCGAACAACAATCGCCTTAGGTGCAAGTGTTTAATCATTATAGAATCTCCGCGAAATTGGTATATTCAAAGTAATAGTAGCTATTTACCGATTAACGCATTATTAACATAATGCAATTATTGCTAAACCGGCTTAATAAATTTAGTCTGTTTTTATAATTTTGATATTGGATTAAAGGCGTAAATTCAAAAGTGTGATTCAATTTTAATAAAAATTCGTCATACTCATTTTAAAACCACACTAACTTTAGATTTAAGTCTTTGATGACTTTAAGAATAAATATAGTTTGTTCATCGCCAGTAGTTTTTTGTTTGCTATTCATTGGTGTCGTTGAGGTTTACAATTGAATACTTTTTGTAGTTAGAATATAAACTGGGTGTTTGGGTATCATTATTTATACCTCAATTTTTAGTTACGACATTCTATTTTTTTGACTAAATTAACGTTGATTTTTCATTATGCGGTTAGATTTTTTCAAGGAGCTGGACTTCTTCGTTTTTTCTTTGACCGGCTACAAAATAACGAGACTATAAACTGCTATGTACTTCATATTTTTATTATACTATGTCTTTGATATTATTAATTTAATTGAGGGGGCTGAGTTTAAGCCTAAGCTCAATGCTGTGAAATATGTATTTATTACTTTACTAACTTTAACGTTTATTGCTTGTGGTGGTGCTAAATCGGGAAATACTGTGGCAACAGATAGAACTGATGCCGCTATAGCGATTATTGTAAGCTCGAGCTATGGTAATACTACTTGTGCGATTAAAGCTATAGGAGATTTAAGCAAGGGAACATTATTTTGTTGGGGGCAATTTCCGGACATTGTTATTACGGATGTATTAACGGGTAAGGCTGAAAGAACTTTTCGTAACGTTTCAATTTCTACTGCAATGTCGTCTGATGCAAATTGGACAGATGTTGCTGTTGGTCAATATCATATTTGCGGCATTAAAAGTTTAAGTACTGGAGATCGATTGTATTGTATGGGATGGAACGATCATGGCCAAATGGGGTTGGCTCGTTTGTATTTCCAAGATGATTTTAATAATCCAGAAAAAAATATTCGAAATTTTTATTCGAGTATGGTTGAAATAGGTTCCTCTACGAATTGGAAAAGCTTGTCTGCTGCTGGTGAACATACCTGTGGAGTTTTTGGTACTGGTGAGCTTAAATGTTGGGGATTAAATAGTGATGGTGTATTAGCTCAAAATACAGTTAATAACGTATACGATGATTTGGATTCTTTAAATCAAACAAATACCGTTAGACGGGTATTAACTGCACGGATGTCTGGATTGACGTTGCTGCTGGGTTGGAACATACCTGCGCTATATCAGCAACATTAAGTGGCACGACTATTCCTACAAAAGGCAGTTTATGGTGTTGGGGTGAAAACTTTTATGGTGAAAATGGTATTGGAAATAAAGTGCTTTCTGCTGCATCTGTTCGAGAAGCGACTCTATCAAATAATTGGGTTACTGTTCAACTTGGTGATAATCACAGTTGTGGACTACAATCGCAACCAGGTAAAACGGGTTTTTCATTGTGGTGTTGGGGTGGTCGATCGTTTGAACGACAAATTGGTGATTTACGTTTAGTTGATTTAATGCCGAAATTAGTTTTGTGATTGTAGTTAATAATTAGTTTACTATAATTTTATTTGTAATCTTATTTAGATATTTTTCGATATGACAGTTAATCTGGTAAAAATTAAACATCATCAGTCGCGTTTAAAAAAATGTTTACAATGTCCTGATATGTTTGGCCCGCCGGTAGTTGGAAATCCGGTTATTTCACCTATTATGTTAATTGGTCAAGCTCCCGGAGATAAAGAAATTGTAATTAACAAACCCTTTGCTTGGACTGCGGGAAAGACGCTATTTAAGTGGTTTCATCAAATAGGGCTTGCTGAAGATAACTTCCGGCATTTAGTTTATATGACGGCAGTGTGTCGTTGTTTCCCGGGTAAAAAGCCACGTGGTGGTGATAGAGTTCCAAATAAAGTAGAAATTGAAATCTGTTCTCAATGGTTAAACGCTGAATTGGAACTAATTCAGCCTAAGTTAGTAATACCGGTTGGTAAGCTTGCGATTAGCCAATATTTAGCGGTCAATAAACTAACTGAAGTTATTGGTAAGGTGCATAAAATAGAGTTAAATGGTATTGCGTTAGATATGATACCGTTACCACATCCGTCTGGGGCTTCTACATGGTTTGTGACCGAACCGGGTAAAAGCTTATTGCAAAAGGCCCTTAAATTAATTGAGCGGCATCCGGTTTGGAAACAACAAATTAGAAAACAATAGTGTTTGCTGTAACTTTTGGTATTTTCAGTTAAATGATATTAGCCCAATTCAATAACTCACAGTATAATAATGTTAAATACAAATTTAATCCCTTATCAGTAGGAGCGTTTTAAAATGTCTATGCGTGGTGCAGGTGGAACATCAGGAGGTGCTGGTAGTTTCTTAATCGGCTTTGTTATGATGTGTGGTGGTGGTTACATGTTATTACAGTCGATTACGGTGAATAGCCGTTTTGGGTTTGGTTCAAACCTATATAATTTTGGAGGTATGGGCGGTGGTTTCAATATCACAGGCGGTACTATTATATTCCCGTTTATCATTGGGGTCGGTATTATTTTTTATAATAGCAAAAACTATATAGGCTGGTTGCTCGCAGCGGGCTCCTTGATAGCATTAATTTTTGGAGTTATTTCAAATATACAGTTTTCAATGCAACGAATGTCGGCATTTGATTTGATTATAATTTTGATCTTATTTGTTGGTGGGATAGGGATGTTTATACGTTCGTTGAAAGATTCAGGATAATTATACTTTATGATAGCTTTGATGTGGCTACTTTTAATTATCCACATGAATTTTAATTTAACACTTAAATAAATATTTTAATGATTGCTGAGCACCTCTTCTGCTAGTGAATATAGTAATATAGACGATTACAGAGGAGAATATAATGACCATTAAAAAAAATAAAATAATAATATCAAGTATCGTTATTATACTTATAGTTGCGCCCATTATTGGATATGTAGTGGAATCCAATAATGGTTTTAAAATACCAAATTCTACGCCAATTTTTTCTGATCGAAAACTCGTTATGGGTATTTTTCCAAGACGCAATTCTGTTAAAACAATTCGAATGTTTAAACCCATTGCCAAACATTTATCAAAACATATTGGTATGAATGTTGAGATTGAAACAGAAAAAGACTTCAGTACTTTTTGGAACAATGTCAAGCTTAAAAAATATGATATCGTTCATTATAATCAATTGCATTATATATTAAGCAATAAAGCTCAGGGTTATTCAATTATTTTAAAAAATCATGAATTTGGATCTGCTTACCTTAGACCTATTATTGCAGTGCGAGAAGATAGTGAAATAAAAACAATTAATGATTTAAAAAATAAAACCATTCATTTTGGTGGTGGACGATTGGCTATGGTTTCACATGTCGCTAACCGGGTTGCTATTCGAGAGCACGGAATAGATGATAATGACTATAACTGGAGTTATGCAAAGAATCCCCCTGCAGCTGCTCATTCTGCTTTTAATTTAACTGCAGATGCCGCTGGTTTGGGTAATGCTGTATTATTGTTTCCAGAAATTAAAAATTCTCTTCATAATCACAAGTTTTTAACAGTTTACAGTGGACCAAAAATGCCACATTTACCGTGGGCTGTTAGTGATAAAATTTCTGATGATTTAGCAATAAAAATTCAATTTGCTTTAATGTCTTTAAATGAAAGTGATGAAGGCGTTAAAATTCTTGGTAATGCCTCGTTAACAAATTTGGCTGTTGCAACGGATAAAGAGTATGATGTGGTTCGTGAAATATACCAGAAATATAAAAAATATAATAAACTGAATAAATAATTTTTATAAATTATTTTCGGAATCTATCGGAAGTTAAGCAATGTTAATATTTTAAATAGTGATGTTGGTTAAACGATAGATTCCGGTTTAAAACACTAGCGAAATGACTAAGTGTTTAATTTTTACAAGTAATACTTTGCTATCTTTGTGGGCGTTAATTTGATAGTTCCCTTAATAAGCTAACATCCAATTTAGCTTTGTCAGCAATTTGTAATGCACGTTTTAATCTTGCCGGTGCTGAACGTCCCATACAATTATGTTCTCGATCACCTTCAATTGCAATAACCATCGCAGTGAGTAATTTTTCTCGATTAAATTTTTGGGAACAGAGGTATTCTTGAATGTCTATAACCTCATTGGCAACTGCACGAGCAAAATCTTGATGTTGATTCCATAATGCCTCAACATTACCTCTGACTCGTAAACCTGCAATATTGGTTGTTAGAATATAAACATTTTTAACAACAAGCTCAAATAATAGCTGTTCATTATTTTCTACGATATGACAGGGAATTGTTAAACTTTGTAAAGCTTGTTTTAGTAAATCTGCTTTAGGACCATAGCAAGGAGAAGATATTAGTACCTTAAAATCTTGCCCGGGTTTTTTTTCAAACCATACTGATATCACTGTGGGTTCTAAAATATCATTAGCTTGCCAATCTTGCGGTAGTAGTTCATTTTGTAATAAACCTAATTTTGTAAGCCATTCTTTGGGTAATGATGTTATCACATTTTGTAAATCATTCTCCGCAACAGATACTAATACTAATTCAGGGTTGGGATTTTGTTTTGCTAGCTCTTGAATATTGGTGTCGCGTAAAACAGGGATAACGGTATAACCGGTTTTTAAAAAACCTCGGGCAAAGACGCTGCCCATTTCACCTGTTCCTAAAATAATAATCGATTTTTGCATATAAAAATTTTACCTATATTGCTTTATGTTTGAGATGTTTTAAACTTTATTTTTTGGTATGATTTTGCCATAGAACTTCTTGACCGTTTTCATAACGAGCTAAAGTTCGAGCTAATACGAAAAGTAAATCCGATAAGCGGTTGATGTAGGCGCGTAAGGTTGAACTAATTTTTTCAGTTTTTGCTAAACGAACAATGACGCGTTCTGCTCGACGACAAACCGTTCGTGCTAGATGACAACAACTTGTTGCTTTACCACCAGCAGGCAAAATAAATTCTTTGAGGGCAGGTAATTTTCCGTTTAACTCATCGAGATCATTTTCTAATTGTTTGATGTGTTCGGTGCTAATGGCATTATGGTCAGGAATACAAAGCTCTCCACCGAGATCAAATAATTCATGTTGTAAGCGTGATAACAGTGTTGAAATTGCATTTGGAATATCGTGTGATAAAACCATACCGATAATGCTATTTAATTCGTCAATAGTCCCAAAAGCCTCAACTCGATCACAATCCTTATCAACTCGGCTACCATCACCAAGCCCAGTACTACCATCGTCACCGGTACGTGTATAAATTTTAGAAAGTCGATTACCCATTTTTTTTATTGTTAATTGATGCTTAATGTTGCAGATTTAGTTATGATAAATGATAGTTTATAAGATGTCAGTAACCGTTAAGTTTATTGATTTGATCGTCTACATAAATAAATTCGCGTAACTCAATGCATTTTATCTGTAATTAAGGTTACTATGTAAGTTAGTACTCGCTTTAAATATAAACAAAATGAAAACACGGATAATTGACTAAATAATCTCCATTTTTGGCCGATGAAGTTACTATGGTAGAGTCTATTTGGATGTTTTTCATCAAAATGAATAATTAAATGCAACGTATTGTAATTTTAAATTCGAAGGGTGGCTGTGGTAAAACCACCATCACGACTAATTTAGCCAGCTATTTTGCTAATGAAGGATACAATACGGCATTGATGGATTACGATCCACAGGGATCGAGTACACATTGGTTAAGTGTGCGGTCTTTAGAAAAAGCGCCAATTCATGGCATTGTTGCTCATGCCAATACTTCAATGGGACAAACCAGCGCATTTCAGCATCGAGTGCCTCACGGTACCGAAAAAGTAATTTTAGATACGCCTGCGGGCATTAATCGAAGCCAACTCATAAAATTAGTCACTCAAGCTGATGCTATCATTATTCCCGTGTTACCGTCGCCCATTGATATTCATGCTGTATCACGATTCATCCAAGAATTGTTGTTGGGGGCGAAAATACGTCAACGCCAAGTTCGAGTTTGTGTTGTAGCCAATCGAATTAAACGACAAACGACGGTCTATAAAGCCCTTAAACGATTTTTAAATACACTTGATATGCCATTTTTAACTGAACTACGTGATTCTCAAAACTACGTTCACGCCTCTGAACGTGGTTTGGGTATTTATGAAATGTGGGATAGTCGAGTGGCGAAAGATAAAGAAGAATGGCAGCCGATGCTGGACTGGTTGGGCGCTGATTCTCAAGCTAACAATAGCTCAACTAACATCACCTAGATAAGCTCGAATTGGTATAAGAAAAAAATTAGTCCAAATTCATCGTTGTGAGGGACTAACCTTGGATTCCAGTTTAAAATTATCGAAATGACATTTGTTTTATAATTCAAGTTAACTAATTTGTTAAGCCAGATTTACTTAACGTAAACTGATTATCGGCCAGTCTCGAGTCTGTGCTAATTCTCGTAATTTATCATCAGGGTCAACCGCAATTGCATTCGTTACTTTCTCTAATAGCGGGAGGTCATTAATGGAATCTGAATAAAACCAGCTATCGGTTAAATCATGTTGTTTGTCAGACAACCAGTCGTGTAAACGTTTGACTTTTCCTTCTTGAAAACAAGGAATACCAGATAATTCACCGGTGAATTCACCATTGATAATTTCGGGTTCGGTTGCAATGATATCATCAACCCCTAAAGCTTGGGCAATAGGCTTGGTGATGAAACTGTTCGTTGCGGTAATAATTAAAATGTAGTCACCTTGAGTTCGATGTTTCTGAAGTAAACTACGGGATGCTTGGGTGATTATCGGTAAGATAATATTTGACATGAATTTTTTATGGATATCATTCAATAGCGTCATTTTATTTTCAGATAATGGTTTTAAGCTAAAGGCGTGAAATTCCAAGATGTCCAAGCTGCCATCTTGATATTGTTCATAAAATAGTCGATTTTGTGCCTGATAGTGCTGTTTATCAACTAGTCCTTGTTCAGATAAAAACACTCCCCACAAATAATCGCTATCTCCCGCTAATAAAGTGTTATCTAGGTCGAAAATCGCTAAACTCACGTTAATTCCTCAAAATTATTCATTATTGACAATATATCTTATTATTGGACTCTTTTGAAACATTTTAATTATATCGTGTAACTTGTTATTTATTCAGCATTTTTGTTGATGTGGTGCTAAAATTTTAGTGGGAATATTTTGTAATAGTTGCCTACTAAGCGTACTATAAGAGACATGAGTCACAAAACACAGATTATAGATAAGCAAGGTTACCGTCATAATGTCGGTATTATTTTGTGTAATCACAAAGATCAGCTACTGTGGGCTCGACGAATTGGAGAAAATGCGTGGCAATTTCCGCAAGGAGGTATTCGCGCAGATGAGAATCTGGAAGCGGCCATGTTTCGAGAGTTAAATGAAGAAATTGGCTTATCATCAGCTGATGTTGAAATAATTGGTTCAACTAATAACTGGTTACATTACAAACTTCCTAAACAATTTGTAGATCATGATCGCAAACCGGTATGTATTGGACAAAAACAGATTTGGTTTATGTTACGCTTGACGGCCGATGAAAAGAAACTGTGTTTAACGAAGTCTAAAAAACCAGAATTTGATGGTTGGTGTTGGATTAATTATTGGGAACCAGTAAACCAAGTTGTATCATTCAAACAAGATGTTTATCAATTAGCACTTAAAGAGCTAGAACCAGCCCTTTATCTTGATAACAATCAACCGCGTCGTATTGCTGCAGTAAACGATTAACATTCAACTGTTTTTCAGTGTTCTTTTCATTTGATTTAAAGATCTTTAACGGTTTTCTTTGAGAGAAAGCAAATAAATTTTACCGTTAGCATTATGATTTGGTAATACATAATAATAAAATTAGTTTTAGCTAATAATAGTTTTAGAATAAATGGCTTTAAATTAAAGCATATATAAATTTTTTTAATACTAATTTTGCAGAGTAAATTGCCACGATGTTAGATACATTAAGACGTATAGTAACCGAGGTTAGTTCAGCGCCAAATCTAGATGAGGCGCTAGTGATTATTGTGCACCGCATTAAACAAGCTATGGCTGCCGAAGCTTGTTCGGTTTTTTTAACGGATTTAATTCAAAACGAACATGTTTTAATGGCTACTGAAGGTTTGAAACCAGAGTCAGTGCTAATGGTCCGAGTTGGTTTTGATCGAGGTTTAGTTAGCCTGATAGCCAAACGTGCCGAACTGCTAAATATTGAAAATGCAAAGCTTCATCCAGAATATTGTTATTTTGAAGAGTCAGGTGAAGATGAGTTTAATGGATTCTTAGGTGTACCTATCATTCACCACAGGAAAGTTCTTGGTGTCATTGTTGTTCAACAATCTGAAGCTAAAAAATTTGAAGAATCAAATGTGACATTACTGGTCACAATCGCAGCGCAATTAGCTGGGGCTATCGCTCATGCTGAAGTTAGTGGCGATATAACCAGTTTCCAAGTTTTAAAAAGTATTGATTCTAGGCCGTTGAATGGTTTACCTGGTGCGAGTGGCGTTGCACTCGGTACTGCCGTTGTGATGTTTAATACAACGGATATCATGAAAATTCCTGACCGACCGGTAGAAAACCCTGAGGAAGATATTAATTTATTTTTGTCTGCTGTACAGAAAGTTAAAAATGACATTACTGATTTATCTAAACGGTTAGAACACGTTATCCCAGCGGAAGACCGGGCATTATTTGATGCTTATAATTTAATGCTAAGCAGTGATACCATGATCGATGCCACGGTTGATAGAATTAATAATGGTAATTGGGTTGAAGGGGCGTGGCGAGAAACAATCGAAGAACACGTTAAAACATTTACTGAAATGGAAGATCCTTATTTACGAGAACGTGCCGATGATGTTCGCGATTTAGGGTTGCGTGTTTTAACACACATAATGGATGATGATGTTGCTAATAAAGACATTCCTGATAATGCCATTCTTGTTGGTGATACAATTTCAGCATCAATGCTGACAGACATCCCGATTGAAAAATTAGTTGGTGTTATATCGTCATCAGGTTCACTAACATCACATGTTGCGATATTAGCACGAGCTATGAATATTCCTGCGGTGATGGGGGTGGTTGATTTACCTATTGCGCTTGTTGATAGAGTGAGTACGATTGTTGATGGTTATAATGGCCGCGTATATTTTTCACCGTCTAATTCAATACAAACCGAATATCGACAGTTAGCTAACGAAGAATTGGAGCTTACTCAAGATCTACAAGAGCTTAGCGGGTTGCCTGCAGAAACTCAGGACGGAGTACGCATACATTTATATGCAAACTCGGGTCTAACTGCCGACATACAACCAATGATAAATTCTGGTGCGGAAGGAATTGGTTTATATCGAACTGAATTTCCGTTTATGGTACGTAATAGTTTTCCAGGTGAAGATGAACAAAATGAAATTTATAAACGTGTATTACAACCGTTTTCACCAAAGCCGGTAACGTTACGCACGTTAGATATTGGTGGTGATAAATCATTACCCTATTTTCCCATTAAAGAAGAAAACCCTTTTTTAGGTTGGCGCGGAATTCGAGTGACTTTGGATCATCCTGAAATATTTTTAGTGCAAGTTCGAGCAATGTTACGAGCAAGCGTTGGCTTAGATAACCTAAGTATTTTATTGCCAATGATTAGTAATTTACATGAGCTTGATGAGGCAAAAGCATTAATCAATCAGGCTTATGAAGAATTACTCGAAGAGGGTGAAGCCATTATTTTTCCAAAAATTGGCGTCATGATTGAAGTACCCTCAGCTATATTTCAAGCGGCAGAATTTGCAAAACGAGTAGATTTTTTATCAATTGGCACAAATGATTTAACCCAGTATATTCTGGCCATTGATAGAAACAATCCTAACGTGGCTGATTTGTACGACCCATTTCATCCTTCGGTGCTTATGGCATTATTACAAATAGTTGATGCCGCCAGAGCAACCAATACACCTGTTAGCGTTTGTGGTGAGTTGGCTGGTGATCCATTAGCAACATTAATTTTACTCGGGATGGAGATGGATAGTCTGAGTATGAGTTCAGCAAGTTTATTGCGTGTTAAGTGGGTTATTCGGAACTTTACGTTATTACAAGCTAAAAAGATTTTACATGAAGCATTATTGCTCCATGAAGCTAAAGAAATACGTGAATATTTAAGAAATATTTTAATAGGATCGGGGTTGGGTGGTTTATTACGAGCAGGTAAGTCTTAAAAAATTCATCTATAATTTTACTACTTTAATCAAATTTGGCTAAGTATTATGTGATGAGCACAACAACCAAAAAAACAAAAGTTAAAAAGAAGAATGTCCAAAATGTTAGTCAAAGTGACAATAAGTTATCACTTAAGAATGTTATGGATATGTTGCTTCAAGATGGCTTAGTTGGAAAGTCTGAATACGACTCGGTAATTTTTCCTGCCAGAAGCACTTCTGTTTTAGATATACATCCAATCGTTTTAATTTCACAGCAAGAATGGATTAGTTCGTTAGATAAAAATCAAGTGCTCGATGCGAATGCGCTAAGCGAGTGGTTAGCAAAACGAGTTGAATTACCTTTTTATCATATCGATCCTTTAAAGATAGACGCCAGTTCAGTCACCCAAGTAATATCACAAGCTTATGCCACTCGGTACAAAATTTTACCCATTCAAGTAACAAAGGAAAAGGTAGTTGTTGCTATTACTGAGCCGTATATAACAAGCTGGCAATCTGAATTACGTCATGTCACGGGAGGCTTAGAAATTGAACGAGTTTTTGCAAACCCAGTAGATGTTTCACGTTATATAGAAGAATTTTATCGACTAAGTGATTCTATTCGTATTGCCTCCGCGAATAAAGACGATGAAATTCCTGGAATTAGTAATTTAGAGCAATTAGTTGAGCTTGGAAAAACCGGGCAACTTGATGCGAATGATCAACATGTTGTACACGTAGTAGATTGGTTATTACAATATGCTTTTGAGCAGCGCGCCAGTGATATTCACATGGAGCCACGCCGTGAATCGGCCAATATTCGTTTTAGAATTGATGGTATTTTGCATTTAGTTTATGAAATGCCAATGCCGGTCATGAACGCTGTCGCAAGTCGTATCAAAGTTCTCGGACGCATGGATATCGTAGAAAAGCGACGACCACAAGATGGCCGCATTAAAATGAAATTACCCGATGGCAAAGAAGTTGAGTTACGACTTTCAACCATGCCAACGGCATTTGGTGAAAAATTTGTAATGCGAATTTTTAATCCTGAGGTTTTAACGAAAGATTTTACTGCGATGGGGTTTGGTGAAAAAGATGTAGCTATTTGGAATGATATGGTTACCCAAGCGCATGGAATTATTTTAGTGACTGGGCCAACAGGTTCCGGTAAAACCACAACTCTATACTCCACATTGCGTCAATTAGCGAGCCCAGATATAAATGTTTGTACGGTAGAAGATCCTATCGAAAACGTTGTTGATGAATTTAATCAAATGCAAATACAACAAAATATTGGATTAGATTTCGCGTCCGGTATCAGAACCTTGTTGCGACAAGATCCTGATATCATCATGGTTGGTGAAATACGTGATAAAGAGACAGCCGAAATGGCCATTCAGTCGGCATTAACAGGTCATTTAGTATTATCAACGTTACATACCAATGACTCTGCTGCTGCGATACCTCGTTTACGTGAAATTGGTATTCCGGCATATTTAATTAATGCCACGTTATTAGGGGTGATGGCTCAGCGTTTAATTCGAACATTGTGCCCTAAATGCAAACAACCAACTGAAATAGACAAAGACTTATGGAAACAACTCACAAAGCCTTATAGCATGAGTGGTAAAGCACATTTTTATAAGCCTGTTGGTTGTAAGGAATGTCGACAAACCGGTTTTTTAGGGCGAATTGGGATATATGAAATGTTAAAAATGTCGAATGATTTACGCCATAAAATAACGCCAAATAGTGATGCTAATGAAATTAGGGCCTTATCAATTAAAGAAGGGAATTCTCAGCTACGTATAGATGGCGCGAGAAAAGTTGCAATGGGAATAACAACCATTGATGAAGTCTTAAAAGTTGTGTCATTGGGGAATGATTAAGTTTTAATAATGATCATACTCTCAGGTTGTTTTTATCAGTTAAAAACTAATTACGTACATAAAATTCATTGTGTATATCATAATCGGTCTAATTTTTTGTAAATATCTGAATTATCAGGCCCTACAACGCTCATTAAATGCACTAGGTTATGGTTCCCCGCTGTGTTCTGTATAACATAATAGAGTCTTAATTGTGATTTAATTCTCAAATGTTAATTATTTTTATTTTAATTAAAAATAATTGGAATAAAGTCAGTGCAAAAACGTTCTATATATAAATATGGAAAAATATAAAATGTTTGGGGACTCTCCTGCTTTTAAACAATATTTACAGGATAATTGGCGAGACTTGTATCGAGTTGCGTATATTTGGACGCATGATAGCGATTTAGCATCGGATCTTGTACAAGAAACTATCGCTCGTTGCTTAAAAAGTCGTAAAAAATTTGAAGATAAAAAATTACTTCGTGCTTGGTTGTTTAGAGTAATGTCAAACTATTGGCATGATCATTTTCGACGAAAAAAGGATACCGTGGATGTCGATACGACAATGCTGTACGCAACCACTAATATTGAAAATGAACATTATCAGTTACAACTAATGAATCAGGTATCACAATCATTTGAAAAACTTAAAATTGAATTTAGAGAGGTTTTATCATTAGTTGTTATTGAAGGAATGAGTTATGAAGATGTTTCAAACATTCTTAATATTCCCATTGGCACAGTCATGAGCCGTGTATCGCGAGCTCGTGCCCAGCTTAAAGACTTGCTTAAAGATATAAAAATTGCGAAAAATAATAGCGATAATGTCTGGAGAATTAAATGACTGATAAAAGTATGATTTCTTTTGATGAGCTTAATTATTTTATTGATAATCAGTTGTTACGAGAGGAGCGTATTAAAATACTCGGTGAACTCAATAAAGATGATGACTTATCAAAAACTTTGTCAGAGTTACAACGTAATGATGAGTTTGTTGTTATGTCGTATAGTGATATACCGGAACCAAGAAATAATCCTTATGTTGCTGCAACGACCAAGACTAAAAAAAATTTTTATGCTATTGCTGCAAGTATGTTGATTTTTTTTAGTGTGATATTAGGGTGGCAAACATCACACTTTATTTCAATAAATAATAAACCGAAAATTATGAATCTTAGCCAGTTAGATAATAATGCTTCTCAATACGATAATGTGTTAATTCATATAAATGACATGGATGATACACGAATCCAAAATGTATTTGAAAAAATTGAAAATTTAGTAAAGTCGAATAAAAAAGTAAATATTGACATTATTGCCAATGAAGAAGGTTTATCGTTGCTAAGGAAAAATTCGCCCTATGCGTCAAAAATAAAATTGTTGGCCAATAAATATTCTAATGTAAAATTTAAAGCATGTGGTATTGCGATGAATATTGCTAAATTAAAAGAAGGAAAAAAAATTATATTACTACCCCAAGCTGAAAAAATACCCGCTGCACTAGATGCAATTTTACAACACTTAAAAGATAACTGGGTCTATTTCAAAGCTTAGATTGTATCAAATTTGTAGAAAAGGACTATTGTAGATATTTTAATTGTGAATCGAATATTTATTTAATAATGGAATAATGTTTATTGTCAAACGTTTATAACATATTACAAATAAACTTATATGGACTAAACTATGATCTATAATCGTCGAAAATTTTTAAATTTGTCTACCAAAATTGCTCTTGCAGGATTTGCTATAAATTCATCAGTTGTATTTTCAAATCCTAGGAATAAAATTAAAGCCATTGCTTTTGATGCTTTTCCAATATTTGATCCACGTCCCATTTTTTCCTTAGTGAAAAAATTGTATCCACAACAAGGGCATCAGTTTACTGTTTTATGGCGAACAAAAATATTTGAATATACTTGGCTGTTAACAGTTTCTGAAAAATATGAAAGTTTTTGGATATGCATTAATAATGCGCTTATCTACACTGCTAAGCAGTTAAATGTTAATCTCAGTGAAGAAAATGAAAAGCTTTTAATGAACGCATTTTTAGAAATTAAAGCTTTTTCCGATGTGAAACCGGTATTATCGAAATTTAAAGCTTCAGGAATTAAGCTAGCATTTTTATCGAACATGACTCAGGCTATGCTAAATCAGGGGATTCAGAATTCTGGGCTTGAAGGTTACTTTGATCATGTATTAAGCACGGATCACGTTAAAAAATTTAAACCTGCACCACAAGCTTACCAAATGGCTGTAGATGCTTTTGGTCTACCTAAAAACGAGATTGCTTTCGCTGCATTTGCAAGCTGGGATGTTGTTGGTGCTAAATGGTTTGGATATCCTACTTTTTGGGTGAATCGATTAAATTTTTCTTCTGAACAGCTTGGGTTAGAACCCGATGGTACGGGGACATCAATGCTTAATTTAGCCGGGTTTGTTGACTCTAAACGTTAAACAAATTGAACTGCTGTAAGAAAGATAATAGCTATTATTTTAGTGTAAACTTGAGCTCAGGGTTACAATATTAAAACCTAAAATAATGCTAATAGTTCTGCTGCTTGGTTGCGTTGCGAACCTTTACAGCTAATAAACCGTCGAACACTGAATTGTTTTATTGCCAATGCACTGCTATAAGATTGCTGTGTAAAACTAGTGTTATGGTTTGAAATTAACACGGGTATACCTTTGTTTGATAATTTTTTCGCCATATCGGCTAATTGAATTTGTTGTGTTTCATTAAAACCACCTGTGCTGTAGCTTGTGAAATTTGCTGATTTTGTTAATGGCACATAAGGTGGGTCACAATATATTACGTCTCCATCACGAGCTTTACTCATTATCTTTGAAAAATCGGAATGTTTGAATATCGCTTTACGAGATTTTTTGTGAAAAAACAGCATTTCTTTTTCTGGGAAATACGGTTTATTATAACGACCGAATGGAACGTTAAATCCACCTTTTTGATTATAGCGACATAAACCATTATAACCATGCCGATTAAAGTATAAAAATAAAATGGCTTTTCTTTCAGGGTTTTTGGTTCGGTTAAATTCTTCTCGATATTTATAATAAACGTCTTCATTATTATTTTTTATTGTAAACATACGGCGACATTTTTTAATAAAATCAGCGCCGTCTTTTTTTAAATAATTATATAGATTTATTAAATCAGGGTTGTTATCGGCAATGATATAACGCGAATAATTGCTGTTTAAAAAAACTGCAGCGGCGCCAGCAAATGGTTCAATGAGTCTTTTTCCTTGAGGTAATATTTCGTTGATGTGAGATAAAACTCGATATTTATTACCCGCCCATTTTAAAAATGGACGATGTTTTTCTATAATATCAAGAGTTTTTATAGTATTTTTTTTCATTTTATGTTTTTAATAAAAATTTTTGAATTACGTTGATAGTTATACAAAGAACGTTTTTTTATGGGTAAATCTTCGAATTCGGCCGTCACAAATTTACGTTCTAAAAACCAATGTGCTGATTGAGTTGTGAGCACATATAGTTTTGTTATTTTATCTTGGTTTGCTTTTCGCTCTATGTAATTTAGTAATGTGTCACCACGGGTTTGGTTTGAATATTGAGGATGTACGGCAAGGCAGGCAAGTTCTGCAATACGTTCATCTGTATAAGGATAATAAGATGCACAAGCCACAATCATGCCGTCACGTTCAGTAACAATAAAATGTTCAATTTCCAACTCAAGTTGTTCACGTGAACGTCGTACTAATATTCCTTGTTGTTCTAGTGGTGCTATTAATTCTAATATGCCGCCAATATCATCTAACCCTGCTTGGCGTGTTCCTTCGAAGCGCTCTGATGTTATTAATGAACCAATGCCATCTCGTGAAAATAACTCTAGCAATAGTGCGCCATCAATATGCCTGTTAATTAAATGACAACGTTTAACGCCAGCATCACAAGCGCTTATCGCACTGCGTAAACAATATTCGATTGGTTTTGAATTAAATTTATTCGAGTTTAAAATTTTCTCTGCTTGTTTTAACGTTAATTCATGTAACAGCGTATTTTCACTATCGATTATTCCATCGACATTTGTTAAATAAATTAATTTTTCAGCTTGAAGTGATTTAGCAACAGCCATTGCAACATCTTCAGCATGTAAGTTGAATACTTCTCCTGTCGGGGAGTAGCCCAAAGGTGAAATTAATACCATGGTATTTTTAACCAGATGACTCCGAATTGCTTCCTTGTCTATGTTTCTAACGATACCGGTATGCGCGAAATCAATGCCATTTTGTACACCGAGAGGACGTGCGGTGATCATATTTCCGGATACCACTCTTATCAAAGCACCATGCATGGGTGAGTTTGCTAGGCCCATCGATAATTGCGCTTCAATTTCTACTCGACTACTGCCAATGGCCTCAATAACACTTGGAAGCGCGGCATCATCTGTGATACGCATATTATTTTCATACTGGCATTGGATATTTTGTTGTTGTAATCGTTTTTCTATCTGAGGACGAGCGCCATGAACTAGCACTAACTGCACACCGAGGCTATTTAATAAGGCTATATCGTGTACTAATGTTGAAAATTGTTCATCCACTAACATTTCACCACCAAAGCTGATGACAAAAGTTTGATCTCGAAAGGCGTGTATATACGGCGCGGAACTTCTAAACCACGATACAAATTTGGGATTGCTGATATTGTTGGTGTTGTTCACTGTATTCTGTCTATCAAAATGAATTTATGAGCAAAATATTCATAATACCTTTGAATTTGCTATAAGTATCGCAGATAAGATCCTGATATGACAGTAATTTTTGTAATTAAAAGTGTCAAAAAATAATCACTTTTTGTCATTTGCCCCGTTTAATGCGAATAGTGGTGTCCGTGGTGGTTTATACGGCGATGGCTCCGATAATGGGGATAATAGTATAACGAGTCGCTATACCAATAATAATAGTTGTCGTTGTAATAGGGATTGTAATCATAGTAGCTGCGTGTTGGCCATAGCAGGTGTTTTTCAACGGTGATAACGGGAAATTCATAATCAAATTCGCCTACTTTACCTTGTTTGATGCCATCTAGTTTTCCAATAATCGTAATTTCACGATTTTTTGTATAGGTATTTGGTTCGATAAAATTGCTGAAGTTGGCAATGAAACGTCGGG
The DNA here is from genome assembly GCA_964514215.1 of uncultured Thioalkalispiraceae bacterium. Taxonomy (GTDB): domain Bacteria; phylum Pseudomonadota; class Gammaproteobacteria; order UBA6429; family Thiohalophilaceae; genus CAYQUC01. The sequence continues at coordinate 53,504 of CAZEPW010000015.1, forward strand.
TTCCTTCTCGGCCATAATAAATGGGGCGTGCCTGATTATCGAGTGGATAACCTAAGATAATGATTTGTGAGAAATCTTTTTTGTTAATCGTTTCTAATATTGTACCACCCCAACGAACTGTATGTCCTAAAGCCGATTCTAAATCAGCTTGTTCTAGTGGCGTTAATGCTTGGGCCTTATCAATTTGGAGAATTAAAGGCGGCTTAGTTGCTGCGCACGACGTTAGCATTAAAGCAGTTAGAACAATGATGATTTTATTTAGTTTGACCATATAGGCTTCGACCTCAAGTTAATGCAGAGGTTGCGTTTGAACACAAAATTTTTCAATTAAATTCTTTAAAAGCGACACAGTTGGCTTTAACGATGCTGTATCAATATATTCATCGGGCTGGTGAGCTTGTGCGATGTTTCCGGGGCCTAAAATAACGGTATCAATGCCCATTGAGTTAAAATAAGGTGCTTCTGTGCAATAAGCTGCCGTTTCTGCGTGACTCCCCGTTAACTGCTCTGCGATTTTGATAATTTCAGAGTTAGTTGCTGTTAACATGGGTTCGGTGCCATGAATCAACGGTTTTATATCAATTTGATAATTACTAGAGTCAACCACTTTTGAAACTCGGGCTGCCAGCTCTTCGCGACATTCAATTAAACTCATTCCGGGTAGTGGCCGTAAATCAATTTGCAACTCGCATTCACCACAAATTCGGTTTGGGTTATCACCACCATGAATATGTCCAAAATTTAGTGTTGGAACAGGAACGAGAAATCGATCATCATAATTAGTGGCTTGTAATTCTTCTCGCCATTTTTTTATTTCCTGCATAACGTCCATCATTGCTTCCATGGCATTAAAGCCATACGCTGGATTACTCGAATGTCCCGAGCGTCCGATTATGGAAATAGATTCCATAATAATACCTTTATGTGCGTGGATGGGCTTGAGGTTAGTTGGTTCGCCAACAACAGCAAAACGAGCATTTGGACGTTTTAGTCTAACTAAATCTCGTGCACCAGACATTGAGCTTTCTTCATCAGCCGTTGCGAGAATGATAAGAGGTTGTTTTAAGTCACTTGCATTGAAGTCTCGAGCCGCTTCAATAGCTAAAGCAATGAATGATTTCATATCAGCAGAGCCCAAGCCGTATAATTTATTATTTTCTTGGGTAATCCTAAAGGGATCGTGTTGCCAACGACCGTCATCATAGGGCACGGTATCGGTATGGCCCGATAATACTAATCCACCAGAGCCGGTTCCGAGAGTTGCAATTAAATTGGCTTTATTTTCTTGATTTGGGATAGTTAAAATGTCTATTGAAAAACCTGCGGTTTCGAGCCAATCAGCAAGTAAGTCAATCACATTTCGATTGCTAAGATCATATGCTGGGTTAACACTACTGATTGATGGAGTAGCGATTAATTCACTAATCATTGTCAGTAATGGCGGCACAAGCTTTTTCATAGTCTCTGCACAGTATTTAATATAAAGTACTATTTAACAAATGCCCAATGCATTGGTATTACTTGAGATTAATAATCCCAGGAACTTTTCTTTTTCCACTTAATTTTAGGGATTATAATGCCAATCATCATCCCAAATATTAAAACTAAAGCCCCGGCAATAAACCATGTGCGGCTATCACGCTCTTTAAGAATTTGGTTTTCTTGAGTAAGCCGTTGGAGATCGTGCTCCAATGTAACATTTAATTTTTTTAGCTTTTTATTATCGTTATCAAGTTCGATGGGGCGGCTGGCAATTTTGCTAAAATGTCTATTTTCCTTTTCTAAATCGGTTTTAGTATTTAGCAATTTATTTCGTTCAGATTCTAATTCAGATTTTGTTGAAGACAGGTTTTTCGTTTTTATTTTTAGCTTCGATAGTTCTTCTTTGAGGCGTTGGGTGGTTGCAGTTGCTTTTTCAATTAAATTTCGTGCGACCGGATCATCCTGTAAGTATTGAGTTCTTACCCAACCCTCAGTTTGGTCTTCCATTCGGACCATAGTATATCCGGTATCTGTTTCCTCTAGGATTTCTAATTTGGCGCCACTGTGTAAAGTTCTAATGATTTTATTCGCATTGCCCGGGCCGGTTCTTAGTGTTATGCGTAATATATCAGTGACGTATTTATCTTGAGCAATAGCGCTGGCACTATAGGTTAACGTACTTATTAGAAACAAAACTAATATGCGATTGGCAGATAAATACATATATCCCTCTAAATATTTGATTTTTATGATTATGACGGTAGTCTATATAATAGTATGTTGCTTGCTGTTGTGGAATACTAAATGTTATATTTTTGTTGCTGATAGCACAATATTTAGCAATTACACACAATTGTCATATCACTGTAACATAATTTCGATGTAATACTACAATATGCTATTTACATGTAATAACACACAAGTACCAGAATTAATTCAAATAGTCGTTAGAGAGGCAATTTGCGGTGGATAACAGTTTAGTCTTACTGGTGGAAGACGAAGCCGCAATCCGAGAAATGTTACAGTTTTCTCTAGAACGGGCTGGCTTTGAGTTGGTTTTGTCTAATGAAGTTAATGCTGCAAAAAAATGTATCCAACAACAAATTCCTGATATTATATTGTTGGATTGGATGTTGCCGGGCATTAGTGGAATTGAGTTTGCTAAGCTGCTCCGAAAAACCGAAAATACCAGTCAAATTCCAATTATTATGATCACTGCGCGTACCGAAGAAGATGATATAATCCTCGCTTTAGATGCGGGTGCTGATGATTATATTACTAAACCTTTTTCCACTAAGGAATTAGTTGCTCGAATAAAATCAGTGTTACGCCGTAGTAAACCCGATAATAGTGGTGAAACAATCAAAATTCAGAATTTAATTTTAGATCCTGTCAGCCAACGTGTCACGATTGATAATAACTCGGTTAATCTGGGGCCTTTAGAATACCGTTTACTGCATTTCTTTATGACTCATTCTGAACGCGTTTTTTCACGTTCGCAATTATTAGATTTTATTTGGGGTGAAAACGTCTATATTGATGAGCGAACCGTTGATGTTCACATTCGTCGCTTACGTAAGGTGATATCCGTTAGTGGATGCGATCGTTTTGTGCAAACTGTACGAGGATCTGGCTATCGATTTTCAACTAAAGAGAATTAATCATTGAAAAATGATTGGCTAAATGAGATTGTACGGATAATATGGTTGATCTTGGCTGCTATTGTTATTGGATTGGTAGTTGATAACGTTTTGCTTTGTGTTAGTTTTGTGATGTTTTTTTTATTAGTTTGGTATCTTTATAATCTTAGAACTATCGTTATATGGTTTGAAAAAGGTAAAAAATATTCTCCTCCAACGTCAATAGGTATCTTTGGCGACTTATTTAATAATCTTTATCGCCTTCAAAAACAACAACGCCGGCGTAATAAACGCTTAGTCAATTTAATTTCACGTTTTAAAGAATCCACCAAGGCAATGCCTGATGGCATTATCATCTTACAAGAAAATGGTGAAATAGAATGGTGGAATACTGCGGCTGTCAAATTGGTTAATTTAAATTATCCTAATGATGTTGGGCAACGTATTACGAATTTATTACGTCACCCCAATTTTTTTCGATATTATAATTTAAGTGATAAGACTAAAAAAATAAAAATACCATCACCCATTGATGATCAAAAAATAATTACGATACGTATTATACCTTATGGTAATCATCAGCAGTTGGTTATGGTTCGAGATATAACATTAATCCAACGAGTTGAAGACATGCAGCGAGATTTTGTTGCTAATATATCTCATGAATTAAGAACGCCAATTACCGTGATGAGTGGTTTTTTAGAAGAGTTTGAACAAACGCAACCTGATGATAAAGAACAATGGCAGCACTATATTAGATTAATGCAAGATCAGTCATCTCGTATGCGTAATTTAGTCGAAGATTTAATGATGTTATCTCGCTTAGAGCATGAAAATAGTAAATTGCAACGTGATGTCGTTAATGTTCCTTTCATTATTCATTCATTAAAAGAAGAAGCTGAATTATTAAGCTCCAATCGGCAACATCAATTTAAATTTGATGTTGATAATGATTTATATCTTCATGGCGATGCTAAAGCTATTGATAGCGCTTTTTCAAATTTAATTTTTAATGCCATTAATTATTCACCTGAAGGATCAATTATTAATATTAAATGGTGCCAAGACAGTAATGGAGCATATTTTTCAGTCGAAGATCACGGCATCGGTATTCCAACACAACATATTTCCCGTTTAACTGAGCGATTTTATCGAGTTGATGTGGCGCGATCCCGTGATTCTGGTGGTTCTGGTTTGGGGCTTGCGATAGTTAACAATGTTTTAGTTCGACACAATGCGACGTTACAAATTGAAAGTAAAGTTGGCCGGGGTAGTACCTTTATATGTAATTTCTCTGCAGAGTCAATTAAACAAAAAAACGATGTTTTATCAAATCAATCCGATGGTAATTAAGTTGTAATAAAACTGTAAACGGTATTTCACATTAGTGTCATAAATATCAATAATAATAAAAACATAAAATATTAATCTTTTTTATCAAACTCAAAGGTATTATTCATGATTACAAACAAGAAAAAATTATTTGCGTTGACAATGATCGCAACGCTAATGACAGCAGGGTTATCTTCTAATGAGGTTTATGCTGCAAGTAAAGTCGATTCAAATATAATTGATTATAAGACGGTTAGTGGTATATCCGGTAATCTTAGTAGTGTTGGTTCAGATACTTTGGCAAATTTAATGACATTATGGGCTGAAGATTTTAAACGTAATTATCCTAATGTTAATATACAAATCCAAGCTGCTGGTTCTTCAACTGCACCTCCAGCTTTAACAGAAAGCACTTCAAACTTAGGACCAATGAGCCGAAAAATGAAGTCGAAAGAAATAGCCTCGTTTGAGAAACGTTATGGTTATAAACCAACAGCGATTGCTGTTGCGATAGATGCTTTAGCTGTTTATGTGAATAAAGATAATCCGATAAAAGGTATGAGTATTCCTCAAGTTGATGCCATATTTTCTGCCACACGAAAATGCGGCAATAATGCTGATATTAAAAAATGGGGTGATTTAGATTTAATAGGAAGCTGGAAAAATAAATCCATTCAAATTTTTGGACGCAATTCTGTTTCAGGTACTTATGGTTATTTTAAGAAAAAAGCTTTATGCAAAGGGGACTATAAAAGTAATGTTAATGAGCAGCCTGGTTCTGCATCTGTTGTACAATCAGTCACGGCTTCATTGAACGGAATTGGTTATTCAGGCATTGGTTATAAAACCTCAGGCGTTAAAGCTGTGCCATTAGCGAAAAAATCAGGTCAAAAATTTATTACGGCATCTGCTGAAAATGCCATTAATGGTAGTTACCCATTAGCTCGCTTTTTATATGTGTATGTTAATAAAAAACCCAATAAACCATTAGCACCATTGGAGAGAGAGTTTATTAAACTTGTTATGTCAAAACAAGGGCAGCAAGTGGTGATTAAAGATGGCTACATTCCATTACCGTTTAAAGTTGTTCAAAAGCAATTAGCAAAATTAAAATAGGCGTGAAGCAACATTACAAAACCTCGGGCTACCGGGGTTTTTGTTTGTATTATGGTAAATATGTTACTGTCACAATACTGTAATATAAACAAATTAATATTACATCATGTCGAAATTTGATAGTTCTTCCCAAAATACATTAATTTCCGATTCGGGTATGAGAAACCGAATAATTAAGGATAAATTTGCTCAATATATTGTCACCCTCGGTGGAAATAGCGTTATTTTTACCATTGTATTGATTTTTTTCTATCTGCTATATGTTGTTATTCCGATATTTTCAGGTGCGACGGTAGAGCAGGTTGGTCAGTATCGTTTATCTGAAACATCAACTAAAACAGATACTTTGTATTTGGCTGTAGAAGAGCAAAATGAAATTGCAGTACGTATGTTGTCGGATGGTGAGATTTTATTTTTTAATACGGCCAATGGCAGAGTTGTTTTAACACAACATTTACAAATACCCAAAGACATTGTAATCACCAGCTTTACTCAAGCTTCAGATAACCAAGCGACCGTGGCTTTTGGTTTATCAAATGGCAAAGTTATTGTGGTGAAACACAAATATAATGTTAGTTATCCAAATAATCGTCGAATAATAACACCTGTCTTAGAATATCCTCTGGGTAACGAGCCCATTAGTATCCAAGGATTAAACTTGCCGATTACAAAGCTAGCGATGCAAATTAATGACGAAGGTGTTTCTATTGCGACCGTAAGCAAAACAGGGGAATTACGTTATAGCAGTTTTGAAAAAGAAGAGTCTTTGTTTGAGGATGAGTCTAGTTATGAACAACAAACTCAAAAGCTAACTGTTTTTAATAAAACAATTTCGTATTTATTAATCGATCAAGATCGTCAAGAGTTTTATGTTGTCACTAGTGATGATGAACTTCACTATTACGATATTACTGAGACTGATAGTCCTAAATTAATTAATAATATCAATCTAGGTTCGGCTAGCGTTAAATTAACTGATATTCGATTTTTATCTGGCGGTATTTCGTTATTAACGGGATACTCTGATGGTTCAATTGCACAATGGTTTATAGTAAAGTCAAAGGAAAATAAACCAGTACTAACGCGCATTCGAGACTTTAAACTCGGAAACAATGCCATCACGGTTCTCGCATCGGAACATAACCGTAAAGGTTTTATTGCTGCAGATATTAAAGGAAATGTTGCTGTTTATCATAGCACCGCACATCGTACCGTTATCAATACACAATTGGCCAACAAGGCAATAAAGAAAATTGTTTTTAGCCCGCGAGCGAATGGAATCTTAGTTGAAGATAATAATCAGAATTTATCTTTTTGGCATATAGATAACGAACATCCCGAAATTTCATGGAACTCAATTTGGGGTAAAGTATGGTATGAAAGTTATCGTGAGCCGGAATATATTTGGCAGTCATCAGCGGCAACCAATGATTTTGAACCTAAGTTTAGCTTGATTCCAATTTCTTTTGGAACGATTAAAGCGGCTTTTTATGCCATGCTCATGGCAATCCCTTTGTCGATCATGGGAGCAATATTCACCGCATATTTTATGTCAGCTAAAATGCGACGCTATGTTAAACCCAGTATTGAAATAATGGAAGCATTGCCAACTGTCATTTTGGGTTTTTTAGCCGGGTTGTGGTTAGCACCTTTTATCGAAAATCATCTACCCGGGGTATTTTCGTTGTTGTTTTTAATGCCTTTTGGGGTGCTCATTGCAGCATTTGCATGGACTCGGTTGCCAGATAGTCTACGACACAAAGTTCCCGATGGTTGGGAAGCGGCAATATTAATACCGGTTATTATCATTATTTCATATAGCGTTATGAGTTTAAGCCCAATCATGGAGTCGGTCTTTTTTGAGGGTGATATGCGCATCTGGTTAGGTGATAAATGGGGGATTGATTTTGATCAACGTAACTCAATTGTTGTCGGATTAGCGATGGGCTTTGCTGTTATTCCTACCATTTTTTCAATTGCCGAAGATGCTATTTTCGCTGTTCCTAAATATTTGACGCATGGTTCATTAGCACTAGGCGCAACGTCATGGCAAACATTAATTCGCGTTGTGTTATTAACCGCAAGCCCGGGAATCTTCTCTGCTATTATGATTGGTTTTGGTCGAGCTGTCGGTGAGACAATGATTGTGTTAATGGCAACAGGAAATACACCAGTAATGGATTTTAGTATTTTTCAAGGTATGCGTACTTTGTCGGCAAATATTGCGGTGGAAATGCCTGAGGCCGAAGTAGCCAGCTCGCATTATAGAATATTATTTTTAGCGGCTCTGGTATTATTTGTTTTTACCTTTTTCTTTAACACCATTGCCGAAGTAGTTCGTCAACGGTTACGAAAACGATATAGTAGTCTATAATATGAAGCCAAATTTAAAACAGTGGGTACAATCGGGCACTCCGTGGATATGGTTAAATGCTGCAGCAGTGAGCACCAGTTTATTAATGGTGTTTGGATTATTATGGCTTATCGCAATACGGGGATTTGGTTTTTTTTGGCCTTCCGATGTATTTGAAATGCAATATCAAAGTGAAGCAGATAAAAAGATCCGTATTATTGGGGAAGTTTGGGATAGTCAATTAGCGTCTGTTGAAAATTTACGAGCTAATGGTATTAAACTGGATACTGAAAAAAAATCAGTTATGCGATATTTGTTAAAGAGTGGTAACCGTGATGTTAGTGGTTCTGATTTTCAACAAATTATTGAACCTTTTATATTATCAAAACTAACGCCCGAAACTATTCTAGTCGTTGAAAGAACTGAATGGGGAAACTTATACGGTTATTTGAAAACCGTTAAACAACAGGGAAAAACCGTTGCTCAAGGTGAATTGGCACTAAAAGAATTAAAAAAACGGTTAGAACGTAGCTCAGCTATTCGCGATGATATTTCTGAAATAGCCACAGGTGATATCGGATCAATTAATTATGCGATGGAAGATCTACGATTAAAGCAACGCCGGCTGGAGATTGACGGCGACTTTAATGCGACAGAAAAGCAACGTTTGGACGATCAACGTGCAACACTACAAAATGAATATAATAAGTTACAACAATTATTAATCGAACAGAATAAGAAGTTAGCTCGCGATAGTTTTACCGTTGAGATAATGGATGGTCAACTAATTGAAGTGCCTTTATCTAAAGTCATACGAATAACACAACCCAATTCGATGTCGTTATTGTCAAAAGTTGGACATTATCTAGTTAATATCAAAAATTTTATTTTTGAAGATCCTCGTGAAGCAAATACTGAAGGCGGTGTTTTTCCTGCAATATTTGGCACTATTATGATGGTTATTATCATGGCCATTTTAGTGACACCACTTGGCGTGATAGCAGCCGTCTATTTACGTGAATATGCCAAACAAGGGCCAATTATTCGAACAATCCGTATTGCGGTGAACAACCTTGCGGGAGTTCCATCGATTGTCTATGGTATCTTTGGGCTAGGATTTTTTGTGTATTTTCTCGGGGGCAATCTTGATCAACTATTTTTTCCCGAAGCATTACCAGCTCCAACATTTGGTACCCCGGGATTAATATGGGCATCGTTAACATTAGCTATTATGACATTACCGGTTGTTATCGTTTCAACAGAAGAAGGCTTATCGCGTATACCGCGAGCCATTCGGGAAGGCAGCTTGGCTTTAGGTGCCACCAAATTTGAAACATTATGGCGAACGGTTATCCCGATGTCCAGTCCATCGATAATGACCGGGTTGATTTTAGCCGTTGCTCGTGCAGCGGGTGAGGTAGCACCTCTGATGTTAGTGGGGGTTGTTAAATTAGCACCATCACTACCGGTCGATGGAAATTTTCCTTTTATGCACCTTGAACGAAAGTTCATGCATCTCGGTTTTCATATTTATGATGTTGGTTTTCAAAGCCCCAATGTTGAAGCAGCTCGGCCTTTGGTTTATGCCACGGCATTATTATTGGTTGTTGTTATAGTAGCATTAAACTTATTAGCTATTCGTATACGTAATAATTTACGTGAAAAATTTAAATCTTTGGAAGTATAATTTATGAGTGAATCTACACGTACACATGCAATTGATATAAATACACTCGATAGAAGTAATAATCGAATGTCGCTAGCAGATGAAAAAATTGCCTTTGACGTAAAGAACTTGTCATTACACTATGGTACAAAGCAGGCTCTTAATGGTATTGATTTACTTATTCCCAGTCATCGAGTGACAGCATTTATTGGCCCCAGTGGTTGTGGTAAATCAACGTTATTACGCTGTTTTAATCGAATGAACGACTTAGTTGATAATGTTACTATTACCGGTGAAGTTTTGCTTGATAATGATAATATTTACGATAAAAAAATAAATGTTGCCATGTTACGCCGTCGTGTTGGTATGGTGTTTCAAAAACCTAACCCATTTCCTAAGAGTATTTTTGAAAATGTCGCCTATGGTCTTAGAATTCAAGGTATTAATGACAAAAGAAAGTTAGAAGAAATAGTTGAAAAATCATTGCGAAATGCTGCATTGTGGGATGAAGTTAAAGATCGGCTGGAAGATAATGCGCTCGGAATGTCTGGAGGCCAGCAACAACGTCTGGTTATCGCAAGAGCAATTGCAGTTGAACCTAAAGTACTGTTGCTTGATGAACCCGCATCGGCATTAGATCCCATTTCAACATTAAAAATTGAAGAGCTTATTAGTAGTTTGAAAAATGAATACACCATTGTTATTGTTACTCATAATATGCAACAAGCAGCACGTGTTTCAGATTACACTGCTTTTATGTACATGGGGGAAATGGTAGAGTTTTCAGACACCAATGCCTTATTTACCAATCCTGCTAAAAAACAAACAGAGGACTATATCACTGGTCGATATGGTTAGTACTCTGTAGCGTTGCTATTGTATTTTTGTTAATTATTTTTCAAAGAGAACATTTATGGATAACTTAAATTTAAACCAACATATTTCAAAAAAATTTAATGAAGAACTTGAAGATATTCGTGCGCGAGTATTAAAAATGGGTGGCATTGTTGAACAACAATTAAAAGATGCCATTACATCGCTTTCTGAAATGAACCAGTCATTAGCTGAAACAGTTGTCAGAAATGATTATAAGGTCAATGCACTTGAAGTTTCTATTGATGAAGAATGTACTCAAATTCTTGCTCGTCGCCAACCTACGGCAAGTGATTTGCGGTTAGTTATCGCCGTTATAAAAACTATAACCGATTTGGAACGAATTGGTGATGAAGCTGAGCGTGTTGCAAAAATGGCTATTCATTTTTCAGAAACGAAAGGACATGATAATTTATTAGGTGGCATCTTACATCTTGCTGAACAAGTTAGCGAAATGTTACACGGTGCCTTAGATGCCTTTGCTCGAATGGATACGCAATCAGCAGTGAAGGTTGCTCAATCTGATAGTAAAGCGGATAGAGAGTATGAGCGAATTTTACGAGAGTTGATGACATTCATGATGGAAGATCCACGTTTTATTCCGTATATTTTAGATGTTATGTGGTCTGCTCGTGCGCTCGAACGTATTGGTGATCGTGCTTGTAATATTTGTGAATATGTTATTTATCTTGTTAATGGCAAGGATGTTCGGCATACAAGTTTAGAACAATCATTAGCCGATGATAATAGCGAAAAATAAATACCATTACAATTAAATTTAAATTGCAATGGCTTTTTTTCACCCATTGCTTTTATTTCAAAATAATTTTTCAATTTTAAACCGTCATAAAATTTGCATTTTAAATTAATAATTTTGTCATAAAACCTCGTGTTTTCAATTTTAAACTGTCATAAAAATTTCATTTTAAATTAATAATTCTGTCACAGAATCTCGTAATAATTTTGTCTGGCTTATTTGGAGCCTAACTTAACTTGAGCTGGGAAATATTTTAAATTATACAAGCTCAGGTTCATTAAAATTATAGAATACAATTCGAGGTAAATATGAATTATAAAATAATCGCAGTCTGTTGTGCTTTAACAGTGAGTGTTATTGAACAAGCTAGTGCTATTGAAGTCGTTGGAAAAAAACTTGAAATATATGGTAAAGCACATTTATCAATCGATAGTGTCGACTCTGATGATCCTACTGTTGCTAATGACGGATTAAGTGTCTCAAGCAACTCTTCACGTTTAGGGTTTAAAGGTGAGCTTCCTGCCGGAGCACTAAAATTTATATTTCAGTATGAGCAAGAAGTATTTATTGACGAGGCGGGTGGTGAATTAGTTTCACGTAATACTTATGCCGGGATAAAAGGCAGTTTTGGTCAGTTAATAGCAGGTCATCATGATACGCCATTTAAAACAGTTGCTTCTAAATGGGGAGTATTTGGAGATTCTGTTGGAGAAAGACGGGCTATGTTAGGTGCGGGTTATATCAGTGGTAACCAATTAAATGAACGTGCTAAGAACGTCATTATGTATCAATTTAAAAATAAAAACTTAAAATTTCAATTAATGCATGCAGTTGATCCAGAAGCGGGTAAAGACGGAAAATATGATAATACCGACAAAAGTGTCACTAGTGTCGCTTTGTTTTATAAGACAGGACCTTTTTGGATAGCTGCTGCTAATGAATCGTGGAAGCAACATAGCAAAATGGTTGATGGTAGTGCCTTACGAATTGCTGCTAAATATAAAATTGCTAATTCTTTTAAAGTTGGTTTAATTTATGAATCAATTAATTCTGATACGGTTAATGAATGGAAACGTGATGCAGCTGGTGTGAATGCTACATTTAGTGTCAGTAAAAAAACGGATATTAGAGCACAATACATTAAAGTAAATAGTGCAGAGAATGTATCTGATACCGGCGCAACCAAAGTTTCCTTAGGTGTTTTTCATAAGTTGGATAAAAAAGCACAGCTTTATGCCGCATATGGTGCTACGAATAATGAATCTGCAGCTAAATTTCAGGCGGTTGATGGTGGCCATGGTGATGAAGTTAAAACAGTTAATGGCGGTAATCCAAATGCTGTTTCATTGGGGCTAATATATAAATTTTAATTGATAAAAAATAATAGGAAGAAAGTCAATGAAAATGTTTATAAAAGAAATGAACGATGGAACAGCCGTTATTGAAACACAATATGGTCAACACATATCGTATTTTAAAAATATCACTGAAGCGCAACTAGCTTATGTAGAATGGTACCGAAGTAATGATGATTATCGAGCTGACGATGATTATTATTTAATGTAATATATTATTCTACTGGGAAAGCAATCATGTGATCGGCCGCTAAACTTAACCGGACTTTGTCACCTACAAAATGGTCATGATGACTTGGAAATAAAGACATAACTTCTGTTCCGGTTGATAAGCGGATGGTATACATGATTTCTGCACCTTTAAAAGCACGTTGAGTAATTTCACCAACTAGGTTGCCATTTGTATCCGAGATAACATCATCAGGACGTAATAATAATTTTAGTTTACAGCCACGTTCCCAGTTATATGTTCGATCGCCTTTAACAATACCAATTTCCGTTTCAATTTGATTTGGTGATATTAGTGTGCCTTCAAGCATGACACCTTGGCCAATAAAATCAGCAACAAAAGGATTGGCTGGTTCATGATATAAATTATAGGCGGTATCCCACTGTTGAATTTCGCCATCTTTCATCACACCAATAACATCAGCCATTGCAAAAGCCTCATGTTGATCGTGTGTTACCATAATGCCGGTGACACCTTGTGCTTTTAAAATGCTGCGAATTTCTTGGCTCAAGCTTTCTCGCATTTCAACATCTAGGTTTGAAAATGGTTCATCCATTAATATGATATCCGGCATTGGTGCTAAGGCTCGTGCTAGGGCGACACGTTGTTGTTGCCCTCCAGAAAGTTCGTGAGGGTATCGTTCACCCAAACCTTCGAGACCGACGATAGTTAACATTTTACCACTGGTTTTTGATTTTTCGTGTTTAGATAAATTGCGTAAACCAAAACAAATATTGTCGCAAATATTCATATGGGGGAATAAGGCATAATCTTGAAAAACCATGCCAATTTTTCGTTTTTCTGGTGCGAGCTGATACCCAGGGCGGGTAATGACATTGCCGTGTAACGTAATTTCACCACTTTGGATTGCTTCAAAACCTGCAATTGCACGTAACACCGTTGTTTTACCACAACCACTTGGGCCAACGAGGCATATCATCTCACCTTTATTCGCTTGAAAGGAAAGCTTTCTAACGACTGTTTGAGTGTGATATTTACAGGATATATTTTTAATGTTTAATAATATTGTCATACGTAATTGTAATGATATCAAAATATACTGTTGCTAAACAGTTTATTACCCATTATTACGATAAATTGTAGTTACTGATGAGAGTGGTTTTTATTTCGGGATTATGATTAAACCGATATTAATCTTTGGGTCGATAGCGCTCTGCCATTTTTGGATCTTTTTTTAGACCAAAATAGCCCTTAGTATAAGCAACAAATAATGCTCGTTTTGCTTCCTTATGACCCTTTTTAGCGGCTTTTCGCCAAAGTTCGATTGCTTTTTCATTTTCAACCCGTGTACCGATACCATAGCCATACATTACAGCGAGATTATGCTGGGCATCAGTCAGGCCTTGAGCCGCTGCACGTTGCCACCAGATCACAGCATCTTTATTGGATCTTGATATTCCCTGAGCCTTTCGGAACATCATACCGGCATTATATTGCGCTTCAACGTGGCCTTGTTTTGCAGCTTTAAGAAACATAAATAATGCTTCTTTTTGATTTTTTTTAACACCTTTGCCATTTTTTAGTAATAACGCTAAATTATATTGTGCATCCGCATTACCGGCTGTGGCTAAGGGTTTCCATATTGAATATGCCTTTTGATAGTCTTTTTTGATAAAGGCTTTAAAACCGTCGTTTACAGATGCGCAATATCCTAAACCGGCTAAGCTGATACTCAATATTAATAATATTAGTTGGGTAAAATACTTCATAATATATTTATAGCAGCAGTTGTTATACTATCCAAGTTGGATTGCAAGTTAACCTGAGCTGCACATAAGCAGATAATATAGTTTAAATACAGATCAGCAGTGGAAATAGATAAATCATGACTCGCTAGTCACATCCATGTGCACTCGACTGCCGAGTCCTTGCGGCAGACGGTCATAATTTGTCTATAATTAACCTGAACTCGGGATAAGCAAATATAATTTAAATAAACAAATTAAGTC
>CAZEPW010000016.1:0-65203 GCA_964514215.1 uncultured Thioalkalispiraceae bacterium
CTACTTTCTTTTTGGCCTTCTTTTTAGCTACTTTTTTCTTAGCTACTTTCTTTTTAGCCTTCTTTTTAGCTACTTTTTTCTTAGCTACTTTCTTTTTTGCTACTTTCTTTTTAGCTTTCTTTTTTGTTGCCATTGGTTTTACCCTCCAACGTTAAGCATTGAACTTTCGCAGAGTATAGCCAAATGAGATTAAAAAGCTAGTGTGTTTTTTAAAATAGTGTGTTTTAGGTATCGAAAAATAGAATTTAGCGTTTTTTTTTATAAAAATACTAAATTAATTCATTTTTATTAAAAATTTTATATAAAAACAGTTTTGTAATTATAAAATTTTTTGTTTTTTCTATTTTTTAAGTTTTTAAACTAAAAAAGTTATAGTAAAAGATGAGTTTATTTAAAAATTTATAAGAATCTAATTAAAATTTTCGAATTTAGAGTCAAATTTTACAAAACTGATGCAGTTAATATTAAAAACTTTAATTTTTTTAAAATTTTTCGTTCGATTTTATATTTGATGCGGTATTTTATTCGGAATTAACTAAATTTTTCTAATTTTGCGTAGAATTGATTTTATTATTGGGATTTTTAAAATTATTGATAATTGATCGTCATGTTAAATTGTAATTGTTTGTTCATTAGCTAATTTGATGGGCAAATTTTTGGTATCAATTGTTGCTGAGTGCTGTTTGAGTTTAAAAATTTATTGTATTCAATAATAAAACCTCGCATTTGTAATTATTTGTCGTTATTGATTTTGTTTTATTTCATTTTATAACAATTTATTTAAACTAAGGACGATACAAAACGTTTATACAGTTTTATATTTATGAATACGTCATAATGTTTTTAGTTTTGTGTGCTTGTATCAGCTTGTAAGGCTGTTTGAACAGTGTTTTTATGATAAAAAGGCTTAATTTTTTATTTTTATCTGCTTTTTATTAAATTTTTAAGCTTGGAAATGGTTTTTGTTAATTTAAAATAGGCATAAACAGGTTTTTTTATAATTTTATGTCGATAAATTTTGTATGTTGGGAAATTTTCTTTACGAAAAACTAAACATTTTCTTATGCGATGAAATGAGTTCAATATTTTTTTATGAACTAAAAAATTATTTAGTGTTTTATCTCTGAATTCATAATTTTTGTCTGGTAAATCATAATTTCGATAGTGATTATGTTATTTTTTTATTTAAATTAAAGAAAATTTGAATTTTGGGTTCAGGTAAGTTTATTAAGGCATTAAATAGTTCGGAATTTGCGGTTTAAAAGTAAAAGCGAGTCGATTTTGTGATGAATTTTGTAAAAATGGCTAGTGTTTTGTATTCGAGGTGACTTAAGGACATTAAATTTTGTTATTTCATGGTTCTTTGTTTCATTTACGATGATTTATGCATGATAATTTGAATGTAATTGTAGTATTTAGCTAAAGAATTAAATTTAAAACCTTAAAATGTAAATTTTTAACTAAATATGTATTTATTTTGAATTTTTTTTGATTTTGGATGATTTTTTTTAAATTGAGCGGTATAACAGGTTTAGTGCATATTGTTTTTAGAATGCTGAATATAGTGCAGCTAAATAATTATTATCGTTTGGTGAATTCAAAAGTTTAATTTTATTTATTAATTATGACGTAAGGTTAAATTTAATTTACTCATTTAAGCTTAATTCAGTTTGTCGTGATGTTTAGTACCGTTGTTTTATAAAAGAGAAGAGTAAGGGGTTTAATTTGGCAAAGCCAATTGTTTCGTTCAATGGTGGTTTTGATAAAAAAATTATTATATGCCGCTTTAATCATTTTTTTGTGGTGGCTATGTTTTTACTAACGTATTTCAACATATGGCTTGAGTTATGGGCAACATTTTACTGCTATATTGTTGAATCGCTGAAAATTGCAAAATACGCAGTTTTATATTGGCTAACTATTTGATATTATTTGCTTTTTAATGGGGGGCTTGGCTAATAAAGTACTTGAAACCACATTAAAAAAGGTATATATATAGACCTCTGAATAAATGGATTTGTTTACTATAATAAGTGACGCTAGGTACTGGATTGGATACTAGAATGCCTTTAAAGTGTTACAAAAACGAGGAGAACATCATGAAAAGGCGTAGACCTGATATAATGCTTGTTCTTGCCATCTTTATTGGATTAGGTGTGATTATTACGGGGTTTGCTCAAGAGTTTGATAATATGAATAAAGCTCTTATTGTTTCAATATTTCAAAAATAATCTTTAATTCCTTTTAAAAACACATTTCGAAGGGGGATGGTTTTTATAGGGTGGCATTTGAATACCGGTGCTTTGACTGAAATCGCGTTGATTTCTTCAAGCACAGGGTTATTAGCTCGTCGTTATTTTCTAAATCGTTTAATTTCTTTGTTTGTTGCAATATAATCCAGTGTGATATCCCATTGCTCTGCCTTAATTGTTGTTATTTGTTGATCAGAATAAGCAACTCCCATTAATGGTGGTTTGTGCCACTTTGTACGAAAACCTCGATACGCTAGTGTTTTATCATAATATCCACCTCCCATTCCGATGCGATTTCCATTAAGGTCAAATGCAACAAGTGGCATGAGCAACAGATCTAAGCACCATGATTTCGCTAATGTGGTTGCTGGACATCTTTTGGGTTCTAATATGCCATATCGATTTGGTAGCATAATACTGTTTGGGGTATAGAGTTGAAAATTAAGCCGGCTTTCGAATCGGCGGCCGATTACCGGAAGATAACAGTTTTTGCCCATCTTCCATGCGTGAGTGATTAACGGTGCTAAATTGGGTTCATTATCATTTGCTAAAAATACTGCGATATTGTCGGCATTGTTATAAAGCCGAGAGCTGGTGATATGTTTAACTATTTTGTTTGATAGCCGTTGCTGCTCGACTAAGCTTTTTTGCTGGCGTAACGAACGAATCTTTTGTCGTATCTGTTTATTATCCATTTTTTACGGTAACTATTGACAGTTAACATTGAAATAACTGTTTTTGCTGGATATTTATAGTGGTGATTAAGGGCGGGCAAGCCCCACATATGCCGTGGCAGACCTTTATTCTTGAACCTGTAGGCTCAAGGGGGAGATCGGGACTGCTAAATTAGGCTTTCCACTACGAGGCAGACCTGCACACATTAACAAAACATCACTCCCGGGTTTAAAAATTAAGGCTCAAGAAATTTCCCAGTCAGCTCACAAACATCACAGGGATGCCCATAATAACTTATTATAATTCAAGCTCGCGCTGATTACTTAGAACTTGATCAATTTTTTCTTGCATTGTTTGAATTCTGGATTGAGTATTATTATTGTCAACTTCAGGTGTTGCCGGAGTATCCTTTGAATCCGTAGCAGAATGTGTCGATAACAATTCATGGGCTATATTCAAGCCCGCCATTACGGCAATTCGATCGGAACCGATAACTTTGCCACTAGCACGTATTTCTCTCATTTTTCTATCGAGTAGTCGAGCTGCGGATATTAGTGCAGTATGTTCATTTTCAGAACAGGATATGAGGTATTCTTTATCGAGAATATTTACATTGATTCCTTTATCTGCGTTGGTGTTCTTCATTATTATTATCCGGCATCTTCCATTGTTTTTAATCGCTCGATCATATTCTCAATACGTTGTTTTGCAAATTCAGTTTTTTTAACAAGATCAACTCGTTCTAATTCCAAAGAAGATTTTTCAGTTTTTAAAGATTTGTTCTCTAATTGCAATTTAGCAATTGTGGCAATGAGTTCATCTATTTGCTGTTCAAGTTTATGTAATTCGATTTCTTCCATAACGGCTAATGAGTTGTATAGTTAATTATTATGTCCCAAATTATGGACTAATCCGTACAGTAATAATAGTAGCTAATGTTATTAGATGTTGTTTCTTAGGCTGTGATTTGAGTATAATTTTTGACTAATATCATAATTATATTAATATGATATTGTATTTTTTCTTTAATTATCTGTACTTATAAGAATTGAGTTAATTTGTGGCAAGAATTAATCCAATATTAAATAATTCCTACATTTCACATTGGGTTAGTTTGCTCAATAATGCTAGGATCACGCAATATGGTGGTTAAATCCACAATTTTAGCGTTATTGAAATTAGGTAGATATTAGATGGTTTATGAACAAGATTATGATTATATAACTGAATGTATTGAACGTGCAGGTTTAACCATGATGAGCTCTGAATGTCATGGTAATGCCTGTGGCGTGTTTTGCTCGCAAGTGGTTATGAACCCGAATGATTGGTTTGATCGTTTGGTTTCAACCGAGGACATATCAGTTGATCATATTGAGCTGTTAGCCGATTTATTAAAACACTTATATCAATCAACCGAACAACTTTTAAATAATATTGATTTTGAATTTGAATTATTTTTACCGGATGATGAGTCTGACATTCGAGACCGTTTGGATGCTCTAGGTGAGTGGTGTTCAGGCTTTTTATTGGGGTTGTCTGTTGGTGGTGTTTCTGATGTGAGTTCACTACCGGATGAAGTTGCTAGCTTTCTTAAAGATTGTTTAGAAATAGCGCGAGTTGGTAATTCTGAATTAAATAATTCGGAAGATGATGAAACATCGTATACCGAATTAGTTGAATATGTTCGCATGGGAGTGATGACTATGTTTGAAGAGCTTTATCAATTAAAAAACGCTGAACGTGAAGCTGAAAAACCGATAACGCATTAATTTTACAGTATTATAATAGCTTAAAAGAGATTTTAAATAACAGCCATGCCTGACATTTCAGATTATAAAAAAAGACGTGAAGATTTAAAACAAATGATGGGCAAAGGCGCTATTGCTATTTTGCCTGCATGCCCGGTAAAAATTCGAAATCGTGATGCAGAATATGATTATCGACCCGATAGTGATTTTTATTATCTATCCGGGTTTAGTGAACCCGAAGCAGTGTTAGTGCTGGTGCCAGGGCGCGCGCATGGTGAATATATTTTATTTTGTCGTGAACGCGATTCTAAAACAACTATTTGGACCGGTGAAGTTGCCGGACAAGAAGGTGCGGTTGATAAATTTGAAGCCGATGATTCTTTTCCGATAGATGATCTTGATGATATTTTACCCGGACTGTTAGAAGGGATCGAACGAGTTTATTATACGATGGGGACTTATCCTGATTTTGATAAGCAACTTATTGGTTGGGTTAATGGTTTAAAAACACAGGCTCGTTCCGGGGTGCATACACCTGGTGAGTTTATTTCTTTAGATCATTTTTTGCATGAACTGCGTTTGTTTAAAAGCCCTAAAGAACAAAAATTAATGCGACAAGCAGCTAAAATTTCGAGTAAGGCTCATAAACAAGCGATGAAGGTATGCCAACCAGGAAAATTCGAGTATCAACTTGAAGCTGAAATTATACATCAGTTTATGAAGCACGGTGCCCGTCATAGTGCATACACTTCTATTGTTGGTGGTGGTGCTAATGCAGTGATTTTGCATTACGTTAATAATGATGCTGAACTAAAAGATAATGAATTGGTATTAATTGATGCGGGTGCAGAATATGGTTATTACGCTGCTGATATTACTCGCACTTTTCCTGTGAATGGTGTTTTTACGGATGATCAACGTGCTTTATATCAAATTGTATTAGATGCACAATGTGCAGCTATCAAACAAGTTCAAGTTGGCAAGCATTGGAATGATCCGCACGTGGCTGCAGTTGAAGTGATAACCAAGGGGTTACTAGCGTTAGGTATTATGTCGGGTGAGTTGTCAGAACTTATTAAGGATGAAGCCTATAAACCTTTTTATATGCACCGAACGGGTCATTGGTTAGGAATGGATGTGCATGATGTTGGTGATTATAAAGTTGAAGATCAATGGCGTTTGCTTGAAAAGGGTATGGTATTAACGGTGGAGCCGGGAATATATATTGCGGCTGATAGTGATTGCGATAAACGCTGGTGGAATATCGGTATTCGAATTGAAGATGATGTTTTAGTGACTAAAAATGGTCCGGATGTATTAAGTAAAGATGCGCCTAAAGATCCTGATGAAATTGAGTTGTTGATGGCGGTTAGTTAGCTTTGTCGTAGAGGTTTATCTATTACTCGGTGGTTGGTTAAAAGTTTTGTGGCGATGGATCCCGGCTAAAAAGACTACCGGGATGACGGTTGAAAGCGGCTTGAGTTATTTAAATCCGTCACACCGGTAGTGTTTTGAGTCGGTGTCTCGAGGTTTATATATTACTCGGTGGTTGGTCAAAGTTTTGTGGTGGTGGATCTCGGCTAAAAAGATTACCGGGATGACGGTGGTTCATTCGATAAATTATTTAAACCCGCCATATCGGTGTTTAAAAATATATTAATGTAAAATGAATTGAATATTGTGATATGAATATAGAAAACAACGACGATAAAGCATTAAATTCTAGTCCTGCTGATTATGATGTTCTCATTATTGGTGGCGGGCTGGTGGGGGGCTCGTTAGCGTGTGCGTTGCAGGACTGTTCACTTCGAATCGCTGTTATTGAAGCATTTCCATTTAACTCTGAGCAACAACCCAGCTTTGATTCTCGAACGGTGGCTTTAGCTTATGGCTCGAAACAAATTTTTGAGTCGATGGGCTTATGGTCTGATATTGAACAGGGTGGTGTTGCTGCAATAAATGATATTCAGGTATCGGATCGAGGTCATCTTGGTGCAACGCATTTATCGAGTGCGCGTTATTTAAATAATAGTTCTAACATTGATGCTTTGGGTTATGTTGTTGAGAATAGAGTGATTGGGGATGTTATCAATCAACGCTTGATGGACGATAGTGCTGATAATAATATTGAGTATTTGTGCCCTGCTAATTTAACGGCTTTAACGATATCACCTTCGTTAGTGACAGCAGAGTATCAACTTAATGGTGCAACACAAGTAATAACTGCGAATGTTGTTATTGCTGCTGATGGTGGTAATTCAAAAGTTCGAGAGCTAACCAATACCCCCATTTCCCAACGGCACTATGAGCAGTGCGCAATAATTGCAAATGTTGCCATGCAGCATGAGCATCACAATATTGCTTTTGAACGTTTTACGGATACCGGGCCTTTTGCGATGTTACCAACTACCGCTGATGAATTAGGTCGAAACAATCGTTGCTCAATGGTGTGGACGATACGTGCGGAGCAACAACAGGAATTAAGCGCGTTAGATGATGTTGCTTTTATCAAACGTCTTGAAAATCGTTTTGGTAGTCGTTTAGGCCATGTTGAAAAACTGGGGGAACGGTTTATATATCCATTGTCATTAATGACAATGCGTGATTTTGTGCAACCACGATTAGTTTTTATCGGTAATGCCGCGCATACATTACACCCCGTTGCCGGACAGGGGTTTAATTTAGGATTACGTGATGTTGCGGCGTTAGCCGAGGTGTTAATCGATGCTAAAAATAACGCTGATGATATGGGTAGTTTATCCATTTTAAAACGTTATGCTCAATGGCGTAAGCGTGACCATCAACAAGCTGCATTAATAACGGATAGTTTGGTTAAAATATTCAGTTCGAATTTTATGCCGGTTGTTGTGGCTCGAAACCTTGGGTTAATGGCGACTGAGTTATGTCCTCCGATTAAAAATTTATTAACGCGCAGTGCAATTGGCCTGTCTGGTAGGCTGCCTAAATTGGCAAGGCGGATAAAATTATGAATGAATCAACTTTTGATATTGTTATTGTTGGTGGTGGTATTGTTGGTCTTACACTTGCTTGTTCACTTGCTGAAAAATCACAGTCTTCAAATAAAGCAATTTCTATCGCAGTTATTGAATCTCGAGTTGCGAAGTTTGAAACGATACAAGAAAATAATTTTGATATTCGTGTTAGTGCTATCACTCGTGCAAGCCAACGGGTTTTCACCGATATTGGTGTCTGGCCTGTGATTGAATCAAAACGACTTTGCCAGTTTACCGATATGCACGTTTGGGATGATACCGGTAGTGGTGAAATTCATTTTGATAGTGCTGAAATAGGGGAGCCTTATTTAGGCAATATTATTGAAAACAGTGTGATTTTGTCATCACTGTATGAACGATTATCGAGTTTCGATAATGTAACGCTAATTTGCCCGGCTAACATTCACGATATTCGTTACTTGGATAATAGTGCCGAGCTAAGTTTGCAAGATAATCGTGTTATAAGCTGTCGTTTAGTTATTGCTGCTGATGGCAGCCAATCTTGGGTGCGACAGCAGGCTAATATTGTAGTTCGAGGTTGGGATTATCCGCAAGATGCGTTGGTTACTTGGGTTAAAACGCAACAAAACCATCAGCATACTGCGTGGCAGCGTTTTATGCCGGATGGGCCATTGGCTTTTTTACCATTAGCAAATGGTTATAGCTCGATTGTGTGGTCATCCACGCCTGAGCATGTGCAGCAATTATTAAATTATTCCGATGTTGAATTTCGTTCGGCTCTGACGGATGCGTTTTCTAATAAGCTGGGGCAAGTTGTTGCAAACGGCCCACGGGCGCGTTTTCCATTACGTTATTTTGTTACTGAACACTATATTAAACCTCGCTTAGCACTGATTGGTGATGCAGCGCATACCATGCACCCGTTAGCGGGGCAGGGTGTTAATGTGGGTATTCAAGATGTTGTTGCATTGTCTGATATTGTGTTCGAGGCACAACAACAACAAAAGGATTTTGGTACAACTGCGTTACTGCGTCGATACGAACGCTCACGTCGTGCTGAAAATAGCCCAATGTTAAGTACCGTGAATGGGTTTCAACGCTTGTTTGGTAGTACCGATCCGGGATTAACTTGGGCTCGAAATTTAGGGATGAAAATTACGGATTCTATACCATCTTTGAAAAATCAAATCATGCGACAAGCTATGGGATTGTAGGAGTAGATGTCATAAGTGATATAAATTTTTTAAAAAATTAATCAGAAAAATTTTCAGGCTCGTATAAAATACGTAAGGCTGATGTCATAAAGTCCTTATTATCGTTACTTAAACAGGATGATATAAAATATTTTATTAAATTAAGTAACAACGTACTATAGCAAAAGCAGCCGAGCAATTGTTACGCTCTGTAACAACAAAATAGAGCTATTTAGTCAAAATACAAACATTTCTCATTGTTGATTCAAATCAATATTAGTATTCCACAAATTATTTAATATTATTAATTAACCTTTGATTAACAACTTAACACGATAACAATGATTTTAATGTCAAATCTAATTGCAATTCTTAATGATAATGATTATCATTACCATATCGGATGATTCTTAACTTACATTATAGGTAACAATTGTGGCTGTGATAAAACTATCAAAATATTTAAAGATGACCAGTTTGGTCTTTATTTTCGGGCTTTCTTTAATAGTTAGTACTTACTCTCAGGCGGCGGAGTTGGTTGTATATTCTGGCCGTAGTGATAAATTTATTAAACCGGTGATTAAGAGCTTTACTGAAAAAACCGGTATTAAGGTCATTCTACACAGTGGTAAATCAACCGCATTATTAAATAAACTTAAAGTGGAAGGGGATCGCAGCAAGGCTGATTTATTTATTAGTAATGATGCTGGCAATCTTCAAAAGGGCAGTGATTTTAAGTTATTTGCTGAAATTCCAACCGCGACTGCGCAACAGGTGCCGGTAAAATTTCGTAGCAAGTCTAATGATTGGTTAGGTTTGTCTGCTCGGGCTCGAGTATTGGTGGTGAATACTAAGGTAAAAATGGACGCTGTTGACTCGGTTTTTGATTTGGCTGAGCCGCGTTTTGAAGGAAAATTGGCTATTACGCACAGTAGTAACGAAAGTTACATTGCGGGTACGACGGTTTATTTATTGTCTGCTGGAGAAAAGAAGACACGGCAATGGTTACAAGGCATGAAAAAAAATGCCAAGGGCAAAGTATTTAATAAACACTCTAAAATTGTTAAAGCGGTTGCTAAGGGTCAAAAATACATTGGTTTAGTGAATCATTATTATATTTATCGGCATTTAGATAAAAATCCAAATGCGCCAATTAAAATAATTATTCCGGATCAAGGCGAAAAAGGCATGGGTATCGCATGGAATGTGGCCGGTATTGCTATCACGAAAGCTAGCAAGCACAAAGACCAAGCAAATAAATTAATTGAGTTTTTGTTATCAGATGCAGGACAAAAACAGTTTGCTGAAGTGAATCGTGAGTATCCTGTTCGAAGTGAAGTGCCAGCAGCTTCAATGATACCGGCGATTAAAAATATTAAAGTTAGCAATGTGGCGATGAGTGAATTAGGTACACAACGCGATCGCACGATTGATTTAATTGAAGCAGTTGGTATGCCTTAATTGATAAGATAATTAGCTTGGCAACACAGAGAAGCATTGATAAATGTATTTCTCTGTGTTGTTATTGCGTATAGCTTAATGAAGTTACTGAATTAAAACTAAAGCAAGTTGAATGAACCACTATATCGTTTCCTCAATTATAAATAATGATTCATCATTAATTAATCGTTTACTACGTTTGAGTCCTTCGTCGCGTGCGCTGTTATCTTTTTTAGTCGTTAGTATTGCCTGTATTCCATTGTTGTTTGTTATTGACAGTAGTTTACAACTGACTTTTGATAAATGGTTAAATTTATGGAGCACGCGATTATTTGGTTTAATGTGGAATACTTTGTCATTGGCTGTTTTAGTGGCAATTGGAGCTTTAATTCTAGGGGTTACTACGGCTTGGATATTAGTTCGCCGTGAATTTGTTGGTCGGCGAATAGCGATGTGGTTTTTAATATTGCCGTTAACGATTCCAACGTATGTCTTTTCGTATATTTATACTAATTTGCTAGATGATGATGGTTGGCTTAATCTCTTATGGAAATTTATTTTTGGCGAAGCATCACAACCCCCGGATTTGTATAATATCTTTGGTGTTGCTTTTGTTTTGACCTTAGCAGGGTTTTCGTATGTATTTCTATTGGTGCATGATGCGCTTACTCGAACCAAACAAAATTTAGAAGAAGCCGCTCAAATACAGGGGGCATCTAAGCGACAAATATTTTTTTCAATAAACTTACCGTTATTACGTCCGGCGATTGCTGCGAGCATGGCAATGGTTGTGTTGCATGTGTTATCGGATTTTGGTGCGGTGAGTACTTTACGTTTCCAGACATTTACTCTGAGTATATTTAATCAGATGAATGGACGGTTTGATTATAATGCGGCGGCAGGACTAAGCTTGGTTTTAGTATCGCTAAGTTTAAGTTTTTTAATTTTAGAGCGTTTTTTCCGATCTCGGCAACGTTATTTTTCTGGTAGCCAATCTCGAACAATTAAACGTAAACCAGTAACCCGAAAGGAATTGCTTTTTATTTGGACTTGCTTGGGTATGATTAGTTTATTTTCGTTTTTTCTTCCGGTGGCGTGGATGATTAGCTGGAGCATCGAGTCGTGGTTACAGGGGTTGATTAATATTGAATTTTGGTCTTATGTTGGTAATTCATTAACGGTGAGTTTTATTACCGCATTTGTTGCCGTTTTTCTGGCATTACCTATCGCATTATATCATGCACGTAAACGCAATATGTTAAGCCAAACCTATGTGCAGCTTTCGAGTGTTGGTTTTGTGTTACCGGGCCCGGTTATTGCGCTTGGCATATTGGTGTTTATTTTGGCTTGGCTTGAGCCTTTTTATGGTGGTTTGATGGCATTGGTGCTTGCGATGGTTATTCGGTTTTTACCATTAGCGGTACAATCTCAAGAATCAGCTGTACAACAAATTACGCCTAACTTGGAATTGGCCGGTCGAAGTTTAGGTGCCACAGCTTGGGAAAATTTATGGCGTGTGATCTTGCCTTCAATACGGGGTGGTATGTTTACCGCATGGGTGTTGGTCTTCATTGATACCTTAAAAGAACTACCTGCTACAATTATTTTACGTCCGATAGGGTTTGATACTTTGCCGGTTCGAATTTGGATTGAAGCAAGTGAGGAAATGCTCGAACTCGCTGCTCCAGCTGCATTATTGTTGGTTATTTGTACGTTACCAGTGTTATGGTTTTTATTAAAACCGATGCAAAATCCTAAGAATTAGCTTCACTGCGAATGTTAACGGGCACTAAATTAATTCTATGATCGACTTGGAATATCATAAGCTCTCTAGTAAAATACTAAATTCAACGTCAAGATAAATGGGAGAGTTCTTGTTTAGTCTTTTAACTTATTGATTATTATAGTTTAATTGATATGGTTTAACGATAGCTAATTCAAGACGCCGAAGGCGCAATCCGCCCGGAATCGCTCAGGCAAACGGACCATTTATTTTAAGAATTTAACGACTATTATTGGTAGTATTCTTAACGTTGACTCTGGAGAGCGATCATTTTGAATGATCCACCGACGGGTTAATACTCTCAGGTACTAGGACAGAGGGGCGGCAGACAAGTTAACACTGATCTGTTGTTTTCCTTTAGCATTATGTATTGAGAATTTAATCATCATGAGCAATAACAATCGAATTATTCCTGTTTTTGACCATTCGGCGACACCGAATCCGTCGCGTATGCCAAGTTGGATCCGTCAGCGTATTGGTGGTGGTGTGGTTTTCGATGCTACTGCGCGCGCAGTCAAAGATCATCAATTAAATACTGTTTGTGAAGAAGCAAGTTGCCCTAATCGTGGCGAATGTTGGAGCCGTGGCACGGCAACATTTATGCTATTAGGCGAGACCTGCACACGCGCCTGTGGTTTTTGTAATGTTAAAACCGGAAAACCGGATTGGTTTGATGATGATGAGCCACGCCGAATAGCCGATGCTGTACACAAGATGGCATTGGATTATGTGGTATTAACCTCGGTTAATCGTGATGATATGGATGATGGTGGTGCCAGTATTTTTGCGAATACCATCGTTGCCATGCGTGAACGTATTCCGGATTTGGGAATCGAATTATTAACGCCTGACTTTAACCGAGTTGAAGCCCAAGCAATTAAAATAATCACTCAGTCCTTGGCTCAAGTTCCCAGTCAAAAGCGCGCTAAAACCCAGATGGTTTGGGGGCATAATATTGAAACGGTGCCGCGTTTATATAAGCAAGCACGTAAAGGTTCCAATTACCAACGCTCATTGAGTTTATTAGAAAAAATTGCGGCTATTGAAACCATCGAAGCCAAGTCGGCTATCATGTTGGGTCTTGGTGAGTCGCATGAAGAAGTGATGCAAGTATTAACGGATTTACGTGATCGAGGTGTACAACGTGTTTCCATGGGGCAATATCTGCGACCAACACGCTATCATTTACCCGTAGTTCGTTATTTAGAGCCACAAGAGTTTATTGACTATGAAAAAATTTCTTTCGATATGGGATTCGACTGGGTTAAATGTGGTCCTCTGGTTCGTTCTTCATATCATGCTGAAGAAACACAAGAAAAATAACACACCTTATTCAAACTACAAAAGAGACTCGGTATGCCACAAAAAACTCCTTTATATGAAACGCACGTTGAATTGAAAGCTAAGATTGTTGATTTTGGTGGTTGGGATATGCCCCTGCACTATGGTTCACAAATTGATGAACACCATATTATTCGTCAAGACGCCGGAATGTTTGATGTATCGCATATGACGGTTTTGGATTTGAAAGGCGCTAAGGTTCGAGATTTTTTAAGGTATTTATTGGCCAATAATGTCGATCGATTGCAAAAAAGTGGCAAAGCATTATATAGCTGCATGTTGAATGAGCAAGGCGGAATTATTGATGATTTAATTGTTTATTTTATGCAGGAAAATTGGTTTCGGGTTGTTGTTAATGCGGCAACTCGGGATAAAGATTTAGCTTGGATAAAACAACAAGCCAGTCAATATTCTGTTGATGTTTTGGAACGTAGTGATTTGTCTATGGTTGCAATACAAGGACCTAACGCGCGCGACAAAGTGCATTCGATTCTTAATGAACATGTTACTACTCTTGAAGAGATGGGGCAGTTTTTTGCAGTTCAAATAAACGATATGTTTATCGCGCGTACTGGCTACACCGGAGAAGATGGTTATGAAATTATTCTGCCTAAAGAGCAAGTGGTCGAGTTTTGGAAAAATTTAGTAACTGCCGGTGTTCATCCTTGTGGTTTAGGGGCTCGGGATACTTTACGTCTAGAAGCCGGGATGAGTTTATACGGCACTGATATGACCGAAGATACTTCGCCGTTAATTTCCGGTTTAAATTGGACTATTGCTTGGGAACCAGCCGATCGTGATTTTATTGGGCGTGCGGCGCTTGAAACAGAAAAAGATAATGGTGTTAAACAAAAGCAAATAGGCTTGGTATTATCATCAAAAGGCGTTTTACGTAATCATCTGAAGGTGTTTAACCAAGGTTTGGAATGTGGTGAAATTACCAGTGGTAGTTTTTCTCCAACCTTAGGCAAAGCAATTGCACTTGCACGGGTTAGTAAAGATGTTGCGGAACAATGCAGTATTAATATTCGAGGAAAACTGGTTGATGCGCAAGTCGTTAAAGCACCATTTGTTCGCCATGGTAAGGCATGTATTGAATTATAAAATTAATAATATTGACGAGAGACTTTTAAGAGGTGATATATGAGTGATATACCCAAAGAATTATTTTATACAAAAACACACGAGTGGGTAAAACAAAATGATGATGGAACCGTGAGTGTTGGTATTACCGATCATGCACAGGGTTTATTAGGTGATATCGTTTTTGTTGAAGTTCCTGATGTGGGCACACAATTTATCGCGGGTGATGATTGTGCTGTGGTTGAATCGGTTAAGGCGGCATCCGATATATATTGCCCGGTGTCTGGTGAAGTGACAGCAGTTAACGAAGTATTAGAAGATAGTCCTGAAACTATTAATAAAGATGCGTATCACGATGGCTGGATTTTTACTTTAAAGCCTGAAGATGATGGTGAAGTTGAAGCGTTATTAGATTCCTCGGCATATCAAGAATTAGCTGAGTCCGAAGAACACTAAAACTATACTATAATAATAGGAAAGTACCATGCCGTTTATTCCTCATACACAAGACGATATTCGTGAAATGTTATCCGCCATTGGGGTCGATAATACCGAATCCTTGTTTGATGAAATACCATCTAATTTACGCAGTGATGATTTGAGCAATGTGCCTAATGCTTTAAATGAAATGCAGGTGACACAATTAATGCACCAGCGTGCCAATGATGATGCCAATACCTGTTGTTTTATTGGTGCAGGCGCTTACGATCATCATATACCTGCTGCGGTTTGGGAATTAACGACACGCGGTGAATTTTATAGTGCCTATACGCCTTATCAGGCAGAAGCCAGTCAGGGTACGTTGCAATTACTCTATGAATATCAAACGATGATGACCGCATTAATGGCTATGGATGTCTCGAATGCTTCATTATACGATGGTGCGAGTGGCTTGGCCGAGGCAGTGTTAATGGCGATTCGCGCAAATCGTAAATCGAAATCAAAACGTATTTTAATGCCACGTACGGTGCATCCGTTGTATCGTAAAGTTGCGAAAACGATTGTTCAAAATCAAGGTATTTGTCTTGAAGAGGTCAATTTTGATATTGCTACGGGGGTTATCGATATTGCCGGTTTGCCAGTTGAGCCGGGTGATATTGCCGCACTGGTTATTCCCCAACCTAATTTTTTCGGTTCATTAGAAGATGTTGATGTGTTAACCGACTGGGCTCATGAGCACCAAGCGTTGGTTATTGCTGTGGTTAATCCTTTGTCTTTAGCCATTATCAAACCGCCCGGGCAATGGGGTGAAACCGGTGCAGATATTGTTTGTGGTGAAGGCCAACCGTTAGGGGCACCATTATCTTCCGGTGGACCCTATTTTGGTTTTATGTGTTGTAAACAAGCTTTTGTACGACAAATGCCGGGAAGGATTATCGGACGAACGGTTGATCTCGATGGTAAACAAGGTTTTGCGTTAACCTTGCAGGCACGTGAACAGCATATACGTCGTTCCAAAGCGACATCCAATATTTGTACCAACCAAGGTTTATTAGTGACTGCGGCAACCATCCATATGGCCTTGCTTGGCCCTCAGGGCTTAGAAAAAGTTGCTGCAGCTTGTCATCGTAATACTCAGGTATTAATGGAGAAGTTATCCGAGATACCGGGTGTCAGCAAAGTGTTTGATAATGTTTTTTTTCATGAAGTGGTACTGAAGTTTGATTTACCGTTAGCCGATGTTATGAAAGCGTTAGCGGTGCAAGGTATTGTTGCGGGTTATGATTTAAGTGATGAATATCCCGAATTAAACAATTGCTTATTAGTTTGTGCAACAGAAAAACGCACATTAGATGAAATTGAAAATTATGCAACAAACTTACAGCGAATTTCTAGCCGTTTAACAACGCCGGATTGCCCTGTTGCACCAAAAATGAAATAACATAGAATACGCTATCTTAAAAAAGAAGGAGAATAATAATGGCAGCGATTACGCTTGAAGGAAATCCAATTAAGACCAGTGGTGAATTACCTGCGGTGGGCAGCACCGCTCATGATTTTCATTTAACAACAGTAGAGTTAAACGATATTAATCTTTCTGATTTTTCAGATAAAAGAAAAATTTTGAATATTGTTGTTAGTATTGATACTGGTGTTTGTGAAGCCAGCACTAAATATTTTAATGAGGCTGTGAGTGGCATAAATAACGTGCAGGTTTTTACCATTTCTGCTGATTTGCCTTTTGCGTTAGCTCGAGTTTTTGAAACCGGTAATATTAAAAATGTGTTGCCGTTATCCATGATGCGCAGTCGTAATTTTGCTAAAGATTATGGTGTGCTAATTCAAGATGGGCCTCTGGCGGGGGTTACTGCTCGTGCAATTGTTGTGTTAGATGAAGATAATAAAGTGTTATACACCGAACTTGTCCCGGAAATTACGCAAGCCCCCGATTATGATAAAGCGTTAGCCGTTTTAGCATAAGATTATATTTGAAATTTAAGTTTATAGAGTGAGATAAATAATGTTGATTTTTGAACATTCCAAAACGGGAAGAGAAAACCCTTCCCAAGCACCACTCGGGCATGTTGACATTAAAGGCATTCCAGATAAGTTTTTGCGTAAAACACGGGCTGCTTTGCCCGAGGTTTCAGAAATGCAAGTTGTTCGGCATTACACGAGTTTATCTCAATTAAACTTTTCAATTGATACTCAGTTTTATCCGCTTGGCTCCTGCACCATGAAATACAATCCTCGGGCGTGTAATACTTTGGCTATGTTACCAGGATTTTTATCACGCCATCCGCTTAGTGCTGAAAATCTTGGCCAAGGATTTATGTCGTGCATGTTTGAATTGCAGGATATATTAAAGAATGTTACCGGTATGAGTGAAGTTTCTTTAGCCCCGATGGCCGGCGCTCAAGGCGAATTTGCCGGCATGGCAATGATTCGGGCGTATCATGATTTTAATAAAGATACGGCACGTAATGAAGTATTAATTCCCGATGCAGCGCATGGTACTAATCCTGCGACGGCAACGATGTGCGGTTATAAAGTAAAAGAAATTCCAACGGATGAAAATGGTGATGTGGATCTGACCGCGTTAAAAGCTGCCGTTGGCCCTCAAACTGCGGGCATAATGTTAACCAATCCATCAACGCTTGGTGTGTTTGAAAGAGAAATTAAGAAAATTGCTGAAATTGTTCATTCAGCCGGTGGTTTATTGTATTACGATGGTGCCAATTTAAATGCCATATTAGGCAAAGTTAAGCCCGGCGATATGGGCTTTGATGTTATTCACATGAATTTGCATAAAACCTTTTCAACACCTCATGGTGGTGGGGGCCCTGGAGCAGGGCCGGTTGGTGTGAGTGAACGATTAGTTCCGTATTTGCCGATTCCGATGGTCGCTAAAAGTGAAAACACGTATTATTGGAAAACGGAAAAGTCTTGTCCGCAATCAATGGGACGTTTATCGACCTTTATGGGCAACGCGGGGGTATTATTACGAGCCTATATTTATGCGCGTTTATTAGGACATCAGGGAATGCACCGAGTCTCAGAATTTGCAACGTTAAATGCGAACTACATGATGGTAAAATTAAAAGCTGCCGGTTTTGATATGGCTTTTGAAAACCGTCGGGCAACGCATGAATTTATATTAACGTTAAAGCGCCAAGCAAAAGAGCATGGAACTAACGCAATGGATTACGCTAAGCGATTATTGGATTATGGTTTTCATGCTCCAACAACGTATTTTCCATTATTAGTTGCCGAGTGTTTATTAATAGAGCCAACAGAAACTGAAACGAAAGATGAGTTAGATGGTTTTATTGATGCAATGATTTCAATCAATCGAGAAGCACAAGATAATGCTGATAAATTAAAAAATGCACCGTATACTTTGCCTGTGCGACGTTTAGACGATGTTAAAGCTGCAAAAGATCTTGATTTGAGATGGAAACTATAAAATGGTATTTTTTAATTGAAACCGGGTAGAACAGGCTTTAAGCGAATTTTTCATGCCGCGGGTTATTCCTTAATGGGCTTAATTGCGGCTTATAAAAATGAAGCTGCTTTTAGACAAGAGTTGTGGCTAACTATTTTATTAGCGCCGGTTGCAATTTACTTGGGGAACTCTGGAGTGGAACGCGCATTATTACTGGGTAGCTTATTCTTAGTATTAATTATTGAATTATTAAATTCAGCGGTTGAAGCAGTTGTTGATAGAATTGGTAGTGAACATCATGAATTATCAGGTCGTGCAAAAGACATCGGTTCGGCTGCTGTGTTGCTTAGCTTAATAAATCTTGTGCTAATATGGGCTTTTATATTATGGCCCCAAGTTTCGATATATCTTAAATAATAAAAACAGGAAATTACTATGTCAGCTTTAATATGTGGTTCGTTTGCTTATGACACCATTATGGTTTTCCACGATAAATTTAAAAACCATATTCTTCCAGATAAAGTACACATGTTAAATGTTTCTTTTTTAGTGCCGGAATTACGCCGTGAATTTGGTGGCTGCGCTGGAAATATTGCATTCAATTTAAAATTACTCGGTGGTGAACCTTATCCTATGGGAACCATCGGGACTGATTTTGCGCCTTATTCTGATTGGATGAATAAATTTGCCATTAGCGACAAATATTTAAAAAGAATAGATACCTATACTGCTCAAGCGTTTATAACCACCGATGAAGATGATAATCAAATAACCGCGTTCCATCCCGGTGCCATGAACTATGCTCATGAAAATATTATTCCCGAGTCAGATGGAATTAAAGTTGGCATGGTTGCGCCAGACGGTAGAGATGGCATGTTGCAACATGCCGAGCAATTTGCAAAAGCGAATATCCCTTTTATATTTGATCCCGGTCAAGGTTTGCCGATGTTCGACGGCGCAGAATTATTATCGTTTATTGAAAAAGCGACCTGGGTTGCTGTTAATGAATATGAATCCAAAATGTTAGAGGAGCGTACTGGGAAGTCTCACCACGAAATTGCTGAAATGGTACAAGCTTTAATAATAACAAAAGGTGGTGAAGGATCATTAATTTATACTAAAGATCACCGCTATGAAATTCCAAGTGCCAAAGTAGCTAATATTATTGATCCCACCGGTTGTGGTGATGCTTATCGGGCAGGTATTTTATATGGTATTTTAAATAATTTAGATTGGGATAAAACCGGTCGTATCGCGGCGTTATTGGGTGCAATTAAAATAGAATCGCACGGCACTCAAAATCATGTTTTTACCATGGATGAATTCAAGCAACGTTTTGAAACAGAATTTGGAAGTTGTTTTTAATTATTGGATAATGAATTGAATCTTTCTATTTGAATTAACGATAAAATAACGATGGAATTAGTTAAGTATTTTCACGTATCGATGGCGTTACTTAGTATCACGGGTTTTATTATTCGTGGTATCTGGATGATTCAAGAATCAGCTTATTTGCATCAAAAATGGGTTAAAGTTTTACCGCACATTATTGATAGCTTATTGTTAATCAGTGCTGTTTTTATGGCTATTAGTTTAGCCATCAATCCATTAGAGCAGTCTTGGTTACTCAGCAAAATAATAGCTCTATTGCTTTATATCGCATTAGGGATGATAGCGTTACGTTTTGGTCAATCCAAAGCCCAACGAAAAATAGCCTTGGTTTTAGCAATTATTGTATTCTTTTATATCGTTCTCGTCGCATTCACCAAACAAAGCCTATTATTGTAGGTTGGGGTGGGATCGTTTCGAACCTCAACAGCAGATGATGTTTAAACTACGATGTCTCAACTACAGTGTTGGGCTTCTTCTTAGCGTCACTCTAACCTAACCTGAGCTGCGCATAAGCAGATAATATAGTTTAAATACGGATCAGCAGTGGAAATAGACAAATCATGACTCGCTAGTCACATCCATGTGCGCTCGACTGCCGCGTCCTTGCGGCAGACGGTCATAATTTGTCTATTTCCACTGCTTATCCTGACTTTATCTGGATAAATTATATCCAATAAAAATTTAAATCCTTATGCGCAGCTCAGGTTAATTAACAATACAGCTAGATGCAGGCATTAAATGGAACGTTTTTAGTAAAATTATCGTGTAATATTATAGTCATGTTATGGGGAAATAAGCATAAGGTAGAATCAATATCAAAACATGCTCGTTTTGAGGCGCTTGTACGACCCCATGTAAAATCACTTTATCAGACAGCATATCGATTTTGTGGTAATCCATCTGATGCCGAAGACTTAATCCAAGATTTATTGCTCAAACTTTATCCTAAATACGATGAATTAATAAAGATCGAAAATATAAAGGCATGGATGGCGCGAATTTTATACCATCTTTATATCGATACTATTCGACAAAATGATCGACGACCGGATATTGCCGCAGATATTAGTCCTGATGAGGTTATTAGTGAGCTTCATAATAACGTCACTCCTGAATCTGATTTTTCTAATTCCTTGATTTTAAGGAATATTCAAGATGCGATGCAAAGCTTAAATGCCGATCAAAAAGCAATCGTGGTGTTGCATGACTTAGAAGAATACACCTTACCGGAGTTGTCAGAGATGCTGGATACTCCCGTTGGTACACTAAAATCGCGTTTGCACCGTGCGCGAATGGCGCTTAGAAAAAAATTGCAAAAAAAAGACATCAATGGGGAACCTTTTGTTGAATTAGAACGTGTTACTAGATAACAGGATGATTAATGATGAAATGTGAAGAATTACAACAACAGCTCGACGATTACCTTGATGGGAAACTTGATAGTCGCGTTGTGTCTGTGCTCGAAAAGCATGTTTCATGTTGTGCATCTTGCACCGATTTAGTTGACAGCGGTAAGTCTGTGCAGCAAGGTTTAAAGCAATTAGCTGAAAAGGCTAATACTGTATCAGATGAGTTTATTGCTGCTGCGTTTGAAAAAGTACGGGATCAGTATCCGGAAAAAGCAAGCAATAATAAAATCGCTAAAATAGGAATTAAAACGGGTTTTGTAACGGCATTAGCAGCAGGTTTTTCACTATGGGCAGTGTTAAGCACCTTTATTTTACCGGGGATTGATTCAACGACTTCTGCTGATGTCGCAGTGATGAATCTTGCAGTTGATCAGGCTCATGTCGTGCGTATTGCAATCGATACACTGGATGAATTTGATAATGTTACTTTTTCAGTAGAATTACCAAAACATGTTGAATTAAAAGGACATAAGAATAAGCGTAAATTGAGCTGGGATGCCAAGCTTACTAAAGGTAGCAATATTTTGCGAATACCCTTAAAAGCAATTCGTTACGGGCAAGGAGAGTTTACTGCCCGCATCACGCATAACGGCAAAGAGAAAACATTTAAGCTGTATTTACAGTCTAAAAAACCCGATTTAACACGTTTTAATGCTACTCAATTACAAGTTTAAATTTAATGAAATGAAGGACTCTAAAATGAAAATTTTTGTATTCGCACTTTTTGCAAGTATGGCTTTGATATTCCCATTAACGGCAACAGCGGCATCCGATGTTGACGATGTAACAATGACCATGATTGATGATGATGATACATCACATGAAGGTACTGAAATGGATATTCCTGGTGACGATGATAGCTCTGATCATGATGAAGAACACTCGGGTTCCAGCAGTGATGATGATACGGATCATGATTCTGACGATGATGCTAATGATGATGATGAAAATGAGTCGGATGACGATGAAAATGAATCCGAAGACTCTGATGAATCAGATGAAATTGAAGATTCAGAAGATGATTCTAAGCAAGCTCCAGGTAATGGTGGTCCAGCTTAATTCTTAACGTTATTTAAGAACATTATAGTAAGTCCTCTCTGTTTACAGAGAGGATTTTTTTTGTCAGAATGATTTATATTAAGTCTGTATTTAGGAGTATTTTGTGTGTTTATTTTAGCTCGTATACTAAGGATAGCAGTAAGGACAATCGTAATGTTTGTTATTTTCGCGCCAGTACTATCTCATGGTGCAAATGAGTTAGATAATTTTGATTTAGGAAAAAAAGCATTTGGTCATAAATCGTATCAACAAGCTCTGAAACATTTTCAGACCTCAGAGCGTAATGGCGTTAAATCTATTTCGTTAACGTATAACATCGCTGTAACGTATTACAAGCTTGAAAAGTATCAACAATCTCAAACTTATTTTAATAAAATTCAAGGTAATCCTAAAATGCAACATTTGGTTGACTATAATTTAGGGTTAATTGCTTTAAAACTCAATAATACCAAACAAGCTATCGCATTATTTACTGATGTTTATAATACGACACATAAGAAAAAGTTAAAAATATTGTCAAAACAACAATTAAAAAAATTAAATGTTGTCATAAACCAGCAGTCTAAAAAAATAAAAACCAGAGCATCATTAACCAAAGGATTCACCGATAATGTTACGAGCATTGCTACCGGCACAGCAAGTGGTCAACCGGATGATTTTTCGATAATTACCGCCAGTGTTGAGGGCGCATTATCGAATACTTTAAAACGAGGATTAACGGCAAAATTACGATTTTTTTATCAAGATTTGACTGAGTTTAATCAATTTGATTTTAGAGATACTGAGTTAAATCTAAAGTATAAATTTTTATATGTTGGTTATCGAAACTATGTTTCAACATTTATTAAAAAAAGTAGTTTAAATAGTTTGTCTTATCAAAGTAAATTTGGGTTTGAAGCTAAAGCAAAAAATAAAATAGACAAAACTCAAACAATTTATTATCGCTATCGTTATGAAAGCATTCAGGAAGACCGTGCATTGTATGCTTACTTGGCCGGTAGTAGGCACCAATTTAGAGTGAATTATCAATTTAAATCAATAAATAGTATTAACCAACTGCGCTATCAATATGAAATAAATGATCGTAATGATACTTTAACGCGAAGTTATTCGCCGCAGCGTCATAGTTTTCGTTATAGCTACGTTATTAGATTTTTTAAAAACTGGAAATCGAAAACCGATATTGAATATCGTAAAAGTATTTATCCTAATGTCGCAACTCAAAATAGAGATGATAATCGTATCCGGTTTATGACGGCACTTAATTATAAGTTTTCTAGAAGGTGGAATATCCAAGGGCGTTATGAATTTCGGGATAATCAGTCAACTGATCTAATCTATGTTTATAAACGAAACGTTTATTATTTAGATTTAAACTTTAAATATTAATTGACTGTAATTTTTTAATTAAGTCTTTTTTATTATCGATTGGCGCGGAGCAAGTTTTTCCAGAACAAATATAAGCAATGCACGGATGCTCGGATTGATAAGGATTAAATAGTCTGGATACAATTTTATTCGTTATAGTATTGGGGATGATAAAGATTAATTGATTTAATTTATAATTATCATAACAGCTATCATAAAATTCACCCACGAGTTGTTGATTCGTGCCACGAATAATAATAATGCTAGCAGGATATATATATTCTTCGATGGCGTGTAGCATTGCGCCATGCGCTGCCGGATAGCTCATGCAGTGGCTCCATGAGTTTTGGATGCATTTTTCACTGGCGTTAATATATTTAGTGTTAGCTATTAAATGTCCTAGTCGTGATAAAGCCAGTGCTGCAACACCATTACCAGCCGGAGTTGCTTCATCGGAATAGACTTTTGGGCGTTGAATTAATTGCTCATGATCGGTGGCGGTGAATAAAAAACCTCCTGCTGTCGCGTCTTCATAAAATTCAAGCATGCTATCGGCCAGCTCAATGGCAAAAATTAGATCGTCATCTCGCCAATGGCTTTGCAATGATTCTATTAGCGCTTCTAACATAAAGGCATAATCATCAAGATAGGCCATAATATGTGTCTTTCCATCTTTATGCGTTGCATAGAGTCGTTTGTTTTTAAACATTGTTGAATAGATGAAGTCAATTGCATTTTGAGCGGATTGAATGTATTCAGTATTTTTTAATAAACGTCCAGCTAACATCATGCCTTTAATCATTAAACCATTCCATGATGTTAGTATTTTTTCATCACGATTGGGTTGTATGCGTTGTTCTCGAGCATTAAATAATTTTGCTTTAGCGGTATTGATTATTGATTCTAATTCTTGAATTGAAATTTGTTCTTTTGTAGCTAGTTCGCTTAGACTTTGCGACAGGTTTAAATGCCAATAACCATCAAAGTTTGCTGTTTCATTTAAGCCATAGACGGCGGAAAAATACTGAAACTGTTGTTCATCTAGAATTTGTTCAATTTCAGTTTTAGTCCATCGGTATGTTTTTCCCTCTATGCCTTGTGTATCGGCATCCAGCGTTGAATAATAGCCGGCCGCTGGTGATTGCATTTCCCGAATAATCCAATTTGCGGTTTCAACAGCGATACGTTTGAATGCCTTGTCGTGATATAAAACACTGGCTTGGGCATAAAGTGCTAATAGCGGCCCATTGTCGTATAACATTTTTTCAAAATGTGGAATTTTCCAATAATCATCCACTGAATAGCGATAAAAACCGCCAGCTAATTGATCGTAAATACCACCCGATGCCATCGCATGCAGTGTTAGGTAGACCATTTGTTTTGCGGTTTTATCGTCATTATTATTTAATGACGTTAACTGCCAATGTCGAATTAAACGTTCCAAATTTGTTGGGTGGGGAAACTTGGGTGCTTTACCAAACCCTGCGTGGCGTTTATCAAAACTGTCACCGAGTTGTTTTCGAGCTAAATCTAAAATTTGAGAATTAATTTCGCTAGGGTTAATATTGACACTATCATTTAATTGTGAAAAGGCATTTAAGATGGAATCGGATTGTTGGGTAATTTTGTCTTTATTTTCTTGATAAAATTGAGCGACATTTTTTAAAACGCTAGTAAACGATGGCATGCCGTGTTTGTCCTGGTTTGGGAAATAGGTTCCGGCAAAAAACGGTATTTGTTGTTCGGGCGTTAATATGACTGTTAATGGCCAACCACCACCTCGCTGGTTTAAAAACTGGTGTGCTGTTTGATAAATTTTATCGAGATCCGGGCGCTCTTCTCGATCAACTTTAATATTAATAAACAGCGCATTCATCACTTCGGCTATTTGGGGATCTTCAAATGACTCATGAGCCATGACATGACACCAGTGGCAAGCAGAATAACCGATGGATAATAATATCAATTTATTAGCCGATTTAGCGCTATTTAGCGCCTGTTCATTCCAGGGATACCAGTTAACGGGGTTATGGGCATGTTG
Source organism: uncultured Thioalkalispiraceae bacterium (assembly GCA_964514215.1). GTDB lineage: Bacteria > Pseudomonadota > Gammaproteobacteria > UBA6429 > Thiohalophilaceae > CAYQUC01. The sequence goes on from CAZEPW010000016.1 coordinate 25,646, forward strand.
CAGTAAATAAGGGCTGGTTTCTGCTATGAGCTGGTTTGTGTATTTTTCTGTCATATTTTAAATTCAGAATCAAATGGGGAAGAATAAGCAATATTATAAGTGTATAATCACCTAAAAGTATATTTATGGATTTATTATAATGCGTGTCGATTTTGATCAAGTAGCGTTTACAATTTTTGATTTGAGTGTTCATTGGTATGGTATTTCGTACCTTGTGTCTTTTGTGCTTGGCTGGCAATTTTTACGTTGGCATTCCAATAAAAACAAGTTTTATGGTTGGAGTCCGGTTCAAGCCGACGATTTTTTATTTTTTGCCGGTCTTGGTGTTATCCTTGGCGGTCGTTTGGGTTATGTTTTGTTTTATAACTTTTCGGCTTTCCTTGATGAGCCTCTAATGTTGTTTCAAGTTTGGAAGGGCGGTATGTCGTTTCATGGCGGATTACTGGGGGTCTTAGTTGCAGTATGGTTTTTTGCCAGAAAAACGAAAAAAAGCTTTTTTGAAGTTATTGACTTTGCCGCCCCGGCTTTTCCTATCGGGTTGTTCTTTGGGCGAATGGCTAATTTTATTAATGGCGAGTTATGGGGCAAAGAAACCGATGTGCCATGGGCAATGATTTTTCCTCGTGCCGGTGAAGTGCTGCGACATCCAAATCCGTTATATGAAGCCGCGCTTGAAGGACTTGTGATGTTTGCGGTGTTATTTTTAGTTTCTCAAAAGAAACGGCCATTAGGTTCCATTGCGGCATTATTTGCGATGATGTATGGCGGCTTTAGATTTTTAGTTGAATTTGTTCGAGTACCCGATGCGCACCTAGGGTATTTGGGATTTGGTTGGTTAACCATGGGGCAAATATTAAGCATCCCATTATTTCTTGTCGGGTTGGTGGTATTTGTTATGGCTTATCAAAAAGATAAAAACCAGTGAACATTTTAAGGTATCCCGGTAGTCAATTTACGGCATCAACAAGAAATCTTTTGTTCTCCAATATGCAAAATGAAACCAATTAATGGTTGTTACCAAATTGTGAAATTGGATACTAATAATGACTCTCGACTATCAGATCCTGAGGTAATAATTATACAGAAATTATAAAGAATGTAGATCAGGTATTTGGTTGTGATGTACTTTATGACAATACGACTACTATAATACATAGCTGCGAAAATATGGGGGCTGTAGCATATATTGATTTATCTACTTTTTCTGTTATAAAAGTAGTTGAGCTACCTATAATTAAATAACTACCTTAGCATTAAGTTTGGTGGGAAGACATTAACGCTAGCCAAATTATAAATAAAATATGTCAAAAAAAAAGGCTACTACGAAGGAGTATGTGACTCATCCTAGATATGGTAGTAAACCAAGTAAGTCGGATTTTATTTATAGTGAATATGAAATTTTAAATTCATACTGGGGATATGATAAAAATTTTATATTTCCTGAATCTGCAATTAAGGCGGATATTAATAAACAAAATTACTCCACTTTTCCTAGAGAAATGTATGTCGATATTGAAAAACAGTGTATACAATGTAAACGTTGGTTTATTTTCTATGCTGTAGAACAAAAATTTTGGTATGAAATATTAAAATTATATATAGATGTTGATTGCATTAAATGTATCGATTGTAGAAAAAAAGAACAATCAATTAAACAAAAGTTACATGACTATGAAATGCTATTAAGAAATAAGAATCGAACTGAGAAAGACAATAAAAATTTAAAAAATATAGCGTTGGAATTATTTCAGCTAGGATATATTCGGGATAAGAGAAAAATTGATACTATTGAATAACCAGCGATCTAAGATTGATTTCAAAATGCACTTCTTTGTATTAGAATACAAAAAAGTGCGCTATTATTCCGTAATTTAACCTGACATTATTTAGAGTTTGGTTGTCAATGTAGTTAAAGTTTTTAATGCCTAAAATGCCGCATTGCTGTAAATACCATTGCAATATTATTTTCATCTGCAGCAGCGATGACTTCTTCATCTCGCATTGAGCCACCCGGTTGAATGACAGCCGTAATACCAACACTCGCAGCATTATCCAGACCGTCTCTAAAAGGGAAAAATGCGTCTGAAGCCATAACCGAACCTTTTACTTCGAGCTTTGCTTGCTCGGCTTTGATGCCGGCTATTCGGGCTGAGTTAACACGGCTCATTTGTCCTGCGCCGACACCAATGGTCATTTTGTCTTTGCCATAAATAATGGCATTTGATTTTACAAATTTACTGACTTTCCAGGAAAAAATTAAGTCCTGCATTTCTTTTTCGGTTGGGGCGCGTTTGGTGACGACTTTTAATTCATTGTGTAATAGTTGATCGCTATCTTGAACGAGTAATCCACCGTTGACACGTTTGAAATCGAGTCTTGGCGTTGCTGTTTCAGACCACGCACCACACACGAGTAGACGCACATTTTTTTTAGCTTTAATCGTTTCTATTGCGTCTTGAGCTGCGTCGGGGGCTATTATCACTTCAACAAATTGACGTTCTATGATGGCTTGCGCGGTTTTGTTATCTAAGGTTTGATTAACCGCAATGATGCCACCAAAAGCCGATTCGGGATCGGTTTGATAGGCTCGATCATACGCTTCAAATAAATCTGCGCCGGTGGCAACGCCGCAGGGGTTGGCATGTTTTACAATAACGCAGGTTGCTTCATTATCAAATTGTTTAATACATTCCAGTGCTGCATCGGTATCGGCGATGTTATTGTAAGATAGTTCTTTGCCTTGTAATTGTGTCGCGGTTGCGATGCTGGCTTCAACCTTGGTATTAGGGCTGTTAAATTCTTTATAAAAAGCGGCTGCTTGATGCGGATTCTCGCCATAACGCATTTCCTGACTTTTATAATATTGACGGTTGAATGTTCTAGGAAATTGGCTTGCGCTTGAGTCATCGGAGTTGTTGTTTTCGATAATTGTCCCTAAATAATTTGCAATTGCAGCATCATATTTAGCGGTGTGTTCAAATACTTTGACGGCAAGATCAAAACGGGTTTTATCACTAACACTGCCTTGATTTTGAGCTAGCTCATTTATCACTAATTGATAGTCATCGGCATTAACCACAACCGTGACATCATTATTATTTTTTGCTGCTGCGCGTAACATTGTCGGGCCACCGATATCAATATTTTCAATGGCATTGGCTAAATCGCAATCGGGTTTAGCGATGGCATCTTCAAACGGATATAAATTAACAACCAATAAATCGATTCCAGGAATGTTATGTTGTTTCATGACGGCATCGTCAATGCCGCGGCGAGCTAATATACCGCCGTGAATTTTGGGGTGTAAGGTTTTGACACGACCATCCATCATCTCAGGGAAGCCGGTATAATCCGAGACTTCAATAACATTGATGTTATTTTCACTGAGTAGTTTTGCTGTGCCACCTGTCGATAGAATTTCAATATTTTGTGATGCAATTGTTTTTGCAAATTCAACGATGCCTGATTTATCAGAAACACTAATGAGTGCTCGTTTAATTTTATTCATTTTTCTATGCCTTTCGATAAATGTAACTTTGAGCATTATTATATCAGCAGAACGGTTTTGATATATTTATATTTGAGGGCTGATTTTTTGTTGAAAGTTGAAGCAATGAAATTGTGTCGATTGAAAAAGTGAAGTTTTAGTTTAAAACTTCACTTTAGAGTGATAAACGTCAGAAAATGGTATTTGAATGCGAATTAGGTACAGATTGAATTAATCAAGTCCGTACATTTTAAGCTTCTTACGCAGGGTGCCGCGGTTAATTCCGAGTAATTCTGCTGCTTTTGTCTGGTTACCATTGACATAGGTTAAAACGGCCGTTAGTAACGGTTCTTCTATCTCACCTAATACCATTTTGTATAGCTGTTCAGGGTTGTGACCTTGTAATTGTGAAAAATAACCATCAAGTGCGGATGAAACACATTCGCGTAGTGGTTTGTCTTGAGCCGTTTCTTTAACGTTTAACTCAATTACATTATTGTTATCGATTTCATTTTCATTTGATAGTGGATTTGTCATGCTGCTAGTTCCTGTGCATCTGATAAACGTTCAAAAAATTCATTTACCATGTTAAGTTGATCCTTAACGGTTTCGACGTTGTTTACGCATTTACGAAATGCCGCTCCGTGGCGCTGGCCTTTGCTATACCAACTAATATGTTTCCGTGCCATGCGCACTCCTGTGTATTCTCCATAAAACTCATAGAGATTTTTTAGATGTCCAATTAATATATCGCGGACTTCCAAAACGGGTGGTTCAGGTAGTAATTTACCTGTATTTAAAAAATAGTCAATCTCTCTAAATATCCAAGGCCGACCTTGTGCTGCGCGTCCGATCATGACGGCATCGGCATTAGTATATTCTAATACATATTTGGCTTTTTCCGGACTGGTAACATCCCCATTGGCAATAACTGGAATACCTATTTCAGATTTTACTTGTGCAATGGTGTCATATTCTGCATCTCCGCGATATTGACAAGCACGAGTTCGACCGTGAATTGTTAATAGTTGGATTCCAGAATTTTCTGCTATTTTTGCAATGGCGAGCGCATTTTTATGCTCCAAATCCCAACCTGTGCGAGTTTTTAGAGTAACTGGTATATCGACCGCATTGACGACTGCTTCTACTATTTGGGCGACAAGGGATTCATCTTGCATCAATGCCGAACCAGCCATGACATTACAGACCTTTTTGGCTGGACACCCCATGTTGATATCAATAATTTGAGCGCCATTATCCGCGTTGTATTTGGCGGCAAGTGCCATCATTTTTGGATCAGCTCCGGCTATTTGAACTGAGCGTGGCTCAGTTTCACCGGCATGATTAGCACGACGTAGGGTTTTTTTACTGCCCCATAACAACGAATTTGAGGTCACCATTTCGGAAACAGCAAAACCCGCGCCGAGGTTTTTACACAGTTGACGGAACGGGCGATCGGTCACTCCAGCCATCGGAGCAAGCACTAAATTATTGCTTAATTTGTAAGGGCCAATCTGCATATTGTTTCATGTCTATTCACTGAAAGCTTAATCATACCTGTTCAATCAGTAGACATAAAGCCATAGACATAGAACTCGTGCATGAAATCGCAAAAATTTTACTAAAAAATTAATGTTATTATATTTCTTAGTTAACCAGTTGATTTTAATGTTATTTTAAGATAATAAAATGAAAACTAAATTTTCAAAAATGTATAAATATTAATCAAAGCACATAAGAATTTGAATTAATTCTAAAAAATTTATATTCAAATTGTCATAATATGCACATTAATTGTGCGATATTAAAAAATAGTCATATCGCTATTATTGAGTTTAAATTTGGAGTTTTTTGTCGTGGAATAATTGATGTTTTATTGTCGAGATAGAAATTTAAATTCGAAATTTATTGCTTCTTTTCCGGGATCAACAACTTCAAGAGAGACTCGAATGGGTTGCTTTGGAGGCATTAATAATAATGTATTGGATAGTTTTCCTAAATAGTCACTTGGCGAAAAAAAACGTCGAGCGATAGTTTTTCCCGTTAGGCTTGATAATTTAACGCTAAAATTAGGATATGGTTGCTGGTAATTGGCATTATTCATGATGGTTGCACTGATGAGTAATGCGCCTTTGGTGTTCGGATGTACGCGTATATCACGACTGATTAATTGTATCTTTTTAATGTCGCGTGGGCCGTTATAGGCACATTCAAAGGTTTGGCAGATGCGCGTTATTAGTGGTTTAAGATCAGGGTATTTTTGTTGTACTTCGATGCTACGAAAAACGGTATATTGTAATAGGAAACTAGCAATTAGCGCTATTATGCTGATAAACATAACAAAAGTCATTTGTATGCTGCGAGAGGGGATATCATATTCCTCTAACGATTCTCGAAGCACCATTGGAATATCACCGTTTTCTATATGAATTTGTATCTGGCTATCATCTTCGATAGCTTTGTTGTCGTCAGGTTCTTCTTCTTTTTTTGCAGCTGCCGGTTTTGTTTCTGCTGATTTTGTTTTTTCTTCCGGCTTAGTTTTTTCTTGATTTTTTTCAGAAGTTTCTGATTTTTTACTGTCATTGTTAGCAACAATTTGCAGCTTGGGTTGTGTTTTTGTAGCTTCTGCTTTAGGTGCTGTGGACTTTGATCCAGATTTAATTTCAGTGGGATTTTTTATTGCTTTTTTCGCGTTTTCCAATTTAGTTTTTTCTAGGGCAGCTTTTTTTAGCTGAACAGCAAGTTTTAATGCTGCGTCTTCTTGTAATTTAGGTTTTGATTTTACTTTTGGGGCTGATGTTTTTTCTTTTGATGCTGTCGCTGTAACTTTCGTAGCATGCTTGTTTTTATCCGCACTTAGTTGCTCTTTTTCGATATTAAGAGGTTTTTCTGTTGAGTTTTCAGCCGTGTTATTCTTTTTTGAAGCGGAGCTTGATTTTGTTGTTTCCGTTATTGACGGAGATAGATGCTGTGGCTTGCTTGGTTTTTTGTCGCTGCTTTCATCTGATTTAGGTGTTTGTCTTTTATCAACAACTTTGGTTGTTAATTTTTTTGATAACGAAGTAAATGCTTTTTTTATTTCCGTTACGTTTTGGCTAATAAAGTTTCCTGGCTTATTTTCAGGTTTTGTTGAGTTTGGTGTTACAACAGTAGCTTTATGTGGTTGAGGTGAGGCAGAACTAAATGTTGCCAAGTTTAAGTTTTCTTGTTTTTTCTTATCTGCTTTCTTTGAGTCTGGAGCCTTAGATTTTTTGCTTTTATCGGTAGTATTATTTCCAAATAATGAATCAAGATCGATGCTTGAGGTTTTATCTTGTTCGTGTGTTTTAGTTTGTGATATATCTTTAGTGTTTGAAGGTGAGTGAGTTAAATTAAATTTATCGCGCGCAAGCTCTGAAGTGAAGCCGTCACTCAAAAAATCAAAACTTTCTGATTCACTTTCACTTTTATCGACTAGCTGATTAACCGTTACTTTTTTTGTAACGGATTTTTTTTCTGCACGAATGGGTTGTTGTGTTTGAGTTGTTGTTTTGGATTCGGGGCTTTTTAAATTTTTTTTACTCTTTATAACATGATCTTTTGCATTAAATATATCTTTACAACTGCCGCAACGGACTAATCCCTTAGCAGCAGAAATGTGTTTTTTGCTGACTTTGAAAATAGTTTCACATTTAGGGCATCGAGTTAACATGTATTTCCGAAGCTTTGTTGCATATTAATTGTTCACGCTGATACTAAAAGCATGAGGTTATTGTGACATAAATCAAGTCTTTATACCTGATAAGCAAACCCATTCTTGTTGTTGATTTGCAACTTTTAATGTGACATAGGGCGCATATGCCTGCATTAACATTTTAGTTTGGTTTTCTAATATCCCTGAAATAACGAGCTGGCCATTTTGGGCTAATAAGTTATTGAATATAGCAGCTAACTCGATGAGTGGCTGGGCTAAAATGTTTGCGATGAGTAAATTTGCTTTATTGTTTGGTAGCTGTTCAGGGTAAAAAGTTGTTATTTTACTCTCTACTTGGTTTTTATCCGCGTTTTGATTCGTTGCTATCAGTGCTTGCGGATCATTATCAACGGCTGATACGACTTTAGCCCCTAATTTTGCTGCAGTAACAGCTAAGATGCCTGAACCACAGCCATAGTCGATTACATTATCAGGCACCTCATTCAGACCTAACCATTGCATGCACATTGCCGTCGTGGGATGGGTTCCGGTGCCAAATGCAAGACCGGGATCCAGTAAAATATTGGTTGCTTTCGAATTGGGCGGCTCCAACCAACTAGGACATAACCACAAATTTGGTGAAAATTGGATAGGCTTGAAATCATCCATCCAAGTTCGCACCCAGTCTTTGTCTTCAAGTTGCTCTATTTTAAAATCTGCTGATAGTTTTTTGTCGTCGAAGGCATTTGATTTTAGCGTATTTGTTATTTGTTCGATATCAATATCGGCATCAAATAAGCCAATAATTCGAGTTGATGACCATAGTGGTGTTGTCCCTAAAGCCGGTTCGAATATTTCTTGATCAGCAGCATCTTGAAAAGTAACCGCTGCTGCACCTTGTGCCATTAGCTCATCCGAAAAATATTCGGCATGAGTTTCATCACTATCAATTTTAATTTGTAACCAAGGCATAGTTGTATTGATTAATAAAATTAAACGTTTTTAAAGAAATCAACCTGCCACCGTAAATGAAAATGGTTACTTCGCATCAGCTTCTAATATTTTTTCTAAATAATGGATATTGGTGCCTCCACTTTGAAATGCTGTATCTTTAATTAATCGTTGTTGTAATGCAATATTGGTGTGTATGCCATCGATGACCATTTCACTTAATGCATTACTCATGCGATTTAATGCTGATTGACGATTATTGCCGTAGGCAATTAATTTACCGATCATTGAATCATAATATGGTGGAATTTTATAACCATTGTAAATATGTGTATCGACACGCACTCCAGGTCCGCCGGGGGGATGGTAGGTTGTTATGGTTCCGGGAGATGGCATAAATGTTTCGGAGTGTTCGGCATTAATACGGCATTCGATTGCATGGCCTCGAAATTCGATGTCGTCTTGAGCCATAGATAATGGTTCTCCATCTGCAACCATAATCTGCTCTCGCACGATGTCGATGCTGGTTATTATTTCAGTCACCGGATGTTCAACTTGAACCCGGGTATTCATTTCGATGAAGTAGAATTCGCCATCTTGAAATAGAAACTCAAAAGTACCTGCGCCATGATAATCAATTTCACGACAGGCTTGAGCACACCGTTCACCTATTTTACTGCGCATTTTGTCACTAATGCCGGGAGCGGGGGCTTCTTCAATAACTTTTTGATGGCGACGTTGCATTGAACAATCGCGCTCACCTAAATGTACCGCATTGCCGTGTTTATCTGAAATAACCTGAAACTCAATATGACGAGGGTTATCAAGGTATTTTTCCATGTAAACAACATCATTATTAAATGTTGCGGCAGCTTCTGCTTTGGTCAATTCGATTGATTTTAATAGTGCTGGTTCACTGTGGACAACGCGCATGCCACGTCCACCACCACCACCGGATGCTTTAATAATAATGGGATAACCAATGCGGCGCGCGATTTCAATATTGGTATCGCCATCTGTTCCAAGTGGACCATCAGAACCGGGAACACAAGGCACACCGGCGGCTTTCATGGCTCTAATTGCTGCAACTTTATCGCCCATTATGCGAATGGTTTCTGCTTTTGGACCGATGAATGTAAAACCACATTGTTCAACTCGTTCGGCAAAGTCGGCATTTTCTGATAAAAAGCCATAACCCGGATGAATCGCTTCGGCATCGGAAACTTCCGCAGCACTGAGCACGGCAGGAATACTCAGGTAACTCTCTAATGAAGAAGCCGGGCCAATGCAAACTGATTCATCTGCTAGGCGTACGTGTTTTTGATCGCGATCGGCATCAGAATGAATTGCAACTGTTTTAATGCCAAGTTCCCGACATGCGCGAGTTATCCGTAAGGCTATTTCACCACGGTTCGCAATTAATATTTTGTTAAACATAATTTACTATTTACTTTCTTTAGTTTGACTTTATTTCGATTGATTTAAAGCCTGAGATAAAATTGTATTATTTAAAATTAATTTTATTCAATAATAAATAACGGTTGATCATACTCAACTGGTTGACCATTTTCTGCAAGGACAGTTTTAACTGTGCCGGCTTTGTCAGATTCAATCTGATTCAGTAACTTCATTGCTTCAATAATACATAAAGTATCACCAACGGAAACCTGTTGTCCCACTTCGACAAATGATGGTGTTCCGGGGGTCGATGCGCGATAGAAGGTTCCCACCATCGGAGCTTTAATTGTATGTCCTGATACTTCTGCTGCTGGTGCAGGCGCTGCATCAGTTGGCGCTGCAGCAGGTGCTGCGGCTACTGGAGCTGGTGCGGCGTATTGCATTGGTGCCGCAGTGACTAGATTTGCTGAGTTACGGCTAATTCTGACCGATTCTTCGCCTTCGTGAATTTCGATTTCAGCGATATCGGATTCTTCTAATAATTCGATGAGTTTTTTGACTTTTCTAATGTCCATTATTCATGACCTACATTTTGTGATTACGTTGTTTGTTATTTCTGTAAATGATTTATTGCTGCTTGCAAAGCGAGTTCATAACTTATTGCACCAAGTCCGGTAATGACACCTTGTGCGATATCCGATAAATAAGAATGTTTTCGAAATTCTTCTCGTGCATGGACATTGGATAAATGGACTTCGATGAATGGAATTTCAACGGCTGCAAGTGCATCGCGTATAGCAACACTGGTGTGCGTGAAAGCGGCAGGGTTGATTATTATAAATTCAATATTCTCGCCTTTTGCGGCATGAATGCGCTCTACCATTTTATGTTCGGCATTACTTTGAAAATGAAGTAATTCATTGCCAGTATCACCAGCTAACATCGTTAAACGTGCGTTAATGTCTGCTAAAGTGGCTGCACCATAGTGTTTTGGCTCACGTTCACCGAGTAAATTTAAATTTGGACCATGAATGACCAGTATTGTTGACATTATTTCTACACTTCAAATTTAAAAACTTATTAATTTTACACTTAGCATGTTTAACGCATTTAGCAGCATAATTATGTATATTAAAGACACAAAAATTACGTCTCTAGAGCCTATTCTGACTCAATTTTAAGGAAAAGTCTAGTTTATCGAAATTAGTGACTTATAGCAGCAAAATTACGTTATTTACTTCTAACGGAAAAGTAGCGGAAATGCAATGATCCAAGTCGCGGTAAGTTATTTTTATTTAGAGTAGTGGTTTAATTAATGATTCGACTTGTTCATATGTTATTTCACCTCGGTGACGCTCAACAATCTTACCCTGTTTATTAATGATGATTGTAAACGGTAAGATCCCAAGGCGATTGCCATAGGCTTGGGATAACTCAATGCCTTGCTGTTCGGCGAGTAAGATTGGATATTGTAAGTCTAATGGGTCGACAAAATCTTGGACGGCATCAAGAGAGTCAATCGCAATTCCTATAACAACAAATCCTTTATCCTTAAAGTCGATGTGTAATTTATTTAAAGTAGGTACTTCACGTACGCAAGGGGGGCACCAAGTTGCCCAAAAGTTGATGAGAATAACCTTGCCATCCCATTCTGCTGCGGAATGAGGTTTGTTATTAATATCCAGCAGTGTGAAATCAGGACGTTGTTGGTTGCTTTCATCGGTGGCAGTGGTTTGCTGTGTCATGCCATCAAGTCGAACTAAGGTGCCGCCAGTGCGATACCATTGTTGCGCATAAAACCCGCCGACTCCGGCGAGTAGTGCAATGATCAAGGTAATGATGATTAGTTTGCGGTTTTCCATAACGTCAAGACTCTTTTGTTTTATTTTTTGATGTTAGAGTAACTGCCACTGTTGGGGGTCGTTGCACTTACCTCAACCTACGTAAATGTAGGTTGGGGTGAATGATTTTAGACCCCCAACAAATGGAGTGTGTCATTACTGTCGCTGTTGAGGTTCGTTGCACTTACCCCAAGCTACGTTTTATTTATTTTTTATCGTAACTTCACTTTATTTAATAATGCCATAAAGTCTTCTGTTGATTTAAAACCGTATAATTTTAAATCTTCTAATAACTGCCCTTTGCTATTAAAAAACAGTATGGCTGGTGGTGCAAATATTCCATAGCGTTTCATGATGGCTTTGGTTGCTTCATCGTATTGATCGGTAACATCAACTTGTAATGCAACAAACTCATTAGTGAGCATTCGCACAACTTGGGGTTGATTAAATGTTGCTTTTTCCATGCGTAAACAATCCTGACACCAGTCAGCATAATAATCAATAATAACGGGTTTTCCAGCTTGTTTTGCTTCTTTCAGTTTGGCATCGAGTTCGGCAAGGTTATTGACGCGTGTTAAAACCGATTCATGTGAGGCGGTCGCTGAAGCTGTGCCACTGAGTTGGGTCATTTTCGGGGCAAATACCTCGGTAGGTATTGGGCTGAAAATGTCACGGCCTCCTAACATGCCGCCAATTAGTGCCAGAATACCCCACACTAATAATAATGTAGCAATACCTTTACCTAAAACTTTCCAACCACTAGAACCTTCAGGTAGTGCTTGTGTTGCTCTCATATATACTGCCGATATAATGAATAATGCGGCCCATAAATAAAGCACAGGAGCTTGAGGCACGTTTTGCAATAAATAAATTGCTACACCAATTAATAGTACTCCAAAGCCGTATTTGACATCATCCATCCAAGTGCCTGCTTTAGGAACTAAGGCACTGGCACCAACACCAAAGGCGATTAAAAATACCCCCATGCCCATGGCCATACCAAACATAATGGCTGCGCCTAGCACCGGATCGTGTGTGGTCATTGCAATGCCTAATACTGATAATAATAATGGTGAGGCACATGCACCAACGATGAGTGACGATAATACTCCCATGATGAATACACCGACATAGGTGCCACCTTTGAGGGAGGCACTTTTTTCTTGCATTCGGGATTGAATGAAAGATGGCATTTGAATGTTATAAAGACCAAACATTGAGAGTGCTAATAAAAATAATAAACCGGAAAAAGTCGTGATGACCCACGGTATTTGAAAATAGGCTTGTAATTGGTCGCCCGACTCTCCAGCAATCCAACCGGCAATAACGTATACCACCGAGGTTCCTAAAACATAAATAGCCGCGAGTGTGCCGCCTTTGGTTTTCGATATTTTTTCGCCGCCTTGACCGATAATGATACTCGATAAAATCGGGATCATGGGTAATACGCAAGGGGTAAATGTTAACCCCAGACCAATAACAAATGCTAACAAGACATAACCAATGAAATCTTTAAAGCCAACTTTGGAGTTTGCGCTATCGCTGGTATTTGTTGTTGTGCTAGGAGTGCTTGATGAGATAATAGTGGCATTTGATGCTGATGTTGAACCTGCCGGTATAAATACTTCTTGTTTTGATGGCGGGTAGCAAATTCCTAATGTCTCCGAACAGCCTTGGTAACTTATTTTAATTTTAGTGTCGCTTGATGTTGTTTTAGCAAAAATTAATGGTAATGTTAATTCCACGTCTTGATGATAAACTTCGACATCACCAAATACCGGATCGTTTTTATTATCGGCTTTTGGAAATGTGACATTACCAATTTTAACGTTGGGATTATCGCTCACAAATTTAAAATTCTTTTTGTAGAGATAGGTGCCTTTAGCCACTTTCCAACGGGCGACAATGGCATTGTTCCCAGTGATTTCCGAACTAAATTGAAATGCTTGCTCGGCTGTCATCATTTCGCTATTGGCAGCATCATTTAGACCCAGTGAGGCAGATAAATCCTGAATGGCATTTAATCCTGATGACTGGCTAGCTTGTGCTGGAGCGATGAGCGAAATGGTAATGCGTTGCTTATTGGGTGGGTAGCAAATACGATCATTACAGCCTTGAGAATGAGCGACCAATTTAATTTCTTTTAACTTGGGATCGACTTTAATTATCGGGATATCGATAGTGACCTGATGTTTATAGATTTGAATCGGCCCCATACTGCCATCGGCTCGAATGCCTTCTTTGGTTTCGCTGGCTGGCAGAATGGGGCTGCCAAATTCAATTCCGGGTGTATCACTGGTGAATTTAAACTTGTCTTTGTACATTAAGTGCTTATCTATAATTTCCCATGAGGCACTAATCGTCTTGGCATCTTTGGCTATGGCGGTGAATTTGTAAGCTTCTTTGTAAGGAAGGATTTCGTCGGAGTCGGCAATAGCGTGTCCAGATAAAAAACTTAAATTTAGTGTGTTTATAATTAAAAATGCAAAGATCGAATAAAAATTTTTGTACAACATCATATTTTGGTATCCAGTGATTCGTTAATCCAATTCAGGTAATTTGGAACTGCGTTGTCGATAGAGACAGCGATAATTTCCGGAAGTTCATAGGGGTGGCGTTCAATAATTGCTTGTTTTAGATCCTCAAACTTGTCCGATCGTGATTTTATCAGTAATAAATGCTCCTGATCACTATGTAGTTCACCTTGCCACTCATATATAGAGGTGATATTGGGTAAAATGTTCACACATGCGGCCAATTTATTTTCCACTAATGCCTTGGAAATCGTTTGGGCGACCCTATTATCAGGGCAAGAGCAATAGATAAGAGTATAGTGCATGTTCGACCTTGGTTAAGCTGTCTATATAACATACTCAGCGAATTCGCTTGAGTAAAGTACGAAACCGCTTAAAACGGCTCTAAAATGTCAGAAACAGGATAAATATGCGATTTTTTCAGGTTTTATTTTTAATCTTCATCAGTGTTCCAATATTGGAAATTTACCTTTTAATTCAAGTGGGTAGCCAAGTTGGTGCATTTTATACCGTATTGCTGGTGGTTGGCACAGCGGTACTTGGAGCCGCATTGATTCGCAGTCAGGGCTTACACACAATTGAGAAAATTAAGCGTTGTTCTGCTCGTGGTGAATTACCAGCGGAACCCTTACTTGAGGGGCTGCTACTGTTGCTTGCGGGTGCTTTGTTATTGACCCCGGGTTTTTTTACCGATGCCCTTGGTTTTTTAGTAGTCATCCCTATATTAAGACAGCAACTAGCTAAAAACATTATTAGAGTCGGGTTGTTTCGGGCTATGCGAGGATCGGGAGTGACTGCTAGTCAGTTTAATCCCGGGTTTAAACACGACTCTGAGTCACAGAAGCATTCAACCCTTGAGGGCGAGTTTAAAGTTGAGGATGACAAATAAATCGTTATTTCAACGCGATTTGAATGGAATGTCTTGACAGTAGTGCTTAGCTAGCTATTATTAGCACTCTCTTGTCCCGAGTGCTAATTTGGGTAAATTGACAGCAATGTTTAAAGCAAGCTTGAGAGTAACAATAAATGAGTTAGCTAAGTTGAAATCGTTAAGAATTGGCTTAGCCGACACTAACATATTGATTAATAATATTTTTCTTATTTATAATTTGGAGATAAAGCAAAATGAAAATCCGTCCATTACATGATCGTGTGATTGTACGCCGTATGGAAGAAGAAACGACTACCGCTGGTGGTATTGTGATTCCTGATTCTGCTACTGAAAAACCTTCTGAAGGTGAAATTGTTGCTGCTGGTACTGGCAAGATTAATGATAGCGGCGATGTTCGTCCTTTAGACGTTAAAGTTGGCGATAAAATCTTGTTTGGTAAATATTCCGGCACTGAAGTTAAAGTGGAAGGTGAAGATTTAATCGTGATGCGTGAAGAAGATATCATGGGCGTGGTTGAAGCTTAATTTTAAGCTTAACCCGAACCAATAAATCTATCGAATACAATTTGAGGAAAAAGACATGACAGCAAAAGATGTAAAATTTAGTGAAGACGCACGCCATCGCATGATGGTTGGTGTAAATACACTAGCAAATGCAGTTAAAGTAACACTAGGCCCTAAAGGTCGAAATGTTGTTTTAGATAAAAGCTTCGGCTCACCTACTATCACTAAAGATGGTGTTTCAGTAGCAAAAGAAATTGAGCTTGAAGATAAATTTGAAAATATGGGTGTTCAAATGGTGAAAGAAGTTTCTTCACAAACATCCGATTTTGCCGGAGACGGAACCACCACAGCAACTGTATTAGCCCAGTCTATTTTGACTGAAGGCATGAAAGCCGTTGCTGCAGGCATGAACCCGATGGATCTAAAACGCGGTATCGATAAAGCAACAACTGTTGCTGTTGAAGCGCTTAAAGCATCATCAAAACCTTGTACCGATGATAAAGCGATTGCACAAGTAGGTACAATCTCAGCTAACTCTGATGAATCGATTGGTAGCATCATTGCAGAAGCAATGGGCAAAGTCGGTAAAGAAGGTGTTATTACTGTTGAAGAAGGCACTGGATTAATTAATGAATTAGACGTTGTTGAAGGCATGCAGTTCGATCGTGGTTATTTATCACCTTACTTCATTAATAATCAAGCAAACATGACTGCCGATTTAGAGGCACCGTTAATTTTATTGTATGACAAAAAATTATCAAACATCCGTGATTTGCTACCAATATTAGAAGCCGTTGCAAAAGCAGGTAAACCACTGTTAATTGTTGCTGAAGACATCGAAGGTGAAGCATTGGCAACGTTAGTTGTTAATAGCATGCGTGGTATTGTTAAAGTTGCCGCTGTTAAAGCACCAGGATTTGGTGACCGTCGTAAAGCCATGTTACAAGATATTGCTGTCTTAACGGGCGCGACTGTTATATCGGAAGAAGTTGGTTTGTCATTGGAAAAAGCCACTATTGATGATTTAGGTCAAGCCAAAAAAATCACCATTACTAAAGAAGAGACTGTAGTCGTTGATGGTGCCGGACAAACTAAAGATATCGAAGATCGTGTTGCTCAAATTCGAGCTCAAATTGAAGAAGCATCTTCAGATTACGATAAAGAAAAACTTCAAGAACGTGTTGCTAAATTAGCTGGCGGTGTTGCAGTCATTAAAGTTGGTGCAGCAACTGAAGTTGAAATGAAAGAGAAAAAAGCGCGTGTTGAAGATGCGTTACATGCAACTCGTGCAGCAGTAGAAGAAGGTGTTGTTCCTGGTGGTGGTGTTGCTTTAATTCGTGCTTTGACTGAATTAAAAGACCTTAAAGGTGCAAACCACGATCAAGACATTGGTATTCAAATCGCGATGCGCGCAATGCAAGAACCAATGCGTCAAATTGTTATCAATGCCGGTGATGAAGCATCTGTGGTAGTGAACAAAGTTGCCGAAGGTAAAGGTAACTATGGTTATAATGCTGCTAATGCTGAGTATGGCGATATGATTAAAATGGGGATTTTAGATCCAACTAAAGTAACTCGTACTGCACTTCAAAATGCAGCATCTGTTGCTGGCTTAATGATTACCACTGAAGCCATGGTTGCTGAAGCTCCTGCTAAAGAAGGCGCTGCTGCTGCTCCAGATATGGGTGGCATGGGTGGTATGGGCGGAATGGGTGGCATGGGCGGCATGATGTAATTGTTGCTTAGCCAAGTCTGTTATTCGGCGTGAGTTGAATAACTGTTCTGCCAAAAAGCCTCACTATATTAGTGGGGCTTTTTTGTTTTCGCTCTAAAATACGTATAAGCTTGTAGCTATGTTTAGCAAATTTAATACTTTCATTTATGTTTAAAAAAGCAAGCCAAAATTTACCTGTTTCATTACAAGACTACGTTTTACCGCTACTCGATGAGCTTGAATCAAAAAATATTGTTTTTGATAAAGTTGTTCCTGATGAAATTCTATCGAGCCTTGCGAGTGTTTGGGCTGTTAGCCAGTTTGTTTCTCAAAATTGTTTACGACAGGATGGTTTGCTTAAAGAATTAATTGATAGTGGTGATTTGCTGATTGATTATCAGGAATTAAATGACTTTCAATCGCGTTTAATTCAACAAATGGCCAACTGTGAAACCGAACAACAATTGATGGCCGGTTTACGGTGGTTTCGTCGACGTGAAATGATCCGAATCGTATGGCGGGATATATCCGGTTGGGCAGATTTAACGCAGGTATTACTCGAGTTATCGCTACTGGCTGATTGTTGTATTCGTTATGCTTTGGAGACATTATATTCGTGGCAGTGCCATGAACATGGAATTCCCATTGATTCGGATGGTCAGCAGCAACATTTGTTAGTGGTTGGTATGGGCAAATTAGGTGCTTATGAATTAAATTTTTCATCCGATATTGATTTAATTTTTGTTTATGGCAGCGATGGTCAAACCGATCAGGTCGATCAAAATAAAATTAGCAATTCAGAATTTTTTTTACAATTGGGACAACAATTAATACGAGTATTGGATCAGCAAACTGCTGATGGCTTTGTATTTCGGGTTGATATGCGCTTGCGACCATTTGGCGCATCGGGACCATTAGCCATTAATTTTAATGCGATGGAACATTATTATCAGGCGCATGGTCGAGAATGGGAACGTTATGCCTGGATAAAAGCGCGAGTTATTACTGGCGATAAACAGTCAGCATCTGAGTTACAAGCGATGTTAAATCCTTTTATCTATCGGCGATACATTGATTATGGTGTATTTGAGTCTTTGCGCGAAATGAAACAATTAATTGTTAATCAAAATAAACGTAAAGGCATGCAGGATAATATTAAGCTCGGTAGTGGTGGTATTCGAGAGATAGAATTTATCGGGCAGGTATTTCAATTAATTCGTGGTGGGCGGGACGTGGAGTTGCAACAACGTTCCATAATGACTATTTTATCATTGTTAAGTAGCAAAGAATATTTACCCGAGTATGCAAGCAAGCAATTACTCGAAGCATATGACTTTCTTCGACGCGTCGAGAATCGATTGCAAGCTTTTGCGGATCAACAAACCCATCACTTACCTCAAGCTGAGTTAGACCAGTGCCGACTTGCGATTAGTATGGGCTTTGAAACGTATTTATTGTTTGCAGAGGCATTAAATCATCACCGGACTAATGTGCAGCAACAGTTTGAGCAAGTATTTGTTGCGCCACAAACAGAATCGCCGGATGATAATAAATTTGAATTACAGTCTGTTTGGCTAAATCAATCCGATGAGTCAATATCAGAGCAATTATTACAGGCTGCTGGTTATCAAAGCACAACAGAGGTAACGCGATTATTAACGGTTTTTTTGGAAAGCCGCTTGGTTTGTTCGCTAAGTGAAATAGCGCGGCGGCGTCTGGATAAATTAATGCCCTTGCTTATTGCCGCCGCAGGGCAAGTTGCTAACAGCAATGAAACGTTAAAGCGCTTAATTTCAGTTGTGGAAAATATCGTGCAACGAAGTGTGTATTTGTCGTTATTAATCGAAAATCCAATGGCATTATCACAGTTTGTGCAATTGTGTTCAGCCAGCCCGTGGATTACCCGCTATCTAGCGAAGCATCCTATATTGCTAGATGAGTTAATTGATCCCCGTAGTTTACTGGTGTTACCCGATAAAGAAATGTTGGCACAGGAACTTCGTCAAAAAATTCTGGCTCAAGGTATCTCGGATATCGAGCAATCGATGAATATTTTACGTCACTTTAAACAAAGCAATGAGCTTAGGGTTGCTGCTGCAGACATCAGTCAATCGGTAACACTGTTGCAAGTTAGCGATTACTTGAGCTGGATAGCCGATGTGTTATTGGATATGGCATTTGAAATCGCTTGGCAAGAGCAGGTTCAAAAACACGGTAAACCCATTTGTTCCAGCGATGGTCATTTATGTGAGCGAGGTTTTGCGATTATTGCCTATGGTAAATTAGGTGGCTTGGAATTGGGTTATGGTTCTGATCTGGATCTGGTTTTTTTACATGCCGGAGAAAAGGATTCGTTATTAACCAGTGGTGAACATGCGGTGAGCTTGGCCGAGTTTTTCATCCGACTTGGCCAGCGTATTATTCAGCTGTTAACCGTCGCCACTGCTGCTGGGGTGGCTTATGAGGTGGATATGCGCCTACGCCCGAACGGTGCAAGTGGCTTTTTGGTCAGCAGTATTTCGGCGTATTCCGACTACCAATTACAAAAGGCGTGGACTTGGGAACATCAGGCCTTGGTTCGAGCCCGTGTTGTTTGTGGTGATCCGTTGATAACGGCTAAGTTTAATGCCATTCGCAGCCAGGTTTTAAGTCAATCGAGGGACGATTCAAGCTTAAAACAACAAGTCCGTGAAATGCGTGACAAAATGAAACAAAATTCGCGCGTAAAACCGCCCCAGTTCGATCTAAAATTGGGTTCTGGTGGTATCGCTGACATCGAATTTATGGTGCAATACGGGGTTCTGGCGTGGTCCAATAGTTTTTCAACAGTGCTATTGTTATATACCGATAATATACGGTTATTAACAGAATTTGCGCAGGTAGGAAAAATATCGGGATCTGAACGGGACTTGCTAATTGATGCTTATATAAGCTTTCGACAACGATTGCATCAATGTCGATTACAGGGGTTAGCAGGAGTTGTTAACGATTCAGAATACACCGAGTTAAGAGCTGGTGTTACACAATTGTGGCAGAGCTGGTTTAATTGAATAATTTTAGAATTTTGGAGTAGAAAGATATGTCCATGGCGGACCGCGACGGTTTAATTTGGTTTGATGGTGAAATGGTTCCTTGGCGGGAAGCTCAAGTGCACGTGTTAACACACACATTGCATTATGGTTTAGGCGTGTTTGAAGGTGTTCGAGCCTATGAAGCAGAGCAAGGCACGGCAATTTTTCGTTTGCACGCACATACCGATCGCTTATTTGATTCCGCTAAAATTTTGGGCATGAGTATTCCTTTTGATAAACAAACATTATTAGATGCTCAGAAAGCCGTGGTGCGCGACAATAATTTAAAATCGGCATATTTAAGGCCAATGTGTTTTTATGGCTCCGAAGGCATGGGCATTCGAGCTGATAATTTAAAGGTGCATACTATTGTTGCTGCATGGGAATGGGGTAGTTATTTGGGTGAAGATGGTATGACCAAGGGCATACGAATTAAGACCTCATCACTAACCCGTCATCATGTTAATATTAGCATGTGTAAAGCCAAGGCCAATGGTCATTATATTAATTCAATATTAGCGTTGCAAGAAGCCATGCAAGATGGTTATGACGAAGCCTTATTATTAGATGTGGAAGGTTTTGTTGCTGAAGGCAGTGGTGAAAATATTTTTATTATTAAAAACGATGTAATTTATACCCCTGAGTTAACCTCGGCTTTAGCCGGCATCACGCGTGAAACGATTAATTTCTTAGCCAATGATCTTGGTTACCAAGTGAAAGAAAAAAGAATAACCCGTGATGAAGTTTATGTTTGTGATGAAGCTTTTTTTACCGGCACTGCGGCTGAAGTAACACCGATTCGAGAGCTTGACAATCGCACTATTGGTAATGGTAGCCGTGGCCCCATCACTGAAAAAATTCAATCGCGTTATTTTGATTTAGTGCATGGCCGGTTAGATAAATATCAAGATTGGTTAGATTATATTAAAAACTAAATATTATAAGTATATTCTTAATAATGGATAGGCAGGATCAAATGGTAAATGAAAACTTAAAATTAAAAACCGCAAATGCTGAAAAAAAATATCAAGTAAGCTCTAAAGATTTGCCGTTACATTGTCCTATGGATGATATGACATCGTGGAATTCTCATCCGAAAGTCTATTTGCCGATTGAAGATAGTGGTAAGGCAAAGTGTCCTTATTGCGGTGCAGAATTTATTTTATCGAAATAATAAAAATACTCAATACATTTTGTAACACTTTATGAATATCGAAATACCGAATTTTAAAAAATCAAAAGTCCTTGTGCTTGGTGATGTCATGTTAGATCGCTACTGGCATGGCAATACTTCGCGAATATCACCCGAAGCGCCAGTGCCGGTAGTACACGTTGCGGATGCCGAAGAGCGCGCCGGTGGCGCCGGTAATGTTGCGATTAATATTGCCAGCTTAGGGGCCAATATTATATTACAAGGTTATGTTGGCAAAGACGAAGCCGGTAATGTATTACAAGAATTATTAGAAAATAAAAATGTTACCTGCCAGTTAATAGCATTAAACGATACTCCTACGGTGACTAAACTTAGAGTGATTAGTCGACATCAACAATTAATTCGTTTGGATTTTGAAGATGGTTTTGATAATAATCAGGATGCTGAATTAGAACAGCAGTTTAGCCAGTCATTAAAAGATGTTGGTGCCGTGGTATTGTCTGATTATGGCAAAGGCACATTACGCAATATTCCGTCCTATATTGCTGTCGCACGGCAACATGCCATACCGGTGTTAGTTGATCCAAAAGGTAATGATTTTGAAGATTATCGCGGCGCAACGTTAATAACCCCCAATTTATCTGAATTCGAAGCGGTTGTTGGCAAGTGTCATAATGAAGCTGATATAGTAACAAAAGCGGAAAAATTAATTTTTGAGCTTGAGTTAGATGCGTTATTGGTGACGCGCAGTGAACAAGGCATGAGTTTAATTCAAAAAGATCAACCGCCCTTTCATTTGCCAACACGTGCGCAAGAAGTGTTTGATGTGACCGGAGCTGGTGATACCGTTATTTCGATTTTAGCCGCAGGCATTGCAACGGGCCAAACATTAGAGCAAGCCATGGCTTTATCGAATCTAGGTGCTGGTGTGGTTGTGAGTAAATTAGGCACGGCAACCGTTACCGTGCCGGAATTAATGCAAGCAAAACACAATATCGAAGGTTTCTCACGCGGTGTTGTAACGGCTCAAACGCTTGAAGATTTACTAGTGAATGCCAAACAACTTGGTGAAAAAATTGTATTCACTAATGGTTGTTTTGATATCTTACATCCCGGTCACGTTACCTATTTACAGCAAGCCCGGTTACTAGGCGACCGACTTATTGTTGCTGTTAATGATGATGATTCGGTTAAACGATTAAAAGGTGATGATCGTCCGATTAATACTGTGCAACGTCGTATGTCTGTTTTGGCGGCATTAGAATGTATCGATTGGGTAATACCATTTAGTGACGATACTCCGGTTGAAGTGATTAAAAAAATCAAACCGTCGGTTATTGTTAAAGGTGGTGATTATACCCCAGAGCAAGTTGTTGGCGCAGAGATAGTCAAACAATATGGTGGTGAAGTTAAAATTTTAAATTTTGTAGAAGGCCATTCTACAACAGATATAATAAATCGAATTTTAGAAACGTAAAAACGAGAGTCTCATGATTATAGTTACAGGTGGTGCAGGTTTTATTGGTAGCAATATCGTTAAAACATTAAATGAACGCGGTCGAACCGATGTGGTGGTGGTGGATAATTTAAAAAATGGCGTAAAATTTAAAAATATTGCCGATTGTGAAATTATGGATTATTTGGATAAGGATGATTTTATCCAGCGCATAAAAGATAATAAAAAATTCAGTGAAAAAGTAGAAGCCATTTTCCATGAAGGAGCCTGCTCCAGCACCACCGAATGGGATGGAAAATTCATGATGGAAAATAACTATGAATATTCAAAGCATTTATTGCATTATTGCATTGAACACAATATTTCATATTTATACGCGTCATCTGCTTCAGTGTATGGTTCAGGTAGTGTTTTTAAAGAGCAATTGGATCACGAAGAACCACTAAATGTTTATGGTTATTCTAAATTTTTATTTGACCAATATGTACGTCGTTATTTAGGCAAAACCAAGAATCAAATTGTTGGTTTTCGTTATTTTAATGTTTATGGCCCTCGTGAACAACATAAGGGCACAATGTCGAGTGTTGCTTTTCATGTTAATAATCAAATAAAAGATAATGCTGTTGCCAAATTGTTCGAAGGTTATGAAGGGTATGGCAATGGTGAACAAAGTCGGGATTTTGTCTATGTCGGTGACGCGGTTAAAGTGAACTTATGGTTTATGGACAATCCGAATAAATCCGGAATTTTTAACCTTGGCACCGGTAAGAGCCAACCCTTTAATGATATTGCAAATGCCGTTATTAAATATCATAATAACGGCAAAGTTGAATACATTCCGTTTCCCGATCACTTGAAAGGTGTTTACCAAAGCTTTACTCAAGCCGATATTTCAGCATTACGTGAAGCGGGTTATCGTGATGAATTTAATTCAGTAGAACAAGGCGTTCAAAAATACATGGAATGGTTACATCGTTAAGCATTTTAATTGTTTATTTAAAAATTGAAGACCAATAGCTCAAAACGCATTCTTATCGTTGGACCCGCCTGGGTCGGCGATATGGTGATGGCACAGAGTTTATTTATCGACTTAAAAAAACAAAATCCAAATAATATCATTGATGTATTAGCACCAGAATGGTCGGTTAGTTTAATAGCAAGAATGCCGCAAGTGTCAAATGCTATTAGCCTAGCGGTCAATCACGGCACACTTGATTTAAAGCTACGCTATCAAACGGCTGTTCGATTAAGGCAACATAACTACCAACAAGCAATAATAACGCCACGCTCACTAAAATCGGCACTACTGCCTTTTTTTGCAAAGATACCTCAACGAACCGGTTATCGTGGTGAATATCGCTATGGTTTGCTTAATGATATTCGGCCACTGGATAAAAAATTATTAACTCAAACTGTACAACGTTATGTTTTTTTAGGAAACAAAGACGCTTCAAGTAAAAATATTCCAACGATAGATAATCCAAAATTGGAAGTTGACCCATCCAGAGTAACAAGCTTAGTCAATAATTTAAAACTCAATTTGGACAAACCAATTATTGCACTATTGCCCGGCGCCGAATACGGGCCAGCCAAACAGTGGCCAGTTGAATATTTTAAAGAATTTGCGAAAAAAGTGTCTATACTTGGTTTTCAAGTATGGGTTATGGGGTCGGAGAAAGATAAAACGATAGCGAATAAAATAGTCGATTCAAGTTGTGATGCACATGTTAACTTATGTGGTCAAACGGCCTTGGTTGATGTTGTTGATTTGTTGTCATTAGCAAAATTTGCAATAACCAATGATTCCGGTTTAATGCACGTAGCCTGTGCGACCGATGTCACCGTGATTGCATTATATGGCTCATCAAGTCCATTTTATACTCCGCCACTACACGAAAAAGCTATCGTAATATATAAAAATTTAGATTGCAGTCCGTGTTTTAAGCGCCAATGTCAATTTAAACATTTAAACTGTTTAAACCACATTTCAGTGGCAGAGGTTTTAGAGCATATAATTAGGTAATGATATGAGTCGCATTTCAATTGTAATTCTAACTAAAAATGAGCAACAAAACATCGCTAAGTGCATTGCATCGGCGAGTTGGGCTGATGAAATAATTGTATACGATAGTGATAGTTCTGATAATACTGCTACAATTGCAACTGAGATGGGTGCGATAGTCGTGGTTGATGCTGTATGGCAAGGTTACGGTATGCAGCGTATTAAAGCACAAAAACATGCTACGTGTGATTGGATATTAATGTTAGATGCCGATGAAATTATCACTGCAGAATTAAAAACTGAAATACAACAAAAATTACAATTAAATAATACTTCAATTGTTTATGCGTTGCCCCGGCTTTCATATTGCTTTGGTCGTTTTATTCATCATAGTGGCTGGTATCCTGATTATGTTTATCGATTATATTCTAAAGATAAAACACAGTATAACGATGCTATGGTGCATGAGAAATTGGAAATTCCCGATGATATGCAAATTGAAAAATTAAAATACGATTTATTGCATTATACTTATAAAGACATGAATCATTATTTAGTTAAGTCGGCTCACTATGCTGCTATTTGGGCTAAAGATAAGCATGCCTCAGGTAAAACCACTACCTTAACAACGGCAGTGCTACACGGTGTTGCTTGTTTTGTTAAAATGTATTTAATTCGAGCAGGTTTTCTTGATGGCAAACAAGGATTTTTATTGGCGCTGTTGTCTGCCCATTCTACTTTTGTAAAGTATGCTGATTTATGGTCGTATAAATATAATAAGGATTAGTGTTACGCTATGAACGACTTTAATAACGTTGAAGTTGATATCGATAGTATTCAGACAATTTGCATAAACTGCTGTGGTTTAGTGGGGGATGTATTTATCCGTGTGCCGGTTATTGAAGCACTCAGGAAAAAATTTAAAGATGCAAAAATAATTACCATTGTTGATCCCAAAGCAGTAAATGTTCTCGAAAACCAACCCTGTATTGATGAAATTGTTGTTTATGATCGAGAAAAAAAACCGCGCTTTAATTACATTAAGAATTTTATTAAAACAATTAGATTGCTACGTAAACGCAATATTGATTTAATTGTTGATTTGTACTCCGGTGGCACCTCAGCGGTAATTTCCAAGTTGATTTGTAAGCGTTATCGACTCGGATTTGCAAACACCAAAAAATTACGTAAAGCAAATAATATTCTGGTAGAGTCCCCTAAATTTTGTGGCCAGTGGAGCCAAGAGTTTGGCAAAATGTTATTGCCTCTAGGTATCAGTCATACACAGGTTCGAAAAGGTGCGAGTTATTATTGTTATGAACGCAATATAGACTTAGCTAAAAATTTTTTAAAAAGTTATAGCGCTAACTATATCGTCATCAACCTAGGAACCGGTGATGTTCGAAAAAATTGGCCAGTTGAAAATTTTGTTAAGCTGATGATTAAATTAAATAACAATTTTGGTTTCATGCCATTAGTTGTGACTAATCCTGGAATGGAACAATTAGCGTTAGACTTTGAAAAGCAGTATCAAAAACATGCCGAGGTTATTCGATTACCCCGTTTATCTTTAAATGAAGCTGGTGCATTTATGCTGCTGAGTGATTTTGTTATTACCGGTGATACTTCGTTAATGCACGTTAGTTTTGGTTTAAAAATACCGACGTTAGTTTTATTTACTCATACCGTACCCGAATGGCATCTTGCTGAAGACTGTGTTTGTGAAGCATGTTTTAACCCCGATCTTTCGAATATAAATCACTGTGGTGTGCCGTGGGGAAAAAATGATTTAAAAATTGATTATGTTTACCAACAGTTTGAAATCTTAAAACAAAAATCGGCGTGAGATTGCTAGTATTTTTTATAAATTAATTTGAGCTCGGGATAAGAATTTAAAAATAACCATCATTCCGGTAGTTTTTTGAGTCGGAATCTAAAGTTAAACATCAATATTCTCAAGTTGTGCTAATACTATTTTATGCAGATTTGAAGTTAATTATACGTCATTTAGGTAAGCTTATTACAAATTTGAGTAGCGATTAATGTCAAGTCAATCGTTGTCATATCTTCAGAATGTTCGGCTGGTGGTGAGCATGCTAATAAATTTTTAGCTGAGTTTAATGTCTGCCAACGAGTTGCTGTTGCTGAGCGTCGATTAGGATAAAAACCGGCAGTTGGAATATCCAAGGCACCGGCAATATGTAATGGCCCGGTTGAACCACTAATAAAAAAATCAGCAAAGGCGATATGTTTAGTAAATTCTAAAAGACCTTTATCCGAAACATAACGAATAACATTATCTGATGTTAGTTGGCTAATCGTTTTTTCGACATTTTCTGAATCTTCCGGGCCTTCACAAAGAATGAATGTGGCTGTTATTTTTGCATTCAGTAAATTAATTAATTCAGCATATTGATAGGGTGATAAGTTGTTGGCTGAACCACCCGAACCAACGTGTATGAAAATTAACCTTGTGGTGTTATCAATTTTATTGTTATCACAAAATACATTTTTTGTGCTGGTGATTATCGAGCTTTCTATTGTTATAACAGGTCGTTTGAATTCAGTATCATAATTAATCTTTGTTAAATTTAAGTAATGCTTAATTAAATCTAGGTTATAGTCAAATTCGGGTTTTAGTGATAACGAGCGCCGTTGTTTTAACCTGTAATTATAAAACAATTGATCTATTTTAGTTGCTGGTGCCAAACGTATTGAAATTTTGGATAATAATAAAGCGATAGCAAGTGTTGCTGTTGTAAAAAGGCTAATTGAGACATCAACCTTAAGTGGCTTTATCGTTGCAGTAATCTTTTTTATTGTTGTTAGTGCTGAATCAGATTTCGGGACTGTTATTATTTCATCGATAGCATCGCAAAGCTCGGCTATTGGTTTTGTATAATCTTGTGTTAAGGCAATTATTTTAGTATTGGGTAGTGCTTTTTTAATTAATATGAATGTTGGTAGTGATAATATAAAATCACCTAGCTTATCGGTTCGACAGATCAGGATGCTTTTTGCAGGAGGGGTTAATTTGTTGCTTTTCATTTGATTTTAGCTAGCTAAGTTACGTTATATTATGGCAACTATTGTACATTTTATTCTATTGCAAAATACAGTGTTTAAACTTAATATAATGATATATTATAATTATAAAGTGAAAATACATTGAATATATTAGTGTTATGTTTATCACCCGGGAAAGGTGGCTTAGAATTATATGCAAAGCGTTCGATTGAAATACTTGAAAGCTTAGGCCATCGCTGTATTACCGTTTCTAGTCAAAATTCATCAGTATTTACTGTTACACCTGAAGCACAAGAAAAAACTCTATACACTTTAAAACCATCTTTTCAATTATTGCCACTATTGGCTGCCTACAAATTATCACGAATTATTGTTAAACATAATATTGATGTTATTCATATTCATTGGAGCCGTGATTTTAATGTTGCGGTATTTGCTAAATTATTTAGCTCCACTAATGTGAAACTAATTTATACTCGGCATATGGCGATAACGCGTCATAAAAATGATCTGTATCATAAATTTTTATATAAACAGGTTGATCGGTTCGTGGTTATTACTAAGCAATTAATGGCAGAAGCTAACGAATTTTTGCCTTTGCCTAAGTCAAAAATTAAATTGTTATATCACGCAATTAATAAGCCGGAAACAACTGCTGTTCAATGTGATAAATTTACGATTAAAAGTAGTTCTGATACTCTTTTGCATGTTGCTATTTTTAGTCGGATTGAAGAAGGTAAGGGGCAACATTTATTAGTTGACGCTGTACATGCCTTAAAAATTAAAGGCAAAGAAGTTCATGTTACCGTTATTGGTCATGTTATGGATGATGAGTATTATCAAGAGTTACAAAATAACATTGAAAATTATCAATTATCTGCACAGTTTCATTTTTTTCAATTTATCGAGCAAGCATCATCTTACATGGCTTGTTTTGATGTTGTTGCATTAACCACTTATGAAGAGACGTTTGGCCTAGTGTTAATTGAAGCAATGCAGGCAGGTGTTGCGGTCATTGGTAGCAACGCGGGTGGAGTTCCGGAAATTATTCATGATAAAGTGTCAGGCTTGTTATTTACTTCACGAGATTCTGAGTCCTTATCGAAAAAAATAGAGTATTATTACGATAATCCTGAGGCTCGTAAAGAAATTGCGCTTCAAGGGAAAAGTTTTGTCGAAATTGATTTTTCAGAGGAGCAACATAAAAAGGCTTTAAATGAAATTATAGAAGGGCTTTAATGCCTGTCATTTTATGTTTAAAATTGTTTATTGATATTATGATTTTTGCAAAATAAATCTATTTTTTGTTTTACATCATTAATTGTAATTTTGTCCATTGTTCCTGAGTCGCGAACTCGAGTTCCCCAGGGAACTTGGGAAACAGGTTTGTTAAATTTTTCTAATACTGCGTCTGGGTATTTATCGATAGTGTATTTTTCGCTTAAATAGGGTTGTGCACGTTTTGCATTGGTAGTCGCGTATAAACCAATAACAGTAAGATTTACTGCCGTGGCTATATGCGCGGGCCCGGAGTCGGGGCTTAACAATAGTGTGGCGCGAGACAATACCGCCGTTAATTGTTTTAAGTTAGTTTTTGCAATTAAATTTATAATTTTTGTATTGGCTTGTTCGATTATTGTATTACCATAGTGTTGTTCTATCGCTGATGGGCCGCCGGTTAAGACCACCGTAAAGCCATATTCATTATGAGCATAATCGGCTATCGCGGCATAACCTGTGGCATTCCAGTTTCGATATGCCATGCTCGAACAAGGGCTGATTATAAATATAAGTGAATCGGGAATTTGTTGTTTGGCATAATTTATTGCAGCTTGTGGCAGCGGGATATCCCATTTCATGTGACGTTCAGATAAACCTAAGGTTTCGATAAAAGTAAAAAAATTATCGATAACGTGTCCAGATGAAGGTTTGTGTAACTTGTGGTTGGTAAATAACCACTGTAAATCTTTTGCGGAATTTCGATCGAAACCCAGTTTGACTTTTGCTTTGATAAATAGACTCGCAATGCTGGCGCGTAACGACATTTGCATGTGCAATAAAACATCAAATGATTTATGTTTAAAATAGTGTTGCAGGGAAATATAAGCTGAAAATCCTTTTGATTTATCAAATATGATAAACTTGATATTCGGAATATCGCAAACTAGGCTGTATTCGAGTTTACCGATAATCCATGTAATTTCGGTATTTGGCCAGTATTTTTGCATGGTTCGCACAACCGGTAGCATATGGCATATATCGCCTACTGCAGATAAGCGTAGTATACAAATTCTAGTTGGTTCAGTTTTTAAAGGTAGTTTCATTTGTTATGGCAGTAAAAATAGCGCAATTTGAAAATCAAATTATTCAATATGATGATTTGATTTTCCCTACATTTGATAATATCAGTTTTGACCCGATTGTATTACAAAAACTTGATGTAATTACGGGTAGTGCAACTGGGCGTGGTACGGCATATTATTTGTTAATGTCGGGCGTGGCTTTAGTTTTGCGGAAATACCGCCGTGGAGGCCTGATTTCTAAAATTCTCAAGAATCAATATATTTGGAGAGGTCTAGATAAAACTCGACCATGGCAAGAGTGGCAGTTATTAACTGAAATGCTTCGATTAGGTTTACCTGTGCCTAAACCGGTTGCGTGTCGGGTTGTTCGAGTTAGGTTTATTAGCACGTTACTGTATAGTGCTGATTTTATCATGAGTCGAATTGAGAATGCAGAATCTTTGTCAATGCTACTGATTAAAAGTGAATTAGATACGACTACTTGGGAGAAGATTGGTCGGACGATTCGTCAATTTCATAAAAACGGTATTAACCATGCGGATTTAAATGCTCACAATATTTTGGTTAATGATATGAATCAAATATTTCTAATCGATTTTGACAAAGGTCGTCAAATGACCCCCGCTGTTTCCTGGCAAAAATTAAATATTGCCCGTTTAAAAAGATCCTTGCTCAAGTTAAATCAAAATGAAACATCGTTTCATTATTCCAATAAGAATTGGCATTCGCTACTTCGTGGTTATCAGCAAGATAAAGCTACTTAATCTAAGATTAGACAGTTTATTTTAGTTTGAGGTATTTTTTTATTTCCAGCATATAATGTTGCAAGATATTATTACCTTGCGTATGAATTATTTTTTCGGCTGAATCAGCAAGTTGTTTAATTTTTTCCGGGTGTTGCATTAAGTCAGCGAAACTATCGTATAAAGCTTTTTTATTTTGCACTTGAATGGCGGCATTATTTTCGATTAATAAACTGCATTCGTCTTTAAAATTAAACATATGTTTTCCAAAAATAATGGCTTTTTGTAATTGTGCGGGTTCTATAATATTTTGTCCGCCGTGAGTTATTAAAGAGCCTCCCATGAAAATAAATTGTGCATCGATCATGAATTGCTTTAATTCACCAACGGTATCCGCAATATAAATTTGAGTTTGTTCTGAAATTGTATCTTTGTGGCTGCGGATTGCTATATTGCTGAGTAGTGGTTTTATTTGTTGTTTAATTGACTGCGCGCGTTCTGGATGTCGGGGTACTATCACGAGCAGTTCATTACTGACTATTTTATTATTAATTAATTGTGTCCAAACTTCAGCTAGTTGTAATTCTTCGTCTTCATGGGTTGAGGCTGCTAAGATATAGTTACGTTCGAGTGCCAGTGATTTTATATTTTGTGCTGTTTGACTGGCAAGTTTTATGTTGCCCATTAACTTTAAGTTTTCTTTTTGAGCTCCGAGCTGTAAGTAGCTGTCATAATCTTCTATCGAGCGAGCTAAAATTTTGCTGGTATGACGTAACGTTTTTTTATATACAGTTAATAACCACGGTTTAGCATTTGTTGTTCTATGTGATAGGCGTGCATTAATAATGATTACTGGAATATTTTGGGCATGACTACAGGAAAATAAATTGGGCCAAATTTCAGTTTCCACTACTAAAATACAGCGAGGTTGTGTTTTTTTGATAATTTTCTTCATTGCCCATTTCCAGTCGATAGGCATATAGTAATGTTGTAATAGTGGTATTGTTGCTAATTGATTTTTGACAATGTTGGCACTGGTGTTGGTATTACTGGTTAGCATAATTGTTACATTAGGGTATTGCTTGGAAATTGATTTTATTAATGGGATGACGGCAATGACTTCACCTACCGATGCTGCATGGATCCAAATTGGCTTAGTGTGGTTTGGTATCGATTTAAATTGATTCAGGCAAAACCGTTGCAGCAAGTATCGCGGGTCTTTAAATTTAAGCGCGCGAATAATGGTGTAAACCACAATAACAGGTGTTAATATTAAAATTAAAAATTGATATCGCCACATAGTTTAAGTCACGGTTTATTATGAGTATAGACATCCGGTTCACCGGGAGGGCGTGTTTTAAAACGTCGGTGAGCCCAAAAATATTGTTCCGGTGCTTTGAGTATTGCGTCTGCAATTAATTTATTCAGACGGGTTGCATCTTCAACGTCATTTCCTGATGGAAAGTTATCTAGTGCGGGCAAAACTTCTAATTGATAGCCTTTATTATTGGGTAAGCGTCGATAAAAATACGGCACTATCGCAGCTCCGGTAATTTTAGCTATGCGTGAGGTTGTGGTGAGCGTGACAGTTTCAACCCCCATAAAAGGAGCAAATACGCTTTGTTTCATTCCAAAATCTTGATCCACGGCATACCACGTTACTTGATTATTGTTTAAGCCTTTTATCATATTACGCAGCTCATAGGTTTGCACCATTTTGGTTGCCCAACGTTTTCGGGAAGCTTGTAAAAAATGTTCAAACAAGGGATTGTGTGCTTTTTTATAGACAACGATTAGTGGTTGTTGCAGGGTCATCAGTGTTCCGCCAATTTCCATTGAGGTCATGTGTGCGGTGAATAAAATAACGCCTTTTTGTTTTTTGAGTGCGTTGTGAATATTGTTTAAACCGTTGACATGAGATAAGGCTAATAACTTTTTTCGTGAGCCCCACCAGCTTAATGCGGTTTCAACAATTCCAATACCTGCAGAACGAAATGCAGTTTTTGTTAGGTTATCGTGTTCTGCTGTTGATAACGTTGGAAAACACAGTTGAATGTTAACTTTAGTTATATGTCTTCTTTTTTTTATTAAATGATATGCCACGATACCAATTGTACTTCCAACTTTTAGTAATATTGGATAGGGTAAAAATGCCATTATGCGTAACAGTCCCAGACCAAACCAGGTTAGCCAGTATTTAGGGTGGCTGTAGCTAAAGAACCAAGTAGCGTTAGTATTTTGAGACATAAACTAAAATAATGTTTAAATTTGAGATAAGTATAGTGTTTAGTTTACCTAGGAACAGAGTTGTGAACAAATGGTTAGCGAATTAGTTTTGAAGCTGCTTTGAAGTGTGGATGGCTTGCATCTCGTAGCCATTCAAACATAACGGATTCATAATTGGTGATAATGACACCTTCGTTTGACATGCGTGCGAGAGCATTACGATGGTGTTTTTTAAAACGTGAGCAGATAGCATCTTCCACCACGAAAACGGTTTTTTGCTGAGAGATTAACTCTAAGGCGGTTTGGAGGACGCAGACATGGCTTTCCATTCCAACCAATATTAATTGCTGGCGAGTGTGATTTATATTGGCTGAATAATCAGTAGCCTGACAGCATGAAAAGCTGGTTTTTTCAGTAATTGCAGAATTGGATTGATATTTCTCTAAAATGACCTTGTCGGTGGAGCCTAAACCTTTTGGATACTGTTCAGTGATTAGGCTTGGAATGTTTAATAATAATGCTATTTCTTGTATGGCGTTAATATTTTTGATAACTGAATTAATCACCTCAGCCGGAACTGAGGGAATTAATTTTTGCTGCACATCAATTATTAATAATTGAGATTGAGCTGCATTTGATAATTTATCGATAGTTGTTTGGTCTGATATAGCCGTCATAGCTTTTAGTTTAGATGATTAACCAAGCATTGACATTATTAATATCGGATTCAGTTAGTGTGCCTGCAGCAAGGCGTAAGCGTAGGGTTTCGAGAATGTATTCATAACGTGCGCGAGCATAGTTGCGCTGGGCTCTGAAAAGTTCTCTTTGTGAATTTAATACGTCTACTGCGGTTCGAGTTCCTACTTCAAAACCAGCTTGAGTCGCTTTTAAAGCGATCTTACTCGATGCCCGTGCTTGTTTTAAGGCTTTAACCTGACTGATATCAGCAAGTACGGTGAGGTAGGAGGTTCGCGTTTCACGTTCAGTTTGACGACGTTGGCGTTCATAAAGTTCGCGAGCTTGTTGGTATAGGTATTGCGCTTTTTGAGAACGTGATGAGGTTCGACCACCTTCATATAATGCGATGTTAAGTTGTAACGAGATCGTAGTGGATTCTCTTTCTATATCAAAAAAAGTGCTGCCATCAAAACTGGTGGTTGAATTTGACATGTTTTTTGCTGCAATTAAGTCAAGCTTAGGATAATGTCCTGATTGTGCTCGTGATATTCCTAATTTACTAATAGCCATATTTTTAGCGGCAACGAATAAAGCTTGATTATTGTCTATTGCGGTTTTGATCCATTTTTTAACGTCGTTAGGCTCAGGGTTTAGTAACGGTGTGTTTTCTTTTAGGCCTTTAAAGACGGGGTACAAAATTCCGGTAATTTCGCGTAGTTTTTCTTTATTAATGGCTAATAGGTTTTCAGCGCCGATTTCGGATGCGACCGATTGATCAAAACGGGATTGCGCTTCATGAACATCGGTAATTGCTGTTAAACCAACATCAAAACGTTGTTTGGTTTGATGTAGTTGTTGTTGGATTGATTTTTTTTCTGCTACCGCAAATTCTAAATTATCGGCTGCACCCAAAACATTATAATAGCTGGAGGCCACTCGTAGAATGAGTTCTTGTTTTGCTCGAATAATCTTTGCTTTTGCGATTGCCGTTGATTCATCGGTTTGACTTAGTTGAGTAAAATAGTCGTGGTTATAAATTGTTTGCCTGATTGATAATGAGTAACTATTACTCTCAAAATTGCTGGGTGATTTAATGTTTGAAAGGGTTGTTGTGGTCTCGTTTTTTGAAACATCACCCGATAAGTTTACCGTTGGTAAAACTAATGATAATGCAATGGACTCGTCTTCAATTAGAGCCTGATTTGAGGCTATAGCAGCTTTAAATATGGGGTCATTTGTTAGCGCATCTTTAAATACTTGTTTAAGATCGGCTGCATGAGTAACCACGCTGCTTACAATAAGCGATATGGTGAGTACTAATTTAATATATTTCATTATTGAATATCCTTATAGTCACAAAATTGTAACTGCTTAATAACGAGGCATATTTGGGTCAACTGTATCAGCCCATGCTTCAACGCCACCGGTAAGGTTTATAATATTGGTGAAATTTTGACTTTCCAGAAAAGTAGCAATATGACGACTTCGAATACCATGGTGACAAATAACGATGGTTTCTTGTTGTTTATCGAGCTTTTCAAGTTTTTGAGTAATTTCACCCATTGGAATTAATATTGAATGCTCGATATGGCAATAGTGGTATTCCCATGCTTCACGGACATCAAGTAATAATGGCTGTGAACGACAGTTGTTTAGATGTATCTGTAACTGAGTTGCTGTCATTTCGATCATTCTGCTATGCTCAATTGCTTGTTTAATATTTAAGCATTTATTAAATTCAGACCGAATTATACACCTTGCATTATCTTACCGCAGGATTAGATATCATTAATTTTCTAATATTGTGAATATTATCATTAATGAATGTTGAGTCTTGTTGAACAAGTGCGCGCTTGACTTAAAAGTGAAATCTATCGGGTTGAGCTATATTCTTAAGAGGTGCTAATTCGGTTTCAAACAAGCTTTCTTGAGTCCATTGATTTTTGCCAATGCAGCGTATTAATTGTGCCGACATGACCGGCGCATCACCAACGATCACGAATAATCGGCCACCGGTATTGAGTGACTCTCTGAAATTGTGTTGCATTACAGGGATTGATCCGGTCACAACAATAACATCATAAGGTCCCTTTTGAGGCCAGCCTTCAGATGCGTCACCACATTCGCAAGTCACATTGACAATACCATGGGTTTTAAACTTTGCTTGGGCTTGTTCTTTTAATTCAGGAATGATTTCAACGGTCACTACATGACGAGCGAGGCTTGCTAATAGGGCGGTTAAATAACCGCTGCCTGTACCAATTTCAAGTACGGATTCATGTGGTTTAATATTGAGCGCTTGCAGTAATCGAGCTTCAATTTTTGGATTCATCATTATTTGACCAAAACCAATTGGGGTTTCACTATCGCTAAAGGCCAAGTTCCGGTATTCGTTTGGAACAAAATTTTCACGAGGTATGGTCGTCATGAGATTCAAAATTGAATCATCGGGAATACTCCACGGACGGATTTGTTGTTGTACCATATTAAAACGGGCTTTTTCGATGTTGATAGTGGTCATTTTTTTATTCCATGTAACTCGTTGGTTACTGCAAATTGCTTATAGCTAAAGGTTACGATGTTATAATTTAACTGACAAGCATTAACTTAAACAAGGCGATAAAGATTATTGCCTCAGCTATCAACCACTTGTATGTCGATTCCCTATATTGTTATCTAATACCTTCATTTATATACATTAATTTGTAGATAGTTCGTCTTTGTTTAATATTGAGGTTGGTAACGGTAATTTAACTACCTAACGGCCTTATTTAAGGTAAATTGAACGCGATTATTGGTTGATATCATTTGCAAATTTTAAGCAGCTAATATACCGTATTCTTTGCTAGGGGTGCGTGTGATCGCTGAGAAATACCCTCGAACCTGATCCGGCTAATACCGGCGTAGGAAATGCTGCTCGGTATCATTTCCATGCGCTATAAAACATGACATTAACATTTTTGGAAAATACACTATGAGCGCAATTATTGATAATAAATTAAGTAACACGGCAAAAATTAATTCCGCCTCCATTCAAGCTTTTCCAAATTCAAAAAAGATATACGTGCAAGGTAGCCGAGATGACATTCAAGTGCCAATGCGTGAAATACAATTATCCGATACTAAAATATCAACCGATCCAAAAGATGATCGGGTTGAAAAAAATCCGCCACTAACGGTTTACGATACTTCTGGCCCCTATAGTGATCCGGCTATCGATATTGATATTCGAAAAGGCTTAGCCGATGTTCGTAGCACTTGGATTAGTGAACGACAAGATACCGAAATTTTAGATGATTTAAGCTCGGCCTATGGTTTAGAACGGGCAAATGATACTAGCTTGGATGAGCTTCGATTTGAACACATTCGCCAGCCGCGAAAAGCAATTAAAGGTTGTAATGTTTCGCAAATGCATTACGCCAAAAAAGGCATTATTACTCCAGAAATGGAATATGCCGCTATCCGGGAAAATTTAAGACTAGAGCAATACCAACAAGAATTAAAAGTGCAGCATCCGGGCCATAGCTGGGGAGCGAGTTTACCAAAAGCCATTACTGCAGAATTTGTGCGTGATGAAATAGCACGCGGACGAGCGATTATACCTGCTAATGTTAATCACCCTGAATTAGAGCCGATGATTATTGGGCGAAATTTTTTAGTAAAAATAAACGGCAATTTAGGAAACTCAGCTGTGACCTCCTCGATTGAAACCGAAGTTGATAAAATGACGTGGGGAATTCGCTGGGGTTCAGATACCATTATGGATTTATCAACCGGTAAGAATATCCATGAAACCCGTGAATGGATTATTCGAAATTCACCGGTTCCAATTGGTACCGTTCCAATTTATCAAGCGCTTGAAAAAGTAAATGGTAAAGCTGAAGATCTAACTTGGGAAATTTTTCGTGATACCTTAATCGAGCAAGCCGAGCAGGGTGTTGATTATTTTACTATTCATGCTGGAGTTTTATTGCGACATGTACCATTAACTGCAAAACGATTGACTGGTATCGTCTCTCGTGGTGGTTCAATCATGGCTAAATGGTGCCTTGCGCATCATCAAGAAAATTTCCTCTACACACACTTTGAAGATATATGTGAAATCATGAAAGCTTATGACGTTACTTTTTCACTCGGTGATGGTTTACGTCCGGGTTGCATTGCCGATGCTAACGATGAGGCACAATTTGGTGAACTCGAAGCTTTGGGGGAATTAACAAAAATCGCCTGGCGGCATGATGTGCAAACCTTTATCGAAGGTCCCGGCCATGTGCCCATGCACATGATTAAAGAAAATATGGACAAGCAGTTGGAGACCTGTGGCGAAGCCCCATTTTATACTCTAGGGCCGCTTACCACGGATATTGCACCGGGTTATGATCACATAACTTCGGGAATAGGGGCTGCCATGATAGGTTGGTATGGCACTGCAATGCTGTGTTATGTTACTCCGAAAGAGCATCTAGGATTACCCAATCGTGATGATGTAAAAGAAGGCATCATTACCTATAAAATTGCTGCCCATGCGGCTGATTTAGCAAAGGGTCATCCCGGTGCTCAAATCAGAGATAACGCCATGTCGAAAGCACGGTTTGAATTTCGTTGGGAAGACCAGTTTAATATTGGTCTAGATCCGGATCGTGCTCGCGCTTTCCACGATGAAACCATGCCAAAAGAAGCGCATAAAGTTGCACATTTTTGTTCGATGTGTGGTCCGAATTTTTGTTCGATGAAGATTACTCAAGATGTTCGTGAATACGCAAAATTAAAAGGTATCGATACGCAACAAGCTATTTCAAGTGGTATGAAAGAAAAATCGGCTGAGTTTGCAGCACAAGATAATGAGTTGTATAAAAAGTTTTAAAATTTATCAATACACACGAGACTTGAATTTAATAGCCGCTATTGCAAATAATTTTCATGTGGTTTAATTTAAGTTTCCGGTATTTTCAGATATACACATTAAAAGGATACTATGGCTAAAAATTTGAACATATTCTTAGTGGATGATGATGCCCTAATACGTGAAATGTTACGTTTAATACTTACCCAAGCGGGTTTTAACGTTAGTGGCGAGGCTGGTGATGGAGTGACAACACGCCAATTAATAAAAGAAAATCCACCAAATGTTATACTATTGGATATTGTGCTGCCCGGCTCAGATGATGGTTTAGATTTATTACGTCATATCAAAAAAGAGTATCCTGAAATCCATGTCATTATGGTCAGTGGAGAACCTTCATCTGAACGAGTACAAACTGCAATTAGTAGTGGTGCTTGTGGTTTTATTGTTAAACCGTTTAATGCACAAAACGTTATCATGGCCTTTAAACGTTTAATTCCTGAGAGTAATTAATTAATACGATAATTGATTGTTCCTTGATTTTAATTTTTTTTATAATCATGTCCTGTTTAAGTGCCGTAAGTTATACCTTTAAGATTGCACCACAAGACCAACACGTTTCAAAATTGTCAGGGTTTGTTTCTTGGCAACAATCACATAAAACGGTTTTATCTGAAAGTGGTAAGTTTTCAAACAAGTCGATTAATTTTGCGGCTTGATCATTCGCAATTTCTTCCACCCAAATTTCAGGGTAAGCATGAGTGAAAGGTAATTCTCCCAAAGCACCTTGGCTATATTGATTTAAAATAATCGCCTTAATATCGTGCTGTTCGAGGTAGTGCAAAATCAAATTTGCTTGTTGAATATCGTGGGCTGAATGTATTCGTTTCATTTTAAACATCTATTAATAGTTAATTATTAGTTCAAAACATGCTTTAGTCAAATTAATAGATTTGATTGAATGCATTATCAGATGTAAAGTTAGTCAAATAACTAATAAACCTGAATTCGGGATAAGAAAAATATTTATTGCTGTTCAAAAATGCTATGCGAGCACAAATGT
>CAZEPW010000017.1:0-63995 GCA_964514215.1 uncultured Thioalkalispiraceae bacterium
CTGTAGCGACTAGTGACCCATGACCAAGTTGTGGTAAAACCATCGATTTCTTCACTGCTGGTGTTTGCAAGGCCATCTAAACCAACATGTAATGAATTATCGATATTTAAACCATGACCTCGAATCCATATATAATGTATTCCGCTGGTAACAAAATTTACTTTATAAGTTAGGTGTGGCGCATCAGTTAGATACGTTGCATTAAGGTTGTCACCAATATTGGGATTGGCTTGCAATGCGCCACTAGCAACCGCTCCCGATGGTGTAATGGTATCCCAGGTATGATTGCCTTGTGCTGTGTTACTGTTATATTTTGTTGCTTCCATCACAACCAGGCCATCGGTGCCTGTGTCTTGTTGGAATACTCCCGGTATAAATGGCGCACTAACTGAAATTGTTGTTGTGAAACTGCCAATTAAACCACCACTATCCGTCACACTGGCAGTAATAATGTGGGTTCCAATGGTGAGTGAATTAGTCGTAATACTCGCGCCACTTGCGATGACACCATCAATATCAGAACGCCATTGGATTGACGA
Organism: uncultured Thioalkalispiraceae bacterium; assembly: GCA_964514215.1. Taxonomy (GTDB): domain Bacteria; phylum Pseudomonadota; class Gammaproteobacteria; order UBA6429; family Thiohalophilaceae; genus CAYQUC01. Next base: position 540 of record CAZEPW010000017.1, read on the forward strand.
AGACAGTGAGCTGTCTTCAACATCAGTGGCTGTTCCAGTGAAGGTGATGCTATCACTTTGCACGTAACTGCTATTGTTGCTTGGTGCTGTAATTGCAACCGTTGGTACGGTGTTACCGCCAATAATATAGGCGCTTTCTACCGGCCCAGTTGCCGTTGGAACATAGCTTGGATTAGTCGTAAATAATATTTTATCAAACACCATGCCATCTTCACGCATCCAAATATCGATGACGTGTTCACCAGCGGTTGTGATTTCAATAGTCGCAATTCCACCACCATACAGTGATGTAATCCAAGACCAAGAAGATATAAACCCATCAATTTTTTCACTACTGATATTGGGTTGACCATCTAATCCGACGTGTAAGGAGTTATCGATGTTTGCTGAGCCAATACCCCGTATCCAAATATAATGTGTACCCGTTTTAACAAAATTGACAGAATAAGTAAGGTGCGGTGCATCGGTAAGGTATGTCGTATTTAAGTTACTACCGGTATTAGGATTTGCTTGTAAGGCACCACTGATAACGGCCCCCGTTGGGTTAACAATATCCCAAGTATGCGCCCCTTGAGCGATGTTACTTTCATAACTATTGGCTTCTATTGAAATAATACCATCGGTTCCATAATCTTGTTGAAAACTATCTTGTGCAAGTGCGGCTGTAATTGTAACTGTTTGAATCGCGTTGCCAATATTACCTGCAGCATCAGTAGCGCTCCACGTTACTGTTGTAACCCCCACTGGATAAGGGCCTACATTATCAGCACTGGCAGTTAATGTGCCATCAACATCGTCAGTTGCAGTAGCCGCTCCTAATGTTACTGGTGTTAATGTTGCCGTTGCTTGCGTGGTGATATCGGCAGGTGCCGTCACTACCGGTGCGGTGGTATCTGCTGCTTGGGTTACTGTTACGGTTTGTGTTGCTGTTGCGCTATTGCCATTAGTATCAATGGCTGTCCAGGTTACTATTGTTGTGCCAACTGGAAATAATGTTGGAGCATCACTGCTCGTTGTCGCGATTCCAAATAAGTCACTCGTAACCGGCGCGCCCAATGTTACGGTAATTGCAATATTACTAATGACAGCGACATTTGCTGGAGCTGTTATTGTTGGTGGAGTTGAATCGGTGATGGTGACTGTTTGTGTTGCTGAACCACTATTGCCAGCCGCATCTGTTGCACTCCATGTGACAGTCGTTAAACCTAATGGGTAAGGGCCAAGATTATCGGCTGTTGCTAATAACACGCCATCGACATCATCATTGGCACTGGCTGTTCCCAGTGTCACTGCTGTTAACGTTGCGCTAGCTTCGGTAATAATATTGGTTGCTGCTATGACCACTGGTGCTGTTGTGTCAGGAGCTATAATGATAATAGGTTTGTCTGGCATGTTTTGGTTTGTAATTCGACCAGCCATATCAAAAATTCGATTTTCTGTATAACCATTACCATAAGTGAAACCACTTAACTGCCCATCGGCTGCATAGCGAGTATCATCAATTAAAACTGACATTGTTCCAGCAACAGTCGCATCAATCGATGCAACTTGAGCATTAGCATTGTAAGCTTTATTAATAACGCGGCCTGAAGGTAATGTTATTTGTGTTATACGATCTAAAAGATTGTAAACATAGGCGGTATTATAATTTATTCCTAACTCGGTATGAGCTTGATTGTTAGTATGTCCAAAACCATCATATTGATAAGCCGTTAGACCGCTGGCATCGGTAAAACCACAAATACGACCGAGTCCACCAATACAGGAATCGTAAGTCACGCTAATGTTATCACTAGAATTAATTCCAGTTATGGATTTTATTCGATTTAAGCCATCATAGGAATAAGCAAGCACGATATTATTAGCATCAGTTTGTTGTATTCGGTTTCCGGCTTCATCGTTAATAAAACTGGTAGTGCCCGTATCAGGACTGGTTTGTGATAATAAATTACCCAAATCATCATAGACATAACTTGTTGTGCCATTTTTTGGATCAACAACAGAAATCAGGTTGTCATTAACATCATAGCCATACTGTGTCAGCAAGTTAGAAATATTTAAATCGCTTCCATTAGTATTTTGCATTGTTGATGTTAATCGTTTTAAACCATCGTATTGATAAGCCGTATCGGTTTTTTCATTTTGTAGTGCATCGCCCACACTACTAAACTGCAATGTGCCATCAGGTGCATACGTATAACCAGAAACCTCATTGGCTTGTGTTACTGATTGCAAGCGACTATAAACATCAAATGTTTGAACTAAAGCCCGTTTTAATACGCCATTACTGTCAACTATATTTTTATTAGTAACATTGCTTTCTGTATCCAATACAAACTCAATTCGATTATTAGCAGCATCGGTGACACTGGTTAAACGACGTGCCGCATCATAACCAAGCATGACGGTTAACGAATCAGGAGTGCCACTGGCTAATGTAATTGTTGCAACTTCACCGGTTGGTAAATACGTTAATTTAGTTATTCTTGATTTTGTGCCAACAGTTTCAGTATAAGTATCTAAACGATCATTACCAGCATAATAACTATACGTTACGTTTAAACCATTTGTTCGCGTTTCACTGCTAATTTTACCGCTGGCAGTATATTGAATATTACTGCGTAATAAAATTCCACCTTGGGTAATGCTTTTAAGACGTGCTCGATTAGTACCGTTATCAACAGTATTTGCATAATAATCCAATAACGTAATGTCATTGACGACCGTATTTGGTCGCGGCCCATCAATTTGCGTTAGTTGATTTAAAGGGCCATTATATTGTAAGGCAACTGTTCTGTTTATTGCTGTTCCTGTGGGTGTAAAACCATCAGTACTGATATTTAGAATATTACCAAAAACATCATAAGTATAAGTTGTTATTTTATTGCCTGTAGAAAAAACTGAGGGCTCTGTTTTAGTGGCTACTCTACTGTAGTATTGAGGATCGTATGTATAAGTTGTTGTTTTTGCTTCTGGTGTTCCAAATGCTTCTACAATTGTATTTGGATTATGATTAGCATCATAATTATTGTATTGAGTGGTGATACCTTTGGTTGTTTTTGTTAGTAAATTTCCATTGGCTGGATCATAAGTATACGATGTATCACCTGTACCGCATGTGGCACAACCAGGACCTGCAACTGAACTGGACAATGCAACACCTACAACAGTATTAAAAGTGTAAACTGTTGGCTGATTCTTTGAATTTGTTATGGTATTTTGTATATTTCCGAAAGCATCAGTTCCGTAGGCTAAAGTAACTTTTTCAACACCATTAATGTGCTCACCGATAACAACTCGCTTATTAGTATCGTAAGTCCAAGTAGAATAACGATTACCACGTTCATCAATTAATCCAGATAACAGATTTGGTTGATTAACATCATCATAGATGTAAGTTTTAAACGTTGCATCATCAACATTTGTAACTTTATCTAGCTTAGTTAAAACATAAGAATATGTAATTTGACGGTTACCCGGCATTACAATACCGGATAATATATTATTTGTATTATATGAAAATGTTAAAATACTTCCTATATTATCCGAAACAGTTGCTAACAAATTATTAGAGTTATAAGTTAAATCAATTTGATAACCATTTAAGTAGATAATAGATATTAATTCACCATTTAAATTATATTGTTCGCGAACATCATTTGACAAAATTAATTCATGATAATTTGCATATGAAATTAATTTTACCAAAACATCACTATCTGATATCCAAGCAGAAGTGGCGTCAACACGCCTAAAACTAAAAGTACGCCCTTGTAGACGTTCTGCAGTCGCAACATTTAAACCACGAGAATCAGTAATAATTGAAAGTTTTTTATCATAATTATGCGACCAACCAGGTGCCATTGATGTAAAATCACCATTATGAGAATTATAATAGCGTATGAAATCAACTTTAGATGGATTTATTGCTTTATAATCTATTTCTGTCTGTATTTTTTCGCCGGTTGAAATTCTTACTGGATTGGATGCTTTTGGATCGCTACTAGGTTTAGAACCCGCACTGTTATTCGATTCATTACATTGATTATCTTCAGTGCTTTTCTTTTTGTTAAATGGATAAATCGATGGCGCAAGATGTGCTGAATAGGCGGTATTAAGCCAATAGTTTGTATAGCCAGTATCAAGTTGTATAAGATCTACATAACACCCAAAGTAGAACTCAGTAGGTGGATCAGGTTGATATTGTGGGCTTGTGACATCATTAACTATTTCTAAATAAATGACTTTATATCCCTTCTCCACCATATATTGCGCATGAGCATCGCAGTAGTCAGCAGCTAGTGCTTCTGGACTCGGCGCACAAGCACTAAAATAAAAACTTATTACAGGTGAATTAGAAGCACACCATTGATCCGAAGCCGCGTTAACTGAAAAACTCAATGTAAATGTATTAATAAAAAATAACATTTTAAAAAACAATGATGATTTATTCATATTTAAAACCCATTATATTTTACAATTAAATTAAAAATAGTGACATATGAACTTTATTGCTTTTTTAAAATAAATTCAAAACTCGCAATAATAAATTAAACTTTATTATCACCATTACTATACGTAATTAACGTTGGATAAATAAGCCGATGGGGGAGGACTTATGATTCTAAAACACAATTCATAGTTATTATTTATCGTCACTAATCATACTAAATTATTGTTAAAATACAACATTTTTTTAAATTAACTGAGAATTTTTGCATAAAAAATATCATTAGTTTAAACATCTAATTTTGATGCATAAATTTTAGATTTCGATTCAAAATACTATCAGGATGATAATTTATTAGAATTTAAAATTAGACTTAAAAATTGAATTACTATTAAATATTAATTAGATCATGGCGTTGCAAAAACAAAATAAATCGAGTTCCCACCCAGTTTCTTTGCACCTTGCCATCGTCGAAAAACAATATTGCCATTTTTTTGTTTAATCATTGCATCAATATTGTGTATAAAGGAACCATCACGTTCACGAACCGTTGATTGAGTTAAATTGCAATTATCGTTTTCAGGTGATGCTAGACCGGTGACAACTAATAGTTTTTTTGTGTGTTGCAGTAAATTTTTAATCAGATTTTCTGCTTTTTCTTGTTCAAGATAAATTAGCGTACCGGCACAAAACACTACATCATAAGATTTATTATTGAGGTGAGATGAGATCTTCTCCATATCAAGGCAGCTTAATGTAATTTTTGAATCATGAGCCTGTAAATAAGAACTCCCCTCTTCTATTGCATAAGCATCAATATCAATACCGTGTAATTCAGGGGCATTAATAAAAATAGTGTCTTCCATGTATTTTAACAAATAACCTAATGAGCAACCAACATCAAGCACGGATTGTATTTCATCTTGAAAATCTATTTTTAAATCAGTCAATGACGCAATCATATCATCAAATAACAACTTCCTTGACTCATTAATATTTTTAGTTCCGAAACGTTGTTCAACTTCGTAGGTATCTGCATATCCAATATGATTTGACCATAAAAACTTATGATACTCATTAACATTAATTTGAGCCATATCACGAACCAGCTCAAGCGACCAACCTGCGCGTTGATCACTCGACAACCAAGTTTGAACACTAATTTTTTTAGCTAAATATTTTCGGATAAAAAGTGGTAGGGCTTTTCTTATCGTGCTTTTTAAAGTAACTATCAGTTTGTTTCGTAACGACATAAATTTTCAACTAATATAACTATGTTTTTTGATTTGGTAGTTTTCGTAAACCTAATTTTTTAAGAATCCAATAAATAATTTTTTTACCAAAACCAAGTAGGATCATTAAAAACGGCACAGGATCACGCCAGCTAAACCAAGCGCCTTCTTTACATCGTTTAAAGGATTTAAACCATTCACCAAATTTTAACGAACCTTCTAAGAAATAATGAATGCTGGATATAACATCATAATCTTCAATCATCCAACGGCGACCTTCATCGGGAATAACTGGGTCAGTATTACGTTGATTTGTTAAATCCATGTATTGGCTGCGAATAACGTCCATACCATTTTCTGCTACAAAAATTCTAAACGCCTGCCCTACTCTTGGATTAATATCTAAAACTTTATACTTTCCATCTCTTGGATCCAATCGATAACCAATATCCAATATCCCGGTATAAGATATATCTTTCATAAATTTAATAGTTAAATCAGCTACATCTTGGTTCCATTTACATTCCCCCAGTGAAGCTGCACCAACATGAATAGGATATTGGCGTACTTTGTAGCCGGTAAATGCGGCTAGGCATTCGGAATCAGCATCAAAATACCCGTTAAAAATAAAAACCTGATCGTCTCCACCCGGAATATACTCTTGTAACATTAAATTTGGTTCATCAGGATCTTCTAACCATTTATAATTTTCTAATAATTCCTCGGCATTATTCACAATCACCATTTTTTTACCGGTTCTTGCTTGGAGCTTATCGCCATAAATTCCTTTGAGCATTAATGGAAATTTTCCATCTTTGCAATATTCAACAACAGCATCAAGATTTTTAGGAAACAATGTTAACGGGGTTGGGACATCATTTTCTAATGCTATTGAATACATACCTTCTTTACTTATTATCCGTTTTATAAGATCAGCACTATTATTTGGAAAAATAAAATACTCTCGTAGTTTACCGGCATATTCAGCAATAAATACCGCCATAGTATCCGAAGTCTGAATTAGTAAGGCTTTTTTTCCTAATTCTTTTCCGATATTTAAAACAAACTCTAAATATTCCTCAGGTTTAGATTCATCATATTTCTTAATATATTTTTTTTTGCAATATTTCGATGTTAATGCAGGGGATGAAGCATCTGCATCAGTGGCATATATATTAACACCATATTGCCCTAAACTTCTCATGATGGTAACTGCACCAATTCTACTCGTCAGCACAACAACAGGCGTATCAGCGTTATTAATTTTCATTCAAACAACCTTATTTAATAATTATTTTAGTTTTATGTGGTAACTTTTCCAGAGACAACCGTTAACTTACCATTAATCAATTGAGGTACAATATCTAAGTCATCATAATGATGAAGCACAAACTCAAGATCATGCATTTGTCCTGAACGTTGTAGATAATCTGCACTTCGGCCACCACGAGCATCATCTAACGTGGCACCACTCCACCTTGAAATCAGATCTCGAGTACGATTAGTTTCCATTTCATAACCTGCAGCAACCAATTTCTCTGCTAACCATGCACAGCCCATTTGATCTTCTCGCCGAAATTCTCCTCGTGTCCCCGCGCCAAGAATTGCGACTTTGTCATGCAGGCCGGTTAAATATTTAGCCATTGCTGAAAAATTACGGGCACACGAAATATAAACAGCCTCAGATCCAGAGCCTACTGAATTCATTAATAAACGTGTTCCGGATGATGATAATAAAATGATAGGTCTTGAGATATCAGTAAAATCACCTGATGGGATAGCCGTTAACGCCATTGCTTGTACAGGGCTATTCGTTAAATCAAAACCATACGGCACATTACCACCCTGTTCCCCCATTAACAAAGGCCGATCAAGCTTGCTTGCTAATACAAATGCTTCATCGGTTGTTTGCACCGGATAAACATCTCGTCCTAAACTTAATGCGGTTGTTGCTGTTGTAGTTGCTCGAATAACATCGATTGCAACAATAGCATATTCGTTTCGGTAATGTTCAGCACATGCTGGTAAATAATCTATGACAACGCTTGGCATAGTAATTAACTCCAAAAATTGATTTTAGGATTGACCTTTTGGTCGTAAATTTTCATGCCGAAAAGCATCAGAATGTAACCCTCGTCTATAAATTTCTACACGTAATAGCTCTTCCATTCGAACATTGCATAAATGAACTTCAGAACCAAAATGATTTAACATTGCAAACTGGCTAGGTTTCGTTGGTGTTTCAAAAATTAAAGCATCAAAGCCCAATGCTTCAACTAACATATCGGCACCGTGAGCATAAAAAGCACCAGTCTCTGAAAACAATCCAACATCTTTGGCACTTTCCCTTGCTTCAACGACTATTTGCTTTGCACCAATGTCTAGCCATTCTTTTGCTTGCTCAATAAGTTCTTTAATGACTTCAGGAGTAAATGCCCCACTATGTTTTTCACCAATTTCAAACTGAACTTCTAAACCACGTTCATTAGCCATTTTCATTATATCTTTAGGCTTTTCTTTTAACGGTATAAATCCTTCACCAGCTTCAAACCTCGTGATTCCTAAATCAGCAACTAAATCAAGAAATTCTGGCAATTTACCAAAATGACAAGCTATTTCAAATGTCCCGCCTCCAGTTACGGTAGAAACATTCAAACGATTAGCTGCATCAATCTTTTGTCTAGTGGCTTCTTCGCTAGCAACTTGCCAACACGCCATGGAGATTTTTAATATTGAAATGAGATGGTTACTTTGTTCTAAGTGGCTAATTAATGTTACTGGATCATAACCTGGATCAAACGGCGATGTTCTTCCAGGAATATCAGCTACTCCGATTGATTTAAGATAATCCTTTGTGTGGTGCCTTGCTTCATTGTTATTCTTCATTAAAATCTCTCATACATATTGTATTTAATATTACATTTTTGATATGAGTCCATTCACTATTGAATAGTTTTACACAGTAATAACCATCACAAATACTTCCTAATTAATGTAATCACTACACCAAAGAAATATCTCGTTTTAATTCCTTTTTGATACACATATAAGGCTATCGACAAAAATACACTTATCTTTATCTATTTTTAAACTATTCTATTAGCTACAAACTACTGTAGAATCAACATCTTAAACCTGCAGATTGTGGACATAATAACATAATATTTGTCAAAATGTACTTAACAAAATTAATCTCAGTGATATTTTTAGCTAGCATAAAAATCATACGAAATTTAATTTACTTAACGCATCGCAGTTCTATTCCGGCATTTCCAACTAGATTTATCTATATTTTGTAATGTTTTAGAAAATCCAACCACTGCATCTGTGTATTTCTGTTGATACTCAGATAAACTAATAGCATGTACATCAACACCATACTGCAAATTGCCACTACTCAACACCTTTGCAATTTTATCGTTTGTAGCACGGCTAAAATGATGCCCATCGTAGTTATTATCAGTACGCGTTGTTAATTCCGAAGGAATTGAAAAATCATAAAAACGATCAAATTGCTTTGAAATTTGAAACATTGTTTGAATATAACTATTGAGTTTCCCATCTTCCAATAGTGGAATTAAGTCCCAAGCACTAATTGGTGCAACATAGGCAATAAATAAATCTGGTTTTAATTCAGCTTTTACCTTAGTCAAATAGTGGATATTAGTACTGGTATAGGGCAAGCCAAAACCTTCCAACGTGAAACATTTCGGTGGTTGGTAGTTTTTAGTTCCGGGCAGTATGTCTCCAATTAATTCATTAGTATAATACCGGTGCTGAGGTGGTTTACGCAGTATAGTTCGAAGTGAAAAATTTAGCGTATTAAACGATAAATAGCTTTTTAAACTAAGCGGTGGTAATTTAAGTTGATTTACAAAATCAGGTACGATTGTTTTATGTTTTAATCTAGAAAAAAACCGTGCATCTATCCCAACTATACTTAACTTAGGTTTTTTCCCATAACGCCGAATGTATTTAGAATAAGCGATGAATTCTTCAGGATTACCATCTGAAAAAGAAAAATTAAAACAATTATAACCAGTAATTTTTTTCGCGTCTAAAAGTGTTACTCGCGAGCTGCCTAGCAAAATACAATCGTAATCCTTAGCATTTTTTAAGTATTCATTTACTTTTGAAAACCTTTCATTAAACGAATAATTCTCTGGAAATAATTTATTACCACCAAAATACCATAGCGGATCAATATAGTAATTAAATGAAAAAACAGCAACTAGAGCACTTACTATAAAAAAAATAGTGACTTTAATGTATTTTTTATGTTCAGTATTCATGCTAAAACTGAAAATACAGAAACTCTGAAACTTGAGTTAAACTTAGGAATGAGCAAATAAATAAAATTGAAACATACAATGACCAAATCATATTTGGACGCCATACAAATTTATTAATCAAAAAAATTTTAGTCAATTTTTTATTTTTTTCCTTATAATCATATGCAGGATCATAATTTGACATTAGTTCTTGTGTATTTGGTAAGATCCATAAAACCATAACCGCAGCAACTAAAAATAAAAATTGCATGCCATTTAAGATTCCAACTTCGGATTCAATGAATGTAAAACCAAAACTTGTTAAAACATGCAAAAAATTTCCAAACTTATCAAGCAATGAAACAGGTAAATTAAACATTCCCTTATAAATTTCAACAACACCGGTAAAAGATTCAGCCCTGAATAATACCCAAGCAATAGATACTAATAAGAAGGTACCAGCTCTTGCACTTAAAACTGACCACCATGTATTTAATGATGAAAAAGGTGATATTTTTTTCCAAAGGTGATTTACAATTATAAATATTCCATGCAATGCCCCCCAAAGAACAAACGTCCAAGCTGCACCATGCCATAAACCACCAATCACCATTGTTAACATTAGATTAATATAACGCCTGCGCCGTCCTTTTTTATTACCACCTAACGGAATATAAACATAATCACGTAAAAATGCAGATAAGGTCATATGCCAACGTTGCCAAAAATCTATTATGCTCGTGGCTTTATAGGGTGAATAAAAATTAATAGGTAATTTGACACCAAATAATCGAGCTAAGCCAATCGCCATATCAGAATAACCCGAAAAATCGAAATAAAGCTGTAATGAGTAACCAAAAGTAGCCGTCCATGCCTGAAAAAAATTAATTACCTCGCCAGATTCTGCTATATCAAAAACTGGATTAACATAAACTGCAATATTATCGGCAATAACAACTTTTTTAAATAAACCGATAATAAAAATGCTTGAACCAACAGAAATATTTCGAAATGTCGGTGAATATGTTTCAGGATTAGAGAATTGTGGCAGCATTTGTCGATGGTGAACGATTGGACCAGCTATTAATTGAGGAAAAAAAACCACAAATAGAGAATAATGTAAAAAATTATGCTCGCTGGTTTTATTTGTTCTAGTATCAACTAAATAAGCGATTTGTTGAAACGTAAAAAAAGAAATCCCTATCGGCAATAAAACATTGTGGAAATTCCAATCAAAACCAACAGTATAATTAAGAGTATTAAGAAAAAAGTTACTGTATTTATAATATACTAACAATAATAAATTAAAGCTTATCCCTATCACAACAAACAGCAGTGACTTATTATTATCCTCCAAAACATTATACCGGGTAATTAATAACCCAAGAGTATAATTTATAATTATTGAAAGACATATTAAAATTAAATAATCAGGATTCCACCAACCATAGAAAAATAAAGAAGCCACAACCAACCAAAATATGGCATATCGATTAGAATAATATCGCCCCAACACAAAAAACATTGCCAACGTTATTGGTAAAAAGAACACAATAAATTCGTATGAATTAAATAACATGGCTGTAAACAATATTGACTAAATTAGAAATCAGTAAAAACGTATACTAATTAACTACAGATAATAATAAAAAGTATTATTTCTTACTAAATATGTAATTTAATACCATTTCACCGATTGGCAGTATTTTATCTTTTTCAAAAACCAATGAATGGTGATGCAAACCAGGAGTGGTATTTATCTCGTTAATTACGCCACCGGCTTGTTGTAATGGTACGGTTATATCGCTAGTAATCACATCGATACCTCCCAATGTAATACCCAACTCATTCACAATTTTTTGACCGGTTAATACAATTGAGGGATGTATTTCATCTCGAACAACATGATTTTCAAAACTGCTGTTTTGATTGACGACTTTTTTCACAACAACTTTTTGATTAATATCTAAGACTGAGTTTATATTCAAACCTTGTTCTTTTAGTTTTAATTTACACTCCATATCAATTATAAGAGGATGAAACGTCAAAATTTCATCTGATTTTATTCGTTTATTATTTTCTTGTTCTATAAGTTGCTTAATTTTGCTTTTCCCATCGCCAATAACTACAGGAGGATCCCGACGCAACGCATCAATAAATTCACCTTCAATATATAGCAATCTAAATGAATCACCTTCAACTTGCTCTTCAATTAACAATGTATCACAAAAAGACGATGCAAAAATTGAGGCTTTATGTAACTTTTTTATATCGTTAATATAAGTTGTAACGCCTCTGCCAGCTCCAGTACCACTAGCAGGTTTCACAACAGCATTCTTCTTAATCGACTCAAGAAATAATTCCGCTTTAGCGAGCTGATCAATTTTATACTCTAAAAATCTTGGAATTTGAAACTCATGTTCTTTCAAAATTTTCAAAACGAACGGTTTATTACCAGCAATATTTAATGTTAAATTATCGTCCAACATTACATTAAAATTTCTAACGTATGTTTTTTTATCACCTTTAATTATCTTAAAACAGCCATAACCCACATCATCTATTGATGCACCAATTGCATTACTCGCATCAGCCCAATATTTAATGTAAAAATCACGTTGAAATCCTGAAAAACTTTTAAATACTTTTCGATTTCTAAAGCCATTATAAGGTCTCACACAAAGTATGATTTTACGTATTAACCGTCTTACTAAATTTATGTATTTCATCATTTCTTACAACTAATTAACTATATTTGCATTAACCTTCCATTAAATTGACATATACATCTTGCAATGAAACGACAATAGGAAAAATATTAAACTTTTCTGAAGCAACTTTAAATGCCTGCAGCTCAAGCTGTTTTTTTGTTTCAACATCCCTGTATATCTTGATAATTGCTAAAGCCAATGATTTAGGGTCATCAGCTGGAACCAAAAGTCCATTTACGCCGTCGGTTATCACTTCAGGGTTACCACCAACATTTGTAACAACAGTAGCCTTACCCATAGCGATAGATTGTATAACCGAATTAGACATACCTTCTGTATCAGAACACAAAATAGAAACATCAAACGCAGCTAATACTGGAACGACATTTCCTAGCACACCAGTTAACATAAATTTATCTTCCAGTTTGTGTTTTGCTATATGTTCAATTATCTCATTTTTGGTTTTCGAGTAACCTCCGCCTACAACCATAAACCTGACGTTAGTTATTTCTTTCACCACATCTACAGCAGCATTAACTAAAATATCATGTCTTTTCTCTGGCCTTAACGCAGCCAACATTCCAACGACAAACTCGTTTTGTTTTACACCAATATTTTTACGTATAATATTTCTATCAAATATTTTATCACTGTAAACATCAAGATCAATTCCGTTGTATATAGTGATAATTTTGTCAGGAGATAAACCTTCTTTTTTAATACATTCCAATCGAACTTCTGAACTTACCGCTATCACTTTATCAGTCAGTAAATTCATAAACCGGTACAACCACCAGTGATGTTTTTGATGCCAATACCCCGTATCACGGCGAGTTGTAATTAACTTAAAATTCTTCCATGGAATCCACGCAATTATACTTGCTATTAGATTTGGATTAAACATATACGACTGAAAAATGTTCGTTTTATTTTCCCTAAGGAACATTTTAATCCTAAATATTGCTTTAAGCGTTTTAAGCGGACTCATTAAATTTTCTAAATTTAATACTAAACTTTTAACATTTAATTCTTTTAATAATTCAAATTGCTCACCTTCACTACGAAGACATATCACGCTAACATTAAACTTATTATAATCAATGTTAGTTAGCACACTAATTAAGTGTGTTTGAGCCCCGGCCCAACCTATTGAGTCAATAATATAGGTAACATTTATTTTTTTATTATTATTCATACATCAACCATTAATATTTTCCTGAAATCGCATACCAAAAATACCCTAATATTTCATGAAACGCCGCTGTACTTTTATTAAGAGCAGTAATTTGAGGTAATAAACTACCTGGAAATGCTGCACTGATATATTTACTATCGACGGGAAAACGACAAAACTTTATGCCATATTTATCAAAAGTTTCGCTAGCTCTTGGAATATGTAGTGCCGAAGTTACCAACCAATATCTAGAAACATTCATCCCGTTTAATATTTTGGTAACATTTGAGGCGCTTGCATACGTTGTTTTAGCATTACGATCAATAACAATTTCACCATCAAAACCTATTTTTTTTATTAATGAAGCCATAATATCCGCTTCAGTAAAACGACCACCATAACCTCCAGATACAATTATATTTTTAATTTGCAAATCTTTAGCTAACTTTAAACCAGACAATGTACGTCGGTAACTTGGTTCTTTAAGCCGCCATATTTCATCTATTGATGTCGGATCACCCGTAATTCCACCACTTAATATAACAACAGTATCAATGCCTTCCTTTAAACAATGATTGTCAATATTGGAATTTTCAACTTGTGCCACTATAAAATTAGCACCCAATGGAGTTGTTAGTGATAAATAAAAAAATAAAACAACATACAACACCTTCGTTAAATATTTTTTTTCATATTTACTAAATATAACAACAACAACCAAACTCGCGCCAATTAAAAACAACGGTTCTATCAATAACGAAATCCATCTCATATTACTTAGGTCTTTGTTTCGGAGACAAGCTCAAGTCAATCAAATAGTCTGAGACATCACCATCGCCCCAATTACTAGCAAATATTATTTTACTACCATATTTGTTCGTAACAGCTTGCTGTTCAGCAAAATAACCACCATTTTTACGACTACTTCGATGATGAGCAACACGACGAATGTCACGAGAACCATCCAATTTGACCCAGAAAATTTCAAAATCATGGTTAGGGTATTTATTATCCGGGCCTTGAGTTGATATTAACGCCCAACCAGGTTTATCCAAATTACGACACGATACATGAGGCGTACTACGCCATCCAATGCGAACTAAAATATCTAACTTGCCAGTTTTCAAATTAGCGATATTTATATTCCGATTACCGTCAATTTCATAATCTGCACCATCAAAAACTAGAAACTCATCGCCATTCGAACCTAAGCACAAATCACCATGACCATAAGTACCTCTTGGCAAATCATGAAGAAGTTTCATTTTAATATCATAAATTCGTGAGCGATATTTTCCCATCGCAACAACATATCGACCACTTGGTGAAACACTAACCCAATCAGAAGCAACATATTTTGTAACAGATTCTTTCTTACTCACAGTATTATTTAAAACATCATAAACAAAAATATCTCTTATAGAACCTTGCTCACCAAGAAAGGCATAATAACGACCTTGTTTATCCATATTGCCTTCAAGCTTACCCCTAATTTTTTTATATTCGCTAAAGGAATTCAATAATGTTCTTGAATTCGTTTTAATATCATATACAAACATTCCTCGAGCATATTTGTTTTGATTAATTTTCCCCAAATAATAAAACTTATTAGGATCCGTCGGATGCCATTGAATTTCAGGTTCACCGCTCCACAGTATTAGCTTTTGGATTGGCTTCCAAGTTTTAGCGTCGTATAACCACTTACTACCATTACTTCCAAACATTAATGCAAATGTTTCATCTGCATTAAAAGGATTCGCTTTTGAATAATAATGTCGAATACGTTTAACCCTAGGAACTTGAGAGGGGTCTGTAATTCTTTGAATAACAGTATTGAATACAGGGTCCACATAAGATTTATGCAATTCAGGCTTTTCAAGCTTTGGCACTGACAAAATATGATGACCTGTTTTAAGTTTTGAAAACAAATCGTCATTAGCATAAATATTTGAACTCAGCATCAATAAACTTATTAACACTATCTCACTTAATCTATTTTTTTTTCGTAAATAACTCATTTCTCATATCTCTCATAAATAACTCAAATAAATAGCCTTATCGCCAACCACCCATTGTTTTCGAGAAAAAAGATCAACAACACGTTGGCGTGATTTTTTTCCAAACTCCACAAACTTCTTATCCACCAATATTTTTTGCATACAGCTAGCCAAATCATCAACGTTAGCAGCCTCAAATAATAACCCGGTATTATTTTCATCGACAACTTCAGGACACCCACCAATTCGAGGAGCAATTACCGCTTTGCCAGCAGCCATCGCCTCACGAGCAGCCAAAGGAAATGATTCTCTAGTAGACGATAAAACAAATACATCAAACATGGATAAATGCTCAGCAACATTTCGCTTTAACCCTGTAAAAATCACAGAATCATTTAAATTAAGACTATCCGCAATCGCTTTGGTTTCATCCATTAATGGCCCGTCACCAACAATTAATAACTTAGCATTTTCGTTTGAACTCAATACCTTAGCAAAAGCTCTTAATAAATATTGATGTCCTTTTTCTTCAGATAATCGTGCAACAATACCAAATATAGCGTGTTTATTTTTATCTAAACCATATTCCTGTAATAACTTCTCATTTGGCTCATGAGGCAAAAACTTATCTGTGTCGATACCACTATGAATTACACTACTTTTCAATTCGCCCAAACCACTTTTTATTAATCTATTTCTTTCATAATGCGATTCAAAAATAACATAATCAGAACAAATATTTAAAATTATACCACCATATTTAAAATGCATTGGGTTATGTATATTATGAATAGTTGTAACAATCGGTAGTTTTTTGTTAGTGCTTTTTACTCTATAAGAAAAAGGTATTAAGCGCAGACAAATAAAACTAGCAATACTTGACCGAACAGACTGAGGCGCAAGAATATCAATATTTTCTTGTTTAATAAACTTTCTAAGTTTAAAGCCAACTTTAAGCAGACCAATCAGGCCCTTAAATTGAAAATCCAAGTTTACAAAAATTGCTCCTCGTGATTGCAATTCATCAAGCATAACCCCTGGAGTTGAGGCAACATAAACCTCATCGCCCTCTTTGACTAAGTCTTTTGAAAGTGCCAGCATATCAGATTGCACACCGCCTACACCAAAGGGTTCTGTTAATAAATACATTAATTTCATTTTAATCCATTCCCTATTTATTTATATTATTAAAGGACATTTTCTTAAAATTTCGCATACGTTCCCAATGCAAAACTTGATGTATTAAGTCAAAAGAACCATTCAATTTTAAAAAAAACTCCATATCTGCATCTTTGTTGGTCACTTCAGTTCTATTTAGTTCAAACTTCGAAATATGACAACGATTTTTACCTGGCGACACAGTAACTGCAGTTTCATAACCGGCTTCATTAATTAGCGCAACTTCTCTCGAGCCAAAATCACCAGAAGGATAACAAAAATGCTTTACTTCAGAACTTAATTTACTTTCAATTATTTCTTTACTCTTAAAAATTTCTTTCTTAACATCAATAGTATTTAAACGAGATAAAAACGGATGTGATAGTGTATGAGAACCAATAGTAATGTTATCTAATTTATTAAGTTCGCACACTTCCCCCCAGTCCAAGTGTAACCGTTTATTTTCATTGCGATATCTTGGATGAGACTTATCTTGGTTGCAAAAATCCGTTGTTACAAAAATAGTTGCAGGTATATTATATTTTTGTAAAATAGGTAATGCATACTCAAGATTATCCAAATAACCATCATCAAAAGTTACTACAACATTTCTAGAATTTTTTTTATTTAAGTATAAATCTTTTGCAGCTGTATCCAACGAAACCACATTACAATATTGAGATAAATATCGCATTTGAGCCTCGAAAACATCAGGGTTTACCGTAAGCTGATCATAATTCGTTGTTTTAATAACCCGGTGGTACATTAGCACTCGAACTCCTGGTCGTAAAATAGCACCAATATAACTAAATGGTAATATACCTCCACTCACAGCGAGTCTTGCAATACGACTCATGGCTTATCACCGATAATTTTTTGATACAATAATTCGTATTCCTTTGAAACATTTTTAGCGCTATAATTTTCTAAAACTGATTTCTTAGCCGCATTACCTAAATTTTCTCTTAATTTTGGATTCGACAATAATTTTTGAAGTGCATTATTTAGTCCAAAATGATCGCTTTTATCAATCAATAAACCATTATCACCATCAGTGATGACATCAGGAATTCCACCTACTCTACTTGCTATTACGGCTTTACTCATTGCCATTGCTTCAAGCAATGCCATCGGTAATCCCTCCCAATGTGACGGCATAACAAATATATCTACTTTCGCTAATATCGAAGGTATATCACTGCGTTGTCCCATCAAACTAATATAGTCGTTAATACCATTTTCAGTACATTGTTTAATTATATCTTGTTGTAAATCTCCTTCTCCAACAAAAAATACATGGAAATTATGATTCGTGTTTTTTAATTCAGTTATCGCTTTTATTAAATCTAAATGACCTTTAGCAGGATGCAATCGACCTATAATAACAATCTTAATAATGTCATCTGATACTGAATCAATTTCTTTAATTTTAGACAAATTTACTGATTCAAATCGCTTAAAATCAATGCCATTTGATATGACTTTGATACGATGCTCTGAGATTTTAAAGCTTTTAATTAATACATTAGCAACTTCATGCGAACATGCTATTACCCTATCAGTTACAAGCGATAGCGTTCTATCAATAATACGGTGGATAGTCCCCATCCAAGTATTAGTACTATGAACCGTATTAACAATACACGGTACCCTTGAAATAAATGCTGCAAGTCGTCCCCAAGTATCCGCAGTAAACAAATGTGTGTGAACTACAGTAGGTTTTTGCTGTATCAACCAATATATCAGTTTAAATAATATTCTAATGTCATATTTACTACTTTTATTAAAAATAATAACAGGCACACCAATTTCTTTTAATTCAGTAACTAAAACTCCACCTTCAACCAGACATAAAACCATAAACTTAAAATTATTTGAACTATTTTTAAGAACGTCAACTAATAAACGTTCAGCACCATCTGCAGGAAGCCTATCAATTATATGAATAACTAATGGTAATTGTGTCTCATTCATGGCTTAATCGTTTGCTCATCACTAGTTACTTCAGATACCAATCTAGAAACAATTGCAAAATAAATCCAAACGTAACCACAGACATCAATTCCAATCATTCTCGAACCAAACATATTAACAACCATCACACCAGCAACCATTGATGCGCCACCTAAGCCGATAGCTTTAGTAAATTTATCAGGATGTTTTAAAAAAATATCGGTGCTTGTTTTATAAAAACGATATAAAATAAATAAAAATAATAGCAATGCCGGTATGCCCATTTGAGAACTAATCCACAGATACATATTATGAGTATCGCCTTCTCTTACATCAACTTCAGTATAATTACTTTTCATTCGATTGAAATTCTTAAAGCCTTTCCCCAAAATAGGACTCTCAAGTGACATTGATATAGCTGCTTTCCATAGTACTAATCTTGTTTCAGAACTAGAATCTAGTCGCTCTTCTTTTATTTCTTCAGTTTCACTTAAACCAAAACGATCTCTTAAAGAAGTTGGAACCAATTCTGGCAATAATATTATTGCAATAATTCCAATAATACCGCCAGAAATAACAAATTTTTTGCCCTTAACAAAACTCCCGACAAATATAGCTGCACCAAATGCCAGCAATGCGCCGCGTGAAAATGTAGACAATAAAACTTTAAGCATCACAAGAAAATACGGAGTCATCAACCATGCTTTCCAGCTTTTAAAAAACACCAAAAATATAGCTAAAAATGGCGCACTGTTATAAACCAAAAATGCACCAAAATCATTAGGTTGTAACTGAGGCCCTAAAACTCGAGATTTTTCAATTGAAGCTAAACCCATCTTATCTAATGTTTCTTGTACACCAAAAAGCAATGCTACTGAGGTACCAACCATTAAATAAATAACTAGACGTCTAGCCATTCCATTGCTTTGGATTAAATTAATAAATAGAAAAAATATCAAAAATTGTTCAACCCAGCCTTTCACTTGAGGCAAAATATCTTCAATAAGATATGAAAAGCCACCATCACTGGCCATTAACGTCAAAATCGAAAAACAACTAATAAATGCAAAAAATTTAACCAGTTTAGTATTAGGGTATCGTGTAAAAATAGGCTTACCATTTTTAGCGGATATTGATACTAATGATATTATAAGCATCATTATAAGCATATTCGTTCCATTAATACCCGGGGCGATAGGTATAACAATTTGCTTACTAAAGGGGATATAAACTATAAATGCAATCATTAAGAATTCAGGGTTTGAAAAACTCCTTAAAAACATTTGAAGACCAAAGAATCCTGCAATACCATATAGAACAAATTTGGGTAAAGGTATCCCCAAAACCATGACAACGCCCAAGATAATTGAAGGCACCGAGATAAAAATCAGAGTAGACTTTAACTGTCCACCCTCAGTCCAAAAATTTTCAGACGCCGCTTCAATATTCGAATGAGTCTCAATATGATTCAATTAATTCCACGCCTCTTATAAAGTAAGTGATACAAACCATTTCCTATAACAGTCTTAATTAATTTCTTAATTCTATATATTGCAATACGTTTAATTATTAATAAATGATTAGCTTTTGATAACTTTAAGAATTCAGTTAAAGAGGTAGTTTTCCTTAAAGCCAGTCTTTTTATAACACGGGTTTCCAAAAAACAATGATTATTCACCCCTTCTTCTGAAGTATAAAAAAATTCATAACCACATTCCAAGCCTTTCTTAATTTCACGTTGAGAATACCTCCCACCAGGAAATGATATTGAAGTTACTTTAGAGTTGAGTTGATATTCAATGGTAGCTTTCGACTCACTTAATTCTAAATTTGATTCAATATCACCAAGATCTGATAAAAACTTATGTGTTTGGCCATGAGATTGAATACTCATACCATTATCAGACATTTCTTGTAATTGAATCCAGCTACAAAAATCCTTTCGTTCTTTAATTAAATTCGAGGTGATAAAAAAAATTCCTGACATATTACGTTTTATAAGCTCAGGATAAGCATATCTAAAAAAACTACTATGCCCATCATCAAAAGTTAATAATACGTAATGCTGAAATTTTTTAGTTTTATCTTTAAAAACATTAATCAACGAACTTGGTTTTAACACATCAATATTATTAGATATCAAACTATCCAATTGTTTGTTAAACATATCTAAAGATATCGCATAAGGTCGTTCTTCTTCCGGCAAATCAAATAATTCAGCATCATCTTTATAAATCGCATGATACATAAGCGCTGATATAGTCATGATGTTTTATCCCATCGAATTTTAACTTTACCACTTAAAAATTGCTTCAATGCAAGTACTGCGGAAATATTTAGCTCTAAGAAAACCACAACAATACTGATGACTTTAAAATTTTTAAATTTATCTGTAACCATTCCTATTAAACCTAAACCATAAAATATCATTTGAGCAAAAAAAAGAACAACATAAACAATACCATCTGAAATATATGAACTCACCAATGACATTAACATTGCATACGGAACAATTAACCGAAAAACTTTGTGTGATAAAAATTGAAAAAATATCGGGTTTTTTAATGGGTTGAATAACCACTTATTCCAATAAAAAGATTGGAAATTTCCTGTTAAAGTGCGTATTTTTCGTTTTTTTTCTCCCGCAATATCTTCTTGTGACGTATCATATATTTTAGCTTGAGACTCTAACACAACCCTGAGTTTCTTTTTTATTAATTGCATTGGCACTTCAAAATCATCCAATAATGTATCTTCCCTTAACGGAATATAATTTTTGAAATGTACTGCGTATAAAGCACCAGTAACACCTGCTGTAGAATTGAACCGACTTTCTGATTTTCTAATCCATTTTTCATACAACCAATATAAGCCAACATTTTTACCAATATTAGATGCTGAAGGCATATGGCAAAGCTCACCACTAACCGCACCAATACCAGGCATCATTAATCTTTTCACCAAAAACTTGAGAGAGTTCTCATCTAATACTTGTCGAATATCAGTAAAAATAATTATTTCTGTGGTGACGTGTTTCAGCGCATAATTTAAAGCCGATGGTTTTCCTTTACGATTTTGATAAGACAAAAACGTAACCCTAGAATCATCATTATAAGTTTCTTGTGTACCATCATTTGAACCATCAGAAACTAAAAATATTTCGATTTTTTCTTGAGGATATTCTAAAGACTCAATATTGTTAATTTTATTTTCTATATTATTTTTTTCGTTATAAACAGGGATTATAATAGACAGCTTAGGCCAATCAAAATCATCAACAATATTAGTTTTCGGTACGGTTCGCGTCAAAGATAACATCCAAATGAATATTGGATAACCAAAATAAGTATAAACAATAAAAAATAATGAAATCCAAAATATGTATTCGCTCATCATTTCTGACCCATTCGAGAAATAAGCCAAACAAAATCATCCAAGTTTTTGGCTGTTGTAGGCACACGTTTAATTTCCATTAAATTAGCATTAACATCGTTAAAACCTTCATTGGTCGTGAATGCTAATTGATAGCCGTGTTTTTTTAAGACTTTCAAACTTAATTCATTGTAATCTGCATATCTGCCATTGGGATAAGCAAATGATCTTGGATAAATACCTGTTTCAGCAAAAATTCGTTCTTTACACGTTTTAATTTCATCATTTAACTCATCTTCTGTTAACTTAGACATAATCGGATGCGTATGTGTATGCCCTCCATAACTCACAATAGATAATGAATTTCTCACCTCATCCCAACTTAACATTTGACGATTTAGATTGGACTTTTTTGAGGTATGCAGTGATTTCTCCAGCAAGTTTAAATATTTTATGCGCAATTTATTATCAATTTGTTTTAAATATGACTTTATAGTTGACAATGTTTTAATTTTGCTTTCATCACCATCAAAATAAACAAGCTCGTTACTCCAAGGTAATATGATCTTTGTTTCGTCAGTAGAAAAAATTAAAAAATACAGAAAATCAGTCCATATCATCCCACCCTCGTCAGGGGGTTGCGTCGCCAAAAACACTAAAGCCGGTAACGACAATTCTTCCAATATTGGATAAGCATGCTCATAACAACATTTGTAACCATCATCAAAAGTAATTAAAACGTTTGGTTTACTTTTTTTATTATTCTTTATGCTTTCTTCAATTTCATCAGGGTGAATAACATTACAATTAGATTTAATCCACTGCATTTGTTCTGAAAATTTTTCCACACTAAAGCTTGAAAAAAATCCTTGTTCATCGCCTATCCTGTGATACATTAACACAATTACACCATTCGGCCTTAAATATGAACCAAGTAATTTCCACACCAATGGTAGCGAATGTATTTTTTTGATTATTTTTTTCAACATATTCTATCTCTATCTAAAATCAAAACATTTTAGAAATAAATTTTTTCGCAATATCTTTAGCGGTTTTATCCAAAATCAAAGCCATTATGGAATAAAATAATATCCCAACAATAATCTGAATCAATAAAGTCACTACCGGGTTAATTAAACTAATCTGAGTCAACATAAAATACATTAAAACCGAAACAAAACTAAACTTAGAAACAGTTAACCAAGGAATCGAAATATGAAATTTTCTTGATGAAACAATTTTATTGCTAATCGCAAATCCTGTATAACTTATCAGCGTTGCTATTGCAGCTCCTTCTATTCCATACCGAGGAATTAAAATAAGGTTTAACAGAACATTAAATACAGCGCTAATAAGCATTAACACCATTAAAATTTTTGTTTGTTTATGTATATAAAGGCCAGCACCAAACATAACTGCACTACCATTAATAACCATTCCGGCTATAACATAAGGAATAATTACCGCCCCAGAGGAAAATTTATCGGTAGCTAATATTGTTAATAATGTTGGTCCAACAACTGATAAGCCAGCTATTATTGGCAACGCAACTAATATATAAAAATGCAGTGATTTTTCAATAAACTTTCGTGTTGCAGCTTCACCCTCATCAGCCCAAATTTTTAAATACAGTGGAGGTAAAGCTTGGTATAGAGACATGATAACAATAACCCTTACATAATCACTTAAATTATACGCAGCAGCATAAGCCCCCAAAGGTTCTGAACCTAGCATCCATTGAATTAGATATCGATCACCAGTATTGTGTAACACCCATGCGAGTTCATGCCCAACCAATGGAATACCAAAGATAAGCATCTGTTTTAATAAAAATGGAGAAAATGACTTAACCATTAACTTACGGTTTTTAAGCAGTATATAACCAAGAATAATAACCGCTATAAATTCAACAATAATAGTCGCAATATATAAACCCAGCAGACTATTTGAAATATAAAAAATCGTAACAATAACTAAAATCAATGTAGCATATCGTCGAAACACTCTATATGTGCTTAACAATCTACTTTTTTGCCTTGCTCTAAATATATTGGAAAAGGCACTATCCATTACCCGAATTAAAACTAATAGCGAGGTAACCATAAAAAGAAATCGTAATTTCTCATCATTCCAAAAAGTAGCCGGAATACTGTATATTATTAAAAACCAGACCAATGTTATAACAACACCAAAAATTAACATTCCATAAATAATGGTTGAATAATAGCCATTAAGATTCCAGCCATCTTTTTTAGACTCTGCATCACTATAAAATCTTATAATAGGATTTTGTAAACCAGATTTACCAATAGCAACTAACAAGGTTAATGTTGCACCAATAAGGCTCAATAAACCATAATCACCTTGAGACAACAAACGTGTTAAAATGGGAAAGGAAATAAAACCTGCTAAAGTAACAAGTAAACTACCAATAGAATAATTTGAGACATGCACTAATAACTTCTTTAGCTTATTACCTGATTTCATGATTCTTCTATTTAGTTGTAGCCACCTTTAGAGATGGATGTATTTATTATAAAAGTCTTTGGTTTTACAAAACTCAATGCCTTCGCCTTTACACCAGTTCAACACTTCACTCATATCATCAATAAAACGTTGCACATCAGCATCTGACTGCGGATAAGGTGATGCTTTTGGTATCGTTTCCATTGAGTGAAACATCATATTTAATTCAAGTATCTCATTACCTGAATACTGCTCAAGATGATACTGCACAATTTCTTTCATTTTTTCGACTGAAGAAAACCACGGCCGGAACCATGCGGGTCCCCTTAACCATCTTTTTTTTACCGTAATTGGTATTTCTAATAATGCGTTTTTATGTAGCTTATCTATATTTGTTAAACTACCTAATTTGGGGAAATACGGCTGTTCTGGCGCATCAATGTAATTAACTTGAGCATTAGGTTCTACCCAAGACATATGTGGTGTAACACTAGTATCAACTTTATAACCTAATTTATCTAGTGCTTCAAACGTATTAACTCCTGCCCCATACCGCCCAGCTCTAAAACTTAAAGGCGAATATCCAAATTTCAATATAAACAAATTAGTAAGGTTTTCTAATTTTTTATACTCAACATCCTTCGAATACTGACATTGAAAGTCTGGGCTATCAACACCAGCATAATTATAAAATTTTTTTTCAGGCTCAATGAAAGCCGCATGTAAATGAGTACCGTACTCATAATTACCTTTTAATGATTTTAGTACCGCTACGGAATCACGATCTTCCATCACTTCCACAGTCAACAAATAAGTTGGTATGGCTCCAACTTCCTCAAAAGCGGGTTGTAAAACATCGGGAATGCCTCTGGTTATTGAATTAAATGTTAGAGGTTTAGAACGAACCCAGTTAGGATCATGATCACATTCGGTATCAATCGTAATCGTTAAATATACATTATTAACTTTTGATTTCGACATGAGCTCTTATCGTTGAGGAACTACTGCTAATGGCGCGTTAGAGTATGTAAGGCTTATTGTCAAAACATTCTCATCGTAAGACCTGCCAGCTTGATTACTAGTTCGATTATTTTTTCGATATTGAGTTATAAATTGTAAATTATTAGAAATATAATAACGGGTTCCTATCGAATATATTCTATCATTTGTTTTAATTTCATTACTCGTTAACGATTTTCGAGCCACTTGGCTTAGCAAACTGGTTAAAACGAGTGATCTCGAAAGATTGTAATCAAAAGCCACCGTTCCACCCAATGTTTTCTGAGTTGGCCTCACCTCATCATAATCTTGCTCTACTCCGTTTAGTATATATGATGTTTTCCAGTTTGCTTTGATTTGGTTATATATAAAATAAAAACGTTCTACAGTAAATATACTAGAATCATTGAGGTTTGCATTATTAACCCCACCTGAATTTAAGAAGTTTGCGAGACCAACATCATTACTTGCTTCACTTAACCCTTTTCGATAACGGGCAGATAAATTAGAGCTGAAATTAATTTGATAATCCCATTGAGCACTAAAAAAATCACTTTTATAATCTCTTGTATTTGTTACTAATTTTGCTTTAGTAACACCACCAGAAAAAGCGATAGTTGATCGCGCTTTAACCGCGTTATAAGAAAGGTAAATAGCATTCCCTGTAAAATCCGTATTACTTGTTTCATCCAAATAATTTACTGAAGTATTATCGTAATTAAGACTTATATTACTGACAGCAGAAATTTGATGTTCCAATGCCAATGTATAAACACTTCGCTGATTATCAACATTGGTCACTAATAACTTTCTATCGAATTTAATGTCTGAATAACGATAATCCAACAAAACTCTATTAATAGCACTTAAACGATAAATATAGGAAGGCCCCGTACTGAATATATTTACCTGTTGTTTATTAGTTGGTAAAGGTCTATTTAATTGATTTATTTCTCTAACTGATAAGTTATTATTAACCTGCCATGTTAAAGACGAAGGTATGATTTCCCAGTTAAAATCTGCAATCATTGTATAAAAAGTAGTATCAGCTAGGGTGTCTTTAGTGTAATTAGTATAATTTACATTTGCTAGTAAACTATAATTTATAACACGCAACTGATCACCTAAACTAAAACCAACAAGGGTATTAACTGTTAACTCATCTCTTTTATTATTTAAAGTTAATAAGCTATTATCAGTATAAGATGTCCCTAATCGATAATTCATACTCGATTCTAATGCTTGTAAATTTTTCGTTAATACAATCAGGCCCAAAGAAACACAAAATATTTTTAAAACAATTTTATTAACTAGCATATTAAGTACGTTATTAGTAAACACCACAATTAATTATTAAACACAACACCAACAAGTTTCTTCTTATCAATTGTTTTTAACGATTTCTCAATATTAGGAATAGTAACCTTACCATACGGAACAACTGCTAGCACAAAATCACAAAGTTCTGCCAATATTGTTGCGTCTGGAGACTCGCCAATAGGAGGCGCATCTATAATTATATAACGATCGGTATACCGTTCTTGAATTTTTTTCAATAACCCTATCATTCTAGCGGATGTAAAATATTCAGAAGTAGATTCTTTATTTTTTCCAGCAGTTATTAAACGTAAACGTTTAACTCCCGTATTTGAAATTATATCATCAACGTTTACTGCTTTATCCTCAAGATAATTTGTTAAACCTTTTTCAGCTTGAACATTAAACATTTTATCTAATTTTGGATTTCTTAAATTGCAGTCAATTAATAATGAAGTTTTACTATCATCAAAAGAAAAAGCAGCAGCTAAATTTGTTGCCACTACACTTGCACCACCAGACTCACAAACTGATGTTACCATCAACATAAAGTTTTTATTCTTACTTACATTTAACAATGTAGTACGTAAATCTCTAAATCGATCAGGTATTTTATGATCAATCATGTTTGCACTAATTATTTTTTTACTTGAAAGTTCGTTTTCATCCAACAAGAAAACTTCTTTCATATTTTCTATCTGACGAGTTGAAGTCGCCATTCTAGATAACATATCATTTTTAACACCATTTTTATCATCATCATAAGAGTTAATCAATAAATTATTTTTTCCTGATATCGATAAATCTAAATCAAGACTTTCATTTTTACCAGCTTTATCAGCTTTTCTCTTATTAGACTTCCTTCTATTAGCCATATTCAAAGTACCTTTAATAACTTTAATGTGGCGATTGTTATATACAACACACCTACAAGACTGACGATTGAATACAAATATCGATTTGTTAATTCACTTGCTTTTAATTCATCGTCGTCGCAAATATGGGGGATAACAGCAATAACCGGAATATTTAATTTAGCTTCAATTTGCGAATATGTCCTAACCCTAGGATCAAAATAGATATAAGCATAAATTAGACCAACTGGTACCAATATTCCCAATATTAAACCGGCAATTAAAAAATGTAAAAATCTAAATCCGCTAGGAACAAGCGGTAACCTTGCAGGTTCTTGAACTCGAAAACTTGGTCCAGTATTCTCATTGCCCAAATTCATAGAAATATTCGCTTTTTCACGACGCGTTTGTAAACTAGTATACATATCACGATTAACTTCATAATCTCGCGTAAGCTCTGCTAATGTTGCTTCAGTTTCACCAATTCGTTTTAAACGCTCAAACTCTTCTTGCATTAATTTTTTGGTTGCAGATATTCGTGTCCGCAAAGTTAAAATATTGGTTTTTGTTAAAGATAAGTCACTTCTTAGTTGTTGATATAAAGGACTAAGTAATACACCCTCATCAACAAACACGTCGCCTTTTTCCTTAGCTTCATCTTTAGCTTCTTGTTTTGTTTGATCTTCTTTTATAATAGTTTGTTTAATATCTTCAATCTGTCTTTTGGTACGAACAATGTCAGGGTGTTCTTCGTGATAACTTAACCGCAATGTATCTAACTGCGACTGTAAATTTAAGATTCGGTTTCGAAACTGACCATCGCGTGTTGCCAAAGTGGTTATTTCTGCCTCACCTGATAATTGATCTTCAAGAGACTTTCGCTTAATTAATGCTTCTTGAAGCTCTAATCGAGCAGCGTTAATTTTTCGTCTATAACCTGCTATTGATTCATTAACTACAGTTTCTGTTCCCGGCCTCGCATCGTAATTTTTTGTTCTAAGGTCTTTCAGTTTATTCTCAGCATCGACTAATTTTTTATGATATTCATTTAATTGTTTTTCTATAAACATAAAAGCATCTTTGCTTTCTCGAGCTTGAACTTCTTCCCCTTCAGAAACAAACAAATCAACAAAATTTTTGGTGACGTTATAAACTTCTCTAGGATTATCGCCTTGATATGTAATTTTAATTAATGTTCTACCAACCTTTGTGATACGGGTATTTTTTTTGACTGTCTCCGACAGCAGTTCTTCAGTGATTGGATCAGTATCACTCGTAATAAAACCAGTCCGCAAAAGCAACTCATGCATAATTTTTTGACTAAAGAGTATCTCTTTAGAAATTCGCAATTTATCGGTAACTTTAGTTGGCACTGCAGCGCCAGCTAACAATGGTTGGATAATATTTTGGTTATCAGAAACAATTGTCGCAAAAGAAACATATTTCTTTGGCCAAACCATACCAATACCAATAAATAAAATACTGATAAGACAAAAAAGTATAACCACTTTCGTTTTATGCGAAAGTAACTCTCTATATAATAACTTTAAAACTTGATCAAAAGGTAATTGCATAGTCGTTTAATGTTTAACTTTAAAAAATTCTTTCTGGGACAGTAATAATATCACCAGGTTTCAAGATGTAATTGGTATTTAATTTTCCGCCGTTTAAAATATTGTCTAATTCAATACTTATCGCATTGGATTTGTTATTAACCCGTCGATACAACTTTGTATTACCAGCAGAAGCAAAATCGTTAATACCACCTGCTGCTAGCACAGCATCAAGAATAGTCATACCTTGTCTATATGCTAGTGAAATTGGCGTTCTCACTGCACCAGTCACTCGCACTCTCGATAAATACTCGTGACTATTAAGCTGAGTGAGTATTACAGCAACCAGCGGATCTCGAATAAACTTTTTAAGCTTTTCCTTAATATTTTTTGACACTTGCTCTGGCGCTAGACCAGCCGCTTTAACATCACCAATTAACGGCACCGAAATCATACCATCGGGTCTAACGGGTACTTCGATAGTTAACTCAGGGTTCTTCCAAACATTTACTTTAATAACGTCATCTACACCAATTTTATAAATCGCAACTAAATTAGTTGAAGGTAATCTCAACGTATCCGTTTCTAAATCTTCCCTGACTTCTTCAGGCATTGTTGTACATGCTGCACTAAAAACCAGACTTAATAATAAAAAATTTCTAACAAATGCCATTCTTTTCTCCAATAGCTAATTTTAATTTAAAATAATACTGCCCTTAAACAGTCATAACAGCTAAACATTAATATCCCATATGTTTAAACGGTCAATATCTTGATTTCTTTAATAATCACGGGTACGTAAACTAAAATAATTTAAAACATGCATTCTAGTTAATTATTACGTGTAAAAATGTTAATAAGTTACACTTGACATTAGTATTACTACGCATATTTATTTCATGAGTATAAACAAAATAACTTTGTTAAGCTATACTTACTTACTAACCCATTGTTTTATTGTGCTATTTTCAAAATCACCTTAGATTTAGAATAAATAGCAAGATATTCTTTCAATATTCGAAAGCATTGTATAAAATATGACCTGCTCAAGAATCAGTCTAATTTAATTTGGCCAATTTATTCCTGTTTAGCTCATCTTTACTATAAACTAATTACAATCTAACCAAGTAACCACAATATGAACGATACCCCATCTTTTACTAAACATTACGACACATTAAATTTATCTCTAGACTCGGATTTACAATCATGTAAACACGCCTATAAGAAATCAGTTAAACAATGGCACCCCGACAAGTTTAACAATGACTCGTCTGCTCAACGATTAGCAGAAGAAAAACTCAAAGAAATAAATATCGCCTACACCAACATAACTACTTATTATAATAACTATGGTGAAATGCCAATATTTGAAAGCCCACTCAGTTCTACAGCTACAGACAATCAAGAATTTGATGTTTCATCATTATACGATAATTTAAATTCTGAAAAATCCAAACCATCAAACAATAGACGGTTATCCAAAAAACATTTTGCAATTTTTTTATTTTTTTTCGTATTAATCGCTATTTATCAAATACTATCAATAAATTATGATGACGAAAAGACTGCAGTAAGCAGAAATGAAATAAATAAAATACCTAACACTACACTATCTAAAAATTTTTTTTCGAATGGTTCTACATTTAAAGACGTTCTAAAAATTCATGGAAATCCAGAATTTAGAATTTCTCAAACTTGGTATTATGGTAATTCATGGATTTTGTTTAAAAATGGAATAGTCGTAGATTGGTATCAAGACAAGAAATACCCGTTGAAAGTTGTTTCAAAAGATGACATTCCCTATATCAAAATAAAAACCTTACCTGACACATTTGAAAAAGGTGATACAAAAGCCGATGTCAGATCGATACAAGGTGAGCCCATTAGAAAATCACGCGACGTTTGGTATTATCAAATATCTAAAGTTCGTTTTAAAAATAATAAAGTTGTTTCGTGGTTTGATTCTCCACTGGATCCATTAAAAATTAAAAGATAGAACCTTTTTATCGCCCTTTACCAAATAAGATAACTTCAGCGGTTTGCACTAACACTAAAAAATCCAATATAGTACTATGATTTTTCACGTAATATAAATCATATTGAAGCTTTTCCAGAGAATCTTTTTCTGATGCACCATACGGATAACATAGTTGCGCCCATCCAGTAATTCCGGGTTTTACCCGATGACGCTCTTCAAAATAGGGTATCGAATCATTCAACATTACAACAAACTCAGGTCGTTCAGGCCTTGGCCCAACAAAACTCATATCCCCCTTAAATACATTAAATATCTGAGGTAGCTCGTCAATTCTAACCTTTCGTATAAAATTTCCAACCTTTGTTATTCTTGAATCATTTTTTTGTGCCCATTGCGCACCACCATCTTGTTCAGCATTAACCGACATACTTCGAAATTTTAATACGGCAAAAGGTTTACCATTTTCGCCTATTCTTATTTGGCTATAAAGAAAAGGGCCTTTAAAATTGCTTTCGATATATATGGCAACTATTGTGATTAACATTATTGGCCAAGTAAGAACTAATAATATCAAACTCGCTGTAACATCCACAAACCTTTTAACGTAGTCTCGATAAACACTTTCTTGAAAACCATCAGAAAAAACTAACCAACTTGGATGGAGCAAATCAACACGAATTTTGCCTGTTTCTCGTTCAAAAAAAGTTAAAACTTCAATAACATCGATACCACTCATTCTACAATCAAGGAGATCATGCAATGGAAATGATTTTCTTCTATCATCAACTGCAATAACTATTTCATCAATACTATTTTTAAGAGCAAAATTTAATAGTGAGCTATTAAGATTGATAACATGTTCAGCTTCAACGACGTCTTTTTCACCGCGAATATGAATAAAGCCACTTAGATTAAACCCTTTTCTATCAGATTCTCTTCTTAACGAATTAAGAATTTCTTGAGCTTTATCGCCAGAACCTAAAATAACGATATTACGTTTTAAAGAATTCTCACCATGCCGGATAAATATAACTCGAATAACAACAATTATTGCAAACGAGATTCCATTTGCTATTGCTAACACACCTCGACCTAAAAAAGTAAATGGGAATAAATAAAATATTAGTGTGAGCGCTATTGAACCGATAAAAAAACTTGCCGAAATTCGCAAAAAACTACCTGACAAACCTTCCCTTAGATGCGGTTTGTATAACCCCATCGCCCCCATACTCGCTATCATGATAAACGAAAAAATCATAGCTTTGTTGACTATACTACCAACACTTCGTTCAATAACATCAGCATTACCCGAAAATCGAAGCTCTGCTCCAACATAAATCGCTGCTACAAAAACGATTAATTCGACAACCAATAAAATCAAAAAAGGAAGTCTTATATAATGTCGAAAAATTCTTACAGATGCCAAACTTAATCTCCTCGCGATATCATAACTCTTATGATTATCGGCCAATCTCTTTATTTTTTAATGATTTGTATTATGAAATGTTACTATTATTTAAACTAAGAATGTATAATAATTTTTTAATGATATAAATTCTTATAATTCACTTCATCATACACCTAAATTAATTGTGATAAATAACCTTTTACCTAATAATATAGCATGTGAAATTCTTTATGAAAGCACAGATAATCTTTTAGTTCATGAAGCAGAAACCGCATCGATACAACACGCGTCCAAAAAACGTATAACTGAATTCTTAAATGGCCGTCATTGTGCACATAAAGCCTTGATAAAATTAGGGTACACAAAAAAAATAGCCATTTTGCAAGGCTCTAAACGTGAGCCTCTTTGGCCTGAATCAATTGTTGGAAGCATTACTCATTGCAAAGGATATTACGCTGCAGTAGTTTCTTTTAATAAAATAATTAAAGGCATTGGTATTGATGCTGAAACTAATATGGATTTATCGAAAAAAGTAGTTATTACCACTCAAACTGAAAAAGAAATTTTGCTTAATTCGATATTATCAAAAGACATATCAAACCTTTGTTTAAACAAACTAGTATTTAGTGCAAAAGAAAGTGTATTTAAATTTTTATATCCATTAGTAAAGCAATATATTAAATTTAAAGATATTGAAATAAATTTAAACCTTACTAACAAAACTTTTTCAGTGATAATACTCAATACTAAACTATCAAGTAAAACTAAAAATTCATTAATCGTGGGGAAGTTTAATTATAATGATTTTCATATTGTGACATGCTGTTACCAACAATCAAATAATGAATATTCACAAGTTTAACTGTTATCTTCTTTTTTTCTTATAAAATTGCTGTCTTTCAGATTTTTTAATATTAACACCGGTTATAACATCCAACGTTAGTTCTTCCCAGTTTCCTGCTTGAAGGCCTCGATTTAATTTAATCTCACCGAATCGAACTCGAATTAAACGACTAACTTTAACACCAATAGCTTCCCAAATTCGACGAACTTCTCTATTCTTTCCTTCAGTTAATACAACATTATACCAGTGGTTAGCGCCCTCACCTCCAGCCTCTTTAACTGATTTAAATTTTGCCATACCATCAGTTAATTTAACACCTCGGATCAGTTTTTTAATCATAACAATATCCACTTCACCAAGTACTCTAACTGCATATTCGCGTTCAATTTCAGAAGAAGGATGCATTAATTTATTAGCCAGCTCACCGTCAGTGGTAAATAATAATAAACCAGATGTATTAATATCCAACCGACCAACCGAGATCCAACGTTGATTTTTTAATTTTGGTAAATGTGAAAAAACAGTATCACGACCTTCAGGATCGTTTCGAGAACAAATTTGCCCAACAGGCTTATGATAAGCAATGGTTTGATTTACTAGTTCAGCATTGTTTAAATAAAATGGTTTATCATCAACAAAAATTTTATCTTTAAATGTAACGCGAGTGCCCAAAATAGCCATCTTACCATTTACTTTTATTCGACCAGCATCTATCCATTTTTCAATTTCACGTCTTGAAGCCAAACCTGCGTTTGCCAAAACTTTTTGAAGTCGTTCAGCCATTAGTGTGTCACTTTATAAATTTAATTAACTTAAAAATTGGGAAGATTGATTTTTTTCAATCTATTATGCTTCAAGAACTTCAACATTGGGATCAGAATCATTAATTTCATCAGAACTACTAATCTCATCAGAATCATTAATCTCAACTGAAAGCTCAATATTATCATCACCAGAATTATTATCTGGTTCATCAACAGGGCCTGCAGGCATTTCTAATTCCAATTCTGCATTAATAGAATCAATATCTCGAATTTCACTTAAAGGAGGCAATTCACTAAGATTTTTTAAATTAAAGTAATCCAAAAATTCTTTCGTTGTTGCATACAACCCCGGTTTGCCAGGAACATCACGATGACCAACAACTTTAACCCAGTTACGTTCTAATAATGTTTTCATTATATGAGAACTAACACTAACACCACGAACTTGTTCAACTTCACTTCGAGTAATAGGTTGTCGATAAGCAACTAAAGCTAATGTTTCTAATAATGCTCTAGAATACTTAGATGGGCGTTCTTGCCATAACTTGGAAACCCATTCAGTATAATCCTGTTTTACTTGCAACCTAAAACCACTTCGAACTTCTTTTAATTCAATCCCCCGTAACTCACAGTCTTCACCAAGAATACTTAAAGCTTTTAAGATATCATCATTTGAAACATCTTCATCTTCTGTGAATAACTCCAATAACTTTTCATTTTTCAACGGCACAGCCGATGCTAATAATGCAGCTTCAATGATATTTTTTAATTGTTCAATTTTCATGGCGTTTCTTAATTTATCTAGTTAATTATTAAATTAAATAATTTATAAAATCATTCAGCAGGTTCAACACTTGAAGAATTAGCTTTTACATGTATTGGACCAAAAGTTTCAGTTTGAATAAATTCAATTACAGATTGCTTAATTAATTCCAAAATAGCTAAAAGCGTCACTACGATTCCACTTTTACCTTCCTCTGGATCAAATAGATCAACAAAATTTGTGAATGTTTTATCATTCACTCGATCTAACACTATTGACATACGTTCACGAACAGAAAGCGGTTCTAACTCAATTTTATGATGAGCAAATGTTTCGGCTCGAACGATAACATCTTTTAATGCTAATAAAAGATCGCGCATTTCAACTTTAGCTTGAAGTTTTATTATCTTTTTATCTTCAACTATAGCATTAACTTCAACATTATCTCGCCCCATTCGAGGCATTGCATCTATATCTTCAGCCGCTTTTTTATAGCGTTCATATTCTTGTAAGCGTCGAACTAATTCAGCTCGAGGATCGTCAACTTCATCATCGTCATCTTGTATTCTAGGTAATAACATTCTTGACTTAATTTCAGCTAACATTGCTGCCATCACCAAATATTCAGCGGCTAATTCCAACTGTAAATCATCCATCAACTCAATATACTCAACGTATTGTCGTGTAATTTCAGATACAGGAATGTCTAAAATTTCTAGATTTTGTTTTTTAATTAAATACAATAGTAAATCTAGCGGTCCTTCAAAGGCTTCTAAAAACACCTCGAGTGCTTCAGGTGGAATGTATAAATCTTTTGGAACTTCTGTTATTTCAGTACCTTGAACAATAGCAAAAGGCATTTCCTGCTGTGAGGATGTAACATTTTCTGTTTTATTTTCTGTGTTCAAAAGATATGCCTATAAATAAATTCAATAAATATTCGTTAAAGTTAATAAGATAAACCCATTACTTGTCGAACTTCTTCTAAGGTTTGTCGGGCAATATCGCGGGCTTTCTCCGTCCCTTCATTTATGACCGATCGAACCAGCTGCTTATCAGCCTCATACTCTTTCGCTCGTTCACGAATCGTTGCCACTTCTAATTGTATTGCTTCTATTATAGGCTGTTTACAATCAAGGCAACCTATACCAGCAGAACGACAGCCTTCCTGTACCCAATCTTGAATGTCATGCGTTGAATATACCTGGTGCAAATTCCATACAGGGCACTTCTCAGGCTCTCCCGGATCATTACGGCGAACTCGCGCCGGATCAGTTGGCATTGTTCGTAATTTTTTATCAATATCAGACGCGTCTTCTCTAAGAGAGATAACATTATTATACGACTTAGACATTTTTTGACCATCTAAACCCGGCATTTTTGAGGCATCTGTTAATACAGAGTTGGGTTCAACTAAAATAATTTTCCCCCCCCCCTCTAAATAACCAAATAAGCGTTCTTTATCGCTTAATGCAATGTTTTGTTGGGATTCTAAAAGTGCCCTTGCCGTTTCTAATGCTTCATCATCACCTTGCTCTTGAAATTTATTTTGCAGTGTTTTAAATAATTTAGCATTTTTCTTACCCATTTTTTTAATAGCAGCTTCAGCTCGTTGCTCAAAATCGGGTTCTCGACCATAAATATGATTAAAACGTCGTGCAACCTCACGGGTTAATTCGATATGAGCAACTTGATCTTCGCCCACAGGTATCAACCCGGCTTTATAAATAAGGATATCTGCACTTTGTAATAATGGATAGCCTAAAAACCCGTGTGTTGCTAAGTCTTTTTCTTTAAGCTTATCTTGTTGATCTTTATAGCTTGGCACACGTTCTAACCAACCTAATGGCGTGATCATCGATAGTAATAGATATAATTCAGCATGTTCAGGAACTCGGGATTGAATAAATAAACAAGCTTCTCCCGGATCAATTCCGACAGCCAACCAATCAATCACCATGTCCCAGACACTTTGCTCGATTATTGAAGTATCAACATAATGAGTCGTCAGCGCATGCCAATCGGCAACAAAAAAGAAACACTCATACTCATGTTGCAATTTTAACCAATTTTTAAGAACACCATGATAATGTCCTAAATGCAGCGATCCGGTTGGACGCATTCCTGATAATACCCTCTGGCGATTGTTTGGTAGAACACCCACGTAATATTTCCCTGATGTTGAAAATTGAAACTGTTAACATATTAAAAAGCACAATAATATATTATTATCAGATAGTTACATTCACAGTTTAATGTTAATTATTATATATTTAATTGCCTATTATACTGATATAGCCCACACAACAATAGTACGCTAAGGCGTAATTTCAATTTTAATTAAAATAGCTTATATCACCTTTTCCTTCACGCACAACCGTAGGACATTCTTGAGTTAAATCCACAACAGTTGTAGGGTCAATACCGCAATGACCACCATCAATAACCAAATCGATATCTTTATTTAAAACATCACTAATATCACTGGCATCCGTTAGTGGCATTATTTCATCGGGTAAAATTAAAGTAGAACTCATTAAAGGCTCATTAAGTCCAGCTAATATCGAATGAACAATGACATTATTGGGTACCCGTATGCCAATGGTTTTACGCTTAGGGTGCAATAACCTTTTAGGAACCTCACGTGTACCTTTTAAAATAAAAGTGTATGCGCCTGGCGTACATGCCTTGAGCAATCGATAAGTTGGATTATCAACAGATGCATAACTTGAAATTTCAGCCAAATCTTTCACAACTAAGGTAAAGTTATGATTTTTATCGACTTTTCTGATATTCCGAATTCTCTCTAAAGCCTGTTTATCGCCAATATGACATCCTAAAGCATAAGCTGAATCCGTTGGATAGGCTATTACCCCACCTTCTTGAATAATTTCGATGGCCTTTTGAACAAGTCGTTCTTGGGGGTGAGTTGGATGAATCTGAAATAGTTGCACAGCTAATTAAATTCCATAAATGAATAGTGAGTAAAATGATAATGTTATATGAAAAACTGGCTTAATTTCAAACATGCCAGTCGGGATGCGTCCAGATTACTTTACACTTATCTGGCAATACCGGTATATTACCCAAATTTATGTATTGATTATCAGGGCTATGAAAATCAGAACCACAGGATGCATAAAAATCATATTGTTCAGCCAATTCAGCCATATATCGGATATCATCTTTTGAATGACTGCCTGAAACCACCTCAATCGCAGAGCCACCCAATTCTTTAAATTCAGATAATAACTTTCTAAGGCGAGTAGCTGTAAAACCGTATCTGACAGGATGTGCAATAACTGCAATACCACCGGCTAACTTTATCCACGATAAACAATCCTCTAAGGTCGCCCATTTACCTGGCACATGTCCAGGCTTATTTGGCACTAAAAAATGCTTGAAAACATCGCGTATTGATTTTGCTTGCCCCGTTTCAACTAAAAAACGTGCAAAATGTGTTCTGCTAAAAATTCGACCACTACGATACTTGTTAGCACCTTCAAAAGCCCCAGATATACCCGCTTTATCCAAACGCCGTGCAATTTCAGTGGCTCGCCAATCACGATATTCCATCAGATTTAACAAGCCCGTTTGCAAAATTTTATTGGAAGAATCGATACACAATCCTAATATATGAACCGTTTGCTTACTCCAAGTAACCGAAATCTCAATCCCCGGGATTAAACTAAGATCATAGTCACTTGCCGCGCTCAACGCCTCATTTAGGCCACTGGTATTATCATGATCCGTTAATGCCAAAAATGAAACCTTCTGCGCCACTGCATGTCGTACTAGTTCAGATGGCGAAAATGTCCCATCTGAAGCAGTTGAGTGAGAGTGTAAATCATAATTATTTGTCATTTAAAGCATATATCCTAATTCTAAATATGAATTTAACCTGATATTTGGCTAAGTCACAGCAACGATCACTCAAATATTACACCAGCAACACTGAGAATAAAT
Source organism: uncultured Thioalkalispiraceae bacterium (assembly GCA_964514215.1). Lineage (GTDB taxonomy): Bacteria > Pseudomonadota > Gammaproteobacteria > UBA6429 > Thiohalophilaceae > CAYQUC01. The sequence continues at coordinate 39,773 of CAZEPW010000017.1, forward strand.
ATTAAGTAAGTTTAAGGTAATATGGTAAAATACACCAAGTAAATATGACCAAGATGAAACTACATTATGAAGCTATTATTTGATTTTTTCCCTATAGTACTATTTTTTATTGTTTTTAAAATCAATCCTGACGAAACTCAAGGAATGATAAATGCCACTGCAGTTCTTATTTTGGCCACACTAGTTCAAGTAACTGCGAACTGGATTAAAAACCGAACTGTAAATAAAATGCACGTTATTACTCTGGTATTAGTCCTTATTTTTGGTGGAGCAACCATCTACTTTCAAGATAAGATGTTTCTAATATGGAAAGTAACAATATTATATTGGTTGTTTGCTATTGTATTTGTCGGAAGCCAATACATTGGAAAATCATCAATCATTAAAAAGACAATGAGCCATGCAATCTCACTACCCGACAATATATGGCTTCACCTAAATTTTGCATGGGCAAGCTTTTTCGTCTTTGTTGGAATTGTAAATTTATACATAGCATACAATTTTGACTTTAGTACTTGGGTCAATTTTAAATTATTTGGAGTCTTTGGGTTAATGTTTGCTTTTATAATTATCCAGGCTTTGTATATTTCAAAATACATAAAAGAAGATCCAGTGGATACTGGATCAGAAAATAAATCAGAATAAATTAAAAGATATTAACTATGTTATATGCAATCATGTGTCAAGATCACGAAGATAGTCTTAAAAAAAGATTATCAGCCAGACCCGAACATCTGCTGCGCTTAGAAAAACTCAAACAACAAGGCTTATTAATTTTAGCTGGACCACATCCTGCAATTGACACTGACGATCCAGGAACAGAGGGTTTTACCGGCTCACTCATTATTGCTCAGTTTGAATCATTACAAGCCGCTCAAAAATGGGCAAACCAAGACCCATACATGACAGCCGGTGTTTTTAAATCCATATCGGTAAAACCGTTTAAACATGTTTTACCCTAAATTTTATAAATCACAAATTAAGGAAAATACTATGAAACTTAAAACTTATTCATTAGGTATTTGTGGATTATTATTAATCTCAACTACCGCCATCGCAGAAAAGAAAATTGTTGTTCAAGTTAATGACACCAAACTTGATTCAGTGTTTTACGGAAAATATAAATTAATGCGGAAACAACAAAACCCGTCATTACCTGAAGCCCAACTTGATAAAATATTAAAAGAAGAATTAGTCAATCGAGAATTACTTTACCAAGCTGCATTAAAAAATAAACTAGAAAAAAATAAAGATGTCGCATTTAATTTAAAAGTATCTCGACAAGAAGTACTAATCAACGCAGCAATGCAAAAAGCATTACAAACTAATCCTATTACTGAAGCCCTTGTAAAAAAAGAATATGAAGTTAGTGTTGCTAGTAGTGGTAACAAGGAATATAAAGCACGACACATTTTAGTAAAAACTGAAAAACAAGCTAAAGAAATAATTGAACAATTAAATAAAGGTGATGATTTCGCCAAGCTAGCGACAGAAAAATCAACTGGACCTAGCAATAAGAAAGGTGGTGATTTAGGATGGTTCCCCGGCGGACAAATGGTTCCTGAGTTTTCAAAAGCAATAGCAAACATGAAAAAAGGTACTTATAGCAAGACACCAGTTAAAACACGTTTCGGCTGGCATATCATAAAACTTGAAAATGATCGTGACTCAACACCACCTGAATTTGCACAAGTAAAAGACAAAATTAAAGTCCATTTACAAAATAAAATCTTATCAGAATATGTAGCTAAATTACGTAAGACTGCAAAAATTGATATAAAATAGTCCTATAAATTTATATTGTGTAACGACCTATTATTGAATACTCTGAAGTACAAAGAACTAAAATAATAAATAGCGTTATGAACAATAAATCCAGAAACGTCTAGAGATTCCCGCTAAGATCACGCGGGAATGACGTGTATAAATAAATGTCTATGAGTTTTAATAAAACTGTGGTTTGTACAAAGATGATGCTATTTACTAATATCCAAAATATAAAATGACCGTCATTCCGGTCGTGTTTTAAGCCGGAATCCAGAGTTTAAATATCAACAAATATCGTTATAAATAATAAAATCAGAAATTTCTAGAGATTCCCGCTAAGATCGCGCGGGAATGGCGTGCAGTAAATAAATTTCTATGAATTTAATAAACCTGAGATTTACATAAGAACAACGTTATTTTTTATTTAATACCCAAAATATTAAATAACCGTCATTCCGGTAGTTTTTTGAGCCGGAATCCAGAGTTTAAACATCACATTACCAAATTATATTTTACGTTAAAATAATGAGTATCGTTATAAACAATAAAGCCGGAAATTTCTAGCGATTCCCGCTAAGATCACGTGAGAACAACGAGAATTAAATTAGCAATTCCTGAAACTTATCTTCATCCAAAACTGCAACACCAAGTGATATCGCCTTATCATATTTTGATCCAGGGTTATCGCCATATAATAAAAAATCCGTTTTTTTAGAAACGCTACCGGTAACTTTAGCACCTCTCAATTGTAATTCAGCCTTTGCATCTTGGCGACTAAAATTAATTAGTGTTCCTGTGATAACAAAAGTTTTGCCCAATAAAGTTTGTTGCGTTTTATCTACAGGCTCAACATCAGGCCAAACAACTCCCGCCTTTTGTATTTTTTTAATAATATTATTATTGTGTTTATCACTGAAAAAAACCTGTAAACTATTAACAACAACAGGACCAATATCTGAAATTGATATTAATTCTTCTTCAGTTGCATTTATTATTGATTCCAAATTTCCATAATGATTAACCAAAGTTAATGCCGTGGTTTCACCAACCTCACGAATTCCTAAAGCAAATAAAAATTTAGCTAACGTTGTTTCTTTACTATTGTTAATCGATTTAATTAAATTCTCTGCCGACTTCTCAGCCATTCGTTCAAGTTTTAATACCGATGACTCTGTTAATGTATAGATATCAGAAATATCATGGATCAAACCTTCATCAACTAACTGCTCAATTAATTTATCTCCAAGACCATCAATATCCATTGCCTTGCGCGAAACATAATGCTTTAAACCTTCTTTTTGTTGTGCCGCACAAAATAACCCTCCCGAACAACGAGCAATAGTTTGACCTTCTACGCGTATCACTTTTGAGTTGCAAATTGGACACTTGCTTGGCAATTTAAATTTTCGAGCAGATTTTTTTCGCTTGCTTTTAACAACACTAACAATATCTGGAATAACATCACCTGCCCGGCGAATAATAACAGTATCACCAATTCGTACATCCAAACGATCAATTTCATCTTGGTTATGCAAAGTTGCATTACTCACAGTCACACCACCAACAAAAACCGGCTCAAGCCGAGCAACAGGAGTTATCGCCCCCGTTCTACCAACTTGTACCTCAATGGCATTAACCAGCGTAAGTTCTTCTTGAGCGGGAAACTTTCTGGCGATTGCCCAGCGCGGAGCTTTAGCAATAAATCCAAGTTTTTTTTGTTGCTGCAAGTCATCTACTTTAAAAACAATACCGTCTATATCATATGCTAACGAATTTCGTTTTAATCCAATTTTGTTATAATACTCAATACACTGTTCAACAGAACTGACTTTAGCAACTTCATGGTTAATTCGAACACCCCACTCTTTTAACTTTTGCATTTGAGCACTATGTGAAGTAAATTCAAACTTTCCTGCTACAAAACCAATGCCATAACAATAAAATTCTAACGCACGCTGCGCAGTAATCTTTGAGTCTAGTTGGCGTAAACTACCTGCAGCAGCATTTCTTGGATTCACAAATAGTTTTTTATTTTCTGCTAATTGTTTTTTATTAAGTTCTTCAAAACCTTTCTTAGATAAAATAACTTCACCCCGAACTTCTAAAACAGCAGGATAATCATCACCAACTAGCTTTAAAGGAACACTCGAGATTGTTCTCACATTTTGAGTAACATCTTCACCGCTTACACCATCACCACGTGTAAGCGCCTGTGTTAATACCCCATGATCATACAAAATGCTAATTGCAAGGCCATCTAATTTTGGTTCTGCCGAGTATTCTATTAAATCTACTTCTAAACGTGATCGTGCTCGCTCATCAAACTCAATAATTTCTTCATCTGTAAATGCATTACTCAGTGACAACATTGGTAATTGATGAGAAACAGTTTTAAATTGTTCAGACACCACACCACCAACGCGTTGTGTTGGTGAATCGTTTGTGATTAATTGAGGATAGTCTTTTTCTAAACGTTGTAATTCTTGCATTAGTCGATCATATTCGGCATCGGGAATTTCCGGATCATCATTAACATAATAATTAACATTATGTTGCAGGATCAACTCGCGTAACTTAATACAAAGTTTTTGGGCTTTAATTGGAACAGACATAATTTACATTTGTTGCGATGTTTGCAACATTCGGTTTTTAAATTGGAAGGCTTCTATCTTTTCTTCGATATGGCTAACTGTTTGTTGCGTTAAAACGCTGCGCGTTTCATCGCATAATTCAGCATTAAGGTTTTTAGCAATATTTTTAGCTCGGATAATTATATCATTAAAGGCTGCCATTTCAGCATCAGGGCCAGGCAAAAACAACAATAAGGTTATTGCTTTAGTAGCAAAATTTTCAAAATCAGAATCAAACGTACCTGGTTCAAAAGAATTAACAATACTCGCCACTGGCCGTTTATCTTTGAAATTAGTATCTGAAAATTTTTCATAGATATTTTTATCACTAAATTCAAAACCATTTGAGGTACATATAGAATTTATATCATTACCATTAAAATGGTGTTCACCTCGAGATATAATATATAACACAATAACCATCTCTTCACCGAGTGAAACTGATATTTCATTCGTTAACTCAACGATTTCTTTTTCTTTTGTATCTAATTCTTCATGCGCATACGGGGTAGCGACAACACCATTCATTTGATCAATTTGCTCTAAAATTTCGGCATCATCATTGATTTCAGGCTCATATGTATGTGTATCTTCTATATCGTTGTTTTTAGTGAAATACTTTTGTCGTAACGTGTTAATAAATAATCGAATTTTTTTATTGGAATCAAACAAATAAATTCCTAATAAAACTGAAACACCAACAACAATTAAACTTATTCGGAATGCATCCATTAATTTTTCCACCAATCAAAGGGCAAATTTATACCCTTTAATTATTTAAGTGCTATATTGCAGCAAGCTTCACAGCCTCTTGCATATCCACCGCAACAAGATGTGAAACACCCGGTTCATTCATGGTAACGCCTGTTAGATGTTCAGCAATTTCCATTGTTATTTTATTATGCGTAATAAAAATAAACTGCGTTTTATCCGACATTGCACGAATAAGATCACAATATCGCCCTACATTAGCATCATCAAGTGGTGCATCAACTTCGTCTAACATGCAAAACGGTGCAGGATTCAACTGGAATATTGAATAAACCAAAGAAACCGCTGTTAGCGCTTTTTCACCACCAGACAATAAATGAATAGTACTATTTTTCTTACCTGGAGGACGTGCCATCACCGTAACACCGGCTGTTAATAAATCTTCGCCCACCAATTCAAGATAAGCATGTCCACCACCAAATAATCTTGGGAAGAATTCTTGTAATCCGGTGTTTACCTTATCATATGTTTCTTTAAAACGAGTTCGTGTTTCTTTATCAATTTTTCGAATAGCGCCTTCAAGTGTCTCAAGTGCTTCGACTAAATCATTATCTTGCTTGTCGAGATATTCTTTACGTTCAAATTGAGTTTGATACTCTTCAATAGCGGCTAAGTTAATAGGACCTAAACGGCTAATTTTTCGATCTAAAGACTGAACATTTTCTTCCCATGCATCAAGCATAGCGTTTTCAGGCATTTCTTCCAGTAAAATTTTCAACTCAAAACCAGATTCAATAATTTGTTCGTCAAAGGTCTCTAAACGAACTTTTGATTCTTGCCATGATATTCTAACCGTCTCTAATTCTGAACGAATAAGTTGTACCGTTTCTTCAGATGCATGACGTTGTTTTTCAAATTCACGCATATCATGATCCAGCGACTCTACTCGCGCACGAACTTCAATCAATTCATTTTCGATAATAATGCGTTTTTCTAACATTTGCTCGAGCTCAGCGGCCATTTTATCAATGGGTTCAACGCACTGTGTTAACGATGATTCAAGTTCTGATTTTCGTGATGTCAATTGCTCCAACTGCGCAGTCATTCTTTCTAAAGCATTTTGAGTTGATGACAATTCGGTTCGAACAGTTTCAAAACGAATTTTCAATTCAGCTGAATTATCGCGATCAGCTCTAGCTGTTTGCCGAATGGTTTCTAATTCAGAGTTAATTTCATCACGTTTTTTTAATTCAGCAACACGTTGCTCTTCCACTAATGAAATTTCATCAAGAGCTTCTTGCAATTTTATTCTGGAGTCTGAAATTTTCTGATTATCTTGAGCAATGTACTCTTTAACTTCTTGAACATCGGCTAATAACTTCTCGTGACGCGCTTTAACTTGATCACTACGTTGGGTTAATGATTTACTTTCAGCCTGAAACTCTACCAACTCTCTATTTAATTGATTTAGTTGCGCCTGTTCATTTTCACGTTCAGATTCTAAGTTTGATAGACTTTCTGATTTAGCCGCATGTGATTCTTCAAACTCATTAATTTGAGATGACAACAAACTTTGGCTTTCATTAAGTTGTTTAATTTCTTGTTCACGCTGCAAAACACCGGCTTGAGCATCATCATCTCGCACAACCTTCAACCAATTAACTCCAATCCAAATACCATCTTTAGTGATAACGGACTCATTGGTTTTTAGTTGAGTACGTAGTTGAATTGCTTGTTCTAATGTTTCAGTACAATAAACATTTGTTATCAACTCATGTATCGACCATGTAGAATTTACTTTTGAAGCAAGTAAATCAGCTTGCAACGAACGAGTATCAGAATGTTGTTCAGCATTAGCTGGTGTTTTATCAATTAGCGTAATACTACCGCTTGTTAAATCAGCGAGATTAGCCGTGATTGAATTAATTTCGTCAACACAAACCGCTTGCAAATTTTGACCTAAAACACACTCCAGAGCACGTTCCCAACCTTGCTCAACATCCATCTGTTCAGCCAAACGAGATACTTCATTTAATTGATTAGACTCCAGCCATTTGCTCACCGCACCAGACTGTTTACCAAGAGCTGCTTGTTGCAGCGCTTCTAAAGATGATTTTCGTCCTTGTAAGTTTTGTAATTCGCCACGTTTGGCATTTAATTCATCATTTGCTAATACGATAGACTCTCGAACCGAACTAATGTTATCTAACTTTTGTTCCAAACGTTGTTTGTTTTCCGTTATTTTTGCTTCACTAGTGGCTGCATTTGTTTGAGCAATGAGAATTTGTTCCGCCAAAGAATCAGGTGATTGTTCATTTAATTCAGACGTAATCGTCTCCAAGCGTTTCGATTGTTGCACTGTTTGTTGTTCTAGGTGCTGTATTCGAGTTCGTTCAACTTCGACATTTTTAGCCGGATCAGCTGCTTTTAAATTAAGTTCTTCCCACGAAACTTGCCATTCTTTCATGGCTTGATCCGAGCTAGCTAACGCTGACGTTGACGTTTGTTCTTTTTTTTGTGCAATTTGCAAGTTAGGCTCTAATTCGATTTTTTGTGCCTGCAAAATTTCAATTTTTTCTTTATCGGTTGATAAATGAATTTTGGCTTCTTTCCAGCTCTCTTCAAGTTGCGTAATATCTTGCTCTAATTGCTGGCGACGTTCTTTGGCATGTTGAATGGATTGTTCCAAACGGCCAATATCACCACCAACACCATAAAAACGACTTTGAACTTCGTTAAACTTATCGGTTGCTTCAATATGAGATTCGCGGTGTTTTTCGATATTCGCTTCAATTTCACGCTGCTGCGCAATTGCTGCTTCTAATGCGACTTCTTTATCACTAATTTGTTTTTCAGTATCAGCAGAAGAATCGTGTAATGACTTCCAGTGCAAGGCTAATAATTGAGCTTTGAGGATTCGTTCCTGCTCTTTTAATACTTTGTATTTTTCAGCCGTTTTGGCTTGTCTATCTAAGTGAACTATTTGTTTTTGTAATTCATCACGTAAATCACTCAAACGTTCAAGATTTTCTCGTGTATGTTTAATTCGATTTTCAGTCTCGCGGCGACGTTCTTTATAGCGAGAGATACCAGCGGCTTCTTCGATAAATACTCGAAGCTCTTCCGGCTTAGCCTCAATGATTCTCGAAATCGTGCCTTGTTCAATAATCGCATAACTTCGAGGCCCCAAACCAGTGCCCAGGAAAATGTCGGTTATGTCGCGACGACGGCAACGCGCACCATTTAGATAATAAATAGATTGGCCATCACGAGAAACGGTTCGTTTAATTGAGATTTCGCTGTACTGAGCATATTCCCCCCCCAAACGACCTTCGTTATTATCAAAGATTAACTCCACCATCGCCTGACCTACCGGCTTTCGAGAGGTTGAACCATTAAAAATAACATCCGTTATGGATTCACCTCGAAGGTGTTTTGCAGAAGATTCGCCCATAACCCAGCGAACCGCATCAATAACATTTGATTTACCACAACCATTTGGGCCAACAACTCCGATTAAGTTGCTAGGCATTAAGATGGTTGTCGGATCAACAAATGATTTAAAACCGGCTAATTTTATTTTACGTAATCTCATGGGGTGTACGATACAAGATTGGGGTCTAGTGATACAAGATTGACATCGAATAAAATGACCAAATCTTCAAATTATTTTCACTTTTTGCCCGTTTAAACAAAGATAATTTTTTCGCAAAAAGCTAGAAATCACTTTAACTTTAGCCTAATTACTCGCAAAGAGCTATAATTTAAATTAAAAAACAAAGGTAACACGCTGAATACATTAAATTTTTAGAGCAACTTAAAGTGAATTATTATTTCGATTTTAAGTAATAGACAAAACCAATTTCAGTTATAAATCCTGTTTTGTCTTATGACTCAAAACATCAGGATTATTCTAAAACTGAACTAAAGAAAAGCATATCGTCACTAGGTGATTTTTCAAAAAAGGCGTTTAATTAAACAACCTCTTTTTTTGTATGTTAAGCTATGCTGAATTAAAAATTTACTTGTCAGATTAAAACTGAATCGGTATCTTCCGTTCCTATGTCAACTCAAGCAAATCAAAATTTAGAAGTATTCGATAATCCCAATATCGATCGGGATTACACCATTAAAATTGAATTACCCGAATTTACCTGTTTATGCCCCAAAACCGGACAACCGGATTTTGCGACCATTTACCTTAGTTATATTCCGGATAAATCTTGCATCGAACTGAAGTCGCTTAAACTCTATATCTGGTCATATCGCGATATTGGTGCATTTCATGAAGCCGTTACCAACACCATGCTTGACCACTTTGTGGCAGCGTGTGCTCCTCGGTTTATGCGAGTACGAGCCAATTTCAATGTCCGTGGTGGTGTCTATACTGATGTCATCGCCGAGTACCAGCAACAAGGCTGGAAACCGAACGCAAAGGTTGAATTAGACTAAATTAAATCAAGGTATTGTCTATCCATCAAACACAGACACCAACTTCGAAAACGAAGAATTACCTAGGAATTGATTTTGGAACCTCAGGTTGTCGCGCAATTGTCATCAACCAAAAAAAACACATTATTGCTTCTGCTGAAATTTACTACCAATTAAACACGGCACAATACAATGGTAGGCACGAACAAGACCCTCACTCTTGGTGGTTAAGTTTTATACAGCTAATTAACAAACTCAGTAACGAAGTAGATTTAGCAACTATCAGTACGCTAGCGCTTGATGCAACATCTGGCACCGTTTTACTGGCAGATAAAGAAGGCCACCCCATCAGCCCGGCTATAATGTATAACGATAACCGCGCCGAACAAGAAGCAGCTCAAATTAAGAAACTTGTGCCTAATAATGCTGCCATTCATAACTCCAGCTCAGGAATTGCAAAAATCCTTTGGCTTCAACAGCATTACCAAGCCAAGAACAACGATTTATATTTGCACCAGACAGATTGGTTACTTGGCCAAATAACAGGAAATTACACCGTTACTGATTATAACAACGCCTTAAAATCAGGCCTTGATATTATCAGCCTGCAATGGCCAACTTGGATACAGCAATTAGGGGTAACACAACAACAACTACCAACCATAACAACACCCGGAACATTTTTGGGGACAATGAAACCCAACCTCGCGTCACAACTTGGATTCACAGCTCAACTGGCAGTCGTAACAGGATGTACCGATAGTACCGCAGCAGTTAAAGCCACCGGTGCCTACAAAATAGGGGATGCTGTCACGTCACTGGGTTCAAGTCTGGTTGTTAAAATAATATCGGATAAAGCCATTTCAAACTCGAAATACGGTATCTACAGCCAACCCTACGATGGAAATTATTTAGTTGGTGGTAGTTCAAATTCAGGTGGCGCTGTTTTACAACATTTTTTTACCACAAAACAAATGCAACAAATGAGTTCTAAGATAAATCCTGATAAAACCACAGGATTAAATTACTATCCACTATTACATAATGGCGAACGTTTTCCATTTAATGATAATCTCTACCCTGCCCGACTTTCACCAAAACCAGATAACGACATACAGTTTTTTCAAGCAATGCTGGAAGGCATTGCCGATATTGAATATCAGTGTTACCTGCGCCTAAAAGAAATAGGTTGCCCCGATGTAAATCAAATTTTTAGTGTTGGCGGTGGCAGCCATGATAAGGTTTGGACGCAGATACGCCAGTCACGATTTACTGTTCCCATATTAACACCAGAAAATACCGATGCCGCCTATGGTTCTGCGCTATTAGCCCATCAATCAAACACAACAAATAGACCCGGCTATTAGTTCAGTACAACACCTAATTCTGGTACACTTAATTTGACGAGTTAACTCACATATAAAATAGAACAAGGTTTACAGTATGACAAATCCAATAAAAGGTGCACAATATTTTCTTCGAGGGCTGGGGTTACTAAACAAACCGGGCATTAAACGATTTGTTATTATACCATTCATTCTAAACATCATCGTCTTTGCAACTCTTATGTATATTGCATCGGATTACTTTTCATCATTTCTTAGCTCAATAGAAAATATATTACCCGATTTTTTAAGCTGGTTAACCTGGATCTTATGGCCACTATTTTTCATCGTGGGCTTATTGGTGTTTTCATTTAGTTTTTCAATCATCGCTAATTTAATAGCATCACCCTTTAATAGTTATTTAGCGGCAGCCGTTGAAGAAAAACTCACTGGTACACCACCACCGGATAGCGGTTTAAGTTTGATGGCAGAAATACTGCTCAGCATCAAAAATGAACTGCGCAAATTAATTTACTACATTGCTTGGGCCATACCAATTGTGATTTTATCATTTATTCCTGTACTCAATATATTCACTCCGTTTATTTGGTTTTTATACGGCGCATGGATAATGTCACTACAATATTTAGATTTACCAATGGGAAATTATTCTATGCGGTTCCAAAATATTCGCGCCAACTTAGCTGAAAAACGTGTGTTAACCTTAGGCTTTGGCGGCATAACCTCTGTCGCAACAATGATTCCGATTGTTAATTTTTTAGTTATGCCTACAGCAGTGGCAGGAGCAACAATTTTGTGGGTTGAGGAATATTTACCACACCAAGAAACCTATGAAAGTAATGCGGCGACAAATGATAATAGCAGTAAAAAATTAAACTAAATATTTTTTTAAGCGTTTAATGCCTTGTTGTAAATGAACCATTGAGGTCGTATAAGCAAAACGAACGTGTTGACCGGCTTTATAATCGCCAAAATCAATACCCGGGGTGATGGCTACCCCGATTTGCTCTAACAGATCAGAACAAAACTGTTCGCTATCAAAACTAAATTGGCTGCAATCAGCATAAATATAAAATGCACCTTGCGGTTTTACGGGTATTTTAAACCCTATATCCAATAGCGCTTGATAAAGATAATCACGACGAGCCTGAAACTCGATTCGATATTGTTCTAATATCTGATTGGTTTCCGGTTTAAAAGCGGCCAGCGCTGCATGCTGGGCTACCGTTGGCGGCGCTAAAAATAAATTTTGCGATAGGTTATCAAGCCCGTTGATAATAGCATCATCATCCGGTGCCACTATCCAACCAAGACGCCAGCCGGTCATCGTAAAATATTTTGAAAAACTATTAACCACAAAAGCCTGATCAGTAATAGCTAAAATCGATTTATGTGTCGCCCCATAATTCAAACGTTGATAAATTTCATCAACCACCAAAGTAGCACCTTTAACCTCAACGCTGTTTGCAATTGAAACCAAATCGCGCTCTGAAATAAAAGTACCACTCGGATTGGACGGTGACGCTAAAATAACCACACTAACATCGGGCTCCCAGTGCTGTTGTAACAATTCCGGCGTTAACTGAAAATTTGTTGCATTTGTTACCGGAACCAGTTTAGCTTTGGCATTTACAAACTCAGCAAAATGCTTATTACAGGGGTAACCCGGATCAGTCATGATGACTTTTTGGCCTTGCTCAACCAGCAACCCCATCACTAATAATAATGCCCCAGAAGCTCCCGAGGTAATGATGATACGTTTCGCAGAGATAGTTAATTGGTATTGTTGTTGATAATATTCCGAAATGGCAAGACGTAACTGCGGCAAACCTAAAGCCGGTGTATAATGCACCTTGCCATTATTAATCGCATTTTGAGCAGCATCCAACACCGGTTTCGGTGTAATGAAATCCGGCTCACCAATTTCCATGTGAATAATACTCTTTCCTTCAGACTCCAATTCACGCGCCCGAGCAAGCAATTTCATCACATGAAATGGTTTAATATTGGCGACTCGAGATGCTAAAGTCATCGTTCTCCGCCCCTTTAACTAGCCCTCAAAAATGGCTCGACAGCAGCTAATATCAACATAATTATTAACACACTGGTGCCCTGAAATCACAGTATTGGCGTCATTAGGTTCCCCTAGATGATTCAAAACAACCGATGCGCCAGAAAAGTCATGCTCTTTGGTATATTCATTTATCGTCACAATGGTTTTAAGCTTCGCGCCAAGTGAAGACACTATGCCATTACGAGAATCCTCAAAGGCCAGACACTCACCAGCATCCAAATCTAATTCTTTTATTGCATAATCATAAATATCCGACGCCGGTTTTTTACTCTTAACAATATCACCAGCCGCAATAACATCAAACCACGTTAGCGATTCTGCGCCCAATGATTGTGTTAACAATACCTCAACATTCTTTGGCGTTGTTGTTGTCGCTATCGCCAGTCGAAGCCCCTGTTCTCTAGCTTCATTCAATAACCGCTCAACTCCGGGACGCAACGGAATCCCGCCTTTCGACATGAGATCAGTATAATGCTGTGTTTTAAGCTTATGCAGCTCGACAATAAAACCATCAAAATCATCAGGTTTTTTAAATTCCTGATTAAAAGACTCAAGATAATACCGCATACGCTCTTTGCCACCAGTCACGCTAAGCAATTTACCATAAAGCGCGACTGACCAGTTCCAATCCAAATCAGATTCCTCAAAAGCCATATTAAAGGCAACTCGATGCCCGTCACGCTCGGTATCTGCTATTGTCCCATCAACATCAAAAATTAACGCTTTTAACTCATTTACAGCCATTTTATTTATTACCATCTATACTTACTAATTAAATATCAGCACAGCATACAGAAAATATATGTAAAAGAAAGAGAGTTGATTGACTATAAATAATGTAAAATTAAAAATTCATTATTTCAATGACTTATGGTGTATAATAAAAAACTTATAACATTTTCAAGCAGAATAGATTGCATAACTTTCGATATTTTGATATGAAAGCGCGTTGTGTTTAATTTTAAACTTAAATCAAATACCAAAGGTTCCAGGTAGGAGACGAATACCAATGCCAAAAAAGAAAACAGCCACCAAAAAGAAAGCGGCTAAAAAAACCACAACTAAGAAAAAAGTTGTTACCAAAAAGAAAACCGTTGCAAAAAAAACAGTGGCCAAGAAAAAAGTTGTTGCAAAAAAAGCGCCTGCAGCTAAAAAAGCAGTAGCCAAGAAAAAAGTTGTTGCAAAAAAAGCACCCGCAGCTAAAAAAGCTGTCGTGAAAAAAGCAACAGCGACTAAAAAGAAAGCATCGCCTTCAACTAAGTCGCCACTTGAGGGGATGGATTCATTTACACCTTATAAAATTGCTAAAAATGAAGACTATATGAATAAAGCTCAAGTAGAGCATTTTCGTGAGCTCCTCAATGAATGGAAAAGTGTCTTAATGGAAGAAGTCGATCGAACCGTTCATCACATGCAAGATGAAGCCGCTAATTTTCCCGATCCAAACGATCGAGCAACTCAAGAATCCGAATTCACCATGGAATTACGTGCTCGTGATCGAGAACGCAAACTCATTAAAAAAATTGATGAATCTTTAAATCATCTGGAGTCAGAAGATTTTGGGTATTGTGAAAAATGCGGTGTCGAAATTGGCGTTCGCCGATTAGAAGCTCGACCAACAGCAACAATGTGTATTGATTGTAAAACACTCGAAGAAATTCGTGAAAAACAAATGGTTTAACTTTCCAGTTATACCGAACGACGATCAACCGTAACCTGCCTATCTTTGCTACGTCGGTCTTGTTGTATGCGTAAATCATTAGAATAAGCAAAACTCATAATGAATTCGTATGCAGCAGGGTTTGATGTTGCTAATAGGCTTTCAACAACTAAACACTTTTCACCATCAATAACGCAAGGTTTCGCACCGAGAGAGACGTTTTTAGCTGTTGGGGTGGTATTAAAACTGGCCAGTGTCGCTGAAATCCTTTCAATCCAATCACCAGGGCGAAATTTTGAACCATCATTACGAACACTTCTAATAACAAAGGTTTCTGCAGTTACTTTAGCTTTAATGTCCAAATCAATTACACTTATTTAGATAGGTTAATTATTATTAATTTACTATAATATTCGTCCAGTAGTGAAAATTCTTTAATAGTGAGGTTCTTAGTAGGTATGACAACTAATAGCTATATAGGTCGATTTGCCCCCTCACCCACTGGACCGCTTCATTTTGGCTCATTAGTAACAGCCACTGCAAGTTATTTTCAAGCCAAAAGAAATAATGGCAAATGGCTTCTGCGTATAGAAGACATCGACAAAGAACGTAAGCAACACGGTGCCACACAGTTAATACTTAAAGCATTAGAAGCCCATCATTTTTTTTGGGATGGCGAAATTGTCTATCAAAGCAATAGACAAAATTATTATCAAGATGCCATTAATAGCCTTAATAAACTAAACATAATTTATCGTTGTCAATGCAGTCGAAAATCAATTCAACAATACCTCGATAATAACAATCTAACCTTAGCAACATATCCTGGTATTTGTCGTGATAAAAATATTTCAGTTACTCAGCCTCACACATTACGGCTCTTAGTTCCTGCTCAAGAAATAGTATTTATCGATACCATTCAGGGCAGACAAATCACCCAGACAAATCATCATGGCGATTTCGTTCTTCAAAAACAAGATGGTAGTGTCACTTACCAATTAGCAGTGGCAATCGATGATGCCCAACAAAACATCACTCAAGTTGTACGAGGTTTTGATTTAATTAACTCTAGCCCAAAACAAATACTTATCCAAAGTTTATTAGGCTACCCTATCCCCCAATATTGCCACTTACCTATTATTTGTCATCCAGATGGAACAAAATTAAGTAAACACACAGGCGCTAAAGCACTTGAAAATCATCTGGCGCCTGCACAATTATGGCAAGCGCTACACTATTTATATCAGGTCCCTCCTATTGAGTTAAAAAATGCTAATATTCAAGAATTACACCGTTGGGCAGAACAAAACTGGGATATTAACAAAATATCAAATAAACATAACATTCTGATTTATAAATAAATTATTTGAATTTTCAACACAATGGAACTAAAGTCTAATTAAAGCTATCTGATAATTAAATACCGACTAAAATAATGCATAGAGATACCATGAATATAAATCAGAATAAAAATCAAGACCCAAAACAAGAATCACACGATTTCTTGCAACACTACCAAGGTTGTTTTACAAACATGCTTCGCTGGCCACAAGTTGAGCAATTATGGCAAGTCATATCGGCACAACAAGAGAAACAATGGTATTTATATAGCACTAATAAACCGGCTCCAATCAATTATGCCTCGCATGACGAACTGGTCGCTTATATTAAGGATGTTGATATACAAATTCGAGAACAACATAAATACGATTATTGCGGCATTGTCTATGCCGATGATCCAGCTTCACCCAATTTTATAAAAATTTATCACCCTAAGAATCTTGGTGCGAGTTGTGGCTCAAGTGGTAATAAACCGATTCCCGGTTGGATTTTATCAACAATTAAACCTGTCGACCTTATTGTCGAACAAGATAAAACAGACACATCAAATTGGAACAGATTTACACAATTTATGAAATTTGGCCAACAATAAATGACTGAGAACAATCCTATAGAATTACATCCATCTCAAATTAAAGACGTTGTCGATGATTATGGTCAATACCATGTCGACAACCCTCTTGAAATGTGTTCAATTCTAAAGAGTTTAATGCGAAAACCCGATATCATAACAGCATATTATGATGAAGCAATGCAAAATTTTGTTCTTACATCAGTGCTTGCCGTTGATACAAAAAAAAGAAATTTTATATTAGACATTAGTTCAGATGAAACAAGAAATAATATATTTTTAAACAGTAATCGTGTTACGTGCAAAACAAAATGCAAAAATGTACGAGTAGAATTTTCTATCCGAGATTTAAAAGCCACAAAATTTAATAACGAAAATGCTTTTTTATGTTCGCTACCACAAAATATATTATACCTACAACGGCGGGAGTTTTATCGTATGGATATTCCATTAGGTGATAAAATTTCATGCCGGATATTAGGCAGTCATGGTAATCCAAGTAAATCAATATCCGTAGCCGATATCAGTTCGGGCGGCATTGGTTTAAACGAACCGAATAAAGCAACATCTTACGAGTTGTTTGAACAAGCCCACCACTGCGAAATTGATTTTGGAGAGCTTGGCAGCATTAATTTTGCTATGGAGTTAAGAAGTATAAAAGAAATTAAACTAAGCAATAATAGTGAAGTTAGGCGTTTGGGTTATAAATTTATAGATTTACATACCCCCGACAATGCCATTATACAACGATATATCCATAGTATGGATATTCGAAAAAAACAATCAAAATAAATTATTAATCCAAACGCCAAACTTATCGCTATTATAATAGCTTTATTTTAATTACTAAAAATCGATATACTGCCTAACACGCTTAAATTAAAATAATATAAATAGCCATCATTACGAGGACTCAAATGTCAGACTCTAAAATTTATGAAATTTCAAAAGATTTTATAAAAAACACGCTTATTACTTCTGAACAATACCAATCAATGTACCAACAATCAATTGAGAACCCCGACGCATTTTGGAGTGAACAAGCAAATAAATTTCTTAGTTGGAATAAAAAATGGCAAACCGTACAAGATTGGAATTACACAACCGGCAATATTAAATGGTTTGAAGGTGCCAAATTAAATTCTTGCTACAACTGTGTCGATCGACATTTAAAAACCCGAGCAGATCAAATTGCCATTATTTGGGAAAGTGATGATCCTTTAAAAAGCGAAGAAATCACCTACAGTCAATTGCATACTAAAGTAAGCCAATTTGCAAATGTATTAAAAAAACGCAATGTAAAAAAAGGCGATCGTGTTTGTATCTACATGCCAATGATTCCTGAAGCAGCCTATGCCATGCTCGCGTGTGCTCGAATTGGTGCGGTTCATTCTGTTGTTTTTGGTGGTTTTTCACCTGAGTCGATCAAAGATCGAATCTTAGATTCAGATTGCAAAATTGTTATCACTGCCGATGAAGGTATACGCGGCGGCAAATCAATACCATTAAAAGCAAATACCGACATCGCTGTTGCGCAATGCCCGAATGTCCATACCGTTTTAGTGATTCAACACACCAAAGGCAAAGTTGATTGGAATGACAAGCATGATGTTTGGTATCACGAGCAAGTTAAAACAGTCTCCGATAACTGTCCGGTAGAAATAATGGACGCCGAAGATCCATTATTTATATTATACACATCAGGTTCCACCGGAAAACCAAAAGGCGTATTACATACCACTGCCGGTTATCACTTATTTGCAGCCATCACCCATAAATACGTCTTTGATCATCATGAAGACGATATCTATTGGTGCACCGCCGATGTCGGCTGGATAACCGGCCATAGTTATATTTTATATGGCCCACTCGCCAATGGCGCAACCACTCTAATGTTTGAAGGTATTCCCACCTATCCCGACGCATCTCGCTTTTGGCAAGTCTGCGATAAACACAAAGTAACGGTATTTTATACAGCCCCAACCGCTATTCGAGCATTAATGCGAGAAGGAAATGCGTATGTCGAAAAAACCTCTCGCAGCAGTTTACGGTTGCTTGGCACCGTTGGCGAGCCTATTAACCCCGAAGCGTGGGAGTGGTATTATCATCTGGTTGGCAATAATAATTGTCCAATCGTCGATACTTGGTGGCAAACTGAAACCGGCGGCCACCTGATTACACCATTACCGGGTGCAACAAAAATGAAACCCGGTTCAGCCACAAAACCGTTTTTTGGCGTAGTCCCAGGAATTGTGGATAACGATGGTACGTTATTAGAGGGAGAATGCGAAGGCAATTTAGTGATGACACAATCTTGGCCGGGTCAAATGCGATCAATCTATGGCGATCATCAACGTTTTATTGATACATACTTTTCAACCTACCCTGGCATGTATTTTACAGGTGATGGCGCAAAACGTGATGCTGATGGCGATTATTGGATAACCGGTCGAGTTGATGACGTGTTAAATATATCAGGCCATCGCATGGGCACCGCTGAAGTAGAAAGTGCCTTAGTCAAACATCAAAGTGTCGCCGAAGCTGCTGTTGTTGGTTATCCTCATGATATCAAAGGTCAAGGAATCTATGCGTATGTTACTTTAATTAAAGGCATTGATAGTAGCGATGAATTATTAACAGAATTAATTAATCAAGTACGACATGAAATCGGACCAATCGCAAAACCTGATATTATTCAATGGGCTCCAGCACTACCAAAAACCCGCTCAGGCAAAATCATGCGTCGTATCCTTCGAAAAATAGCCAGTAATGAAATAGATTCACTAGGTGATACTTCCACACTCGCTGATCCTGAGGTCGTAAGTGATCTGATTGAAAATCGAAAAAATAAATAACGTTATGATTATAACTTAATCTTAACTTTTGATTTATATCTTAGCTTGACTATACTTTAGTTAATTAACTAAAGTATATTTGAGTATTAAGTCAATGCGTAAATTATTCGTTATTTTTATCTCTGTTTTTATTTTTCACTCACCGGCTTTCTCTAATGAAAAAGATAACTTTGTTCAAACTCCCTATAATGAACCAAAAGTTGTTTATGATTTTTATTTTGATGAACCAGCAAAAATACGATCAGCGCTGTATTGGATTCGTTCTCTGATGAATCCCTTAATGGACTCCCCATACGATTTTGCACCAGAGTTTATGAATATTGTTGTCGTCATTCATGGCACAGAAATTGTCTCTGTTGTAAAACATAATTATAAAAAATATAACGATGTTGTTGAACGAATAAAATACTATCATCAACTTGGTGTTAAATTTAAAGTATGTAATTTAGCAGCTGATGATTTTGGTTATGCCAAATCCGATTTTTTTGAATTCATCGAACTAGTCCCGTCCGCAATAGCCGAATTAGTACACTGGCAATCTCAAGGATATTCACTAATAACCCCCAATATAATGTCAAAAAAGTTCACCATCGAAGAAATACGGTAATATCCAATATCAGCTGATTGACATCAAAAAATGCGCTATAAATCTGTTAAAAAGTACATTATCTAACCTTAATTAACTACCGCCAAATCCTAAATAAAGTTAATATACCCACCTTTAAATTTATGATGTAGTAGAATGAACTCCAACAACCCTTTACACCCATTAGTGCCTACTCAAACAGGGCAACGCCAACTATGGGGTAGTTTATATGGCAGTGGTATTGGGCTGGTAACCAGCATATCAGCTCAAGAATCATCATCTCCGGTCATTTTAGTCACGCCCGACACTCCGACGGCACAACGAATTGAGTATGCCCTAAAATTTTATCTAGGCGATTCATCAACCAGCGTCATGTCATTTCCAGATTGGGAAACACTACCCTATGATATTTTTTCTCCACATCAAGATATCATTTCTGAACGCCTTTTAACATTACACCAGTTACAAAATTTACATTCGGGCATCATCATTGTTCCGGTGCAAACGCTGATGCACAAGGTGATTCCCAAAAACTATATCAATAAAAACAGCTTAATTATTACCACCGGACAAGATATAAATTTAGAAAAATTTAGGCTTGATTTAGAAGAAAGTGGCTACAACTGTGTATCAACCGTGATGGAACATGGCGAGTTTACCGTTCGCGGAAATATTCTCGATATCTATCCCATGGGAAGCAATACCCCCATTAGAATCGAATTATTTGATACTGAAATTGAAAGCATTCGAGTGTTTGATCCTGAAACACAACGTTCGACAAAAAAAATAAATACATTTCAGTTATTACCAGCAAAAGAGTTTCCGTTGGATAAAGATGGAATTTCCAATTTTAGACAACGTTATCGAGAAAAATTTGAAGGTGATCCCGCTCAATCACTAATTTATAAAGAAATATCCCAAGGCAATTCTCCAGCAGGCATTGAATATTACATCCCACTATTTTTTGAAAAAACTGAAACATTATTTGAGTACTTAAATAAATCTTGCCTACTTTTTTTAATGCAAGGCGTCGAATCTGCAGCAGATGATTTTTGGTCTGAAATAAATTCACGATATGAACAATTACGCCATGATATCAGTCGACCAATATTAGCCCCTAGTGACTTATATTTGCAAACCAATGAAATATTTAGTTCCATCAAACAGTATTCGCAAGTAGTCTTACAAGAGTTTAAATTTGAACAAGAATATGCAACAAACTTTGCAATACAAGCACCCACTGAATTAACAATGGATGCACGCAGTGAAAACCCACTGGAAAAATTAACAAACTATATAACAGAATTCACCAAAAACAACAATGCTAAAATATTATTTACCACAGAGACGACCGGTAGAAGAGAAACATTACTTGAGCTCCTAAAAGGTCATGATATTCGACCAACACAATGTGCAACCTGGCAAGATTTTATAAATTCAACACAAACCCTATCAATCACTGTTTCACCATTAGAAAATGGCTTAGTACTACCTGATGAAAAAATATCCGTTATCAGTGAGTCTCAATTATTTGGTAAACAAGTATTTCAACGTCGCCGACGAAAAACCCAAAAAGATACCGAAAGCGTTGTTAAAAATTTAACAGAACTAATGATAGGCTCACCCGTTGTTCATGAAAATTATGGTGTTGGTCGCTATCAAGGCTTAAAAACCTTAACCATTAACGAAAATAATACAGAATTTTTATTATTAGAATATGCCGGTAGTGATAAGTTGTATGTCCCCGTATCATCACTGCACTTAATTAGCCGATATACCGGCACAACAGCAGAAAATGCCCCGCTACACCGACTAGGCAGTGGCCAATGGGAGAAAGCCAAACGTAAGGCAACCGAAAAAGTTCGTGACGTAGCAGCCGAATTGTTAGATATTTATGCCAAACGAGAGGCTCAAACTGGATTTTCATACAAAGTTGATGAAATGCAATACCGCGCTTTTGCCAGTGCATTTCCATTCGAAGAAACACCCGATCAACAAACAGCTATAGACAATGTTATAACAAGCATGCGTTCGAACCAACCAATGGATCATTTAGTTTGTGGTGATGTTGGCTTTGGTAAAACAGAAGTTGCCATGCGTGCGGCTTTTATCGCCGTGCAAGCAGGAAAACAAGTAGCCGTTTTAGTTCCAACAACATTGCTATCACAACAACATTTAGAAAATTTCAGAGATCGGTTTTCAGAATGGCCGATAAAAGTCGATTCACTATCCCGCTTTAAATCGAAAAAAGAACAAGATGAAACCATATCGGGATTAAAAAATGGTACCGTTGATATTGTTGTTGGCACACATAAATTATTACAAAAATCAATTGAATATAAAAGACTTGGATTAATCATAATTGATGAAGAACATCGTTTTGGGGTTCGCCAAAAAGAATCATTTAAAGCATTACGTTCTAAAGTCGATATATTAACATTAACGGCAACACCAATACCAAGAACACTCAATCTAGCCGTATCAGGGTTACGCGAACTATCCATTATTGCATCACCGCCGAAAAAACGCCTTGCGATAAAAACATTTGTCACTGAATGGAAAAAAGAATACATTTATGAATCCTGTCTACGTGAAATTAAACGTGGTGGACAAGTCTTTTTTGTACACAACGATGTAGAAACCATTATTAAAAAAACCAATGAATTACAAGAATTATTACCTGAAGCAAACGTCAATTATGCACATGGACAAATGCGAGAACGTGAACTCGAACGTGTCATGTCCGATTTTTACCATCAACGTTTTAATATTTTAGTCTGTACCACGATTATTGAAACAGGTATCGATATTCCAAGCGCAAATACTATCATCATAAACCGCGCAGATAAATTTGGACTAGCACAGCTATATCAACTACGTGGGCGTGTTGGGCGTTCGCATCATCGAGCCTATGCTTATTTAATAACACCACCATTAAAAACAATTACTGCAAATGCCCGAAAGCGTTTAGAAGCCATTGAATCAATCGAAACATTAGGCACAGGTTTTACACTCGCAACACACGATTTAGAAATACGCGGAGCAGGCGAACTACTGGGCGATGAACAAAGTGGCCAAATGCAAGAAATCGGCTACACGCTATACACAGAATTATTAGAGCGTGCGGTCAAAGCATTAAAAGACGGTAATCAATTTGATATAGAGCTAGAAAATAAACAAATCGCAGAAATAGACATTCATTCACCAACCCTAATCCCTGACGATTACTTACCCGATATTCATGAAAGATTAATTTTATATAAACGAATAGCAAGTGCAAAAAACAGTATTGACCTTAAAGAATTACAAGTTGAAATGATCGATCGGTTTGGTTTGTTACCCGATCCTTGTAAAAAACTTTTTCAAGTAACGAAATTAAAAATTACAGCATCGAGTATCGGTATAACAAAAATAGAATTAGGCGAAAAAGGTGGTCGGATTATATTTAATGACAAACCCAATATTGATCCAATGCTTATAATTAATTTAATTCAAACGCAGTCTTCTACTTATAAATTTGATGGTAATGACAAGCTTAAAATAACAAAAGAGTTTGAAGATCCTGAAGAACGAATTCAATTTTTAAATAATTTATTTTCAAGCTTTAATATAAAAAATGCAGCATAGCTAGAAGTATACTAGTTGGAGTATATCAAATGAATCAATCAAACATCAATCTTGAAAAAATCACAAAAAAAATATTTCGTTTCAATCTCCCCGAATTTAACAAGCTAAATGATGCTCTGTATAATAAATTTTTAAACCATATCAATGATGAAAAAACTCGAAAAAGTCACTATTTTGAAGGTCGACACGAAAATATTTATATTTCATCCGATGTTATAACTGAAATAGAAACCGTACTTAGTTTTGCTAAACGATGCGTCCAACAAATAACAGGAGAAACATCACTGCAGTCTGGGTTATGGTTTAATTATATGGAATCGGGACACGTAACACTAGCCCATAGTCATGATGAGGCAGACGAAATATATTCAGCTGCTTATTATGTAAAAGTTCCAGAAAATTCTGGAGATTTAGTTATAACGGAAGATAAAAAAGATATTATTATCCCACCCAAAGAAGGCAGTTTAGTGTTATTTCCACCCCATTTGGTTCATCAAGTCACTATCAATAATAGTGCAAGTGCGCGTTTATCAGTAGGGATGAATATCGGTAAGTAATACGAGCTTAAATAACCTGAACTCGGGATAAGAAAAATATTTATTGGTGTTCAAAAATACAATGTGA
>CAZEPW010000018.1:0-56126 GCA_964514215.1 uncultured Thioalkalispiraceae bacterium
GGAGTTTAAATTGAGTGGAGAGGTTAATTTATACTTTATAGATGCCGGCTAAAAAAACTACCGGCATGACGGGTGTTTGGTGATTTGAGTTAAAACCATCACTGTCATCCCGGTAATGTTTTGAGCCGGGATCCACTGGCTCGGAGTTTAAATTGAGTGAAAAGGTCAACTTATACTTTATGGATGCCGGCTTAAAACATTACCGGCATGACACAGGAGGCACTTTTATGTAGCACATGCAATTTATGGCGACTACTGTTAATCTTAGTTTATTGATGAATGATGACTTTGACAATGAAACAGATGAAAATTTAATGTTACGTTACCGTGATGGTGATGTTGTTGCTTTTGAGGTTTTGTATTCACGGCATAAAGCGTCTTTATTTCGATATTTTATGCGACAGTGTTCGGAACAGCTTATTGTGGAAGAATTATTTCAAGAATGTTGGATGAATATTATTAAAGCGCGAAAAAACTATGTTAATTCAGCAAAGTTTACTACGTATATGTACACTATTGCGCATAATAAATTAGTTGATCATTATCGGCGTAAGAAACTTAGGTTTGCGGATACTTTAAATAGCAGTGATTTTCAAGATGGTATTGATGGACTGCCTGCCGCTAAGCACGAACAACCAGAGCAGCTTGTTGCTAAGCAACAAAAAAGAGCATTATTACTTACGGCTGTTAATTTACTTCCAGAAACGCAACGAGAGGTATTTTTATTGCGTGAAGAATTTGGTCTAAGCTTAGATGAAATTGCAAAAATTACCGATGTTAATATGGAAACAGCTAAAAGTCGGTTGCGATATGCAGTTGCTAGTCTGAAACAAACGTTACAAGCGGGTGATTTATGACTGCACACGATAAAGATAAAACAATTACGGATGATGAGTTTGATGAATATTTGTCGGGCAATTCTGATGTTTCGGCATTGTATCATGCTGCTGATGAATCGGGCTTCGATGATGAGTTAATGCAGCCAAGCTTTGACATTGATAATAGCATTTTGGCTGCAGCTAAGCGTGAAGTTGTTACCCGGCCTGAAATGGTTAAAAAATCTTATTCGCCATTTTCTAATAATTATTTCATTCCGTTATCAACCGCAGCTTCAATTATAATTGTGGTTGCAGTAGTTAGTTTTTTTCCCGAACAAGTAGTACCACCTGTAGAAATTAATCCAAAGGCTGCATCGCCAGTAATGTTAGAAGAACAGGCAGTGATGAGTTCTACAGTTAAACAAGATCAAGAGCAGGTTCAAGAGTCGATTGTTAATAATAAAGTATTAGCTAAACGTAGTGTTGTAAAAAAAGAATTTAAGCGTAAGCGACAATTAAAGACGAAAAATAAATTAATTGAATCATTATCACGTAATAGCGATAATGTTGAAAATAAAATGCAATCTGATGAAATTGAATCTATTGCGGATGATTCGGTATTTATAGGACGTTTATTTAATACTGTTGTTAAGAAAAAAATGACGTTTGATGAAAAAATATGGGCAAGTTTACCTGAAGCTGAATGGCGTAGACGGATTAAAATAATTTATTTACGTAGCGGTAAACTGGCTGTTAAGGATATTATTATTGCTTATAATAAAAAATTTCCTAAACAAAAATTAAGTATTAAAGATATTGTGTTAGATAAAAAAAATTAATTTTTCTTATTTAATTCTTTCCAGGATTCTTTATTAATAAAGTCAATTAATTGTTCGGTGTTTAGTGGTTTGCTAAAATAATAACCTTGTACTTCATCACAATCACGTTCTCTTAAAAATTCAAGTTGTTGTTTGTTTTCTACACCTTCGGCAGTTATGTCCAGTTTTAGGCTTCGAGCCATTGCTATTATAGTGTCTACAATAATAGCATCATCGTCATTGGTGGTGATGTCTTTTACGAATGAACGATCTATTTTTAATACATCAATGGGAAATTTTTTTAAATAGGCTAATGATGAATATCCGGTACCAAAATCGTCAATTGAAATTTTAATACCTTGTTTGTGAAGTCGATTTAGTGCTTGGGTAGTTTCTTCAATATTGTCCACTAATAAACTTTCAGTTATTTCAAATTCGAGATTGAGGGGATTAATGTTGGTCTCGGCTATAATTTTAAAAATGTTATCAACTAGATTTTCCTCTTTGAATTGATAGGCAGATAAATTAATCGACATACGTAAATTAGGAAAATCCGATTTACACCATTTCATGTATTGTGAACAGGCGCTGCGAATAATCCATTCTCCGGCTCGATTTATTAGCCCGGTTTCTTCTAATAAGGGTATAAAACTAACGGGGGGGATCCTACCGAGTTGTGGGTCGGTAAATCGCATTAAAGCTTCGATACCGGATATAGTATTATTTTTGATATTGATTTTTGGTTGGTATGCTATTGTAAATAAGTCTTTATCCAATGCCGAGCGTAATTTATTTTCTAAGGTTAAACGTTCTTCAGCACGATAATTTAAATCCATGGTGAAAAACTGATATTTATCACCACCGAGTTCTTTTGCTCGATACATTGCGGTATCTGCATTTTTGATTAAATTATTAATGTCAGCATCATCGTCAGGGTAAGTGGTAATTCCAATACTGACTGAGCTGAACAATTCGTTGCCTTTTAGGTTGTAGGGTTTTCTCAGGGTGCGAATAATCGTTTCTGCTATTTTAGCTGCATCATCATCGTGTTCGATGCCTTCAAGTATAATGGTAAATTCGTCGCCACTTAAACGTGAGAGGGTATCCCCTTCCCGAATGCAGCGAGCAATTCGTTTTGCTACTGTGGTTAGTAGTAAGTCACCTATGTGATGGCCATAGGTGTCATTAACTGGTTTGAATCTATCAATATCAATGAATAATAAACTCAGTCGGGTGTTGTTTCGTTTTGCTTGGGCTATGGCGTGTTCTAGGCGGTCGTGAAACAAGGTTCGGTTGGATAAGCCAGTTAGTGAGTCGAAATTGGCTAAGTGGGTTAATCTTGTTTCGTATTCTTTTCTGTCGGTAATATCTTTGGCAATGAATAAAAATGATTTTTCACCAGATAAATCTATCGAAGTTAAACTGCATTGTATATGAAATGTGTAACCGGATTTGTGTTGTCCTATGAATTGTTGTTTTTGTTCATTTTGTGTTTGTTTTGATTCAAAATAACCATTTGCTATAGCATGATGAAATTTGTAATTTGAATCATAAGAGAATAAACAGTCAATGTTTTTGTGTAATAAAAACATTATTTTATAACCAAATAAATTTTCTGTGGCGGAATTTATTGATATTATTTTAAGCTTGCTATTTAAGGTTATTATTGCATCTGGTACGGTTTCTAATACGGTTCGTATTCGTAATTCACTTTCGCGGAGTTCGTTTTCACTTAAATAGAGTTGTTCGTGGTAGTGGTTTAATGATTGATAAACTTTTTCAAATTCAGCTATATTTATAAAACTATCGTGATTTTTTTCAAATGTTATTTTAGAACCCTTTCCAATTAAATCAATTTGTCGTGCTAGATTTCTTAGTGGAAAGCCAAGATATTTTATGGATAATACTATAAAGCTTAAAAACAATAACAATGATGCAATGGATATGCGTATTAAGGTGTTGTTAAATAATTTTTCTAATATTTCAAATTCTGAGTTTTTAACTGCACTAGCTTCAAAATATTGGTTGATATTTTTGGCAAGAATAAATTGTGTGGTTAATGGTTTATATTTTAATTTTTTTATATCCAAGTATTTAAAGTTTATATTGTTAAAGGCTTTTGTCAGGTCGATTTTAATAACTAGAAAACCACTGGCTTTACTATTGTTGTTTGAGCTGATATTGGCTTGTTGATATAAATGTGCTTGTTCGGGGCCCATTATGACATAGGGTTTTATTTTGTCTAAGCTCACTTTTAAGGGCATGCTGATATCGTTAAAATTCGATAGTGGCATTCCTTTGTTATTATAGAGATTTATGTTATCAAAATAGTTAGGTGCAAATTCAAATTTTGGGGCTCGATTTAGCTGCCAATATTTGTAATAGGTGGGGCTTTGTAGTTGTTGTTTGGTTTCGTCCCAATTAGAAAATTGTTCTGCAAGCATGGTTGTGTTTTTAAATATTTTCGATAGCGTTGAGTTAAGTTCTTCTTTTGCAAGGACATTGGATTTATATTCTGACTGGCTTTCTAACATGGTAATTTTTTGTTTGGTGTACCATCCGAGTAAACCTAAGGTTATTATTAGGGCTAAAATAAAAATTATTCCCAATAGGTGAATGGGAATTGATAGATGTTTTATTTTTTTGTATACCATTGATGATATCAATTGGTTAATAATTCATTTAAAACTTTATCGTTTAAGTCAAACTCATGCGTAGTATCAAAAAAATGATTTGCTCCTTCTATTATTATTAAATTTGAGTCACTTAGAATCGATATCCAGTTTTTGTCTACACGTTTATCTTTGCTGCCAAGAATAATGGTAATTGGCGTTGTTAGTTTATTAATTTCTGCTTTAATTTTTTGTTTTGTCCATTGTGCGTAAGATATATAGTACTTTGCTGGTGAGGTATAATTTTTACAATATGATATTGGGTATTGATGCAATTGGGTTTCATCTTGTTTTAGATCGCGCTGGGCTTGTTTAATGTATTTTTGAATAAGGGTGCCGTCGTTTGTTTTTTCGACATCGATTAGGCTAGTGGCAATTAATTTTTTGATTGATTTTGGATTTTTTCGATTACTGTAAAGAAGAATTTGTAAGCTACCAAAGCTATGGCCAACTAGATAAATGCTGGAGTGCCCTTTTTTTTCTAGGAATTGAATCCAGTAATCTATCTCGGCAATGTCTTGTGCCATTTCATGATTGTGAATTGCTTCACAAGGCAGACTTTTTTGGCGGTTGCTGATGCCTAATGTTAAATTGGGCGCTAATACGCTATAACCTTCATCACTGATGGCACTAATAAGGCTGCGTACGGTAATGTAATTTCGGGTTTGTAATAATCCGTGTAGGATAAATACCGCGGGCCGGTTTTTATCGCCCATCTGGTATTCCGCGGTGGCAATGAGACCGTTGGGCAGTTTATGGCTGATGGTGGCGCTGATTGCCGGCTTGTTAATGGCGATTACGCTAAGCGATATAAACCATAGTAATTTGCTTGATAATTTCATGGAACCTGCATAAAAGTGTATAAATATTAATGACTTAATATCCTTATAGCGGCAAATATCCTATTTTCTTAAATCGACTCTGGTGTGCTAATGCGGTTGTTTATTTGTTAAGTACAACATTACATGATGCTAATGCTTTGATCAATAAGGGACTTTGCCTAGTTAGGATTACCTGACATCTTTGTTTAAATTACGGTATGCTGCGTGTTTTAAATTTAATAATATCCGCATTGCCTCTATTTCAGTGGGGTTTTCGTTTGATAAAATAGTAAAAGGCGTTAAGCATGAGTTCAAAATTTGTTTCAATTATAATGGGATCTGATTCGGATCTACCTGTTATGCATAGTTGCATGGATACTTTAACTAAATTAGAAATTGCTTTTGAAGTGAAAATTTCATCGGCACATCGTACCCCGGATATTACTCGTGATTATATCGCGGATGCGGAGCAACGTGGTTGCCAGGTTTTTATTGGGGCTGCGGGTTTGGCTGCGCATTTGGCGGGTACGATTGCTGCACATACTTTAAAACCTGTGATTGGTGTACCGATGGACGGTGGTCCATTACAAGGTATGGATGCATTATTATCAACGGTGCAAATGCCCGGTGGTATTCCGGTGGCGAGTGTTGCTATTGGTAAGGCCGGGGCAAAAAATGCAGCTTATTTAGCGGCTCAAATGATGGCGTTAAGTGATCCGGAACTTGCCAAGCGAATTGTTGCTGAGCGCGAAGAAAATTCTAAAGCAGTTGTTGCTAAAGACGCTAAAGTACAGAAAATGTTTTCAACGAAATAATCAACTAACATTTCATGTCTTATTGGCATATTAAAAATGCTATCCAAGTTATAAAGCAGGGTGGGGTGATTAGCTACCCTACTGAGTCGGTATTTGGCCTTGGTTGTAACCCCAATGATTTAGCAGCGGTATTGCAATTGCTTGATATTAAGCAACGCGAGATGAGTAAAGGCTTATTATTGGTTGCTGAAAACTTGTCGCAGCTTGAGCCGTATATTAATCTCAGTGATTCATTAACTGTGAATAAGTTAATGGCCGAGACCAGCAAACCGGTAACCTGGATAGTTCCGTGTGATTATCTAACTCCGGCATGGTTAACGGGCAAGCACCAATCGATTGCGGTTCGTATTAGCCGTCATTGCATTGTGAAACAATTATGCTCTGAGTTTAACGGTGCACTGGTATCCACGAGTGCCAATATAAGCGGCCAAGCTAGCACTAAAAAAGCGTGGCAAGTACGTAAGCGTTTTGGTAATAAAGTGAATTATTATGTTCCCGGTGAACTGGGCTTGTTTGCGACTGAGTCTGAAATTCGAAATATTATTACCGATGACGTTATTCGAGCTTAGCCTAATCAAAGTGTGCTGCGATATATGACTTTAGGACGTTTTTGCGAGATAATGTCCACTGTAATCATAGGATAATTATTCTCGGTAGTGATTATTGCAAATAGCGAATTTTCGCAGGGTTATTTAGAAATAACATAATTTTAAAAGTAGCTGTTTTATAACTGACATCCATCAGTTAGGGAAAGTGACGTTATCGTAGGAAGGAATATGTCAGAATTAGATGTTAAGGCAATTAAAGAATATTTGATGGGTTTGCAAGATCGGATTTGCGCAATGTTAGAAGCGGAAGACGGTGCTAAGACCTTTTTAGAAGACAAATTTGATCGACCTCAAGGCGGTGGTGGTCGTAGCCGGGTGATGGAAAATGGTGCGGTGTTTGAGAAAGCCGGGGTTAATTTTTCGCACGTATTTGGTGACAACATGCCGGCATCGGCAACCGCGCATCGTCCGGAATTAGCCGGTCGAAATTTTCAGGCTTTAGGTGTGTCGTTGGTGATTCATCCGCGTAATCCTTATATTCCAACATCACACGCCAATGTGCGGTTTTTTATTGCTGATAAAGACGGTGCGGATCCGATTTGGTGGTTTGGTGGTGGTTTTGATTTAACACCGTATTACGGTTTTGAAGAAGATGCGATTCATTGGCACCAAGTAGCTAAAGATGCCTGTGATCCTTTTGGTGATGAGGTTTATCCAAAATATAAAAAATGGTGTGATGAATATTTTATGCTGAAACACCGTGATGAGCCACGTGGAGTTGGTGGGTTATTTTATGATGATTTAAACGAATGGGGTTTTGATAAAGGCTTTGAATTTATGCGTAGTATTGGTGATTCTTATATTAAAGCCTACCAACCGATAGTTGCGAAACGTAAAGATACCAATTACGGTGAGCGTGAAGTTGATTTTCAATGTTACCGTCGTGGTCGTTATGTTGAATATAATTTAGTATATGATCGTGGTACTTTATATGGCTTACAAACCGGACATCGAACTGAGTCGATTTTAATGTCGTTACCGCCAGTTGTGAAGTGGCGTTATGATTGGAAACCGGAGCCGGGTTCAGCCGAAGATAAATTGTATACCGACTTTTTGATTAATAAAGATTGGTTGGCATAATACATTATTGTTGATTTAATGATGAGCCAATATTAGGCAAGCCTGAGCGTAAGCGCAGCATTTCTGCGTTTATGTGCAGGTAGGATTTAACTTGGCTGCCACCACTGCCGCGATCACATTGGCTGCTAAATTTTACTGAATTACAATAATTGTGTAAGCCACGTTCTCGTCCTAGATCGTACATCACAATTTCTTCTGACAAATCGATGTTATAAGTTAAACACTTTTCCTGATATTTATTAAAATGCTCACGTAACTTACCTTTACTGGCATCGGCATAACCAAGCTCGGTAAAATCCGCAAAGCGGCATTCAGTTTCGGTAATCACCGAGCAAGCTGGTAATATCAGCAGTAATAAAGCCAGTAAACTACATTTTAGCAATACTTGCTGCGGTGGCCGCTCTGCTAATAATACGGTGTTTGTTTTGTGGTGTTTCATAGCTAGAAAACTAGCAAGTACCATGCCGATCAGTCCATAACTTGTGGCTCTTTAATTAATTTATCAATTATTTCATATACTTGCGGTGTATCCCATAAGATAGAACCAAACAAGGCATAGCGAATTTTGCCTTGTTTATCAATGACAAAGCTCGATGGAAAGGCAAAAACCTGCCAGTCTTGCAGTGCCTTGCCATCAGAATCAAGTAAGATTGGAAAACTGACGCGTACGCGGTTTTGGATAAACTCGGTAATGGTTTTATGATCTTCAGCCATATTAACCGCTAATATTGTAAAGTCTGAGCGCGGATATCGTTGATAGAGTGTTTCCATCGACGGCATTTCATGCACACAGGGAGGACACCAAGAAGCCCAAAAATTAACAACCAGCACTTTGCCTCGATGTTGTTGTAATGAACGGGGCTTACCGGCCAAGTCTTTTAAGTTTAGTGGTGGCGGTGTTGGGTTTTTAGTATATCGGCGTAATTTAGCCAATTGTTTTTTAGTCTGCTTGCTGGCCGATATTGGCAATTTAGCCGGACGTGCATAATTGATAAGGGGCTCGGAAGCTAAATACCGGGTGCTAGTATGGATCATTGTGGCCAGATTTTGTGTTGCTTGTTGCTCATATTCGGTTGCATCGGGTCGAAAAAAAAATCGATCACGCACTTTGGGTAAAATCGAAATATAAGGACGTGCATTGGCTGTTATTAAATGCTGTTGTAATGTTGCTAATTGCCAGCGCCACGGTGAATTTTCGGGTTGCATAATAAAGATAGGAACAGTAACTCCGTGCGTTACTGGATGATATAACGCAGTGCTTCCTGGTTCGGGGGTTTTAGTTAATAAATTTGGGTGTAGTAAAATAATTCCACCAAATTGCTGTTTGGTTAGATTATCTTGCAACCAAAAATGGCTGGCACGCATTGCCAATAAAGCACCTTTACCACTAGCGACGATGAACAGGCGTTTTTTTGTTTTAGCTTGTAATTTTTTAAGTAGTTGATATAACATATCATTAGAAATTTTAGCGATACTACTGGCTTGAGCCGGTAAAAATAACGAGCTTAATAACTTTGCAACCCAAACTTGTGAAATAGAATGTTTTTGTGACAAAGCTTGCGCGGTGTTAAATATCGAATCCGGTAAGCCATGTTCGGATGGTAGCCACAGAATAAGATTGTCATTCGCGCTATTTGCCGCATTTGAAAATACCGAAAATTCTATTTCTGTGTTATTTAAATTGAGTTCAACTAACTCGCTGGAATGAGCTTGAGCGATAAAAAAATTTGTCGCTGCTATGCTGATTGCTGCATTTATCCCGATCCATAATTGTGCTAATGTTCGTCTCATAGTTATTGTATATTAAGTTAATTTAAGCCTGAGCGATAAGTATCACTCGTCAACGTTGGATTTTAAACTCCAAAAAGAGTTCAATTACCTATTCTCGGGTTACTATATTTTAAGTATGAAGCAGGAAAAGTATAAATGAAACCTATTGTTATTATTGGAAGCGGTATATCCGCTTATAGTGTTGCGCGTGAATTTCGAAAATTAAATGAAAAAACACCTTTGCATATTATCAGTATGGATAATGCTGATAATTATTCAAAACCAATGCTGTCTAATGCCTTGGCAAATTCTAAAAATGCAAGCAACTTAGTTATGACTGAATCCAGTAAAATGGCTGAACAGTTAGTTGCAAAAATATCGGCGAATACTCTGGTGCATGCTATTGACACAGAAAAGCAAACAGTGAGTTTAGCATCAGAAGCCATAGCATATTCAAAACTGGTGTTAGCATTAGGTGCTAAGCCGGTTCGTTTATCCATTGATGGTGATGCGGCAGATCAAGTATTAGCTGTTAATAATCTTACTGATTATGCAAAATTTAGAAAAGCCATAAAAGGAAAAAAGGACATTGCTATTTTAGGGCCAGGGTTAATTGGTTGTGAGTTTGCCAATGACTTATTGCAAAATAAATTTAACGTTACTGTCGTTGGTCCAGATAAATATCCGTTAGAGCGAATGTTGCCAAAAGCGGCTGGACAACACTTACAAACCGAATTAGAAAATTTAGGCGTAAAGTTTAAACTCGAAACCATCGTTGAGGCCATTAATCATTCTGAAAACCAATTGCAACTGCAATTATCCGATGAAGCTTTTTTATTAAAAGCCGATGTTGTATTGTCTGCGGTGGGATTAAAATCAGAGGTATTTCTTGCGCGCGAGGCAAATTTAACCGTTAATAAAGGCATTGTTGTTGATAAAACCTTACAAACAAGCGCTGAAAATGTTTATGCATTGGGTGATTGCGCTGAAGTGAATGGCATGGTGTTACCGTATATTATGCCAATTATGAATTCGGCAAGAGCACTTGCGCAAACACTTTCTGGAAATATTACGGAGGTAAGCTATCCTGCGATGCCGGTTGTTATAAAAACACCCGCTTGCCCAATAACCGTTGCATCACCGCCTGATGATAGTCATGGTGAATGGCAAATTGATGAAAACGATGACGGTGTTAAAGCGTGTTTTTATCAGTCGGAGAATTTAACTGGGTTTGTATTAACCGGTAATCGTGTTTCTGAAAAACAAAGCTTAGTGAAAGATCTACCGGTATATTTTTAAAAATTTTCATAGATTACGACTTTATTTCGGCCGAGCTCTTTTGCTTTGTATAATGCTACATCGGCCGAGATACTCAAGTTTTCACTGTCTTTTGCAGGAGGGTAGCTTGCAATGCCGCAAGTGATGGTGACGGCAATGTTACGACCTTTATCTTTAAATTGCAGTTTTTCAAAATCACAACGCAGTTTATCGATAACTAATTTGGCATCATTAATTTCTGTTTCCGGCAATATAACAACAAATTCATCACCTCCATAACGCCCGAGAATATCGGTTTGGCGTAATCGTTGGCGCATTAATCTGGCGAGACCTTTTAAAACGTTATCACCTGCATTGTGGCCATAGGTATCATTTACTTGTTTAAAATAGTCCACATCGATCATCACTAGGCATACTTGTTTGCGATTACGTTGTGCACGTAAAATTTCTGTTTCAATATTTTGTTTTATACTGGTGTGGTTATGTAATCCCGTTAAACTGTCTTTTACGAATAAAGATTTTAATTGCCGATAACGATCAATTCTAGTTTTAACGGCGATAATTAGATGTTCGGGTGATATTGGTTTTGTTAAAAATTCATCGCCACCACGTTGCATGGCTTGGAGTTGCGTTTTCATATCTGTTTCAGACGATAAAAAAACAATAGGGACATCGATATAATTTTCTTGTTGCCTGATGACGGCGGCTAATTCAAACCCGGTGCATTCTGGCATATACAAATCCAATAATATCAATTCCGGTTGGTAATGTGTAATGGCCTCCAAAACATTAAGCGGTTTAGTGATGTAGTTTGAATTGAAACCTTCATTCTCCAAAGTGAGTGAAAAAAATTTCGCAAGTTCATAAGAGTCGTCAATAATTAAAACACGGTAGGGATCAATTTTTGTTGTAGTAACGGCTGAATCAATACGATCGATGATGTCAGATATATTATAAGGCTTAATAAAAAATTCTTTAGCGTTTGCGCGAGCTACCGTTAATCGGTGTTGAATATCGCCATCATCACAAGTGACGATGGTTAATATACCCAATGCCATTGCTTGTTTTATTAGCTGGTCCATTTTTATGGTTGGGGTTGCATTAAATAATAAATCGATCATAACGACTTCAGGCTTGTTATCAGTTTGAGCCTGAGTAAAGGCATCTAAATTATCAAATACTTGTGCTGAAAAACCATATTGTTGAAACTGGGTAATGATATCGTGGTGTAGTGCTACGTTACTCTCTAAAATATATACGCTTCGTATTTTACTGGCTTGTTTTTTTAAAGAATCTTTTATTTGTTTTGATTGTTTGGAAAGAGCAGGTTCATTTACTTTCTCAGTTTTGATGTTATTTAAATCGTTTAAAATCTGTTTGATTTTGTTGTGAGTTGCTTCATCGATACCATTTTCGATGATGTGTTGTTGTTTTAGCAGATTTTCAGCCTCACGTGCCAAATCCGTTACTGCGGGTAAGCCAAATGTTGCTCCGGAGCCAGCTAAGCTGTGTAACTTGCGTGTTAGACTTTCTAGTGTTAAATCATCATTCGAATCAGTTTCGAGTTGCTTGCTGTAACCTGTCATTTCAGCTAAGCGTCCCGGTAGCTCGTTTATAAAACTAATTTGGAGCAGCTTTATTTTTTCTTCGAATGAGTTTTTTGCATTAGTCATCGTTGCTGGTTCTAGTTACAAAAGTAGTTAAAATCCTTGCATGCCAAACTGATATCGGCATTTTTTATTAATTGTTTAATTTTACTTTTCATCAAAATATTAGGTTAAGTGACTGATTAAATTAAACTATTTATTGTTGGCTCGGTTATGTAATAAGCGTTATAGCATTGAGCCCACAGTCGTATTTGAGCTGGTTCGGTGTTACTTAACTATTGCTATTTGCCGTTACTGGATAATTCAACATACCGATTCCTTAGCAGCTTTGGTATGATAAACGATAAACTTAATTGGCAATTTTGAATAGTGAAATAATATGGATGTCTCCGCAATACTCGATCCGCTTAATGATGCACAACGACAAACAGTCTGTGCCCCAAACGAACATGTATTAGTCCTCGCGGGTGCCGGTAGTGGCAAAACCCGGGTTTTGGTTCATCGAATTGCTTGGTTGATGATGGCTGAAAACATCACACCCTATGGCATTATCGCGGTAACGTTTACCAATAAAGCTGCTGGTGAAATGCGTGGTCGAATAGAGGAATTATTAGGCTCACCAACACGTGCTTTGTGGGTCGGCACGTTTCATGGCATTGCACATCGATTATTACGTGCGCATTGGCAAGATGCCGATTTACCACAAGCATTTCAAATTTTAGACAGTGATGATCAAAAGCGCACCATTAAACGCGTTATTCGAGAATTAGGCATCGATGAAACGCATTATCCGGCAAAAGAAGCGCAGTGGTATATCAACGCAAGAAAAGATGAGGCTAAACGGCCTTCACAAATTTCACATAATGGTGAGCCGCATTTATTACACATGCTTAAAATCTACGAAGCATATGAAGCGACTTGTAAACGGGGTGGTCTGGTTGATTTTGCTGAATTATTATTACGCGCCTACGAATTATTTCAAAACAAACCAGCGGTATTACGTGCTTATCAAGAACGATTTAAACATATTTTAGTTGACGAGTTTCAAGATACCAATACCCTGCAATATTCCTGGCTTAAATTACTAGCCGGAGATAGTGGCAAAATTTTTGCAGTGGGTGATGACGATCAATCGATATACGGTTGGCGTGGTGCCCAAATTGAAAACATTCACGAATATTCAAAAGCTTATGCCAAACAAAACGTATTTCGCCTAGAGCAAAACTACCGTTCCACCGGTAATATTTTAACGGCAGCGAATCAACTCATTAGCAATAATACTGATCGAATGGGAAAGGAATTATGGACTGCTGATGACAACGGCAAAGCTATTTTGTTATATCATGCATTTAATGATCTCGATGAAGCCTATTATGTTGTTGAGCAAATTAAAGACTGGAATGATGATGGTGGTAAACGAGCCGACTGTGCAATTCTCTATCGTTCTAATGCACAATCCCGGGTATTTGAAGAGTCATTAATTCGTTCAGCTATTCCTTATCGAGTTTATGGTGGTTTACGATTCTTTGAACGACAAGAAATAAAAGATGTGTTGGCGTATTTACGCTTAATACAAAATCGTAATGATGATGCTTCATTCGAACGTGTTGTTAACTTTCCTACTCGGGGTATTGGCAATAAAACCGTATCAATTATTCGAGAAAGTGCCCGTGAAAATCAAATTTCATTATGGCAAGCGACGCATCGACAAATTCAAGATAATGTATTTAGCGCAAGAGCCATGAGTGCTTTGCAACTCTTTATCGATCTCATTGAAAACTTGGCACGGAGTTGTGCCGGAACCGAGTTACATGAACAAGTTGAGCACGTTGTGCATCATAGTAATTTATTAACACATTACCAAAAAGAAAAAGGTGAAAAAGGTCAGGCTCGAATAGAAAACTTGGAAGAACTGGTTAATGCTGCAAAATTTTATGATGTCGACACGGTTGATGATGATGTTGTAGAAATGGATCCGCTTTCGAGCTTTTTAACTCATGCGGCATTAGAAGCCGGTGAAAAACAATCGGGTGAATGGGATGACTGCGTGCAACTCATGACATTACATTCATCCAAAGGGTTAGAGTTTCCCCGGGTTTTTTTAACGGGAATGGAAGAAGGCTTATTTCCACATAAAATGTCGAGTGATGATCCTAAAAAATTACAAGAAGAACGCCGCTTGTGTTATGTCGGTATGACACGTGCGATGCAACAATTAACACTAAGTTGTGCTGAAAAACGACGTTTACACGGTGAAGAACGCTTTTCTCGTCCTTCACGGTTTTTAGACGAGTTGCCAGCAGAATGCCTTGAGCAAGTTAGAATGGTTGGTGAAGTTAATAGTGCCTCAGCGGTTTCGTCGTTTTCGAATTCGTTTGATGATTTTGATCAATCCATTCCGGAAGAACTTGGCATGCAACTAGGGCAACGCGTGACCCATGCTAAATTTGGTGAAGGGGTTGTGCTTAACTATGAGGGAGAGGGTAAACATTCTCGGGTGCAGGTTAATTTTGACCGGGTAGGTTCAAAATGGTTAGTGGTGGCCTATGCAAATTTGATGGTGTGATCTTGATTAAAACCCAATTAATTATATTGATTTAAATTGTGCTTGGTCTAAGCTTCTATAAGCTGCAGATAAAATGCTAGACTTATATGACTATACCCAAAAATAGTAATTGGGATTCGACAATATTTCAATATGGTAATGTTTTTGAAAAAATTTACACCATCAATAGAGATAACAACAATTGTTTTTGGAGTGAGTTTAACGATTATTTTCGGCATTTTTTACCTGTCCCTTGCCAATGAGCGTTTAAACGAATTCATCAGTTATCACACGTTAGTATCAAAAAATGCCACAAAAAATATAAGCTACGATATTGAACAATTATTACAACACAAAAAACAGTTAGTTAAATCATTTCTGGAAGACAATGTTGCTTTGGTCACTTCGGTGATTAATGAACCAGAAGATGATGCGTTATACGAAAAACTCAATAAAAAATTAAGTCGCTATTTCACTGATTATATTGCATCGAATATTATCTCGTCATCCGGAGAACTTATTGTTGATGATTTTGACGGGAAGATTGGACAACTTTGCATGGATGATATGAAACTGTTTGTTGAAACAGGAAAACAAATAATACGCATACACCCTAATCCAACTATATACCACTTTGATATACGCGCAAAACTTGATAATTCAGATAATGTTTTTATAGTGACTTTTAACTCCAACACCATCAGTAACCTATTAAATGCCGCGTCACCCAATAAGCACGAAATTATTATCTTTAATAATAAATTTGGTATTATCGAAATAACAAAAATTGGTAGTCGAAAAAAACTAATAAATAGATTGGATTATCGCTTAACCGAAGATGAGAAAAAACGGCGCTTAGCATCGTTTGTTGTGCAAGACAGTTATTGGGATGTTTTGGATTTGCACGATCAGAGTTTATTCAGTGATTATGAAAATCAGCTGATTAAACAAGGCTCAATCGTTTATGGGTTTTTTATGTTATTAATATCACTAATGAGTTTGGTGTTATTTATAGCGGCTCGAAAAAAAAATAAATTAGAGAAATTTTTAATCGATAAAAACACCAATATTGATAACCTCAACAAAAGATTGGAAACGATATCGCAAACAGACAGCCTAACAGGCTTGTATAATAGACGGTATTTAGAATCGAGGGGTAACATAGAGTTTTCAACGGCAGGCAGGTTAAACGTTGCTCTTAATATAGCGTTAATTGATATTGATTTTTTTAAAAAATACAATGATAGTTATGGGCACCAACAAGGTGATGAATGTCTGATTAAAATATCAGAAATAATATCAAGGTATTTTCGACGTTCGAATGAATTTGTTGCCCGTTATGGTGGTGAAGAATTCATTGTTATCAATTTAGGTGAAGATCAATTTGTTGATAGATTAACGGCACTTTTAAAAAGTATGAAAACCAATAATATTCGACACAAAAGCTCAGGAATCTGTGACTATGTTACTATCAGTATTGGAGTCACATCAATGCTTAACCGGCATTGTAATTCAATAGACGAATTAATCAATGAAGCCGATGTGGCGTTATATAAGGCCAAAAGCTCTGGTCGGGATAGGCTTATAATTTCAGAGTTTGCAACTAAATAAGTGGGTATTTGTAGTTAGATCTAAATTTTACTGTCTATACTAACATTACATCAATCGAGGGTTATAGTGAGTAATGGCTGTAGAATTAAATCCACACGCTGTCATGGTTATTTCTTTAACCGTATTGTCGCTGATATTATTCTCTCAAGAAAAATTACGCTTAGAAACCTCCAGTTTTATCATTTTAATTATATTGGTTGTATTTTTTAGCCTATTTCCTTTTGAAGCTCGTGATGGCATGAAAATAG
Source organism: uncultured Thioalkalispiraceae bacterium (assembly GCA_964514215.1). GTDB lineage: Bacteria > Pseudomonadota > Gammaproteobacteria > UBA6429 > Thiohalophilaceae > CAYQUC01. Next base: position 16,692 of record CAZEPW010000018.1, read on the forward strand.
TCGCAACTGACTTTTTTTTAGGTTTTGGCCATCAGGCATTAGTCGCCATATCCGCGTTGATGATATTGGGTAAAGGTATCGAAAGCACCGGTGCGCTAAAACCGCTAATCAAATTATTATCCAAGCATTGGGCGGTACGCCCAAAACGGACCTTTTTAATAACGCTGGTTATTAGTGCTGGTGTTAGCGGGTTTTTAAATAATACGCCAATTGTTATCATGTTATTACCCGTGCTAATAAGTGTCGCGATAAAAAATAAAACATCACCTTCAAAAATTTTAATTCCAGTTGGCTTGGTAACATTAATAGGCGGCATGGCAACCACCATTGGTACTTCGACTAATATCTTAGTGGTATCCATCGCCAAAGATTTGGTTGGTATTGAATTTTCGATGTTTTACTTTGCATTACCCGTGCTAATGGTGGGTAGTGTTGGTTTAATTTATTTGTGGTTAGTTGCGCCATTATTGCTGCCAGCAAGAGATATTGATTTAACGCATACCAATCAACGAATTTACAATGCGGTATTATTCTTACAAGAGGCTAGTCCGGTTGTGGGGTTGGAATTATCGGAGGCGCTTAAAAAATTAGATTATGAAATTAAAATAAACAAAATAAGGCGTAAGGAAAATCAATTTATCATACCGTTACCATCAGTGAAGCTACAGTCTGGTGATGCATTATTTATCAGTGGCACGGCTGAACAGTTAAAGGAATATGAGCATTTATTGCAAGGGCAGTTACACAATGTAAATAAAAAAGATGAAGTGAGCGACGACGATTATATTAGTTCGGAAGATAATCAAATTTTAGCTGAAGTCTTGGTAACCCAAGGCTCGTTATTACAAAATGCCTCATTAAAAGAAACACGTTTTGCCGAACGTTTTAATATTATTGTTCTTGCACAACATCGTTTGCATCATCCCACCGAAAAAATAAAACAAAATGTTAGTGCCATTAAATTAAAGCATGGCGATATTTTATTAGTGCAAGGTAGCCGTGATAATTTAAATGCCATTCGAAATGACAGTAAACTACTTATTTTGGAAAATACTGTTGACTTTATTTCAAGTAAACGTGCGCCAGTATCAATTTTTATTATGATTGCAGTGGTTTTGCTTGCGGCATTTAATGTATTGCCTATTGCAATTAGTGCTGTTACCGGTGCTGGTTTAATGTTGTTAACTCGCTGTGTGCGTTGGCGAGATATAGCAAAGGCACTTAATATTCAAGTGATCTTAATCGTTGTTGTTAGCTTGGCATTGGGTAAAGCGTTAATAGAAACCGGGGGTGCAAACTATTTAGCATTTCAATTTGTTGAGTTAACCCAAGGCTTATCAGATTTAACTATTTTATGCAGTTTATTATTTATAATGTCTTTGGTTACAAATATCGTTTCCAATACTGCTGCTGCGGTTATAGGCACTCCAGTGGCGGTGAATATTGCACAACAACTGAATGCACCATTAGAGCCTTTTATATTAGCGGTTTTATTTGGCGCTAACATGAGCTATGCCACCCCCATTGGTTATCAAACTAATTTATTAATTTACAGTGCCGGTGGTTATCGATTTAAGGATTTTTTAAAAGTGGGTATTCCGCTAACGTTGATAGTGGGGATTGGTTTTACTATTATGTTAGCGGTGTTATATGATATATCGTGATTTACATTATGCTTAATTAAAGGTTGCTGTTAGTCATTGCAGAAGTGATGAGATTATTACTAGCAGTGTTGATATTCATTTTTCGGCTTTTAATTTCAGCAACTATGTCAAGTTTCGGTCTTCCAAGATAATGGCCTTGTGCGAAGTCTACGCCATAGTCTTCTAATAAACTCAATGTGTCATTATTTTCTACAAACTCAGCAATGGTTTTTTTACCAAGAGCATGTGCAATTTGATTCATGGATTGCACCATTGCTTGATCGACATGAGTTTTATGCAGGGCTTGTACAAAACTGCCGTCTATTTTTAAAATATCAACGGGTAGATTTTTCAAGTAATTAAACGAACTAAAACCTGAGCCAAAATCATCTAGTGCAAACTTGCAACCGAGATCTTTTAGTTTGCAAATAAAACTTGTTGCTGATGTTAAATTTTCAATGGCTTCGGTTTCGGTTATTTCAAACGTTAGTAGTTGTGGGTCTAATCCGGTTTCTTTTAACAAGTTGGCAATTAACGGTAATAATTCTTGGTCTTCAAATGCGCGCCCGGATAAGTTAATTGCAAAGCGTGCATGATGATTATTATTATTTAATTCAGATAGAGTGGTGATGGCTTTTCGCACTGTCCATCGGTCGACATGGTGTATTAAACCAAAACGTTCGGCGGCTGGAATAAATCCACCGGGTAAAATCATACTACCATCACTTAGTGGTATTCTGAGTAAAACCTCATAGTCTTCAACATTTTTATTTGATATGGAAAAAATGGGTTGATACATTAATTTAAATTTATCGTTTTCATAAGCATCGCGAACTCGTGCGGCCCATCCCATGTCTTCTGACATCCCCATTTTTTCTTCATCACGTTTAGTGGATATGTGCACACAGTTTCGTCCTTGAGTTTTAGCAATATTACAAGCCAAGTCGGCTCGCGATAAAGCATCGTCGGGAGAGTTGATATTATTATCAATAATCGATAAGCCAATACTGCAAGTTACATTGTAGGCTTTGCCTTTTTGATAAAATCGGTATTTATCAAATAACTCTCTCAAGTTTTCAGCAACAGCCTGTGCTTTTGATGGCGCTATATTATAAAGCAAAATTGTAAATTCATCGCCACCAAAACGTGCCAACAGATCACCGTCGCGGGTGTGTTTTTGGAGGAGGTTAGTACACTCTAATAATAAAGCATCACCAGCAGCATGGCCTAGGGTATCGTTTATGTATTTAAATTGATCCAAATCAATATATAATAACGCACATTCCATGCCGCTTCGTGCAACTCGAGCGATGACCCGAGTAAGTTCTTGGTGAAAATAGCGACGGTTTAATAAACCGGTTAATGTATCGTGTTGGCTTTGATATGTCAGTTCATTTTCATAGGCTTTTTGATCGGTAATGTCTCGGGCTGTGCCAGTTATCGAAACGATATTATTTTTTTCATCGTATATTGGTTTGGCATTAAAACTTATGTGACGCTGGGTGCCATCTTTATGTTTTAGCAATGTTTCATACTGTACGAGTTCATCACCTAATAATAGACGTTTGAGCGCACGTTTATCGTGAGAATGCGATACCGGAGCTTGAAATTGGCTAAAGTGGTGGCCAATCATTTCTTTTAGCTCATAGCCATAAATTCGTGTAACGGCGTTATTTAAATAGGTCCAATGTCCATCGGCGTTCATGCTCCAAACTAAGTCATGAGCTGTTTCAACCAGTGTCCGGTAACGATCTTCGGCATTTTGTAATAAAACTTCGGTCGCTTTACGTTTGGAAATGTCTTGCACTAAGTAGGCATAACAAATTCTGTCGTTCATTCGGAGTTTGCTGATGCTGAGTTTGATTGGCACTGAGGAACCATCATGGTGCAATGCTTGGGATTCTATTTTATCTTCAATCATCATCGGTTTGCCTTCATTATTGACAATTAAAGGTAATAGATTGGATATTGTATTGTGTTTTATGTCTTGGGTTTTGTAGCCAAATAGTTTTTCTGCCGCGGGATTATATAAAACAATTTTACCGTTATCGTTTGAGACTATAATGGCTTCAGCAGCATGGTTAAAAATGGCCTGAACATAGGATTCTTGTTCACCAAGACGGGTGAATAAATGCCCTAAGGTTTGCATTAATAAACCGATTTCATCGGTCGAATGTGGAATAAGGTTTTTAGCCAAATATTGATGGTTGGTTGCATCACTATCCAGTAGCGCATGATTGATCGGGACTAACGATGCTTGAACACTATCAACTGTAATAAAAGTACAAATAAATGATGAGGCGCCCATTAGCGCCCAAATAAAAAGAATTTCACCTGAAATTGAGCCGTTGCTCCATGAGAAATAACCCAAAATAATGGTTGTTGTGAGCAATGGAATGTAGCCACCAACTAATAACATCTTAGTTTTTAAGCTAACTTGTATGTTTTTTAGGCCAATATGCTGTGATATTTTTCCCAGTACGGTGAGCGATAACATGTAGCCAGGTAAAGCAACGGTTACCGCCACGATTAGTGTCAGTAAACTAATATGCAGCGTTTCCCAAGTGAAAATATAGGATAATTGGTTGCCTCGGCTTGCTTGATAGCTGAGTGGCAAAAGGAGTATAAAGGACAGGCATACTGCCCAATAGTGGCGACAAAAATGGGTTAGATGTAAATGAATTGGATCGGTGATACTAATTTGTTTATTGGTTACTAATGCGGTTTTTTTAAGTTGTAATAATTGTTTAACAGGAGACAAATAGTGACTGAAATAATACACACTAACTGCCAGAATAACTAACGGGGTGGTCAGCAGTAGCGGTAGTGATTCCGATAGCAAAATATTATCTAGCGTTAGCATGTTAAGGCTTAATCCCATTGCTAAGCTTGTTATTGGAATCAATAAGAAACTAATTGCAGTGATTGCAGTTAATTGCGTTTGGATTTTTTCCAATGGATTTTTCCAGGCTGATTTACTTTAAAATAGTAAGTTATAATGTTTGTATTTCGTTATTTTTTTAGTGATTTCGTTCAATAACGTTGATCAAGCATGGCAGATAAAATCGGACAGATCTATGCGATTAAACATAATAATTATTAATAATTAATCGGTAATAAAGTAACACTTAGCGGATGTAGTTCAAGAAAGATATTACTAAGTTTTGCTATTAACATGATAAATAAAGATTTAAAATAAGTAGAAATAAAAAAGGTGTAAAATGAAAAGACGTGACTTTATAAAAGGAGCAACTGTATCGGGTGTTGTCGCTGGTTCGGCTTTACTCGGGGCGTGCAACAAGACACAAAACAGTTCGCAGGCGGTAACGAATTCATCAACAAAAAAAATAAATTGGAAAATGGTGACTACCTGGCCAAAAGGATTTCCGGGGCTAGGCACGGGTGCAGATAATTTAGCTGCGTTGATTACTGAAATGAGCGGCGGAAGAATCAATGTTAAAGTTTATGGTGCCAAAGAATTAGTGCCTGCGTTTGAAGTATTTGATGCGGTTTCAAATGGCACTGCTGAGATAGGTCACGGTGGTGCGTATTATTGGAAAGGCAAAATAGAAGCGGCGCAATTTTTTTCAACCGTACCGTTTGGATTAAATGCACAGGAAATGAATGGCTGGTTATACTATGGTGGCGGTTTAAAGTTATGGCAAGAGTTATATAAACCCTTTAATCTTGTGCCATTTGCAGCCGGAAATACCGGAACTCAAATGGGGGGTTGGTTTAATAAAGAAATTAAATCAGTAGATGATTTATCGGGTTTAAAAATGCGTATGCCGGGACTGGGCGGTGAAGTTTTAAAACGTATCGGCGCTACACCGGTAACACTTCCGGGAGGTGAGATTTATACTTCATTACAATCAGGTGCAATAGATGCAACTGAATGGGTTGGTCCTTATAATGACTTGGCATTTGGTTTTTATAAGATAGCAAAATTTTATTATTATCCGGGTTGGCATGAGCCGGGTACCACATTAGAAGCCATCGTTAATAAAAGCGCGCTCGAAGCACTACCTGATGATTTGCAAGCGATCGTACGTAATGCCTGCAAAGTTGTTAATTTAGACATGCTAGCAGAATACACCGCTAGAAATAACGATGCTTTAGATAAATTAATAAATATTCACAAAGTTAAGTTATTACCATACCCTCAAGATGTATTAAGTGAATTACAAAATATTTCAGATGAGGTGATACAAGACATTGCTAAAAAAAATGCGGTTAATCAAAAAATATATGATTCATTTATAAGCTACCGCAATCAAGTGACACAGTGGCATAATGTCTCTGAAAAAGCTTATTTAAATGCACGCCATAGTTAATAGTTAATAAATTAAAACGGAACTCTTCACGGAAATGAGAGCATATTATGGACTATCAAAAAGTAAGATTAATCTTATATGGTGTGCTCATTTGCATGCCATTAAGTATTTATTTTTCGGTTAATCTTAAAGCCGAAGAGCATAATTTTGAAACCTCACATTTTTCGCGTGCGGCTAAATATGCACAAGCGGGTTATCGTGCCTCAGTCGCGGGTGATTGGCGAGAGGCACGTGAAGCTTGGGAAAAAGCCGTTGAACATCTTGAACAAACTGATGCACCTGATCGAAGTCGTGCCGTTTTTTATTATGAGTTTGGGCATGCAGCTGGTATCACGTGTCATTTTGAAATAGCTGAAGAATTTATCGAAAAGTCATACCAACTTGAAAAAAGTTTCAATGGCCCTTATGTCTTAACCTTGGTTGAAATGTTTCGGCTTTATTTTGATCAACAGCATTATCGAATGGCGAGTATTTATTTTGAAGCAGCATTGCCCAATTTGCGGGCGGCAAATGCCGAAGAAACCACTCCGGTACGATTTAGTCGGTTATTGGATGAATATGCTATTACCTTGAATCGTGTTGATCGACCTAGGCTTGCAGTGCAAATTAAAAAACAAGCTCGAAGTATTAAACTAAAAATGGCCATTATGGATGAGCGGGATCAACGCACTCTCTATGGTTCACGTTGTGACGATTCAAATGATAAACTGCCAATGACCATTGCGCAGACAGCATCTGTAAATTTGCGTATGAGTAAAATTAGAGAAATATTAAAAGCAATGGATAAAGTAAAATAGTAAAACTATTATTTTTGTTGTTGAACTTCACCACGATAAATTTCTTTAACGTCAAAGCGCTGTGGTAAAAAAGCCTCTTTTAATATTGGAAGTGCATTTTCTGGTTTTGTTTCACCACACATAAAGATGTCAAATGCAGCATAATTCCGTTCAGGCCAGGTGTGCACACTAATATGGGATTCAGCTAAGACAGCAACCCCCGAAATGCCACCGCTATCTGAAAAATGGTGTAGGTGAATATGCAACAAACTTGCACCACAAGCAATCACGCATTGGCGCAAGGTTGCTTCCACTAAGTCAATATCGGTAAGGTTTTTGGCCTGCCACAAATCAATGAGTAAATGACACCCGGCGTATTCTGTGCCGTTTCGAATGATGTAATAATCCTTTGTGGTGTCTAATTTAGCATTTATTGTGCGTGTTTCAGATTTGCCTTGCATTTCCTATTCCTCTACATCAGTAACGTTAATATCGAAATCGAGTATTTTGTTTAAATGCAGCAATTTATTATTGAATACGATAAAGCTAAATTATCACACATTTAGTGGGATAAAGTAATAGTTCTGGAGCGCTACGAAATTTTTAAAATACAACAAATTGGCACTAAAACCTAGATTATATCGAAATTTATAAAGAAATAAGCCTTCTTGCCGAATACTAACTTATAGCGTTATGTGCTGATGATTAACGCTAAGTTGTTCATCACTAAGAAATAATTTTATATATAAATTAATATGGTTTTAATAAAATGAAAATAAATTTAAACATGGGATTTCTCGACGCAATTCTTCGTCGGAGATTGGAATATTTATCTATTCGCAAAAAACTCTATTTTGGGTTTAGTGCAATATTAAGTTTTATGACGGTTGTTGTTATTGTGACGGTTATTGGTCTGCTGTTAGTTTTAAATAATATTCGGGCTATTATCGATGAACATGAGCCTACGGTTATTGCGTCAGTTAAATTGGATACCAATATAAAAGAAGCATCTGGATCTTTGGGTTTATTTTTACTCAGCAAAGAAGAGCTACACCGAACTAATTATGAAGAAGTCTTAGTTGAAGTTGAATTTACTTTAAATGAGTTAAAGCAACTAGAACCCATTCAAAAAGATGCTATGTCCTTAAAGCTAGTGAATAGTATTGAAGAGGATATTGTAAAATTTAAAAGTTTTGAAGGTAAGTTTTATAATTTGGCAGCACATACAGCAGAAAATTTTCCTAGCGTCATGTATGCCTCTAAGAACATGAACCCTATTAGTCTTGAATTGTTGAACAGCATTACTAATATGATTGGAACGGAAAAAGACGAAGAGGCGACACCAGAGCGAAAAAAACTATTAATGGCGATGGATTCTCTGCGTTATAGCTGGCAAAACTTAATGAATAGTGTTCGAGCATTGATGGCAGACAGGGCTGCGGTATCAGAAAATAATATTAGGCTTTTTCAAGAGAAAACTCAAAATGATATCAATAAAATAAAAAAGATAGTAAGCAATAAGGCAAGTGAATTTGTATTTGACCAAATTGATGACTTTGAAAATATTATAATGTTACGTGAGCAATTTTTTATAAATCTTGAAGAGTTTATTAAAATTCATAAAGGTGAGCAATGGCGTCAAGATTCGTATTTAATGCGCACACAAGTTGGGCCATTGCTTAGGGGAATAGACAAAAAATTAAAATCACTGGAAGATAGTGCACAGTCAAAAATTGATGATGCCAATTCATTTTTAGTGGCAGAAGTTATTGGTATTATAATTACGGCATTAGTATTGTTACTTGCTGGTTTTGTTGCTGCACGTAGTATCTCTCGGCAAATTGTCGATAGTGTTGTTGTGCCGTTAAACTCAGCCGTTGATGCGACAGGACGAATTGCCGCTGGTGATTTAACGGTTGTGATGACTGAAACTTCAGAAGATGAAATTGGCCAATTAGTTAGCTCACTAAATATGATGTCGGTAAATTTAGCGTCATTAGTTTCCAATGTTAAAAAATCTGGCATTCAAGTAACCTCATCCTCAACAGAAATTGCAGCGACGGCAAAGCAACAAGAAGCAACCGTTACTGAGCAAGCGGCCACCGCTAATGAGATTGCAACCGCTGCAACTGAAATATCTGCGACGGTGCAAGAGTTGGTATTAACCATGGATGAAGTTACCGGAGTAACCGAAACGACTGCAAATGCAGCAGCTGATAGCCAGTCTGCATTGGGAATAATGGAGCAAACCATGCATAACATGATGGATGCAACAGCAGGTATTGGTTCAAAGTTGTCGGTATTAAGTGAAAAAGCATCCAATATTAATAGCGTTGTGACAACCATTACTAAAGTCGCCGATCAAACCAATTTATTATCGCTTAATGCGGCTATTGAAGCAGAAAAGGCCGGTGAGTATGGTGTTGGCTTTGCGGTAGTTGCAACTGAAATTAGACGTTTAGCTGATCAAACCGCGGTAGCAACCTGGGATATTGAGCAAATGGTAAAAGAAATGCAAAGCGCCGTCTCGGCTGGTGTGATGGGAATGGATAAATTTACCGATGAAGTTCGTATGGGGGTTGATGATGTGCGAGAGGTTGGTGCACAGCTAGCCAATATTATTGAACAAGTTCAGGCATTGTTACCGCGTTTTGAAGAAGTACACATCGGAATGCAAAACCAAGCGAAAGGCGCTAAACAAATAAATGAATCGATTGCTCAATTGAGTGATGGTACGCATCAATCAGCAGAATCATTGCGGCAATCGACTAGCTCAATTAGTGTTTTGCATAATGCCGCGAGATCACTTCAAGAAGGCGTGTCTAAGTTTAAATTAAAAGATAATAACTACCCAAGTAATCCAAGATAATTAAAGCCAATGTTGTTAGTGTCATTACATATAGCGCAACACCATTTTGTGGTGGCAGCAAAACAAATTATAGAAATATTACCGCTAACAACGTTAAAACCGATAGCTCGCGCACCAATTTATATTGCAGGGTTACTCGATTATCGAGGCCAACCGGTTCCTGTGATTAATCTATGTCAGTTAAATAATGGTATAAATTATAACAAAGTTTTAAGTAGTCGAATTGTATTAGTTAATTACACCGCTAATAATAGAAAAATGTATCCGCTTGGGTTAATCGCTGAAAAGGTAACTGAAACAATTTGTGTTTTAAAAAGTGAGTTTAAAGAAAGTGGTATTAGCGTCGATGGTGCATCATATCTAGGTGATGTGACACACAATAAAGGATCTCTAATTCAATATGTCGAAATTAATGAGCTGCTCACTGAGCAACTTGAGACTATGCTATTTAATGAACGCTGTGAAACTGTTGATAAGTGATGAGTTTATCAAAGATTGAAAATTTATTATACGCTGCTATGGGCCTAAATACTGCATCGATAGGTTCATCCGGGGTGCTACGTGCCGTGGAACAACGTATGTTAGATTGTAAAATAACGAATATTAGCGATTATACTAAAATTTTGATAACAGACCAAAAGGAGCTAAAGCAATTAGTTGAAGAAGTTGTGGTTGCAGAGACCTGGTTCTTTAGGGACACGTTGCCTTTTAAAATGTTAACAAAATTTGTGCAACAGGAGTGGTTAATACAAAATCCTGATAAACAAATTCGAATTTTGAGTTTACCCTGTGCAACTGGTGAAGAACCCTATTCGATTGCTATTACGCTAATAGAAGCAGGTTTAATGCCCTCGCAGTTAAAAATAGATGCTTTTGACATTAGCGAACGTAATATTAAACGTTGTAAAACCGCGCATTACCGTGAAAATTCATTTCGTGGCGTTGAACAAAGTATCCGTGATCGTTTTTTTAACTATGATCAACGATTTTATTATCCCGATATTTTAATTAAAGCAATGGTCAATTTCGAGGTTGCCAGTATATTAGATGAAAAATTTATAAATACTCAAATACCTTATGATATTGTTTTTTGTCGAAATTTATTAATTTACTTTGATAGAGAGACACAAAGCCAAGCTGCAGCAATGTTGAGTAAACTACTTAATGATAGCGGTTTGTTGTTTGTGGGGCATGCTGAGGCAAGTATTTTTGCTAAAAACTGGTTTGTCTCTCAACGTTATGAAAAATCATTTATTGTACGTAAAATTAATGATGCGGTATTGTTGAATAAAAAAAATAAAAAAACGTCAGCAATAACGTCTGAAAAAATAATCAAAAAAAATAGTGTTCGACAAAAAAATAAACGTGAAAGACGTAAAGTAGTTAGAGCCACTGGGCCTGTTCCAAGCACGCCGAAACCGCTATTAATGGCTACTGCCAAAGTTCCAAAATCAACAACAAATAATGCACTACTCAAAGCCAAGCAACTTGCTGATAGTGGTAAATTAATTGAATCTGAAACTATCTGCATGAAATATTTAGAGAATAACAAAACAGATAAAGAAGTTTATTATTTATTAGCCATTATTCAACTTGCAATTGGTAATGAACAAAAATCTTTACAATATTTCAAAAATGTTATTTATCTTGATCCTGAGCATTATGATGCTTTGATGTATTTAGCAACGATGCTCGGAGAACAAGGTGATGAACTTGGTGCTAAACGATTTCGCGAACGCGCTTCTCGTTTAAAAAATCGAGTTGACCTCAATCGGGGTAGTCAATGAAAGTACAACTACCAAATGAGATTAAAGTTGATGATTGCTGGAATACTATTGGCGTTTGGAGCAATGCTAATCCTCGTTGTGAAAAATTAGAAAAAGTCATTCATTGTCGAAATTGTGAGGTTTATTCAGCAGCAGGGCGTCGTATGTTGGAACGTCCGTTGCCAGATGGTTATGAAAATGAATGGGCCACTATTTTTAGTATTGAAAAAAAACAACAATCGGTTGGTACTAAGTCGGTAACTATTTTTCGTTTGGGTAAAGAATGGATGGCATTACCAACTACTTCGATTCAGGAAATTACCGATGTTTGTTCAGTGCATAGTATTCCGCATCATAGTACTGCAGTTTTGCGAGGTTTAGTTAACCTACGGGGACAATTAAAAATTTGTATTTCTCTCGGGCAATTGATGGAAATTGAAAAAGCGGAACGTTATACCGGTAAAGAAACCAAAGAGCGAATTTATGAGCGAATGATCGCTGTGAAACATAATGATAGTCAGTATGTTTTTTTGGTTAGTGAGGTTAGTGGTACATTTCTTTATAATGAATATGATTTGAAGCCTGCTCCGGCAACCTTGTCTCAAGCAGCAGGAACATATACTCAGGGAATATTAGCGTGGAAAGATAAAGCGGTAGCTTGTTTGGATGCTGAGTTGTTATTTTATAGCATGGAAAAGAAACTTGCATGATTAATTCTCGAAAAAACAATGCAATGCTCGAACTATTCTGCGTTGAAGCACAGGATAAATTACCAAGTTTAAGTGCCTGTTTGGAGCAATTACGTGATGACGCAACTAATCCAGAACAGTTAGAACAATCAGGTGTCGCTTTGGTTGCTATAAAAGCGGCATCAAAAATTTCAGGCTTAACTCAAGTGTTTGAATTAAGTAAGGCCATGGAATTGGTGTTGATTTCAGCGTCTAAAAATAAAATTGATTTACAACCCGACACTATTACCATTTTGGAATCTGCAACAAAATTAATGTTGACTTTAATTAAGGCCGCTGAAAAAGATTTAACACCGTGGTTAAAAGAAAAAAATAATTTTTTTATTGATAAAACAACATCTCTATTGGCAATAACCAGTAATGTCAGTGAATCAAAATCAAAAAATAGTAGCTTAGTTAAAAAACCTAAATCGAAAAAAACTAAAAATAGTAAAACAAAAGAAGCGTTAGCGGATGTGTCAATGTTAGAATTGTTTCGCATGGAATCCGTTTCTCAAACTGAGAAACTAAGCGCAGCATTATTAGAATTAGAAATTACACCTGAAGATGCTAGCTTGTTGGAAAGTTTGATGCGTGCAGCTCACTCCGTTAAAGGTGCTGCGCGAATGGTTGGGTTAGAAAGCTCCGTATCGATATCTCATCTCATGGAAGATATTTTTGTTGCTGCCCAAGAAGGTAAGTTTATATTAGAACCAGATGATATGGATATATTATTAGCCAGTGTTGATATGCTTTCGAATATGGCGATGGCAACTTCTGAAAATTACGATAATTGGTTAGAGGCTCATTCTCAAGAATTGCAAGAATTACATCAGGCGTTATTGAATATATTAGAACAGAAGCCACGTTTAAAATTATCGTATTTAGCTGATATTACTGACGAAGTGGCGATTAATGCGGCTGTTGATGCTAATAATGATACTGCTGAGAACGCAATGAGTGTTAATGCTGAAAAAAATTCAATTGATAATATTGTTCGGGTCTCTGCTGAAAGTTTAAATCGTTTACAAGGTTTAGCTGGAGAAGCTCTGGTTGAGTCTCGCTGGTTAGGAAGTTATTCTGAGTCGTTATTGTATATTAAAAAACGTCAAGTTGAGTTGGTTGTGTTAGCTGACCAGCTGCGAGAAAAATTATTTGATATGAATGCCAATGAAACAGTTATTAATTTGGTTCATGATGTGCAGTCTAAATCAAATGAATGCCGTGATTTATTAACAAATAGTATTACAGATTTAGAGTCGTTTGATCGTCGCTCAAGTAATTTATCTAATCGCCTGCATCGTGATGTATTACAAGCACGTATGCGACCCTTTTCTGACGGCGTGCAAGGTTTTCAACGTTTAGTCCGAGAATTGTCGCGTTCGTTAAATAAAGATATTAAGCTCGATATTCGTGGCATGAATACCCAAGTTGACCGCGATATTTTAGACAAACTTCAGGGGCCATTAAACCATATGATTCGAAATGCAGTGGATCATGGTATTGAATTGCCAGACGAAAGACTTGCTCTGGGTAAACCTGCTCAAGGTACGATACGTCTTGAAGCGATGCACATAGCGGGAATGTTATCGATTATAGTTAAAGATGATGGACGTGGCATTGATTTGAATGGTTTGCGAAATAAAATCGTCGAAAAAAATATGGTTAGTGAAAATATGGCCGATAGTTTATCCGAAAATGAATTATTAGATTTTATGTTTTTACCTAATTTTTCAACTCGAGATGATGTTACTGAAATTTCTGGGCGAGGTGTTGGTTTAGACGTGGTTCATAAAGTTGTTCAAGAATTGCGTGGGCAAATTCGCTCTAATACTGAATTAGGTAAAGGTATTAAGTTTCAATTTCAACTGCCGTTAACATTATCTGTGGTGCGTGCATTGGTAGTCGATATTGCTGGAGAGCCGTATGCTTATCCTTTAGCTCGAATTGATCAAACAATTAAAATCGATAAAAGTTTAATTGAAACGATGGAAGGTCGGCAGTATTTTACTTATGGCAACCAACACATTGGATTAATTGCGGCGACGCAAATTTTAGATAAAAAACCTCAAGACAGTGATAGTGATGAAATATCCATCGTTATTTTAAGCGACCGTCTTAATAAATACGGTATTGTGGTTGATAGGTTTATGGGTGAACGTAATTTAGTGGTGCATAGTTTAGACCCGCGTTTAGGTAAAATACAAGATATTAGTTCAGCATCGTTAAATGAAAATGGCGAACCACTATTAATTTTTGATGTGGATGATTTATTTCGTTCAATTGATTTGTTGTTATCGGGCGGACGCTTAAAAGGCTTATCTAAAAATCAACAACACGAACATAATATAGTTAAAAATAAAAAAGTTTTGGTGATTGATGATTCGATAACTGTTAGAGAAGTAGAAAGAAATTTACTTCAAAGTAAAGGTTATATTGTGGAAGTTGCGGTTGATGGTATGGATGGTTGGAATGCTGCTCGTACCAACCAATATGATTTGATTGTGAGTGATATCGATATGCCACGCATGAATGGTTTCGAATTAGTAACCATGTTAAAGGGTGATGATCGATTAAAAGCGATACCGGTGATTATTGTATCGTATAAAGATAGAGAAGAGGACCGAATGCGGGGTTTGGAGGTTGGTGCTGATTATTATTTAACAAAAGGCAGTTTTCATGATGATACCTTGGTGGAAGCAGTTATTGATTTAATCGGTGAGCCATTGATATGAAAATTGCAATTGTCAATGATGATTTTATCGTATTGGAATTATTAAAACTGTCGGTATTATCTGTGCCGGAACATCAGGTGATATGGCTTGCTGATGGTGGTGAACAAGCTGTTAAATTTGCTAAAGAGGAACGTCCTGATTTAATTTTAATGGATATAAATATGCCCAACATGGATGGTGTGGAAGCTACGGCTATTATTATGCAGCAGTCACCTTGTGCAATATTGATTGTTACGTCAAGTGTTGAGGATCATTCCGGTAAAGTTTTTGATGCTCTTGGTGCTGGTGCTCTTGATGCTGTTAATACACCTGAACTTGTTGATAGCATTAATGCAAATGGTGCGAAAATTTTACTCGATAAAATGGCGTCGATTAATTTACTGATTGATCCTAATGTGAAACATCGAACTGGGGCTGAAAAATACTTGGTTCGAGATAGCAAACATCAAAAAAATATTTTACTCATTGGTGCTTCAACGGGGGGACCTAATGCGTTGGCAACAATTTTATCAGAATTTCCGGTCAATTTTCCTGTACCGATAGTTATCGTGCAACATGTTGATGCTCAATTTATATTGGGCTTGTGCGATTGGTTAAATAAGCAAACATCGTTGACGGTTGAACTAGCCGAACAAGGTAGCCAATTAGTGGCGGGATGCGTCTATTTGGCTAATTCTGACCACCATATCACGATAAATAAGTTTGATGCAGTGCAATATCAAGAAGAACCACTAGACTCTATCCATAGACCTTCAATTAATGTGTTATTTGAAAGTATCGCGCGTGATTGGAGTGGTGAGGCGATGGGGGTTTTATTAACCGGGATGGGCAAAGACGGAGCAGCAGGTTTGCTGGCTATGCGTGAGCAAGGGTTTAGTACTATCGCACAAGACGAACAAAGTTGTGCAGTTTATGGCATGCCTAAGGCTGCAGTAGAATTAAATGCTGCTGAAGTAGTTTTACCTTTAAGTGAAATTGCAGCAGCATTATGTCGACACTTCAAGGTTTATAATAAGCCACAGGTTATGATTCATGAGTAAAACACAAAACTCGAATGCTGATCACAATGCTATTGTTTTATTAGTGGATGATCAGGCGATGATAGCTGAAGGCATTCGGCGTATGTTGCAAGATGAAACAAACATTGAATTTCATTATTGCGGTGAACCTGATAAGGCGCTAGAAACAGCAATTGAAATTAAGGCTACTGTAATTTTGCAAGACTTAATAATGCCGGATATAGACGGCTTAACCTTAGTTCGTTTTTATAAGTCACACCCTGATACTAAAAATATTCCAGTGATAGTGTTATCTTCTAAAGATGTTGCCGAGGTAAAAAGTGAGGCTTTTTCAAGTGGTGCAAATGACTATCTCGTTAAGTTACCCGATGCAATTGAATTAATTGCAAGAATTAATGCGCATACTAAGCATTACTTAACTGCAAAAGAACGTGATGAGGCGTATCAAGCAATTCAAGATATGCAACAACAGCTCGAAGATGCAAATAAGCAATTAGCGTTTAGAAACGAAGAATTACAACGTTTATCAAGTCTTGACGGCTTAACCGGAATTTCCAATAGGCGAACTTTTGATGAAACGTTAAAACAAGAGTGGAATCGCTCAAAACGTTCGGATTGCGATAGTGAAGTGGCATTAATTTTAATTGATATTGATTATTTTAAATTGTATAACGATAATTATGGTCATCAAAAAGGTGATGACTGTTTAAAACAATTTTCGTGGACGTTAAATAAATGTATTTCACGTGATTGTGATCTTTTTGCCCGTTATGGTGGTGAGGAGTTTGTTGTTATTTTATCTGGTACTGATTCTGAGGGTGCATTAACCGTTGCTAAGCGTTTGCAAAAATCATTAGCTACTGAGAAAATAGCTCATGAGTTTTCATTAGTCTCTAAAGTAGTGACAATAAGTTTAGGTGTTGCTAGTTTAATTCCAAGCACTGATAATAGCCCTGAAGATCTTATTATTAAAGCTGATAAGGCATTATACAATGCTAAAGAACAAGGGCGTAATCAAATAATTGTTTCGAGTTAGTTTGTTACATTATTAAAATTTATCACTTAGTGTTTTCACATATATCAAGGTAATTTTTTATAACTGTGTGCATTCCTTGTTCGATACATTCTATTAATAAAACATGGCCGATTGATACTTCTAAGATATTTTTAATGGTTAAAAATTTGGGTAAATTGTGTAGGTCTAAATCGTGCCCGGCATTAACACCGAGTCCTTCATGTTGGGCTGTGATTGCCGCTTGATTGTATTGGTCAAAGAGTTGTGTAAAGTTGTTTTCTGTTTTATGGTTATAAGCTCTTGCGTAGGCTTCGGTATATAATTCGATTCGCTCAGCTCTGGTTTCATTTACGCGTTTTACTTGTTCGATATCGGGATCTAAAAATAATGAAGTTCTAATCCCGGCGTCTGATAAACGCGAGCATACTGTTTTAACAAATTTTGATTCTTGCTTTAAATTCCAACCGTGATCGGAGGTTAGTTGCTCTGGGCTATCGGGCACCAAGGTGCATTGATCGGGTTGAGTATCTTCAACTAATCTTAAAAAATCTTCAGAGGGATAACCTTCAATATTAAATTCGATATTTTTATTGTTGGCGAGTAATTTACCGAGTGCGATTGTATCGTTAGCGGTAATATGTCGCTCATCTTGTCTAGGATGCACGGTTATGCCGTGGACACCTAATGCAATAAATTTTTCTGCAAAGTCAACAACATTCGGAAAATCTCGGCCACGTGAATTTCGTAATAATGCGATTTTATTTAAATTAACACTTAATTTTGTCATCCAGCGAATACCAATTGTATTTTGTTAGTTTTTAATATTAACAAATAAATACTCAAAAGCAAAATTGCAATATTATTTTGCAATATTGCTAATTGATCATATTGCGTTGTGAATCTATAGTATTTCAGGTTATTCACAATCAGGAGCATTTATGTATCAATATAACAAAATTGTAGTGTTGTTTTATTTATCACTATTATCAGTTTTAAATTTAATTTTGTCTGGGACATTGTTCGCGGCTAGCGCTATTGATCCTTATGAATATAAGCTTGCAAGGCCAACAATGAGTGCTGAGTTTAATTTTGACAGTAAATATCAACAAGTATTAGGCTCGAATATGCATTATGTCGAGGTTGGTAGTGGTGATCCAATATTATTTATTCATGGCAATCCAACGTCATCTTATTTATGGCGTAATATTATTAACCATGCAAAACCTTATGGTCGTGCTATTGCGGTTGATTTAATTGGTATGGGAAAATCCGATAAACCGGATATAGGGTATACTTTTGCCGATCATTATCAGTTTTTAGAAGAATTTATTAATAATTTGGATTTAGAGCATATTACGTTGGTTGTCCACGATTGGGGCGGTGCTTTAGGCTTTAATTATGCTCGGTTACATCCAGATAAGGTAAAAGCGATTGCATTTATGGAGTCTGCATTGCCACCGGCTTTTCCTCGAACCTGTGAACCGGATAGTACCGATCAATTATGTGTATTTTTTAAAGATATACGTGATCCTATTTTAGGCTATGAGATTGTGATTAAGCAAAATTTGTTTGTTGAACAGTTTATTCCTGGTTTTATAAACCGTTCAATGACTGAACCGGAAATGGCTGTTTATCGTGCACCATATCCTGATGAAGCTTCGCGTTTACCTGTTTGGGTTTGGCCGTTGCAGGTTCCTATTAATGGCGCTCCTGCGGATGTTGTTGAAACCTTCGCTGAGCTTAAAGAATTTATGGTTGATACTCATATACCCAAGTTATTATTATATGCTTCTCCGGGCGCGATTTTTACTGCCGATATTGTTAGTTGGTATCAGAAAAATTTAGACAATCTGGAGACCCAGTATATTGGACAGGGCTTCCATTATATTCAAGAAGACCAACCTCAGGCAATTGGGTTAGCAATTGCGGATTGGTTGGGGCGATTAGATTAAACGCCATTTGAGTTTTATTTTGGTGGGCAATGCCCACCCTACTTTATTTTAGGGTCAGTGGGGTGGGTTTATTGTGGGTTGCAATGGTGCTTTGTTAATATTTTCATATCAAAAGATTCTTTCCAATCGCCCGTTAAATTAAACCAGTCGAGTTGGTTTTGGGTTTCAACTGTGTAGTGTGGTTTTGCTAATGGTTGTTTTGTAAAACAGCCGGCAGATATACCAATGACATTGGCAAAAGCGGATACTCGCCAATAGAGTGTGGTGCCACAGTTTGCGCAAAAACTTCGTTGTTGGGTGTAGTGTTTATTTTTTATATGATAGTGATTCATGTCGCCAGTTTGTGCCAGTATTTGCGTATCTGAAAAATAGGCTGATATCCCAAATGCGCTTCCGGTTCTTTTTTTACAATCATCACAATGACAAACTACGTGTATTAGTGGTTGGTGTTGGGTTGTGATTGTTGCTTGGCCGCAACAGCATTCGGCGATTCGTTCCATGTTGGCTCCCTTACTGTGTTGAGTGTTTATTTTTTGGTATGGGTTTAAAGTAATAACGTCTATATGCAAATCTTAATTTGGTTATGGTTAAATACTGTTGTCGCTTAGAAATAAGCCAGTATTGTGGTTATTTTTAGTTTATATCAGCTATAAATTCAAGTAAATCAGTATCGCCAAAATCAATTCTGGATTGTGACAATAATGTTGTTATTTGTCCTCGGTGATGTACTTGGTGTAAAAATAGATGGTTAATTAAATCAAAATAGTTTTTTGTAAATTTAATGCCGGCCATATTATTATAGGTTATCGAACAACTGCCATTAGTGTCTGTTAAAGCGTTAATCCAATCGATTATGATGTTATCTATTTTTTCTCTTTCGATTCGAAGTGCTGTTAGGCAAGGGTATAAAATACTATCTAGTGCGGTTGGTTTATCTAATTGTTTTATGTAAGTTAATGTGGTGTTGCTTGCGGGGTCTTGTGAAAACCGTTTTAACCAAATGATATCGGTTGCTAATAAGTGATTTAAAGTACCGATAACTGATTTAAAAAAAGCGCCTCGATTTTGGGTTAAGTCGGTTTGCGATAATTTTTCGGCTGCTTGATACAGTCGTTGATTCATCTTTTTATTATAGTGACTAAATAATTGAAATTGAGTTTTCATCAAATAAAATTAATTAAGTTTTTATTTTTTGTGCAGCTTGAGTGATGCTGAGTTTATGCAATAGCGTAATCCGGTGGGTTGTGGGCCATCGGGGAAAACGTGTCCAAGGTGGGCATCGCAGCTTTTACAATGCACTTGAGTGCGACTCTGGTAAGCACTATTATCAATTGTTTCTGCAACGGCATGTGCTGTTAAGGCTTGATAAAAACTGGGCCAGCCGGTGCCCGAATCAAATTTTGTGTCGGATTCAAATAGTTTTGCACCACAACAAATACAGAGGTAAGTGCCGCTGTCTTTACAGTTATGATATTGTCCGGTAAAAGCACGTTCAGTGCCGTGTTTGCGGGTTATTTGATATTGTTCTTGAGTGAGTTGTTGTTGCCACTCATTATCTGTTTTGCTTATTTTTTTTGTCATAATAAGGCTGCTGTGTGATTAGTTTAGAGCTAGTTATAAATGACACCCGGTAACCATGTGACCAAGCTTGGCCAAATTGACAATATCACTAATCCAATTATTTGTATCGCAATAAATGGCATGACGCCTTTATAAATGTCTTTAGTGGCCAAGCTTGGTGGTGCAACGCCGCGTAGGTAAAATAATGAAAAGCCAAAGGGCGGCGTTAAAAATGATGTTTGCAAATTAATGGCTATCATCACGCCTAGCCAAATCGGATCGAGCCCCATGGTGAGTAAAATGGGGGCAACGATCGGCACCACCACAAAGGTGATTTCAATGAAGTCGAGAATGAATCCCAGTAAGAACATCAGTAACATGACTAAAATCATGGCGCTCACCACGCCACCGGGCAAGCTGGCCAAAAAGTTGGCGATGGCTTGGTCGCCATGAAAACCTCGAAACACCAGTGAGAAAATGGATGCACCGATGAAAATTAAAAATACCATCGAGGTGATGCGGGTGGTGTTTTGCATCACTTGTTTTAACATGTCGAGATTAAATTGTTTTTGAAAGAGGGCTAATAACATCGCACCGACGGCACCAACCGAAGCTGCTTCGGTTGGTGTTGCCGCACCCACTAGTATTGAGCCTAGCACCGCAATAATAAGCCCAAGTGGCGGTAATAACACCGTAACGGTTTTTTTGATTAGTGTGATACTGTCGATGTTGCGTTCGGATTGTGGCAGTGCTGGAACGGTTTGGGGTTTAAAAATAGCGAGGTAGATAATATAGAGTATGTACATCGCCACTAGCATTAGGCCGGGAATCAGTGCGCCAGCGAATAAGTCGCCAACGGATACCGGCTCCGGAGTATAATTTTGCAGTGCGCTTTGGGCTTGTTGGTTGGCGGTGCTGAGGACATCACCCAATAAAATGAGGATAATTGACGGTGGTATGATTTGGCCGAGGGTGCCAGCAGCACAAATTAGTCCGCTGCTCACTTTTGGGTCGTAGCCGCGTTTGATCATGGTGGGTAGCGACAATAAGCCCATGGTCACCACCGTTGCACCAACGATTCCGGTGCTTGCAGCTAATAACATACCAACCAGTATCACTGAAATACCCAGTCCGCCACGTAACGGGCCGAATAACAACGCCATGGTATCGAGTAATTGTTCGGCAACTTTGCTGCGTTCGAGCATGATACCCATAAACACAAATAACGGCACTGCGAATAAAATTTGCGCCGATATAATGCCAAATATACGGCTTGGCAGAAACCCTAAATGATTGTCATAAGTGCCAGTGAGCATACCAATGCCGGCAAAAATTAATGCCACACCACCAAGGGTGAATGCCACCGGATAACCAAACAGTAACACCACGCAAATGGTGATAAATAGTAAAATTGCCATCACTTCAGGCATGCTGTGGCTCACTTTGTCGTAAAAATTGGATTTTTTGGATAATAATGGCAATTGCTTGGTTAACCACTAGCACCGGCATCAGCAAAATGGCGGTTTTGAGTATATACAAAAACGGTAGGCCACCGGCTTCTGGACTGGTTTCTTGAATGCTCCATGATTTCATCACATAGTCGAAGCTTTCTATAAAAATAAACAGGCACATTGGCATTAATAAAAAGGCACTGCCAAGCAAGTCGACCCAAGCCTGACGGCGTAATGACATTTTTCGATAAAAAATATCAATGCGGACATGCTCATCATTCTTTAACGTGTAAGCGGCACCAATCATAAAGATAAATGCGTGAAAATAACCAATGGATTCTTGCAATGCGATGCTGCCAATATTGAAACCATAACGGAGCGTTACTACGGTGAAGCTAGTCAACACCATTGCAATGGTAAACCATGAAACGGCATGGCCAGTGACACGGCTAATTGTTTCTAAATGGTAATTAATTGAGCTGTTTTCTTGATTTAACATAGTATCTTGGCTATCTTTTATACCGCTTTTTAAAATAAATTAAGGTGTTATTTTTTGTAAATTTTTAAAGGTTATTCACAATGCTTTAAAATCATTAACTTACTGTCATAATTTTGTAACTTTCTCGATTTAAACATAAAAACCAATGTAAGTATTTGATTTTATTTGTATTTTTACTTTCAGGTGGTAGTTGTTAGGGTAGGGGTAATCCCTAGTAAATGTTTTTTACATCATACGCTTAGAAACTAGTCCACAGACTTATCCACAGGTTTTATCATGTTCGAAAGTGTGTTTTTTGATGCGGTTCGTAACGCTAAAATGTGTTGAAAAACGTTTGGATCATGGCTATGCGTTAATTCACCATCACGGGGAAAATGCCAGTCTAAGGATCGTGACAGCCAAAACCGTAACGCTGCTGCGCGCAACATTCTTGGCCAATTATCGATTTCAATTTGGTTTAATGGCCGTTCGGTTTGGTAGCTTGCGATTAATGTTGTCACTTGCTCATCATTCAGTTCACCGTTGTCTGCGACACACCAGTCGTTAACGGTAATCGCCAAATCATAAAGCAACACATCTTGGCAGGCATAATAGAAATCAATAATGCCGGTTAATTTATCGCCCTCAAACAAGGCATTGTCACGAAATAAATCAGCATGGATGATACCGTGCGGCAAATCATCGTGTTGGTGTTGTTGCTGAAATGCAATTTCATCTCGAAGTTGTGCTTGTTGTGCACCCGGTAATTTATCGCTAACTTTATCCGCGGCAGTCAGCCACCAGTGCAAGCCTCGTTGGTTGGCGCGTCTCGCGCTAAATTGCTGCCCAACTGCATGCATATGACCTAACGCTTTGCCAATTTCACGGCATTGCGCGAGATTGGCTTGTTTTATATGTCGTCCTTTTAATTTATGTACCAGTGCTGCAGGCTTATTTTTTAAGTGCCGCATATAGTGCCCGGTATCATCGGCAACCGGATGTGCGCTGGGAATCTCGTGTTCGGCTAAATAGGCCATTAAATTTAAGAAATAGGGTAATTCTTGTTCGCTAACGGTCTCGAAAATGGTTAATACAAACTCACCCGTATTGGTTGTTACAAAATAGTTGGTGTTTTCAATACCAGCACTAATGCCTTCAAAAGCAAGCAATTTGCCTAGAGAATAATGCGCCAAAAAGGCTTCGAGCTCGGATTGTTCGATGCTGGTATAAACGGACATAATACTATCGGGTTGCTGGGTTAAGGCCGTTATTATATTCGTTTAGCCTAGCCGCGTTAAGCCGTTAACGTCAAATAGTCAAAATGAATTTACCAGGAGTATAATAACCATTGTTGGATTGGCGGGTTTTCTAAATGATCGTGGCGCTTATCAAACGTACCGTCACCATTGGTGTCGATTAAATAATATGCTGGCCCTAATTTTGGGGTGATTTTGGAATAACGCAACAGACCATTGACACGATATTCTTCAATTTTTGCGCCATCTTTATAGCGAATCACCAGCTCGGGTGTTGGGTATTGCTGTTGTTGTTCTTCCGGTTTATCGGAATTTGCTGTTGGTGTTTCAATCAGCACCGATTTTTTAGTATTTTTAATATCTGCAGCAGGTGGAGCAGGAACATCGGCAATTGCGGCTTGAGGCACTAAAAAAACCGTTAAAAAAGCCAATTGCTGCGTGTATTTACTCATAGTCGCCATCCATCATTAATCGTATTCCGATTGTCCAAAATAAAACCATTACTGTTACTGCAACCTTATCAGAACACACCCAAAAGATCGATGCACGGCTATTCCTTACAGCTGTGATTAACTGTATCAGAGGGTTTTAATTTGAGCTAAATTAAAGTCTAACAGTAAATTTAGTGGCATAATGGCATTTTAAATTCAGACACTCTGCCGGGATACCCTCAATGTCAAAAGCCAAACCCTTTGTAATGGTCGATGGATCATCGTATTTGTTTCGAGCCTATCACGCGATGCCGGAGTTTCGAAATTCCAAAGGTGAGCCTACTGGTGCTATTTATGGTGTTATTAATATGATGCGCAGCTTATTAGCCGCCTACGATACCGATAATATCGTGGTGGTGTTTGATGCCAAAGGCAAAACCTTTCGTAATGATCTGTATAAAGACTACAAAGCCAATCGCTCAAAAACTCCGCCGGAATTAATTTCACAAATAGCACCAATACACGAGGCAATTGCTGCGATGGGCTTGCCAATCTTATGTGTTCCTGGGGTTGAAGCCGATGACGTTATTGGCACTTTGTCCGAGCAAGCAAGCAAATTAAAACGGCACACCGTTATCTCCACTGGTGATAAAGACATGGCGCAACTGGTTAATGGCTACGTTAGTTTAATCAATACCATGACGGATACCGCGATGGATGAGAATGGCGTGATTGAAAAATTTGGGGTGCGCCCGGATCAAATAATCGATTACTTAACCTTAATTGGTGACACCTCGGATAACATTCCGGGGGTACCAAAAGTTGGGCCTAAAACAGCCGTTAAATGGTTGGCTGAATACAAAACCGTTGATGCCGTTATGGCAAACGCAGATAAAATAACCGGCAAGGTTGGTGAAAACCTGCGTGCCAGTTTGGATTTTTTACCATTATCGAAACAACTGGTCACCATTAAATGCGATGTGGCGTTAGATGAAACACCAATAACACTCAATCGCAGCGAACCCGATAGCGATGCCTTACGCGATTTATTTTCACAGTTTGAATTTAAAACATGGTTAGCCGAAGCCATCGAAAGCGGTGGCAAACGCACCACAGAAATTAATCCCGACAATGGCCAATATCACACGTTATTCAGCAAAAAAGAATTATCCAGTTGGATTAAAAAATTATCAGATGCCGAATTATTTTCATTTGATTTAGAAACAACCAGCCTAAATTACATGGAAGCCAAAATTGTTGGCTGCTCGTTTGCAGTGCAGGCGGGTGAAGCCGCCTATGTTCCCGTTGCACATTGTTATGATGGTGCACCCGAGCAATTGGATAGGGATGAGGTTTTGCAATTATTAAAACCCTTACTCGAAGATCCGAACAAGAAAAAAGTCGGGCAAAATTTAAAATACGACATGAGTGTGCTGCTAAACTACGACATCACCATGCAGGGCATTGAGTTTGACAGCATGCTCGAATCCTACGTGTTAGACAGCACTGCAACCCGTCATGACATGGATTCATTGTCATTAAAATATTTAAATCACAATACCATTCATTTTGAAGACATTGCTGGTAAAGGTAAAAAACAAGTAACCTTTGATGCCATTGATATCGAACAAGCAGCACCTTATGCCGCTGAAGATGCCGATATCACCCTGCAACTACATCAAACCCTGTGGGCACAGATACAACAACAAAAGCCATTAATCTCCGTTTTAAAAGACATTGAAATGCCTTTAATACCAGTATTATCACGCATGGAACGGCTCGGGGTATTGCTCGATGTGAATATGTTACACACACAAAGCAAACAGTTAGCTAAACGAATAGCCGAATTACAACAAGAAATTTATACTGAAGCCGGTGAAGAATTTAATGTCGCCTCACCAAAACAACTGCAGGTTATTTTATTTGAAAAAAATAATATCCCGGTAAAAACTAAAACGCCCAAAGGTCAACCATCAACTGCAGAATCGGTCTTAATCGAACTAGCCGAAGAATATGTGTTACCCAAACTGATATTGGAATTTCGAAGTTTAAGTAAATTAAAATCAACCTACACCGACAAGCTACCGGCACAAGTCAGCCCCGTTACCGGCCGGGTGCATACCTCCTATCGGCAAGCCGTCGCCGCAACCGGACGCTTATCATCGAGTGATCCAAACTTGCAAAATATTCCTGTCAAATCCGAAGAGGGACGACGCATTCGCCAAGCATTTATTCCAGCAAATGGTTACACCATGGTCGCAGCCGATTATTCTCAAATCGAATTACGAATCATGGCACATATCTCAAAAGATCCGGGCTTATTAGCCGCCTTTGCCGCAGGTGATGATATTCATAGTGCCACGGCCAGCGAAGTTTTTGGCATTGATAAACAAGCCGTTACTAAAGAACACCGACGCAAAGCCAAAGCCATCAATTTTGGTTTAATCTATGGTATGTCAGCCTTTGGTCTGGCCAAACAACTCGACATCACCCGACCTCAGGCGCAACAATACATGGACTTGTATTTTGATCGCTACCCGGGTGTTAAACGTTACATGGAATTAACCCGCGAAACTGCCCGAGAAAAAGGTTATGTCGAAACTATCTATGGCCGACGTTTGTATCTGCGTGATATTAATGCCAGCAATGGCATGCGTCGACAATATGCCGAACGAACCGCCATTAATGCACCAATGCAAGGTACGGCTGCTGATATTATTAAACGCGCGATGATTAATGTTGACCAGTTAATTCAACAGCAACAATTGGATTGTCGCATGATAATGCAGGTACACGATGAATTAGTATTTGAAATTGTCAGTGATAAAGTTGACAGCATTATTGAACCGATTAATGTAGCCATGAGTTCAGCAGCGGAGCTGGATGTGCCCCTTGTGGTCGATGTGGGTATTGGTAAAAATTGGGATGAAGCGCATTAAGCTTGGTGCTATAAACTGGAGATTCCCGCTAAGAGCATGCGGGAATGACGTTGAGAGTTTAGCTTTTCATGTTGACAATACTTTGCAACGAATTATTTTAAATAACTACCCCAAACAACAGCATTGCCTGTTAATTTAAAACAAATCATTTTCAAAGCCTAGCCGCCATACCCGCATGCTCTTAGCGGCAATCTCTAATTTAATCCATTGAATATAAATAACATCAATACGAAAAATATTAGCATGAACCGAAGAAACTAACCCTTCACGTCATTCCCGCATGCTCTTAGCGGCAATCTCTAATTTAATCCACTGAATATAAATAACACCAATGTGCATAAACTTGCATGAGTCGATAAAATTAACCCCCCACGTCATTCCCGCATGCTCTTAGCGGGAATCTCTAATTTAATCCACTGAATATAAATAACATGCAATGCGCATAAACTTGCATGAGTCGATAAAATAACTCCCCACGTCATTCCCGCATGCTCTTAGCGGCAATCTCTAATTTAATCCACTGAATATAAATAACATCAATACGAAAAATATTAGCATGAACCGAAGAAACTAACCCTTCACGTCATTCCCGCATGCTCTTAGCGGGAATCTCCAGTTTCATCCATTTATGTTCGGTAACCAGTTTACAAATCATTTTCTTCTAGCAAACTCTATTTCCTGTTCAGTGACGACGGCATCATTATTTGCATCAAGTCGATTAAACAATTTTGACCACACTGCAAGGCTTTCAGCTTGGGAAATGGTGTTATTTTTATCGTAGTCAAATTTTTTAAAAAGTTTGTTATGGTGCTTCTTAGGGTAGTATTTTACTTTTTGGAAGCGGTTAAGTTCTGCTCGGGTAATATTTCCATCATGGTTAACATCAATCAGATCAAACCGGCGTTTAGTCCCTCTGTTTCGTGAATGCAAAAACTCAGCTTCACTTATTTGGCCATCGGCATTAACGTCGGCTTTACCGAGGCGATAACGTTTTTTGGAGTGCTGGGTTTTGGCTCGCCAGTTTTTAAACTCGGCTTTATCTACTTCTTGATCGCGATTAATATCAATCGCATTAAAGCGTTCTTTAGCTGCAAATTCAAATTCTGATTGGGTTACTTTTTTATCGGAATTGATATCATACAGTTTAAGAAATTTGGATTTGTCATTGGCAATGGCCAATGTTCCGAGCAACGCCAAAGACAGGATTAATGAAGCCGAGATTGCTGTTTTCGTGTTAAATTTTGAAGTCATTAGTGAGCCTAAAAAAACGGTTAAAATAATTGTAATTTCAATTTAAAAATCAATAAGTTATATAATAATTGCAAATTAGTGATTTTTGTAAAAAAATTGCCTATTCTGTTAAAGTATTAATACTCAAAAGCCGATAAACAATGTCAATAACGATAATATAATAACGACTACATTTAAACGATAAATTTACCTTTTTGCGATACAAATTGGAAAACAAAATTTATGAGTAAACAGATAGATGTCATATTAGTCGATGATAATCCAACTGATGTTAAGTTAATCTACAAGTTCCTCTCCAAATCCAATAACGAACAATTTTCACTGACCACCTTTGATAGAATTGGTGATGCCATCGAAGAGTTAAATAAAAACTCTTATAATGTCATGTTGCTTGATTTAAGTTTACCCGATGGTTCGGGTATTCGGACATTAAATAAAGCCAATCAAGTTGTACCTGACATGCCGATCATCATTATTACCAATGAAGAGGACGATGAGTTGGCGATTAAAGCGGTAAAATCGGGCGCGCAAGATTTTATTGTGAAAAATACCTTTGATGCGGGCATGTTGTTTCGCTCGATACGCCATGCCATTGAACGTAAACGGCTTTGGGTTAAACTCGCACAAACAGAAAAACGGGAACATTTTCTAGCAACCCGAGATGTACTAACCGGATTGCCCAATCGTTACACTTATAACGAGCGTTTAAAACGCGGATTAAGTTATTGTAATCGTTATGGCGGAAAATTAGCGGTAATGTTTATGGATTTGGATCGTTTCAAATTTATTAACGATACCCTTGGCCATAAAGTTGGGGATATTTTATTAAAAGATGTCGCCAAACGCATTCAAACCTGTCTGCGTGATACTGATATTGTGGCACGTATTGGTGGTGATGAATTTATATTTTTGTTACCCAAAATAGATCAATCCTTAAAAGCAGCCAAAGTAGCAAAACATATTTTAAAAGTATTAAGTTCACCCTTTATGATTGACCAGCAAGAAATTTATATTAGCGCTAGTTTGGGCATTGCGATGTATCCGAGTGATGGTGATAGTGCCGTCAAATTAATACAAAATGCCGATTTAGCGATGTATAGTGCCAAAGAGTCTGGGCGTAATAAATTTGATTTTTTTACTAAAAAAATGAATCAAATGGTAACCAACCGTTTGCGTTTAGAAAATGATCTTCGTGCAGCATTAAAAAATGATGAGTTTTTTTTAGAATATCAACCGGTGATTGATACTACCACAAAAAAAATGGTGGGCACCGAGGCTTTAATTCGTTGGCGACATCCGAAAAAAGGGCGCTTATATCCTAACGATTTTATTAGCATTGCAGAAGAGACCCGGCAAATTATTCATATTGGTAATTGGGTTTTAGAGCAAGCGTGTATTCAAAATAAAAAATGGCATGAGAATGCTGTAACCAAAATGCGCATCGCAATTAATGTTTCGGCGGTGCAATTTACCCAAATGAATTTTGTTGAGAAAATTCGTGATATTTTGCAACGCACCGGTATGGATGGAAATTATCTGGAATTAGAATTAACTGAAGGTATTTTAATGCAAGATGTCGATTTAACGTTTAATGTTTTATCTGAATTGCGTGGCATTGGTGTTAGAATTTCGATTGATGATTTTGGTACCGGTTATTCATCGATGAGTTACCTTAAACGTTTTCCGTTGGATATTTTAAAAATAGATCGATCCTTTATAAAAGACTTGCCGCACGATCCCATTGATTCTGCGATAGTAACGGCAATCGCTGCAATGGCTCGTGGTTTGTCATTAGAAATCATTGCTGAGGGAATTGAAAATAGCGAACAAAATGCCTTTGTTAAAAAGGTGGGCTGTGACTGCATGCAGGGTTTTTATTTGCAAAAACCAGTTGCTGCATCGTCAATTCTAAAATTAATAAAAACCGATAAGGCATTATTCTAATGTCAGGTTATTATGGATGATTTAACAGTTATTAATTGTCTTTTATTTTCTTATTATCATCGTAATAAAAAAATCAGAACAGCGTTACTGATTTTTTAACAACGAATAATGGCTTACAATGTTTTATCGCTTTTCTTAAATGAAACGGTATGCTTCACACACGTTTAGTGGTTGGCAAAAAAAGGTATATGGGAATTTAAAAAGATAATGATGTGATACAAATTCACGTTGTTAGTGTGTTATCCATTAATGAAATTAGCGGAATTCAATATGTTGTGGAAAATAATCAGGGTATTACAGAAATTCCCGCCAACAACCTTATCTTTATTTATCCTAGTATACGTGAGCCCACGTTATTTTTTTGTTCAGGTTCAATATTGTAATTTGGGGGGATAATTAATTTTTTTCTGCTGGTTTTAATTCAGCGATTGCGTCAGCTGCAATTTCCTGCACTTCATGGTTTTTATCTTTTAAACAGTCAGTTAATGTTGCTATTGCCTGAGGGTTTTTAGTCAGGGATAAATAAAAACAAGCGTCACTTCGAACCCGAGCTAAATTGTTTTTTGTCATTAATAACAGTGCTTCATAGATGGGTTTAAATTGCGCTGCATCGAGTGATTCGAATATTGCAGAGATACCAACTCGAATTGTTAACGAGGTGTTTTCATCTTCAACTAATAATAGTGCTGCGTGTAACCAATCAGGATAAATTGTTACCAGTGTGGTTAGTTCGCTAATTTTACCTTGGTCTAATAACATTAGGCAGTAGTTACTTATTCCTTTTATCGTTTTACTATTAATACACCATTGTTGTAATTCCAATTCGGAATACAAGCCTTCAAATTCAAACTTGCCTAGCGGAAATCGAAATTGCAGCCAAGGGACCGTTCGGGTGTGATATTGTTCGGCTGCTTGAGGTTGTTGGTTGAGATTGATAATTTCTAAGTTTGCTAATTGTCCCGATTTTATTAGCGGCATTAAACCGGCTAGCACCGTAGGGCAATGTGGACAGTCGGATGTTAGTAACATGGTGACACTGATAGTAGTCGTACTTTCTAAATTTTTTGATGATTTTGTATTGGTCATGTTGGAAATTGCACTTGTTATATGAATTTAGTTTTTAAAAATTTATCATTGACGATTGATAAATATAGCCATTTATTTTAAATATTTTAAGCTGCGGTGTATGTGTTAGCGTATCGATTATAACACGCGGCAAATGTGATGAAATCGAGGTTTTGATTTTTTTCAAATTAATTTGAACTTAATAACTAATGCACAGTCTATTACTGTATGCGCTTGTCAGCGCTTCTCCGCTTTACTCCCTTGCGGAGAAGACTATTCGGCTCCCAAACCGAATAGAAATTTGAAACCCGGATTAATGCGATTATCCGGGTTTTTTTTTAATTTAATTATTAGTCTTTGCTTTCGTTAGAAGAATCGAGCCAATCTAAAATTAATGCTTGGGCTTGTTCTACGCCTATTTTTTTTGTGGCGGAAAATAGTTGGATGGATACTAACGAATATTTGGCAACGGCTTTTTCAACTTGTAATAAAGAGGCTTTTGCTGGGCCTTTTTTTAATTTGTCTGCCTTGGTTAATAATATGTGCACCCGCATATTAACCGAGTCACACCAGTGCAACATTTGTTGGTCAAATTCGGTTAGTGGATGGCGTACATCCATCAATAACACCAAGCCTTGTAATGATTTTCGGCTTTCAAAATAACGGCTCATGGCTTCGCTCCATTCCCGTTTTACTTTTGTTGGTACTTTTGCAAAACCATAACCGGGTAAATCCACTAAGCGTCGATGTTCGTCTAAGCTAAAGAAAACCAAATGTTGGGTGCGGCCAGGCGTCTTGCTGATGCGTGCCAGCGCCTTGCGTTGGGTAATGGCGTTAAGTGCGCTGGATTTCCCCGCGTTGGAACGGCCTGCGAAAGCAACTTCGGTGCCTTGATCGGCTGGTGCCTGGTTTGGTTTTGGAACGCTAATTAAAAATGAGATATTTTGAAATTCTTTTTGATACATATTCAGCCACGGTACAGCCTACATTGAATAGACTAAGGGTAAGTTAGATATTGAGAGATATCGGTTATTTTTTTATATTTTACCGTAGTATCGCTACTTTTCTAAGCAGATATTTGATTTTAAGCAAGAATATCGGCTATCGAAGTTAAGTAATAGCAAAAAGATATGGTAAAATGCCGGTGCTCAATAATGATATCGAGCTTTGGAAAATAATATCCTTGTTTAATTATGGTTAATTCGCTTTAAATCGGCTGGCTTAACTTGACCAATGAATCTCAAATTGGTATATAAGGATTCCATAATTTACATTGTAACAGCATTCATCTTAGATAACGGCATCACCAATTTAAACAGATGCTAATGAATATAGTTTGCAATCAATACAAAATTTTTGTCTTAGGAGTAATATAAATGAAAACAATGAGTTATATCGCATCTGCTGTATTATTAGTTTCTGCTAGTTCGGTTTTTGCAGCTGGGGATGTTACCAAAGGTGAAGCAGTTTATAAGAAAGCCTGTTTTGTATGCCATAAAGCTGGCGTTGCTAATGCACCAAAATTAGGCGATAAAGCTAATTGGGCACCACGTATTAAACAAGGTGAAGCAACTTTGATTAAACATGCGATTAAAGGTTTTAAAGGTAAGAAAGGTTTTATGCCAGCTAAAGGCGGACGAGCTGACTTATCTGACCAAGATGTAACTGATGCTGTTGCATTCATGATTTCGAAAGGCAAATAATCTTTCGTTACTATCTTAAAGACTTTTACCTAGGTACCAAATAACATGTCAAAAAAATTCATAATGGTTAGCTTATCCGCAGTTGTATTAGCGACCACATTAAATACATCTGTTTTTGCAGCGGGTAATGCTGCAGCTGGAAAAGCCAAATCAGCCGCTTGTGCTGCTTGTCATAATGCCGATGGAAATAGTACTAACCCTACTTGGCCAAAACTTGCAGGACAGCATCAAAAATACATTGCTAAGCAATTGATGGATTTTAAAAAAGGCAAAATGCGTAATGATCCTTTAATGGCTGGCATGGTAGCTGCTTTATCACCAGACGATATGCAAGATCTTGCCGCGTATTATTCAAGCCAAAAAATATCAGCAGGTACGGCTGATAAGAAATTCGTTGAGCTTGGTGGCAAAATATTTCGTGGTGGTAATTCAGCATCTGGTGTGGCTGCTTGCATGAGTTGTCATGGTCCTAGTGGTAAAGGTAACCCAATGGCAAACTTTCCAGCGGTTGCAGGGCAACATTCTGCTTATTTAGTAAAAGCATTAAACGATTTTAAAACATCGGCTCGTACTAATGATGCTGGAAAAATGATGCAAAATATTGCAGTAAAAATGACTGATCAAGAAATTAAGGCTGTCGCGTCTTATATTCAAGGTCTGAAATAAGCTGTTTTAATGTTGGGTTTAGTAACAAAGGGTGGTCATCGACCACCCTTTGTTGTTTAAGCAGGACAATAACTTAACACGTTAAATTATTGTCAAAATGTTATTGAATTAACGCTATATTGTGGAACCAATATTATAATTAAGGTTCATAGTATAAAGTATATAGCCTGATACAAGGCAACCGTCGAGAGAAAAGGAGCGATAACAAAAATGATGACCGGTTACACAAGAATCAAAACAACATTATTAATATTGTGTTTTAGTATTATTAGTCTCAATGCTTACTCAGAAAGTTTTGTAGAAGGTGTGCATTATAAAAAAATTACGCCTAATGTTGGCACCAGTGATTCATCTAAAATTGAAGTATTGGAATTGTTTAGTTATGGCTGTCCGCACTGCAACAGCTTTGAGCCACCGATGCACAAATGGTTGAAATCTAAGCCAGCTAATGTCAATTTTTCGCGGCGTCCAGTGTCTTTTGGCCGCCAAGTATGGGCTAATTATGCACAGGCCTATTACACTGCTGAAGTGTTAGAGGCTTTAGACAAAATTCACGCTCCGATGTTTGATGCCATCCATAAAGAAAAAAATAGACTAGTTGATGTTGCCAGCATAAGAGAGTTATTTATAAAAAATGGTGTTTCAGGTGATGATTTTGAATCTGCCTTTTATTCATTTGCAGTTGATGCCCGTCTACGACGCGACCAACGAACTTTAGGAAAATACCAAGCTAATAGTGTTCCAACAATGATCGTTAATGGTAAATATCGAATTGACAGTTCCATGACCGGCCATAATAACGATAAAATGTTAGAAGTCGTTAATTATTTGATAAAGAAAGAATCCAGTCAGTCAAAATAATAATTACGCGCCATTAACGTGTTTAATGGCGTGGTTTCTTCTCATCGTTAATGTCGAACTCAACAGCGCATCTGGTATTGGCCGTTTAATATAAAATTAGATTTAATGCCATTTTGTGATGTTGTAATCAGATTTATAGAATTTAAATTCATCAAGTTCGTTTCTGCATGGCCGATATCCAAGTTAGTATTGCTATACTCTACAAATGGCGTAAGCGAATGTTTCCTTTGGAGGCGATACTGCGTAACATCACTAAACACCTAATTTTTTTGCTGGATCTGAGTTGATGGTTAGCAAGTACCTACTTTTTTCAGCTAATGACATAAAAATACAATACTCATCTACATGAAATCGAGTTCAAATATAGCAGTTAATCGGTCTAATCTTTCTGATGCATTAGCAGCACAAGCCATTACCAGTGCAAAAAATGAAATCAGCGTGATGAGTTACAATGTGCAAGTTGGTATTAACAGTGCGCGTTTGCATCATTATTTTACTCACAGTTGGAAACACGTTATTCCACACTCGCAGCGTATCGTGAATATGAATCACATCGCAAACATTATTCAGCAACATGATATTGTTGGCCTACAAGAAGTTGATGCCGGTAGCTTGCGGAGTAACTTTATTAATTTAACAGAATACCTTGCTGAACGTTCAAACTTCCCTTTTTGGTTTCATCAAGTTAATCGCAATTTAGGCCGTTTTGCACAGCACAGTAACGGTATGGTTAGCAGAATAAAACCCTCAGAAGTACAAAGCCTAAAACTACCGGGAATCATTCCGGGCCGTCGTGCAATAATGGCTAAGTTTGAAACTACCGGTGATCCCATCGTGTTTTTTATTTTGCATCTAGCATTAACTGGCCGAGCACGATTAAACCAGCTTAGCTATATTGCTGAACACGTTAATCAATATAAACATGCCGTGGTGATGGGGGACATGAACTGTCGGCCGGGCAGTCATGAAATGAGCATGTTATTTAAGAACACTAGCTTACATGAACCAACGGATGAAAACTTAACTTTTCCGAGCTGGAAACCACAGCATAATATTGATCATATTTTAGTGACATCAGAATTAAAAATATCCAGTGTGCAGGTTGATGCACAACGATTTTCAGACCATTTGCCGATATCGTTAAAAATCACGCTACCCGATACTATTGATTTAATTCGTACAAATTTAAATTAGCGATAAAGGAACTCTGTTTTAAAATGTCTGATACTGAGAATGCTAATAAAGACTGGAAAAGAAAATACTTTGATAGCTTGAAGGAAATTGAAAGTAGCGAACAAAAGTGGGAAAAAATTGAAAATCTATTACGCTTAGGCATCTCACGTTTAGCACTCATTGCCGATTCTAGCGACAATAAAAATTTAGAAGAACAAATTACATTATTACGAAAATCAATTCGAGGTGGTACTGAAAGTAGTCGGTTGGTGTCATTAATCGAAACGATATCAGAGGATATAAAAAAAATACCGGATGAGCCTACAAAAAAAACCAACAAATCAACAATAGTAGAGCCCTCAACAGAACAGCGTGATGATACTATTGCGTTATTAAAAAGTATTATCGATGCCATTGTTTTTGAAAATAGCCATAAATTAAAAATCAATAAATTTAAAAAATTATTAGATAGCAATGATGATCAAACTAATGAACAGTTAACGCAAGAATTTTCATCGATAATTAGTGATTTTTTAAAACTAGACAAAATTGTAGTAAAAGAGCCTGAGCTAGAAGAATTAAAGCCCGAACAAATAAAATCGGAACAAAAACCCCCAGAACAAACCGATAACGACGAAAGCCAATCTACTGTTGAACGACGTACTGATAATCGCGCAGCAAAGGATTTAGACACCGATATCGATCGCTCCATTGACGCAAAAAAAAATTCTCTTGTTGCACCCGCTGTTGGAGAATTATTATTACAATTAATGACGCGTTTTCCACCTTCGTTTACAAAAACACTTAACGATCGCGACTTAGCACGAGCAGCAAGCTCAGCAAGAAATCGAAAAGACTTGCTGACAATAATTGATAACATATCACAACAATTATCTAAATTTATTCGTAATGTTAGTTCAAAGAACAATGTTGATGGAAATGCCAATAACGAATCGGGTGGTGAATTATTAATTCAATTACTACAACGAATCAGTTTACCCGATTATTTAAACGAACAAGCAATTAAATTAAAGCAAAATATAGAACAAGCTGATCCTAAAACTTCTGTTAGTAAAATGGTTGCAGCAACCGCCGATTTAATTATGCAGATGCGAGTTCGCTTACAAACTGAAAAACAAGAATTAGAACAATTTTTAGCAGAAATTAGCAAGCATTTAACAGCACTGGATATTGATATCCAAATAACGTCTCGTTTGCGTGATGAATCTGCAGTTAGTTTACAAAAATATGATGAAAATTTAGAAAATGAAGTTCGAGGGCTTGAAACCGGTGCCGGTGAAACATCCGAGTTGGATAGTTTAAAGGAATTAGTTGAAGAACGTGTTAAAACGATTCGATTGCATATGGGTGCATTTCGAAAGTCGGAAGAGCAACGAAATAGCACTGCGCAAGAAACCATTCAAAAACTCACCGATAGAATAAAAGACATGGAGCAAGAAACGCAATTGCTTCGTGAGCAAGTCGAAAAAGAACATAACTCGGCGGTACGAGATACGCTAACCAATATTCCAAACAGATTAGCATACGAAGAACGAATAGCTTCTGAAATAGAGCGCTGCAAACGTTATAAAAGCTCAATGGCTTTTGTGGTCTGGGATATCGATCACTTTAAAGGCATTAATGATCATTACGGTCATATTGCCGGTGACAAAGTGTTGAGTGTTATTGCCGAGGTGCTTCGAAAAAACCTCAGAGCAGCAGATTTTATTGCACGTTATGGTGGCGAAGAATTCGTTGTAATTATGCCAGAAACAGAAATTGATAAAGCTCAAGCCGGTTGCGAAAAAATTCGTGTTGCGATTGAAAGTTGCAATTTTCACTATCGCGATACCAGCGTACCAATAACAGCATCGTGCGGTTATACCAGTTACATTGAAGGCGATGATAAAGAAAGCTTATTTGAACGTGCGGATAAGGCTTTGTATCAGGCCAAAGAAAATGGACGAAATCAGTGTGTTAAAGGCTGATAAATTATTATTTGTATTCGTTCCGACTAGCTCTGACACTTGGACTCAAGTCAAAGTCTCAGCTCTAGTCGGAACGAATACAGATTAAGAAGAAGTGACGACCTACTTCTGTTTATTCCGCTCCCGTAATAATTTTAGAAACCTCCAAGGGGCTTTCAAGTGAGGAGAAGTGCCCCGTTTTTTCCAATGTATAAACCTGTACTACTGGAATTAGAGTTGCTGTATTCATACGTTCTTTTTCAAGTGACCAATCGTGGCTACCATAAATTAATGTTACGGGAACACTTATCTTTTTATAAAACTTTTTGGC
The DNA here is from genome assembly GCA_964514215.1 of uncultured Thioalkalispiraceae bacterium. Lineage (GTDB taxonomy): Bacteria > Pseudomonadota > Gammaproteobacteria > UBA6429 > Thiohalophilaceae > CAYQUC01. The sequence continues at coordinate 54,605 of CAZEPW010000018.1, forward strand.
ATTAACCCAACTCTGCCAGTTAGCAAATGTTGAGTACTCCGCTTGACGAAAGCCATCTTGCTTTCCTGCATCAGTAAATTCAGTCACCAACGATTCAGGCAATTTATCACTATCGTAAAAACCTCCTTTTAATACAGTATTAAGGATAAATTTGGGTTCCCATGTATAACTTTTAAATATTTTGAATGAACCAACAAGCCAGCCATTATCACTACGCCGAACACCGCCACCAAAATCTTCTCCATAATCATATGGGTTTAATGATACAACTCGCGCTATTCTGTTCGGGAATTCAGCTGCAACAGTTAAGCTCAGCACACCTCCAATAGATTCACCAACCAATACAACATTTGTTAAATTCAGTTTTTCGATAAAATCATGAACAGATGCTCGCATTAGAGGCTCTGTATATTCTTTGTCCAATAAGCTTGAATAGCCATGACCGGGAAGATCAAGCGCGTAAATTTCAAAATTTTCGTCAAGCAAGGGAATTAATTTTTCAAAATAATCCAGCTGAGTACGAATGGTATGCATAAGCACTAGCGGCTGCCCCTTTCCAGACCGTAAGTACCGAATTTTAAAACCATTATCTAAGGTAATGTATTGGATATTTCGGTTAGCTTTCCAATGATTTGTATATGCTCCTGGTGGATTGGTAGCGCATGACGCGATAGACAGCATATATATAGAAACAAATAGAAGCTTTATTATTTTGGATCTTTTATTACGAAGGTATAAGTTCATAGTCTACTCACTTTAAAATAACAAGTGACTGGATATAGTGCTATTATGCTGTTATGACGAAAAAACAAAGTAATAAAAATAACTGTGAATTCAATCGCTCACCCTGCCCAGTTGCATGTATGCTTGATATTCTTGGTGATAAGTGGACTTTATTGGTCGTGAGAGATCTTTTTTGGGGTAAAAAAACTTATGGTGAATTTCAAAACTCACCAGAAAAAATTCGGAGTAATATTCTTGCTGACAGACTAAAGCGCTTGCTAAAAGCGAATATTATTGAAAAAACTCCCTATCAAAACCACCCTGTACGTTATGAATACACACTCACTCCAAAGGGTAAAGAATTAGGTGTTGTGCTGAAGGCGATGGTCCAATGGGGAGAAAAGCATATTGACGGAAGTAAAGCAATGATGGGGCTGTCCGAATTACAAAAACATAACAATTAGCTCAACATTGACAGGCGCAGAAGACGCGCTTGCAAGTTAGCAAGGGCGTTATAATTTTAATTAAAGAAATTAAAATCAATTTTTTAGTTCAATGGATGGAAATAGTTCAGAGCATTAAAAATAAGCTAAGTTTCGCTAAAACAGCAGTATAAACTAGTCTTAACAATTGAAACAACGCAGCTTTTTCTTAAATGTGTTTTTAGTTTGGTGATAAAGCGAATTTTAATATGTTTAAATAAATGAAAAAATAGTTTCGTGGTACATTAAACCATGCTGTTTAAAATAACCTGAACTCGGGATAAGCAAATATAATTTAAATAAACAAATTAAGTCGT
>CAZEPW010000019.1:0-50120 GCA_964514215.1 uncultured Thioalkalispiraceae bacterium
GGGTCCAGTCCAGTTTTTTGCTTTATCCGTTATAAGAAGCTTACATTTAAGTGCCGCCGTCGATGTTGTTGTTTTTTTACACCGGTCTTTGTTTAACGGGTTGCGGATTTGATATTGCCAACCACTTTTACAGGTTGGTGATTTAACTTTTGCACAGCTGTTCCTTCCTATCCCAAGAGCACCGCCTTTATCGCAGTATTCATCGCTGGCACAATCACTGTTGTTTTTGCATTGACAAATTCCGATATTATTACAACTTCCAGTTTTACATTGAGCGTTTTTTGAGCAAGTCCCGCCCAAGTTAACTGAAGCTTTGATAATGCATTTTCCGACAGGTTTGCCTTTGCATATTGCACCATTAGCGCATTGTTTATTTGCACTGCATTTTTCACCTTCACCTTTAAGCGGCTTGCAGTGATTACGTTTTCGATCGGTAACGGATTTAGCGCAATATTCAGATGGCTTACAATCATTTTCTGAGTTGCAAAATTCGGCTTTGCTAACGACATAACGTCTGGTAATTATCCAAGGATAAATGCCTTTGGCCGCTTCCGGGTTACTAATGCCGCCAGGTAAAGTGTAATAAGATGAATCCAAACTGGCATACCAGTTACTGCACATTATATAGTTAGCACCACCCTGTTTTGAACAATCGCGCCAGTCGTTTTTGGTACCTTTATTTTTTTCTCGATATTCATCATCTAAACCGAGATAGTGCCCAGTTTCGTGAGCGATGATTCCTCCATTGGTACCTGTATAAATGTGTTTGATACGTGCAAAGCCAGGTACATAGCGAGCACGTTTATCGGGGTCAAGTGATAAGTAAACTTTCCAGGCTATATTATCTTTTTTAAACGAAGTCATTAAATCGTCTGAAATGACGTCGTGGTCAATAAATTTCACGTTAATGTCAAAATCAGTTCTATTCCATGCATAACGAATGGCTTGTCGCCAAAAGGTATAATAATGATCCAATAAGCTTGTTTTGTCTTTTAATTTAAAATTACGAGCGAGTCGGCATGAAAGAATACTGTTATTATTTTTAACAAAACCAATATCAACTAAATATTTTTTTTTCTTTTTTTTAGTTGATAGTTTTACCTTGCTTTGGTCACATTTAAGATTTCCTTGTCCATTTAAACTCATTAATCCTAATTGAAAAGCTAATTCATAGGGAATGTCTAAACGATTTTTTAAAGGTTTATTAGGAAATTTTAATTTGATTGGTAATGTTACAATCCATTTCCCCTTGTTTCGATGCAATCGGTATCGATACTTTAAATCAGTTGCAGTAAGTGCTGCTAAGTGTAGTCCATAATATTTATATTTACCTTTAACCACGGTGGGGGTTAGATTGGCACTAAAATTTCCTCCGGTAGACGGGTTGATTTTTTTGTCAATTTTTTTTCCATCATAATCACGCTTGCGATTGCATGCTAATATCCATGCGTTATATTCTGATACTCCGCGATAATCCGGACTACTTGGAGAAAATGACTCTGATTCACTTAGTTTTGCTTCATTGCGGTAACGATCGGATATGTTATTTTTGGTACAAAGATTGGCTATAGCAGTGTTGCTGAAAATTAAAACTAAAAATAGCGATAAAAAATAATGTAAATAACGATTATTGAATATTATTGTTTTTATGAATTTTGATAATGCAATTTTCATATTGTCTCCTAATATTATTTATATTTATAAGTCGTTGTTATCAGTCTCTTGTTTCAGACCAGCAGTTAAATCAAATTTTCGTGATATTTATTTTGTTCCCCCCTAATTCATTAATTTAACGTTTATTAGTATCAATCAAAATGTGATATAAAATATGATAGACTGTATTTATTTATCCGTCTTTAAACTGCACTAAAATTTACCTTGCGAATAACAATTATTTACTATTTTGAATTATTATTAATGACTATTTTTTGGTTAATTTTCATAGTTCATTTGAGGCGAGAGCCAGTCGAATGGCTGTGATTTTGTTGTAAAATATTTCATATGAAAAAATGTTGTTGTATGGAGGAGTTTGAATTAAAAGGGATATTGATAATCTAATAGATTCCCACAAAATTAACTTGATTAGGTGTGCAAATAGCTAATTCACGAAATGTAAGGTTAAAATTTTTCATCAAGTTTAAGGGGAATTGGTATGATTGCAGATGGATTTGATCCTGAAAAAATAGCAACTATGAATAATGGAGGGGCGTGTGGAATAACAGGTCTCGATGATGCAGGTAATGTGTCTTGTAGTGGTATTCGAGGATTGAGTATTGGAGTTGGTATATTATTTGGTAGTTCAACAGTTACTAATGTGAAATGGAAAAGTTGTAAGTGAGTAAGAATAAAGAAATTAAAACAAGAGATATAGTCGGGATTATATTATTTATATTCTCGTTAATTTTATTATTTACTGTTTCAGGTGCACAATTAATTTTTGAGTTACTACCTAGAACAACTGTGTTTATTACAATTGGTGTAAGCTTACCGTATTTTATTTTATTAATTTCTTTACATTTATTAATTTGGCGACGGCTGAAACAAGTTTTGAAAAAAATGATTCTGAATTAGAAAAGATAAAGAAAGTCACCATTACACTTGAAATGTTAGTGGCAAGTTCATTAATCGTTGCATTGGGATCAGGGATTTGTTTCCTTTAGTGAACCAGAGCTTGGACTGGTGGGTGGATTGAATACGTATGGTTATGTGGGTGGTAATCTAATTAATCGTATCGATTCATTGGGATTAGTTCCAAACCCAGCTGAAGGTGCTTGTCTAGTTGGCCCCAATCCGGTTTGTATTGGAGGTGTAGCAACAGATATACTAACTTCACCTTAACGTTGTTATTTTAGACTTAAAATGACATATCCTTATACCAACCTCAGGTTACTTAACTTTCATACCGGCTTGTGCGCCATCATCGGGGGATAATATCCATAAGTCTTTGCCACCGGGGCCTGCGGCTAATACCATTCCTTCTGATAATCCAAAACGCATTTTGCGAGGTTTTAAATTGGCTACCATCACGGTATGTTTTCCGATAAGTTGTTCGGGTGCGTAGGCTGATTTGATACCGGCAAACACATTTTTGGTTTGACTGCCTAAATCCAATGTTAATTGTAATAATTTATCTGCACCGTCGACGTGTTCGGCATTAACAATTTTAGCAATACGTAAATCAATTTTAGCAAAGTCCTCAAAGGTAATTTCATCGCTAATAGGATCATCAGCAAGTGGCCCGGTTGTTTTTTCAGCTTCAGTTGTTTCTAAATGTTGTTTCGATGCTTGAGTCATTGCTTCAATAGTATCCTGTTCGATTCGGGTCATTAAGGGTTTAAATTTATTTATTTTATGGCTAACAAGAGCTTGTTTAAGATCTTGCCATTGTAGGGGCGCAACATTTAAAAAAGCTTCTGATAATTTTGCAGTATTCGGCAAAATCGGTTTTAAATAAATGATTAACACTCTAAACAAGTTTAAACCAACACTGCATACTTCATGAACTTGTTGTTCTTTACCGGATTCTTTTATTAACACCCATGGTTTATTTTCATCAATATATTGATTTGCTTTATCGGCTAATGCCATTATTTCTCGAACGGCACGGCTGAACTCACGATTTTCATAATGGCTTGCAATCGATTCTCCTGCATCAACAAACTGTTGGTAGAGTTCTGTTTGTGAATTGCTTGCCGCTAGTGTGGCATCAAATTTTTTGTTAATAAATCCTGCACAACGACTTGCGATGTTAACGACTTTCCCCACTAAGTCGCTATTAACTCGCTTGGAAAAATCTTCGAGATTTAAGTCGATATCATCAATTCCGGTGCCAAGCTTGGCTGCGTAGTAATAACGTAGGTATTCCGGATTTAGAAATTCTAAGTAGGTTCGGGCTTTAATAAAAGTGCCGCGTGATTTTGACATTTTTGTGCCATTGACTGTTAGAAAACCATGCACAAATACTGCACTGGGTTTTCGGCGACCACTGCCCTCTAAGGTGGCTGGCCAAAACAAGGTGTGGAAGTAGGCTATATCTTTGCCAATAAAATGATACAGTTCGTGTTGACTGTCGACATTCCAGTAGTCGTCAAAAATTAAATCATCACGTTTGGAGCATAAATTTTTAAAACTGGCCATGTAACCAATGGGTGCATCCATCCAAACATAAAAATATTTATTGTCGGTGCCTGGAATTTTAAATCCAAAATATGGATCATCTCGTGAAATATCCCAATCTTGCAGGCCGCTGTCAAACCACTCTTTGAGTTTGTTAGCAATGCTGGGTTGCAGTTGTCCGCCTTGCGTCCAGTCTTGTAACATGGTTTCAAAATTATTTAATGCAAAAAAGTAATGTTCAGAATCTTTTTCAATGGGGGTTGCTCCAGAGACTGCTGATCGTGGTTTTTTTAATTCAATGGGTGAATACGTCGCACCACAGGATTCGCAATTATCGCCATATTGATCACTGGCACCGCATTTAGGGCATTCGCCGATAATAAACCGATCCGGTAAAAACATGCCTTTTTCGGGATCGTATAATTGGGTAATGGTGCGTGTTTTGATATGTCCTGCTGCTTTTAGTGCGAGATAGGTTTGTTCAACTAATTCACGGTTTTCTTCTGAATGGGTACTGTGGTAATTATCCACGCCAATTTCAAAATCTGTGAAGTCTGCCAAGTGTTCTTTTTTCGAATCGGCAATTAATTGCTCTGGGGTTATATTTTCACGTTGGGCACGCAACATAATGGGGGTGCCGTGGGCATCGTCAGCACAGACATAGGTGCAGTTGTGTCCTCGCAGCTTTTGAAAACGTACCCAGATATCAGTTTGAATGTATTCCAGCATGTGGCCTAGGTGAATCGAACCATTGGCATAGGGTAGGGCGCTGGTGACTAAAATTGTTCGTTTGTTATTGTTGTTCACGTTCTCGAATCTCTGATTTTAATATTTGGCGGTAAAGCTCGCATAAGGCAGCAGTTTATCATTATTCATTCTAAGCGTATGAATTTTTGTCGGGGCTATTTCATTAAATTGCTATTTTATCTCAAATTAGATGATATAGGACATGGAATTGTCATATGAATCCTTATACACTAAAGGGGTATAGCAGTGTAACGTATTGATTTTATTTGGTATTATTTAATATACTCACTTAAAATAGCGCAGTATATTAACTATTACTAAAGTATCATAGGAATCCTTGACTAATTTAGTGTACTATAGCGATTCTTAATCATCTTGATTTACGGATTATGAAATAGGCCATTTGTGACTACGCAAACTGCTGCCGACTTTAACCAGAAACCAAATAGAAATTAACCCGCTTTGAATTTAGGAGAGCAGTCTAATGAGTATTACTCAGGACCAAATCGAATCAGCCATTAAAGAATATATTGATCCTTATTTAGAAAATGATTTAGTAACAGCAAAAGTTATTAAAGACATCAAAATTGATGGTGATAAGGTTGTTGTCGATATTGTGATGGGATTTCCAATCGGTGGTTATCAAGACAAGCTAAAAAACAATATTCAGGAGCGAGTATCTAAAGTTGATGGTGTTACGGCTGCGACAATTAATGTCAGCAGCAAAATTAGCAGCCATGTTGTTCAAAAAGGCGTTGAGCATATTACCGGTGTTAAAAACATTATTGCTATTGCTTCGGGTAAAGGTGGTGTTGGTAAATCAACAACATCGGCTAATTTAGCATTAGCGCTTGTCGCAGAAGGTGCAACGGTTGGTATTTTAGATGCGGATATTTATGGCCCTAGTCAACCTCGTATGATGGGCTCAAACTCTAAACCAGAATCAAAAGATGGAAAAACCCTTGAACCGATTATGGCTCATGGTGTACAAACCATGTCGATAGGTTATCTCATTGAAGATGAAACACCAATGATCTGGCGTGGCCCAATGGTTACTCAGGCTTTGGAGCAATTATTAAACGATACCCAATGGAATGATGTCGATTATTTAATTATTGATTTACCACCAGGAACCGGTGATACGCAATTGACACTAGCGCAAAAAGTTCCTGTTAGTGGTGCTGTTATTGTTACTACGCCGCAAGATATTGCATTATTAGATGCTCGCAAAGGTTTAAAAATGTTTGAGAAAGTTGAAGTACCGGTATTGGGTATTGTTGAAAACATGAGTATCCATATTTGTAGTGAGTGTGGTCATGAAGAATATATCTTTGGATCGGGTGGTGGTGAAAGTATGGCCGATCAGTTTGATGTGGCTTTACTGGGTTCATTACCATTGGATATTAAAATTCGGGAACAAGCCGATTCGGGTAAACCAACTGTAGCGGCTGATCCAGACAGTCGAGTTTCTGAAATTTACAGTGATATTGCGCGTCGTATGACTGCAAAATTATCAATGCGAACTAAGGATTTCAGTGCTAGCTTCCCTAAAATTGTTATTCAAAATAATTAGCGTAATACTTAGGGGTTGTTGTTCTTTTACATTTTAATATTAAAAAAAGATATGAGATGCTTATAGTCAGCTAAAGTTAGGACATGAAACCGGGAATAAGCCTATCAAGACCGTGTGCCGCAGGACGCGGCACCCGAGCGTGCCATGGATGGCAATGTTTTGCGGGTCTTGATAGGCTTATTCCGGTTTCGTGGCCGAATTTAAACTTTACATCAGAAAAAAAACCGTTCTGAATAAAAGGGTGTCCAGCTTTGGATGCCCTTTTTTATGCCTGTTGTAAATTACTAAACTAAGTTTTATATTATAACATACTTAACCTGAGCTGCGCATAAGCAAGTTGTGTAGTATAAATTCGGATCTGGAGTCCGAATGTTTCTTGTCATTTACTATTAACGAGTTAGCAATGAGATTGCACATTAAAAAATAATATGAAAAAAGAAAAGTATATGTCATGGCATAGTTATTTTATGTCGATAGCTTATTTATCCTCATTTCGATCTAAAGATAATAAGACTCAAAATGGTGCTTGTATTGTTGATGTGAATAAAAAAATAATTGGTATTGGTTACAATGGGCTGCCGCGAGGTTGTGATGATAATGATGCGGACTATTGGTCTGATGATGATAGCTCGGCGTTAAAATCGAAACATACTTATGTGGTGCATGCTGAGAAAAATGCAATATACAATTGCATGGCTCATGATATGGCCGGTGCTTCGATGTATGTTACTCAATTTCCGTGTAATACCTGCGCGCAAGCCATTATTCAAGTTGGCATTACGAATATAATTTACGCTTCACGTAAAGAACATCATAATGAGTTAAATGCCGCTGTTGAAAAAATGTTTAAAGATACGGATATTATTGCAACATCGTTTGATGATTGTGATGTTGATGATCGCGAGTTTTTGACTGGTTTAATATCATTAAAAGATTTATATCGCTAATACTAATTGTCTTCATCTTCGTCGAAGGGGGCGGTGAATATTATTTTTTTGCCATTTATGCGTTGTAATTGAATAAGTAATACATCGCCATTGGGTTCAATGCGTTGAATTTTTACCGGTAAATAATCGTATTTTTCGGCACACCAAAATACATATTTATCCTTTGAATTGTTGCTTTTGGCTTCTAACACTATGGTTTTTATTTTTCCGTGTTCGGTTTCAAGGCTTTCATCTTTTATCTGGCGCAATGAATATTCATGAATACTTTCATTATCAACGAGCGTAAATTTTATATTTTTAGTTTTTCTTTGAGCGGCTAGCATAATTGCAATTTGAAAACTTAGCGCATCTTGTTTGTTATTTGCAATGCTATGCTTCACTTTATCTTTTGAACGAATAGCAGTATTTTTATGGTTATCGAATACAATGTTAAAATTGTCATTTGGTTTACCATTTGAATTTTTATACTCGTAGAGTGTTGGTTTAATTTCATCATTTAGTAATTGGTAATGACTTAATTCTGTTATTTTATCTTTTACAAACCAGCTGGCGATTCCTGTGGCGTAGGTTAAGGATTTATAAGCGTAGTTTGTATCAGAATGCTTTATTAGTTGACGATCGGATACTCCGAGCAACATAGTATTTTTACTAACTTCATAACTTGCAGTAAAACCATTATAAAGTAGACTATTTTTATCTGTATATGCGGAGAGAAAAAAAATAGAAACAATAATGAGTAGTGATTTATTCAAATTTTTGAAAGTAGATGTCATCATAATTTGCGATAGGAGCGGTTATTTGTTGTCTATTTTATATGAATCAAATAATTAAAATAAGTTCATCAATAAATTATAATTAACCTGAGCTTTATATAAAAATAGCAGTATCTCAATCAATAAAATTGACTAGAATGACGATACTTCGCACAGGATAGGGGTATTCGCTATTTATAGTTCAATATTGTGTTTTATTTCATCTAAAACAAGGCCATCAAGAAAAACGCGTTCATTTATTAACTCTACTCGACCTTTACTAATCATATCTATCGCTTTTGGATAGATAATATGTTCTATTTTATGAATTTTTTGTTTAAGTTGTTCACTGGATTCTCCTGATACAATAGCAACACTTGATTGTATTATCATCGGGCCAGCGTCTAATGCAGGGGTAACAAAGTGAACACTAGCCCCATGTTCGGATTCACCGGCATCAATAGCACGTTGATGGGTGTTTAGACCTTTATACTTTGGTAAGAGCGATGGATGAATGTTAATTAATTTCCCAAGATTGCGTGTGACAAAGGTATCACTTAAAATTCGCATGAAACCCGCCAAAACTATTAGCGACACTTGGTATTCATCTAATATATCCGAAAGCGCCTCATCAAAATCTTCGCGTGACAGGTATTTTGCAGGTTCGATAAATACTGCTGGAATGCCGGTGTTTCTGGCGCGCTCCAAACCTTTGGCATCTAAACGATCACTAATAACAACTTTTATGACAACATCAAGTTTATTTTGTGTGATGGCATCCATAATTGCTTGCAAATTAGAGCCGTTACCCGAAAGTAATACCGCGATAGCAAGAGGCATTAAATAATGTTTACCGTAGGGCTTGATTCTACACTATTGTCAATTTTACCAATAACTTGGACGGTTTCTCCATAATCGTTTAGTAATTTTAAAGTGGATTCGACATCATTTTGGTCAATAACAAGCACCATACCAATACCGCAGTTAAATGTGCGGTGCATTTCAGCCGATGAAATATTGCCTTTTTCTTGTAACCAATCAAATATTACCGGTTTGCTCCAACTGGATTCATCAATATTCGCACTGGTATTATTTGGCATCACACGGGGAATATTTTCGAGTAAACCACCACCGGTTATGTGTGCTACAGCGTGTACATCGACTTTTGCGAAAAGTTTTAATAAGGATTTGACGTAGATACGAGTGGCTTGCATAACGTGAAAACTGAGTGGTTTACCGTCAAGTTTGTCGTTAAGTGATGAATTATTAACCTCAAGAACTTTGCGTACTAAGGAATAACCATTAGAATGCGGACCATTGGATGATAAACCTATGATGACATCATTGGCTGTTACCTTTGAACCGTCAATAATGTTATTTTTTTCAACCACGCCAACGCAAAAACCAGCAAGGTCGTAGTCATTACCCTGATACATTCCGGGCATTTCAGCCGTTTCACCGCCAATTAGGGCGGCACCGGCTTGAACGCAACCATCGGCAATGCCTTTAATGACATTACTGGCAATATTTAAAGATAATTTACCAGTTGCATAATAATCGAGAAAGAACAGTGGTTCAGCACCTTGGACAATCAGATCATTGGCACACATGGCGACCAGATCAATACCAATCGTGTCATGTACACCACTTTCAATGGCCAGTTTTAATTTAGTACCAACACCATCGGTGCCAGAAACTAATACTGGCTGTTTATAATTAGTGGGTATTTCAAACATAGCCCCAAAACCGCCAAGCCCTGATAATACTCCCGGACGGTTGGTTCTTGCTACATGGGGTTTAATTTGTTCTATTAATTCATTTCCGGTATCAATATCAACACCAGCATCTCGGTAGCTGAGGCTAGTGGTATTTGAAGTGTTTTTTGATGATTTACCTTGAGACACATTTTCTCCTGATACGACGCGTTAGCGCTTTTTTGCGAAACAGCTTGGTGCACAATGCTGCTGAAACAATTATTATACTAGTATACCGATAGTCTTGCGAAATGAATAATTTTAAAACACTATAATTACAAAAATATGATCGATAATATGTGTGTATTTTTGCTAAGATCTTAATATTATAAGGTTTTCTATCTGCAAGACGTATTTCGACATTAAAGATAAATAGGACAATAAATTACGATGCAAAGAATCAAATTTCTGTTTTTTTTAACAGGTTTCGTTTTATTTTCAGCTACTGTATCAGCAGAAGTGGTCAAGAATCTTTACGATATCGAAATTCCGGTTTTTAGTCAGGACAGAAAAGAGCGCAAAGTAGCGATTCGAACTGGTTTGGCTAGTGTGCTGGTTAAAGTAACGGGTCGTAGTGCTGTGTCTGAGTTACTCGAATTAGAAGACGTATATCGAATCGCACCACAGTTTGTACAGCAATTTCGTTATCTAAAAGTGCTAAAAAGAAAAAAACAGAAAACTAAGACACTGGAACCGGTGCCAAGCAAAAAACTATGGATTCGGTTTAACAAAAAAGCCATCAATAAAATGTTGCGTCAACGAAATTTACCCGTTTGGGGACAAACCCGTCCTTCTGCATTAGTTTGGTTTGTAATTGATAATAATGGGCGGCGAGAATTTATTGGAAATGATCGCGATAGTATTTTTCATGAAAGCATACTTAATTATTCTAAAGCGCGAGGTTTACCTGTTCGTTTTCCATTAATGGATTTGACCGATCGCGTTAATATAAAAACCAGTGATATTTGGGCTGGCTTTGATGGTGCAATTTTAAAAGCTTCTGAACGTTATCATACTGAAGCCATTATAGTTGGAAGGGCATTTAAAAGCTTTAGCGGTTTATGGAAGACCCGATGGACATTATATCTAAACGGTAATAAACAAGTTTGGGAATTTCAGGATAATGAAATTGTGGCTGCAATAACACCGGGTATCGATCAGGTGACTGATAATTTATCCGTTAGATTCACACAAGTTAATATTAACCAAAATAATAACCAAGTATTGCTTAAAGTGACGAATATTGAAGATTTGGCTGATTATTCCCGTGTAGTAAAATATTTATCGTCGATATCATCTGTTATTCAAATACAACCCTATGTATTAAATAAAGATAATGTAATTTTTAATCTGACGACTCGTGGAGGAAGAATTGGCGTGGCTCAATCCATTTCTCTTGGTCGGTTGTTTGTAAAAGATGATGCAATGATTCCAAATGTAGTAATTGATACTATTGAACGCGATGAGCAAGGTCAAATTAAATCCGATGAGAACGTTGAAGTAACGATAGCATATGATTTAAAGTATCGATTATTAAAGTAGTTACAATTTTTTATAATTAATGAGATAAATTGAATTTAAAACATTTACCAAATTTAATTAGTATTTTACGAATGATACTGGTGATTCCGGTAGTGTTATTAATGCTTGAGCGTCAGTTCGAATGGGCATTAGGATTGTTTATTGTGGCCGGTTTATCCGATGCAGTGGATGGTTATTTAGCAAAAAGATTTAATTGGATTTCACGGCTCGGTGAAATACTTGACCCTCTAGCCGACAAATTGTTGATGGTAAGCTGTTATATTGTTTTGTGGTGGTTAAACTATTTACCGGAATGGTTAGTCTCAATTGTGATTGGGCGTGACATACTCATCGTTTTAGGGGCTATTGTTTATCGAACTATAATTAAATTAAATAAAATTACAGCAACGCAAATTAGTAAAGTGAATACAACCGCTCAAATATTATTAATTTGTATCGTGTTGTTTTCAATTGTGGCGATTGATTTACCTGAAACCATGTTAACGACAATATTTGTTATAGTGTTTTTAACAACAATGGCGAGTGGTATTGATTATGTCGTTATTTGGTATAAACAACTATTTAACAAACAATATCATTTGTAAAATTTAAAATGGATAATGACACTCAATTAATTTTAAACTTTGACTTAAAAGAAGTCGCTCGTTTTGAAAACTTTATTATTGATGATAATCAAACCCTAGTTAATGATCTACAAAATGAATCGCAATTTTGTATTTATTTCTACGGCACATCGGGTTCAGGGAAAACGCATTTATTGCACTCATTGTGCCATGAGTATTCTCGGTTATCCAAATCAACGACCTATATTCCTTTGGCTGATTATCAGTCATTATCACCCAAAATATTTATTGGTTTAGAAAACATGGCTTTAGTGTGCATTGATGACATTCAAATGATCGCTGGAAATTCCGAATGGGAAAATGAATTATTTCATCTTTATAATCGTCTGCGGGATAATAACGGTAGAATAATTGTTAGTAGCGCGATATCGTTAAAATCATTACCGGTAGAGTTAGCCGACTTACGTTCGCGTTTTTCATGGGGGCCTGTTTACCAAATAAAAGCACTTAGCGATCATAATAAATGCTTAGCATTGCAACAACACGCCAATTCACGAGGATTAGAACTAACGGATGAAGTTTGTGAGTATTTATTAAGTCATTATTCCCGTGATATCGGCAGTTTATTTGAGATGCTAGATACTTTAGATAAAGCAGCTTTAGTCGCAAAACGAAAAATCACAATTCCATTTGCACGTAAAGTTTTAGTGGATGAATAGGTTAGAAATAAAAATGGTCGCGTTTCTACTTCAATATTAATTCCGTAATTTAACTTGGCATTGGTATGGCTTTTTTTATTTTACAGTTAGGTTAATTAGCTTTCGATTTTTCTCGGGCATTCATTTTCACAAAATAAATACAACCTATAAATAATCCAAAACTTAATGCCGTTTCTATTAATGCTAAATGACGGGTTACTTCATTGGCATAGGCTTCGACAGTGGCGTGAATAAAATACGCTAAGGCCAGAAAACTGCACCATGCATGAGTGTATGGTTTGGCGCGTAATAAGCCATATAGCGGAAACAGCAACGGGCCTATTGCAATGGCGAGCAACATCATTATTGGTGTTGGTGATGTTTCTATAAAGAATAGAATCCAATATAAAAATAATAAAACAAGCCCAAAATAACAGACTAAAGTGAGTTTACGATAAAACAGTGAATTAAATGTCATAATAAATTTTAATCTTTCTTTGAATAAATCTTTGCAGTGCTAGCCAGACGTTTACCTAAGGCAATACATAATATTTTTTCATCATCCGCTATTTGAGTATTGCCATCAATACCTGCATGATGACTGGCTCCATAAGGCGTACCGCCAGTTGTTGTTGAGTTTAATTTCTCTTCACTATAGGGTAGGCCAAGTATCATCATACCATGATGCAATAATGGTAACATCATGGACAGTAATACACTTTCTTGTCCTCCATGCAGGCTGGAGCTGGAGGTAAATACCGCAGCCGGTTTTCCTATTAAGGCACCCGATAACCAAAGTGGCGTAGTTGAATCCAGAAAAAATTTTAAATCTGATGACATATTTCCAAAGTAGGCCGGACTGCCCAGAGCAACCGCACAACATTGCTTTAAATCATCGAGACAGACATAGGGCGCACCAGATTCAGGAATACTCTCGGCAGTTGATTCACAGACCGTCGATGTTTTAGCAACCGTTCTGATTCGAGCACTCATCTGATCCACTGACTCGATTCCGCGCGCAATAAGTTGTGCCATAGCAGCGGTTGAACCATTTCGACTACTGTATAACACCAGTACTTCATTGTTACTCATCATTACTACTCACAGAATTTCCAAAATGTTTTCAGGTGGTCGCCCAATTCGTGCTTGGCCATTACAAACAACAATAGGGCGTTCAATTAATATTGGATTTTCAATCATAGCGGAAATTAACGCTTTCTCATCTAAGTTTTCGTCGTCTAATTTAAGCTCTGTATAGGGTTTTTCATGTTGTCGCATTAACTCTCGAGCTGAGATGTTAAGCATGGATAATATTTCTTTTAATGTTGAATAATCTGGGGGTGTTTCAAGATAATATATTTCACTGGGATTAAGATCGCGATCGTTTAATAGCTGTAAAGTTTGCCGTGATTTCGAACATCGATTGTTGTGGTATATTAATACAGTCATTATAAAAAGTAGTCCATTTTTTCAGATATCTGCTATTCTAATCTAATACGGAATTTTTAAATATATTTAAAATTTAAACATAAGAAACGGATGGTTTATTGGTTGCTGTTAATCCCGTGATATCTTGACAGTAAATTAAGTGGGTGTTAGCTTGGAAGCTTCAGACTCATTTTACTATTTTTATTGATTACATTCGTTGGCTAATGCAAAAAAACACAATTTTAATTACTTTAATTCTATTATTTAGCGCTTCGCTATTTACTGTTTCCTGCGCTATCAACCCACCTGTTCAGGAAATGAGTAATGCCCGACAAGCACTTAATGCCGCTCGAGAGGCTAATGCTGAGCAATACGCTGAAAATCATTACAAAAAGGCCAAAGAGTTGCTCGAACAAGCACGTTCAAACATCGAAAATGGCGATTATCATACTGCTCGATATTTAGCCTTAGAAGCTAAAAACGAAGCCATACAAGCACGGCAGAATTCTCAAAATCTATCAAAAGATAAATAATTAGAGCGAATAAAGCACCGTATAGCTATCAATTTATAATTTTTGTTTATTATTTTATTTCATTTGTATCGCTAGCTTGACACTTTTATATACTCGGTGATATTTTGTCGAAATTCTTTTGTAGGACGAGCATGTTAGGTGTCAGTTAACAAATAAAAAAATAACAATAAATATTACTTGGAGTAAACCATGGCAATTGGCAACAAAATTAAGTACTTAGCATTAACATTGGCTGTTATTACGCTCACAGCTTGTGATACAACACCGGACAAAGAAAACTCAAATAGTGCCGCTGATGCCATAGCCGCCGCCAAATCTGCTAATAAGCGTGCTAGCGACGAAAAATATGAATGGCGCGATACCGGATTATTAATTAAGAAAGCAGAAAAAGCTTTAGCATCGGGTAATGCTAAACGTGCAATGAGTTTGGCAAATAAAGCTCGTCGCCAAGCAGAAAATGCGGTTAAGCAAAAATATAATGAGCTCAAGCGTCTTAATCACATGTTGAGTGGTGAAGCACAAGTTATACAAACAAGTGAATCTGAAGCTGCTGGTTATCTTGTTGTAAAAGGTGATAGTCTGTGGGATATATCGGCAAAATCGGATATCTATGGCAATCCATATCAATGGCCATTAATTTATAAACATAATCGCGATAAAATTAAAGATGCTGATTTAATCTTTCCGGGGCAACAATTTGCGATTGAATCTAACATTTCTGATGAAATTGTTAGTGTGGCAGTGTTACACGCAAAATCTCGCGGTCGTTGGTCATTAAATTCTCTGGAAGTTTCTGATTCAACGTATCTAGAGCAATAAATGTTACGGTCATTTATCTTGCTAAAAGGCTCCTAGTGGAGCCTTTTTTATTGAATGAAACCAACTTTAAAATCGAAAGTTATCATGAATAAAATGTATAAGAATATCGTGACATATCTCGATATTTTTATTCACCGATTTATAGCCGATCATTGTCCTCATATCGCCGCCGCATTAACGTTTACATCGCTATTGGCATTAGTGCCACTATTGACTGTATCTGTGACGATTATAAAACAAGTTCCTGCTGCACAAGATTTTCTTGCAGTTGGACAGGAATATTTATTTCAGATTTTTGCACCGGAGTTTGGTGATGAAGTGAAATCGTATTTATTAGAATTTGTGACAAAAACACAAAGCCTAACTAAAATTGGTATCTTATTTGTTGCGATTACGGCTTTACTAACTTTGGACACCGTAGAAAAAACACTTAATAGAATTTGGCAGGTGAAAAAGTCTCGAAATATTTTAATGCGTTTTTCTATTTATTTAATCGTATTAAGCTTGGGGCCGGTGCTTATTGGAATTAGTTTATCGGTAACAACATATTTATCGACACTAAAATTTTTTTCGGACACCATTTCAACTCAAGAAGTTGGTTATAATTATCTCGCTGTTTTACCGATAATCACAACAACAATTGCATTTACATTATTGTATAAAATTGTTCCTAATGTGAAAGTGCCATTTAGCTTGGCTTTAATTGGTGGTGTTGTTGCAGCATTGCTCTTTGAGCTTTCAAAACGTGGCTTTGCCTATTTTATTACCTCATTTTCAACCTATCAATTAATTTATGGCGCGTTAGCAGCAATTCCATTAACGCTTATTTGGTTTTATGTCTCATGGTTGGTAGTGCTTATTGGTGCTGAAGTTACTGCAAGTGGAGCTGATTTTTTGAATTTAAAACTTAAAAGAAAATTAAATACGCAGGTTGATCTGTGTATCGCAATAAAAATTTTAGGTGATATAGGTTTTTTGTCTAAAAAAAATGGCGTCAGTACAAACGACATTTTGAAAAGTGAAAGTCATATTTCGGATGAGTTAATTAATAATGTGTTAATAAAACTTGAAGAAACTGGCTTAATTAAGCAACAGGATAATATTTGGTTTTTGGCTCGAGAAAAAGTGAGTTATAGTATCCAAGAATTAATGAGTATTACTAACCCTTCTTGCTGTGTTGATTATTTGCAACATGATTCCAACGAATTTGAATTTAGCCAAAATATTGAAAAAGCCCTAGCGCAATTACGTGTTGAACTTAAAAAATCATCTCCAATACTCCTGCAGAATATATACAATTAATTTGTGTGTTAATAGTTTGCTCGAAATTTAGGCAATTATTTGATAGTGTGAAATATCATGAGATTTTACACTAGAATTTGGTTAGAATGGCTTTCAATATCAGATTTTGTATTTTAAATTGTTGATTTTATTGTATTTTTATTGCCTGATTTCGCTAATATTAATATTGAATTATACACACGATATGTGGTCTGATTATTAATATACCGAGATTAGGATTAAGTAAGCAATGAAAAGAATTATGTTGAAAGTACTAAGTGTTACTCTATTTTTATTTACGATGAATTTAGCAGTAGCAGATGACTTTAGATTGAATGATATTAATGGAAAGTCGCATAATTTATCCGATTATAAAGGGAAATGGGTTGTTGTTAACTACTGGGCGACATGGTGTCCACCGTGTTTAGATGAGATTCCAGAATTAGTTGATTTTCATGAAGCGCATAAAGATAAGGATGCAGTTGTATTGGGATTGAATTATGAAGATGTTGAGCCTAAATATTTAAAAGAATTTGTTGATCAGTATTTTATTTCTTATCCGGTATTACACGCCGATCCAGGACAAGCTGATTATTGGGGGCCAGTTAATGGTTTACCGACTACAATTATAATATCGCCATCAGGTGATATGGTAGCGCGTCAAGTTGGCCGGGTTACAGGGGCATTTTTAGAAAAAATCATTAAGGATAATGCTAAACACGCTTTAAAAAAATAACAGGTTTTATTTAAGTATTTGAGATATACAATGAAAATAAATCAGTTAATTGCTATTGTCATAGTTTGGTTTGCTTATAGTGCCAGTGTGTTATCTGAAACACCAAGAGATCCTTATAAGTTTTTCTTTCAGGAAACCTGGGGTGATTTTGCAGAAGAAATGACTCGCGCTAAAAGCGAAGGCAAAAAAGCAATTATGATCTTTTTTGAAATGGATGAATGTCCATTTTGTCATTACATGAAAACAAATGTATTAAATCAACCTAGCGTCCAAGCTTTTTATAGAGAACATTTTTTATTATTTTCAGTTGATATTGAGGGTGATGTTGAAATGGTTAATTTTAAAGGTGAAACGGTAAAACAAAAAGATTTTGCTTTTAAAGAAAATCGAGTTAGGGCTACGCCTGTTATCGCTTTTTTTGATTTTAAGGGTAAAAGAATACATCGACACACGGGTAAAACCTCAGGGGTTAATGAATTTATGGTCATGGGCGAGTATGTCGCTAGTGGCCGTTATAAAACGATGAAATTTTCAAAATATAAAAGAATGCTTCGTAATAAAAAAAATAATTAAAACCAACACAATATGATAACAAGCCCGAGCAATAAAATAGCTGCTAGAAAATATTTATTAGCTTGTTTTTTTCTATATTCCGAATTGCTACTTTCAGATACAACAAAGCCCTTACCAGAGCCACTAACTTTAGAATATGCTCTTGGTTTATCAAAAAATATCAATGAAGATCTAGCGTTCAGATTGGCAGAAAAAAAAGAAATATTGCTTGATCAGTCCTTATCAAATGCACTAGATGGTTTTAATTTATCTGTTGAAGGTAGGATTACCAGAGTTGAACGGCGGAACACTTTTTTTACATACAACGTCGATGAACAAAAGCTTGCGTTTCGGTTAACCAAGCCGATATATGATTTTGGATTACATCAGCATACCCTAAATGCCAGTGACAAGCTTTTGGATAGCAATTCATTATTGTATTTAAATGAGGTTTATCTACGACAAATTAAAATTATGGAATCGTATTTTGAGGTGTTACTTTCAGATTTGCGATTTCATCGCCATAATGAAAATATGGCGATAGCATTTATTAGCTGGGATAACTCAAAAAAAGAAAATGAGCTAGGTACTAGCTCTGATTTGCAGGTAGAAAAAAATCACAGTGAATATCAGCGTGTTCGTCGAGAGCGTTTTGAAAGTGAAAATAACCAACGACAAACTCGAAATCGTCTTGCAAATTTAATGAATACTAGTGGGCAACTACCAGCAAGTCTGGCGGTTCCAAATGTATCAAATAGATTAAAAATTTACCCTGAAATTGATGCGTTAACTAAAAAGGCCTTTGACAATAATTTAGAATTGCGCGCATTACGCAATCAAATTGAATCTGTTCGAAGCTCTGTTCGAGCGTTGCAATCTAAAATGAAACCACAGTTTAACTTTGAAAGTGAAGCTATTGCCTATGCAAATGAATTATCCAGAAACTCGTTTTCACGTGAAAACTGGAATGTTGGTATTGTTGTCGGAATGCCAATTTATGATAGTGGTGAAATGGACTCTCAAGTTGCAAAAATTCGTGTTGAAGTTTATAAATTAGAAAACAGGATAACTCAAAAAAAAATGAGTATTCAGCATGAGTTGTTATCACTAAAGTTAAAACTAGATACTTTACGATTCGAACGTGATGAAGCAAATGCGTTTAATAACTATAGTGAATTATTTTTAGATGAAAAACGTGCGTTATATGAATTAGAAGTGAAATCGACACTGGGAACAGCTATGGTTCAGATATCTGATGCGCAATATGGTGTTGCAAAGTCACTTTATGAAACATTATTAACTTGGGCTAAAATTGATATTTTGGTTGGCGATGAACCAGCGGCTAAATTATTTAAAAAATAAAGCATATTAGTTAACCTTAGGTTAGCTAATATTAATGATAGGTAATTATGAAAAAATTTATATTTAAACGTTTTGTTAAGTTGCTACTATTACTTGTTTTGATTAATAATATACCGTTGCTTAATGCTAAAGAAATTAAAACGAAGTTAACGTGGTTTAATGTTACTAAATTGTCATTTAGAGTGAGTGGCATTGTGAGTGAATTATACGTGCAACCCGGTGACTATATCAAAAAAAATAAAAAGTTAATTAATTTAGATCAACGTGAATACCTTGAAAACGTAACATTAACAAAATCATTATTTAAGTCTCGAAAGAGTGAGCTCGATGAAGCTAAACGTGAACTTGAACGAGCAACTGAATTATATGATCGAACCGTGTTATCTGAGCATGAATTACAAACAGTTAAAAATAATTTTATTTCGAGTGAAACGCGCTTTGTAACGGCTAACACTAATAAATTAAAAGCTAAGCGTGAGTTAGAATTTTCAACTATTGTTTCACCATTTAATGCTATTGTATTAAATGTTAATGTGAATAGAAGTGAAACTATTATATCAACTTTTGCCGTTACACCTGCAATTATTATTGCTCAAGCAGATAAATTAGCTGCGCAATTTATGCTTACTGCTGATGAACAAGCGAAGTTAAAAAATAATGATCCAGTTAAGGTAGTTATTGCCGGTGCGAGTTATGAAGGAAAGATATTTTTTCCATCTTTAATATCAAAAAATGATTTATATCCCGTAGCTGTTGTTATTTCAGTGCCACATGAAACTGTTCGAGCAGGAATGGATGTTCGGATAAATTTTTAGTTTAAGCTTGTTATCGGTTAAACCACCGATTGTCTAAAGCGTGGTATACTTTTTTAGGATACACAAAACTGTTTTTACTGCCATTATAGCGGGCAAGAGCATAGGTTAAATTACCTTTTTCTTTTTTTAAATAATATTTCAAAATAGTGCAACCAAATCTTAAATTTGTTCGCATATTAAATAAATTATCGCCAGCCCGACCAATTTCTTTTAACCAGAATGGCATTATTTGCATTAATCCAATAGCTCCAACGCGTGATATTGCAAATCTGTCGAAATTACTTTCAACTTGAATAACCGATAAAATCAGTTCGGGCGCTAAATCAACTCGTTTAGCTTCATAGTGAATTTGTTTTAATAAGGTAATGCGTTGATACGGATCTTTTACCGTTTTTGATAGTCGGGTCGACATATCTTTTAACCAAACCTCGGCATCAAATCGATCTTCAAAACTATCTGCATCGGCTATGGCGGCTTTTAACAATTGCCTGAGCTCTGCGTCTGGTTTTTGAATCGTTGCTGCAATACAGCTCTGATTAACAAAAATGGTACTAAAAAACAGTAATATGAATGAGTATTTCATGTGTCATTTTAAAAATTAAACTATTTCATGGTTTTGATTATATGATCATGGATTTTATCAAGAGCTATATCGATAGAGTCTGATTCTGTTCGACATTTGTATTCAACATTATTTTCCTTTAATCCTCGATCGCCAATGACGATTCGATGTGGTATGCCAATTAATTCCATATCGGCAAACATGACACCGGGGCGTTCTTTTTTGTCGTATAACAGGACATCAACATCACTATCTTTTAGTGATTGATAAAGTGTTTCTGCTGCATGTTCAACGTCTTTAGATTTGTGCATATTTAACGGTATGATAACAACATTAAAGGGAGCTATATTATTTGGCCAGATAATGCCTTGGTCGTCGTGATTTTGTTCAATTGCAGCAGCTACGATACGCGATACGCCGATACCATAGCAACCCATTGTGGTTGTTGTCGCTTTGCCATTTTCATTTAAAACAGTGGCATTCATGGATTCGCTATATTTAGTTCCAAGTTGGAATATGTGTCCTACTTCAATTCCTCGTTGTATTGAAAGTTTGCCTTTGCCGTCAGGGCTTGGATCGCCATCAACAACATTTCGAATATCAACACTGGTGGCTAGATCTAAATCTTTATTCCAATTAACGCCGATTAAATGTTTGCCGGTTTGGTTGGCGCCACATATAAAATTGCTGACATTTAATGCGCTTCTATCTGCGTAAATTGCAATGGATAAACCAACGGGGCCAATTGAACCTGACTCGCAATTGGCGACTTGTTTAATTTCGTCATCGCTGGCTAATTGCAAGGGTGATAATACCGCATCAATTTTTTCTGCTTTTATTTCATTTAAAACATGGTCACCGCGTAATACTAAAGCAACAATAGTTTTATCTATTCCTTTGACTAATAATGTTTTAAGGCATTTATCACTGCTAACATTTAAAAATTGGCTGACTTCGTCAATACTGTTTTTATTTGGGGTCTCAACGGTGGACACTTCTATCAAATCTTCAGAAGCGGATGTTGATTCTAGGGCTAAGGCTTCAGCAGTTTCTATATTTGCTGCATAATCGCTAGTGTCACTAAAAGCGATGGCATCTTCACCTGAATTTGCTAATACATGAAATTCATGCGAGCTGTTACCACCAATTGAACCTGAGTCAGCTTCTACTGGCCGGTAGTTTAGCCCAATTCGATCAAATATTTTACAGTAGGTTTGATGCATTAATTGGTAGGTTTCTTGTAATGACTGTTCATCTATATGAAATGAATAGGCATCTTTCATTAGAAATTCGCGGGCGCGCATAACGCCAAAACGTGGGCGACGTTCATCTCTAAATTTCGTTTGAATTTGGTAAAAATTGGCCGGTAATTGTTTATAGCTTTGTAATTCATTTCGAATTAAATCCGTAATAACTTCTTCATGAGTTGGGCCATAACAAAATTCACGGTTGTGACGATCTTTGATTCGCAGTAATTCTGCGCCATATTGTTCCCAACGCTGCGATTCTTGCCATAACTCAGCAGGTTGAACCGTTGGCATGAGTACTTCTAAAGCACCCGCACGATTCATTTCTTCACGCACTATGTTTTCAACTTTACGTAATACTTTTAATCCAAGTGGTAACCAAGTGTAAAGCCCTGAAGCTAATTTTCTAACGAGTCCGGCGCGTAACATAAGCTGATGGCTTATTATTTCAGCATCGGCTGGTGTTTCTTTGAGTGTGGATAATAAATAGTTTGATACGCGCATTGTAAATTTACCGTTGTTTTAATGTGATTCGATTGTATATGGTTGTTTCAATTTAGGTAAGCTGTAAATGATTACAATGTATTAATTTTCTTGTTTTCCGGTTAATACTGTTGAGGGCATAACATTGATATTATGCTGAACTTCCTCTGTTATATAGTTTATACCTTTTGGAGGAGGACTATTACTCATTTGTAATTCGCCGTCTTCATTTTTCCATTTATAAATTTTGGTTTTATTTAATCCTGTTTCAATTGGGGCTATGTCAGTGATTGTTGATATCACGTTATTTTTGACTGAATAATATAAGTTCGGTTTAATGAAATAGATTGCTATAGCAACTGCAATAAGAAGAATAATGGTGTAAAAGATAATTTTCATGAAATACTAAAAGTAGCTGTCTTAAAAAGTGCTGCTATTCCAACCCCACATTTTTCTTGGTGCATTGACAAATTCAATATAGATGCGATCTTTTTGAATCTTGGATGTTTTATGGAGTAAAGTACATAATTGTTCGGATATGTTTTGTGTTTTATTTTCATTTAAGTTGATACTTTTTAACTCAATGAACGCTGCAGGATCTTCGGATCCTGAAAATAGCATCGGTTTAGGGGGCTCGAGGGTAACCATGACATACTTTTCGGGTTTGTCCAAAACCTGAGCGACTAGTTTTGAAGCTGTTTTTAGTAATTCACTTTGAGTGTCATCTGCAAGTGATATATTCGTTTGAATGGATAAGTAGGGCATTTTATTTACAAAATTGTTTTATGTTTTCTTTTGCGGCAGCAATACGCTGCGCTCTTTCGGTATCAGTAACTCGGTAATATTCACCTTTTTCATTTTTGAGTCTTTTAAATATGGTGAACAATCGTAGATTTTTCTTAGAGATAGCACAATTTTCTTTCAGAATTTTTTCATTCTTTTGCTGTTCAGCTTTAACTAAATCATTTTCTTCGCGCTGCTTAGCGCCTTTGGCAAATGACTCTTTTGCTTTTAAGCTTTTTGATGCGGCATCGGGTGCAACAGGTTTAAATTTTTTGACCTTTATCGTTTTGTAGTTCCCCGACTTTGGTGGTGATTGGGAGTAGGAAACATTACCATCTTCATCAACAGATTTATATAAAGCCGCATAAGATAGTGATGACGCTAAAAAAATCGTTAGGGTGAAACTGATTCCGATAAAATATTTCATTAAATGTTTTCCAGTACCATGTCATTAGTCAATATAAGTATTGCAGGGAGAATCTCTATTGTAAATCGACCCATAAGCAATTTTGTGTTTAATTTCAGCTTTTTACAAGCTAATACTCAATAATTTCTAATGGTCATAGCAGGGCATTCTAGGGGGAATACTGTAATGGCATGTGTTCCCTCTATATTTTCATATATATCAATTAGTTACAAATATATTATTGATATTGTATGGCCTGTTTTGTTGTTTGAATGGCTTGTTTTAAATTTTTAGGCTCAGATTAAAATTGTGAAGGGGAAAATTGATACAAATTGATATGAAAATCGATACGAACAATCATGTAAATCCTTGAGCCAACTAGGTATAATAATCGATTATTACCCTCCTAGTGGTTCAATTGAGGGTGTTATGGAGAATTGCCCGAATTTCGGGTTTTTTTTATCCGGAAAATTAGCGTAATTATTATGTCACTTAAAATGAAGAGAGGCTCTTTGTGAAACTTACTGGTTCAGAGATTATCATTCAATTTCTGAAAGATGAAGGCGTTGAACACATCTTTGGGTACCCTGGTGGTGCTGTATTACATATCTATGATGCATTATTTCAACAAGAAGAAGTAAAGCATATTTTAGTTCGTCATGAGCAAGGGGCAACCCATGCTGCTGATGGATATGCCCGTTCTACGGGTAAGCCTGGTGTGGTATTGGTGACGTCGGGGCCTGGTGCCACGAATGCGGTAACTGGAATTGCAACTGCATATCTGGATTCAATTCCGATGGTGGTGTTAACCGGGCAAGTGTCGAGTGGCGTTATTGGTAGTGATGCGTTTCAAGAAGTTGACTCTGTTGGTATCACACGTCCATGTGTGAAGCATAATTTTCTCGTTAAAGATTTAAATAATTTAGCGACAACATTAAAAAAAGCTTTTTATGTCGCAACAACAGGGCGACCTGGGCCGGTTGTGGTTGATATCCCAAAAGATATTACTGACCCAAACATTAAGATAGCTTATCAATATCCAAAGGATATTGAGATGCGTTCTTATAATCCGACAGTTAAAGGCCATTCAGGTCAAATCAAGCGTGCTGTTGATCTGATTCTGAGTGCTAGGCGACCAATGATTTACAGCGGCGGCGGTGTCGTGCTAGCAGATGCGTCTGAAAGCTTAATTGAGTTTACGCGTAAACTTGGTTTTCCTATTACTCAAACTTTAATGGGTTTAGGTGCTTTTCCTGCTTCTGATAAGCTGAATATTGGTATGTTGGGTATGCATGGCACCTATGAAGCCAATATGGCAATGCACGGCTGTGATGTATTAATTGCTATTGGTGCTCGATTTGATGATCGTGTTACCGGTAAGCTGGAAGAATTTTGTCCTACTGCAAAAATAATTCATATTGATATTGATCCTGCATCCATATCAAAAAATGTTAATGTTGATATTCCGATTGTTGGTGATGTGAAGCAAGTTTTAACCGAGTGTTGTTCAGAATTGGCATTGAATAAAAAGAAAGTTGATCCTAAATCGTTAAAATCCTGGTGGTCACAGATTAATGACTGGAAAAATATAGATTGCTTACGATACGACCGAAACAGCGCTTTGATTAAGCCGCAATTTGTTTTAGAAAAATTACATGCTATTACACAAGGCGATGCTTTTGTTACGTCTGATGTCGGCCAACATCAAATGTGGGCTGCGCAGTTTTATAAGTTCGAAAAACCGCGTCGTTGGATAAATTCTGGTGGTTTAGGAACCATGGGTTTTGGTTTACCGGCTGCAATGGGAGTGCAATTGGCTCATCCTGATGCAACGGTTGCTTGTATTACCGGTGAAGCGAGTATTCAAATGTGTATTCAAGAACTATCTACCTGCAAACAATATAATTTGCCGATTAAAATTATTACGTTGAATAACGGTTATATGGGTATGGTTCGTCAGTGGCAGGAATTCTTTTATGAAGGTCGATATTCGAGCTCTTATGTTGATGCTTTACCGGATTTTGTGAAATTAGCTGAAGCTTATGGCCATGTCGGTATGAACATCGATAATCCGGCAGATGTTGAGTCGGCATTAGCAGAAGCCTTTGCAATGAAAGATAAATGTGTATTTATGAATTTTATGACAGATAAAACAGAAAATGTTTATCCTATGATAGCAGCAGGAAAAAGTCATAACGAAATGCACCTTTCTCCAGAAAGGGAGTTAGCATAGATGCAACATATAATATCTTTGTTAATGGAAAATGAGGCTGGGGCGTTATCTCGCGTTGCCGGATTATTTTCTGCTCGTGGTTACAATATTGAATCATTAACCGTGGCCGTAACAGAAGATCCAACTTTATCACGGATGACTTTAGTTACTAGTGGTTCAGAAAAAATTATTGAACAAATTATTAAGCAATTAAATAAATTAGTTGATGTTGTTAAATTAATTGATCTATCTGAAGGGCCATTCATCGAACGTGAATTAATGTTACTAAAAGTTAAAGTTTCTGATTTAAAAGTTCGTGATGAAGTTAAGGTGTTAGCTGAGATATTTCGTGCTCGGATTTTGGATGTTACTGATGAAACTTATACTGTTGAAGTCACCGGTTCGACTGAAAAATTAAATGCTTTTATAGCCGCTTTAAATACCTCGGCAATTTTAGAAACCGTGCGTTCTGGCGCAACTGGTATTATGCGTGGAGACAAGTGTTTGCATGTCTAACTAATATTAATTGATAAACAAATTTAATCTTTATTCACTTTAAATAAATAGAAATAGTTATTATTTCTTAAACTAAACAAGGTACGAAAACATGAATATTTATTACGACAAAGACTGTGATCTTTCAATTATCAAAGGCATGAAAGTAACTATAGTAGGTTATGGTTCACAAGGTCACGCACACGCTAATAATTTAAAAGAATCGGGTGTTGATGTCACTGTGGGATTACGTAGTGGCTCTGAATCAGCTAAAAAAGCTCAAAATTCAGGTTTAACGGTTAAGTCTATCGATGATGCCGTTAAAGGTGCTGATGTTGTGATGGTTCTTGCTCCTGATGAACATCAAGCGCGTTTATATCGAAATCATATTGCTGATAATATCAAAAAAGGTGCTGCATTGGCTTTTGCTCACGGATTTAATATTCATTATGGTCAAATTGAGCCTCGCTCTGATATTGATATCATCATGATTGCACCGAAAGGCCCAGGACATTTAGTTCGTTCTACTTATACCCAAGGTGGTGGTGTTCCTAGTTTAATCGCAGTAGATAAAGATGCTTCTGGTAACGCTAAGGCGATTGCACTTTCTTATGCTTCTGCAAATGGTGGTGGTCGTGCCGGTATTATTGAGACTAACTTTAAAGAAGAAACTGAAACGGATTTATTTGGTGAACAAGCAGTGCTTTGTGGTGGTACTACAGCATTAGTTCAAGCTGGTTTTGAAGTGTTGGTTGAAGCTGGTTATGCTCCTGAAATGGCTTATTTTGAATGTTTGCACGAACTAAAATTAATTGTGGATTTAATGTATGAAGGTGGCATTGCTAATATGCGCTATTCAATTTCAAATACCGCAGAATACGGTGATTTAACGCGTGGCCCGCGTATTGTTACTGAAGAAACGAAAGAAGAAATGCGTTATATCTTGCAAGAAATTCAAAATGGCGAGTTTGCCCGTGAATTTATTTTAGAAAACCAAGCAGGAGCCGCAACATTAAAAGCCAAGCGTCGTATTGGACGAGAGCATCAAATTGAAGAAGTTGGTGCTAAATTACGTGGTATGATGCCATGGATTAGCGCAAACAAAATTGTTGATAAAACTAAAAATTAATGATTAAAACACCGAATAGTTTTTATTCGGTGTTTTTTATTATATGTCAGTCTCTCGTCACACAATAATTGCACCAGAAGGTTGGCGTTATATCGGCCTGCTTTTTTTTGCATCAGTAGCCACTCAATTATTTTTGCATTCCTGGGCTATTATATTATGGCTATTATTTTTCACTAGTCTTTATTTCTTTCGTGATCCTTTGCGTAAAAGTCCAGCTGCACCGTTAGCAATAGTGAGTCCAGTGCATGGCACTGTTATCGACGTTGCCGTAAAACAGGATTTGCTGCTAAATCGTGAGGCCAATTTTATTCGCATTGCGATGCCGTTTTATACTATTTTTAGTGTGCGCAGTATTACTGAAGGCAAGGTGATGAACCAGTGGCGACAAATTCAAGATGCTAATAATAAAACGTGCCCATGTTTTGCAATTTGGATTCAAACCGATGAACAGGATGATGTGCTCTTAGTATTACGTCCAGGGCGGTGGTTTCGGCAAATAACGAGTTATTTCATTACTGGTGAGCGCGTTGGACAGGGGCATCGTATGGGTTACATTTTGTTCGGTGCTGTTATTGATGTTTTTATTTCAAAATCATCAGCGATTGAAGTCGAAAAAGGCTCAAAAGTTATTGCCGGTACGGATATTTTGGCACAATTGGTACACAATTAAGCTAATATCGATAGGAATAAATAAAAAAATTAAATAATTATGGATAAATCAGACCGAACAAAACGCTACCGACGCGGAATCTATTTACTGCCCAACTTGTTTACCACTGCGGCATTATTTTGTGGTTTTTATGCCATTATTGCCGCGATGCAAAATAACTTTATTGTGGCTGCAATCGCAATATTTATTGCGATGTTACTCGATGGTCTTGATGGCCGTGTCGCAAGATTAACCAATACCCAATCCGATTTTGGCGCTCAATACGATAGTCTCGCCGATTTAATTTCATTTGGGTTGGCTCCGTCATTGGTAATGTATCAGTGGTCACTGTTAAACATGGGTAAAGCCGGCTGGCTTGTGGCTTTTATTTATGCCGCAACAGCAGCTTTGCGTCTGGCTCGATTTAATACTCAAGTGGGCACGGCAGATAAAAACTACTTTCAAGGTCTGCCCAGTCCGGCTGCGGCAGCACTGGTCGCGGGTGCGGTGTGGGTAGG
Organism: uncultured Thioalkalispiraceae bacterium; assembly: GCA_964514215.1. Lineage (GTDB taxonomy): Bacteria > Pseudomonadota > Gammaproteobacteria > UBA6429 > Thiohalophilaceae > CAYQUC01. The sequence continues at coordinate 28,703 of CAZEPW010000019.1, forward strand.
GCAAGATTATTCAGTATCTGGCCGAGTCGTTGATATTGCTGCGATGCTGGTAACGGTAACGTCAGGCTTATTAATGGTCAGTAATATTCGTTATAACAGCTTTAAAGGTATCGATTTTAAAGGCAAAATTCCATTTTTCTTGTTGTTGATCATTATGTTGGTGATTGTTTTTATCTCTTACGAACCGGCTGTTATATTATTTGGAATTTTTATGATTTATGCGATATCAGGGCCGGTCTATACTTTAATTGAATTACGCAAACGTCGGGCAATGCGTCGAGCTTATAAGAAAGCGCGAAAGTTAAGAAAAGAGAATAAGTCTTAATTTTGATAAGATAATTTTTGCTGGATTAATTACTATGTCAGATAAATTAATAATTTTTGATACAACATTGCGCGACGGTGAGCAAAGCCCCGGTGCGTCTATGACATTAACCGAGAAGGTGCGTATTGCAAAAGCCCTCGAGCGAATGGGGGTTGATATTATTGAAGCTGGTTTTCCAATCGCCAGTGTTGGCGATTTTGAGTCAGTTAAAGCGGTTGCCCGTAGTATTAAAGAGAGTACTGTCTGTGGCTTAGCTCGAGCATTAGATAAAGATATTGATAGGGTTGGTGAGGCATTGTTTGATACTCCACGTCGACGTATTCATACCTTTATTGCGACGTCACCAATCCACATGAAAATGAAATTACGTATGCAGCCTGAGCAAGTTATTGAACAGGCAGTTCATGCTGTTAAACATGCGTTGAAATATACTAATGACGTTGAGTTCTCGCCTGAAGATGCCGGACGTTCCGAAATTGATTTTTTATGCCGAATTTTAGAAGCGGTTATTGACGCAGGAGCCACAACATTAAATATACCCGACACCGTTGGATACAATGTGCCAGAACAGTTTGGGTCGTTAATTAAAACATTACAATCAAAAATTCCAAATTCAGATAAAGTAATCTTTTCTGTGCATTGCCATAATGATCTTGGTATGGCGGTAGCAAATTCTTTGTCGGCTGTTATGAATGGTGCCCGACAAGTTGAATGTACCATTAATGGTCTGGGCGAAAGAGCCGGTAATGCGGCCTTAGAAGAAATTGTGATGGCAGTGAAAACGCGCAAAGATTTGTTTTCATGTAATGTTGATCATATTAATTCAACTGAAATAGTGCCAACGTCAAGACTGGTATCGGGAATAACCGGTTTTGCTATTCAACCTAATAAAGCCATTGTTGGTGCAAATGCCTTCGCGCATGAATCTGGAATACATCAGGATGGTGTGCTAAAAAGCCGTGAAACCTACGAAATTATGAAAGCCGAAGATGTTGGCTGGAGTACAAATCGTATGGTACTTGGAAAACATTCTGGCCGAAATGCTTTTCGAAGTCGCTTAAAACAACTAGGCGTTGAATTTGACAGCGAGTTAGAACTTAATGATGCTTTTGGTCGGTTTAAAGATCTAGCGGATAAAAAGCATGAAATATTTGATGATGATCTCCAAGCGTTAGTAACCGAAACTAAAAATCGTTCGGGAGATGAATATTATCGTTTAGTGTCGTTACACGTTTGCTCCGAAACGGGTGAAACACCCAATGCCAAGATTACCTTAGAAATTAATAATACCGAAAACAGTGCTAGTGCTCAAGGTGGTGGCCCGGTTCATGCTACTTTTTGTGCTATTGAATCAATGGTAAATAGTGGCACCGAGCTGTTACTGTATTCTGTTAATAACATTACTACTGGAACAGATTCTCAGGGAGAAGTTACTGTTCGTTTAGAAAAGTCAGGGACTATCGTTAACGGGCAAGGTTCTGACACCGATATCGTCATTGCATCTGCTAAGGCTTATGTTAATGCGCTTAATAAAATTGCGACACCAATAGAACGCAAACATCCGCAACAAGTAAAAGAAATTTAAAATGGATAATGATATTCGAAATGAATATTTATCAGCAATGGGGATTGATGTATGGCTTGCGCGAGATACTGTAGATAATATTGTCGATCTCGACATACAGTCTGAAATTAAATCAGAGAAAAATATTGATAATACATCAAATGATGTTGTTATTAATAATCTCGATTGGAGTCAACTTTTAACTCAGGTTGCGCAATGTCAAAACTGTGAGTTACATTTAAACAAAACGAATAACGTTTTTGGTAGCGGTAATCAACAGGCTGATTTATTTGTTATTGGCGCCATACCAAATGATGCGGAAGATAATGCGGCGAAAGAATTTGTCGGGTTGGAAGGTAAGTTATTAGATAATATGTTATCGGTGTTGGATTTATCACGCAATGATATTTTTAGTGCGAATCTCTTAAAATGTAAATCACAAACACATCGGCATTTTTCTAATTCTGAATTATCTGCCTGCGTGGCATATCTTGAGCGACAAATTGATTTAGTGAAACCTAAAGCGGTCATCATCTTTGGAGAACAAATAGCACAGTTTATTTTAAAAACAGATAAATCGATGACAGTATTAACAACTCAAATGCATGATTATTCTGAAAAAGATATTTTAGTTGTTGTTATGGATCATCCTGAACAACTATTGTTATCTCCAAAAAATAAACGACAAGCTTGGTTGAGCTTGTTGCAAGTAAAAACCGTGCTGTCTTAATTTAGATGAACGAGAATTGTTTATGAACGAAATACAAAATAAAATGATAAATTTGGTTGTTTTATGAATGCTGTTTTTCGATTAAATAGTCATACTCTAAGACCCATGACCGAGCTTGATTTAAGTGATGTGATGGATATTGAACTTTGCGTGTACCCCCACCCATGGACGCGAGGTATATTTGCAGATTGTATTAAAGTAGGATACAAATGCTGGGTTCTTGAAGATGCTGGTGAGATTATTGGTTATTCGGTTTTGTCGATTGCCGTTGATGAGGCTCATTTATTAAATATTAGTATAAAAAGAGAACGTCAGAATCAAGGTCTTGGTCGGCAGTTTATCGAAGAAATGTGTGAACTCGCTAAAAACTCGAGTGCTGATACTATTTTGTTAGAGGTTAGGCCGTCTAATTTATCAGCGGTTCATTTATATGGCGGTTTGGGTTTTAATGAAGTTGGAATTCGAAAGAATTATTATCCTGATAATGGTGGTTTGCGAGAAGATGCACTTATTATGGCAAAGTCACTTTTTTAGGTTTACGGTTTAAATGAAAAAAATTAATTCCATAACTTTAATTATTATTACGCTGTTAATTAGTAGTTGTGCTAATTTGATTGGCAGTGTTTCTGGTGGGTTTTATACTTCAGTTAATAATGAGTTTAGAGTTAAAACACCTGCGGTTCCTAAATTAAGTGTGCAAGATGGTGTGTTGAAAGAACGAACGTTTGTCGACTTTTATCAGTCTCGGGGCTACTGGAAAAAACACGGTTTATATAGTATTGAGTGGTCTCGTCCTAAGCCTGAAATAACAAGTGATAAAATGTTTTACTTATATAGCAAAAACGTCACGGCGTCATTGGTTCAGAGTAATTTTGGTGCGCGTGGCACATTCAACGTGGTTGATACCCGCGAACTCAAGGTTAATGATCGCATTGCCTATCAATTTGTGGCTAATGGCGTATTGGATAATACGGATGCCGTGTGGGTTGGAACATCGATTAAGTTTGAACATCATATTGCTTTAATCTCTATTGTGATACCTTCTGAAAGTTCAAGTAAGACTGAATTACATGGAGCAACGGTTCAAACTAAAATTCCATGGAATAAATACAAGTCTTTTTTGAATTCATTTACTCAAATTAAGTGATAATCAATGCATTAAACATTAAAAATTTTTTACTCGATGAGCTGATAATCGTGTGAATGTGATATTATGCTGATATTTTCTGCAGCTCTCTTTAACTAATATTTGAATATTTACTATCTATGTCGAAACTAACTACAGAGTCTTCACGTCGTCGTACTTTTGCGATTATTTCGCATCCGGATGCCGGTAAAACGACACTAACTGAAAAGTTATTATTATTTGGTGGTGCTATTCAATTAGCGGGCACGGTTAAAGGGCGTAAGGCTGCCCGACATGCAACGTCAGATTGGATGGAACTCGAAAAGCAACGGGGTATCTCAATTACTTCGTCAGTGATGCAATTCCCTTATAAAGATTATATGGTGAATTTATTAGACACTCCCGGTCATGAGGATTTCTCAGAAGATACCTATCGTACTTTAACCGCGGTTGATTCTGCCTTAATGGTAATTGATAGTGCTAAAGGGGTTGAAGGACGAACGATCAAATTGATGGAGGTTTGTCGATTACGTTCAACTCCCATTTTAACATTTATTAATAAACTTGATCGGGAAGGTCGAGATCCTATTGAGTTACTTGATGAAGTTGAAGATATTCTAAATATTAAATGTGCTCCAATCACCTGGCCAATTGGGATGGGGAAGCAATTTAAAGGCGTATATCATCTTTATGATAATACCATTCATTTATTTAGCGCGACCCATGGTGGCAAAATTCAACAAGGTGAGATTATTGAAGGTTTACATAATCCCAGATTGGATGAGGTCTTAGGAGTTACTGCAAAAGATTTTCGTGACGAAATCGAACTGGTTCAAGGTGCTAGCCATGAATTTGATCAACAGGCATTTCTTGATGGATTACTCAGCCCGGTGTTGTTTGGTTCGGCCATTAACAATTTCGGCGTTGATGAATTTTTAGATTTTTTTGTTAAAACCGCGCCTGAGCCTCAAGCTCGTGCTACAACCACTCGTGAAATTTCGGCTACCGAAGAAAAATTTTCGGGGTTTGTTTTTAAAATTCAAGCCAATATGGATCCAGCTCATCGGGATCGAATCGCTTTTTTACGGGTATGCTCAGGGACTTATTCCAAAGGCATGAAACTTAAACATGTGCGTATTGGTAAAGATATTAAGATTCAAAATGCAATCACGTTTATGGCTAGTGAGCGTGACCATGTTGAAGAAGCGTTTCCGGGAGATATTATTGGGCTGCATAATCATGGCACGATTCAAATTGGGGATACGTTTACTCAGGGTGAGTCACTAAAATTTACGGGTATCCCCAATTTTGCGCCGGAGTTATTTCGTCGGGTCGTATTAAAAGATCCTCTCAGGCTAAAATCCTTGCAAAAAGGACTTGAGCAATTAAGTGAAGAAGGCGCTTCACAAGTTTTCAAGCCACTGAATAATAATGAGCTTATCGTAGGTGCGGTTGGTGTTTTACAATTTGATGTTGTTGCGTATCGGTTAAAAGATGAATACAACGTTGATTGTATATTTGAAAGTTCCAATATTACTGCTGCTCGCTGGGTTGAGTCAGAAAACGAAAAAAATCTTGATGAAATGATATCGAAGACATCCATTAATCTGGCCTACGATCATGCCGGTAGTTTAACTTATCTAGCACCGACTAGAGTTAACTTGGATCTTGCCATCGAGCGCTATCCTAATGTTGATTTTCGGGCTACTCGTGAGCATTAATAGTTAACATTAATGCTCTTTTTAACTCGATGATAGTTTTCGGTATTATTTTTCGTCAGGTTTTTTAGCCGCAGTATCGGTTGTTTGATTTTCTGTTGCTTTTGGCTTCGATATTTGCCGTGAGGCATATGTTGAGCTGGATGGAATACCTGAGCGTTCGTTTAAGTCAGTTATCATGTCTTTTGCATGTTCGGTTACCTGCTTTAAGGAGCCGGGTTTTTTACCGACAATCCGGGAAGTACCGCGTTCAATTATATATTCATGCCAATTTGTACCTGGCAGTCCTTCTGGAGCATCCGTTTTTTCAACACTTATCAGTACATATTTAGATGAAATTGATGGTGTAGTACTTTTGTTCTCAGTTTGCTCTGGCATTCTTTACTCTCTTTTAATGTCGAAATAAGATTATTTTTAAATAACAGCTATTTTGAAATTTATATGGCATGTAAGTGTTTGTAGATGGATATACTAAAAATGGATTAATGTGTTAATCGATCTTTTTAACTGTGGCATTATAAAGACATTTTGAATAAACAACAATATATAAGGCAAATTATTACGAAGATAATAACTTATTTCGGTACAATTTCATTAAAATAGTCGTAAAGCAATGGAAATGCCAACAAGCCAATGCAAGTTAACTTGTTAGTTGATATTAACGTGTTCAAGTTTATAATGAACTCTTGGTAAAACTAGCTGAAATGTCTTGATGAATGGCTATGTGAATTTATTTGTTGCTTCAGAAATATTGTAGGAATTAATTATGTTGAAAACAATCGGTCATAATACTCGCTGTTCACGTTTATTATTCCTAATAAGTCTATTTATAAGTTCTTCAGTTATTGCTGATTCCAATAGTACGTCGTTTTTTGATGTGGTCAAAAATGATTATCAGGAATTTTATAGTACACAGCGCTTTATTCGAGCTGGAATCGTATTTGCAGCAGCAGGCATATCGGCTAACACGGATTTAGATCAAAATATTCAAGATGAGTATCAAAACAACATTCGAAGCGTCAGCACTGATGATTTTTCGAAAATTGCCAAGGACTTTGGTGAAGGGAAATATTTAATTACATTGTCATTAGCGACGGCGCTCAGCTCTCACTATCTTGAAACAGGTAATCAGCGATCTGCGGTTGGTCGTTGGGGGCAAAGCACCTTACGCGCTTATATTGTTGGTGGGCCGGCTACCTTATTAACCCAACAATTAACAGGCGCTTCTCGTCCTGCAGAAACGGCTAATAATTCAAAGTGGAGTCCATTTGCAGATTCTAATGGCGTTAGTGGGCATGCTTTTATTGGTGCAGTCCCTTTTATGACAATGGCTCGAATGTATAACAATAATAAATTTGCTAAATATTTGCTTTATACCGTTTCAACATTTACGGCTTTATCTCGAGTAAATGATAACTCTCATTATTTTTCCCAAGCTGTATTAGGTTGGTATCTGGCCTATGAGGCGACCGATACTGTTTTTGAAAGTAACACAAAAGCCAATTCAATAGCATTTCAACCCTTCATCGGACCAGACAGTTTTGGTCTAGCCATGAATATCAAGTGGTAATCAAACAGTCTTTTCATATCTCGAATTTATATCTTTTAATTCAATAGCTTAGCTTCAAATTATTGAATTTGTTGGTTATGTCAACCGAATGACCAGCAATGCGTTATTTAATGTATAGAACGCAAAAACTGGAGATATCAATGAAAAATTACTTAATCCTGATGACATTGTTTGTTGCTATGATGAGTAGCAGTGTTTATGCCAATCCTAATTTGAATAGCGCTAAGTTAGAACATCGCTTAGATAATCGCGGTGGTAAAATTGCTGCTAGGCTTGATATCAAGGGTGATAAAATAAAATCCAAATTTGATGCGGCTGCTCATCGAGCTAGTGCTATGGGAAAAACCAGATTGGCCATTCGATTAGCCAATAAAGGTGAAAGGATTAATCATCAATTAGACAAAAAAGCTGAAGGTTTTAATAACCGTTTAGAGCGTAAAGCACTGCGTTTACATGCAAAAATTGCTCACCGGCAAATTCGACATGGTCATTGGCATCGACGGTATAAACACAGTAAATTATCATGTCGCTATACTTGCAGTGCCATGTAACTGAATTAGACGGGAGAACTATTCTGGATGGTCAGGTTTTAATGGATGACTTTCTTGCCAGTGTCGAACAGCGGGCCTATCGTTTAGCAATGGTGGCTACGCATAATCACGATGATGCACTGGACATAGTACAAGATACTATGATGACATTAGTTCAAAAATATGCAAAACGAGAGTATTCTGAGTGGGCTCCATTGTTTTTTCGTATTTTACAAAATACCATTCGTGACTACTATCGTCGTCAAAAAGTGCGCTCACGTTGGCGTGTTTGGTTTAGTGGCAATAATGAAACGGACGGTGGCGAAGATGTTATTGAAACTGCACCAGCAAATGAGTCGGTGACACCACACCAACAATTTAGCAATTCACAGATGTTGGATAATATGCAGCAGGGCGTTCATAATTTGCCATTAAAGCAACAGCAGGTTTTTATGTTACGCATAATTGATGGAATGAGTGTTAAAGAGACCGCTTCAATAATGAGAGTCAGTCAGGGAAGTATCAAAACGCATTTATCACGGGCGCTAAAAACGCTTAAAGTAAAATTAAAGGATTTTGATAATGAGTGATGAAGATAAGCTAATTCAAAACTTATGCGATAAAGTTAAACAGTCGCAAATACCGCTTAATGCTAAAACATTAGGAGAATTGCGTGCTGCTCGTCGTGTTGCGGTTGACAGCTTAAATTCCAAACCCCGTCACTGGTGGCAGCTACCGATTAGCCGCTATTCTTTTGTAACATCATTTGTATTTGTCTTGGTGATTGCAATTGTCTATCCCATGTTTACGGATAATAGTCCCGATTACGATATCGATGTTGTTGCTATTACTGAAGATCTTGAGTTATTACAAGATCTTGATTTTTACTTATGGATTGCAGATTCCGTTGAAAATGAAAGCTAATATTTCTTATATCATTATTTATTTGATTTTTTTTATCAACTCACCTTCATTAGCGGATGAAGAGCAGCCTGATATGGCGCTATTGGAGTTTTTGGGCAGTTTTGATACTGATGATGATCAATGGATGGATCCTACATTATTGGCTGACGAAGAAATATTTGAAGACGATTTTACAAAAGGGCAAGAAAATGATTAAACATGAACTGCGTTTAATGTTTAAAGTGCTAGTTATATGTAACTTAATTTTATTTAGTATTAATATTTCATATGCTGGTGATACTATAAATGAAGCCATCGATTCTCAACATGATTGGTCTACGTTGTCAGCATCACAAAAAAAGTTATTAAGGTCCTATTCAAAACGTTGGGATTCACTTGATATTAAAAAAAGAATTCGCTTAAAAAAAGGTGCAAACCGTTGGGCTAACATGGCTCCTGAGCAACGTCAGTTTGCCTCGAATCGAATGAAAAAGTGGTTTTCTTTAACCGAACAACAAAGAAAGTCTTTACGAGAACGTTATAGAAAATTTAAACAATTAAATGCCAATGAACAGTCGGATATACGTGCCGCTAGACGTTGGTTTCGTGGTTTGCCAGAAGAAAAACGTAATCGCTTAAAGCAACGTTGGAAAAAAATGTCACCTAAGGAACGCAAAAGGGCATTACAACGGTTTCGTCAACGAGTAAAACAGAAAGTTCGGAAAAGACTTCATAATTTAACACCTGCACAACGGCAACGGTTACGTAACATGAGCCCGGCACAAAGGCGAAATCTAATACAAAATAAAGCAAGTCGACATTTAAAATAACCTCCAAGTAAGATAGTATAGATTTGATAATATTATTTGGATAAGCAATGAAATTTTTAAATTTCAAATCGAGTGACGGAACCTCAAAAAATAAATCAATTTATTCGTGGGCGCTGTATGATTGGGCTAACTCTGCTTTTGCTGTGTGTATTTTAACGGTATTTTACCCGTTATTTTTTAAGAGTTACTGGCATTCGGGGGTTGATGCAACCACCAGTACTTTCCATTTAGGACTATCGAATTCATTATCAAGTATCATTATTGTTTTAATTGCCCCGATAATAGGATCAATAGCTGATAATAGTAATTCAAAAAAATGGTTTTTATTGTTTTTTGCAGCTTTAGGCATGGTTATGACTGCCGGTCTGTATTTTATACATCAGGGCGAATGGTTTATCGCTGCAAGTTTCTATGTTGTAGCGAGTATTGGGTTTATGGGTGCTAATGTATTTTATGATTCGTTTTTAATTGTTGTTGCCGATAAAAAAGAACTCGATATTGTCTCAGGCCTTGGTTATGCCTTTGGTTATATTGGTGGTGGAATACTTTTTTTATTAAATATTATTCTTGTTTCAAATCCTGAATGGTTTGGTTTAGCAGATAAAACAATCGCAATTCGCATATCATTTATTAGCGTTGCTGTTTGGTGGTTATTATTTTCGATTCCAATTATGCTTTATGTTCCTGAACCTAATACGGACAATTCAGAGTCAGTGCTTGGAATAATAAAATCAGGATTAACTCAGTTAAAAATAACGTTTAAAGAAATTAAAAAATATAAAGCGGTCATTACATTTTTGTTTGCTTATTGGCTTTATATTGATGGAGTTGATACGATTGTTAGAATGTCAGTTGATTATGGTTTATCGATTGGCCTTGATACCAATAATTTAATAATAGCCATTATGATTACACAATTTGTTGGTTTTCCTGCGGCTATTGTATTTGGTTTTATTGGAAATAAATATGGTCCCAAACGAGGAATTTTAATTGCGATTATTGTTTATATTGCAGTAACACTTTATGCTGTGTCGATGACCTCAACGTATGAGTTTTATATTATGGCGGTTATTATTGGTCTAGTACAAGGTGGAGTACAATCATTAAGTCGATCGTTTTATGCTCGGATTATTCCTGCGAATAAAGCCGCAGAATTTTTCGGTTTTTATAATATGATGGGGAAATTTGCTGCCGTTCTTGGGCCTTTGTTGGTCGGTGGTGTTGCTGTTATCACCTCGAGTTCTCGATATTCAATGTTGTCATTGATTATATTATTTGTTGTTGGTGGAATTATTCTGTATTTTGTTGATGAAAAAAAAGCAATTAAAAATATTTCTGATATGGATTAATTTATTATTTTAGACGGAAAAAAATTAAATGAACGATAAAAATAATGCCCCTTCTTTTTGGCACGTTGTTAAAAGCGTTTTAGCGGGTTTGCTCGGAGTACAAAGTGCTGAAAATAGAGCGCGTGACTTTCAGCATGGAAATTTTTCAGCGTATGTTTTTGTCGCTCTTTTAGTTGTTGCTGTATTTATCCTTATCATCGTAACAGTAGTTAAAACCGTTATGCATTTTGCCGGAGTTTAATAATAACGGTAGGTTGGGGTGGCATTTGAAAAAAACAACAGTAACATCATAATAATTTGTTAGATTAAAAATAAAAAATAAATGGCATACTTATATTTAGCTATAGCAATAATTGCAGAAGTGACAGCTACAAGCGCATTAAAAGCTTCTGCCGAATTTACAAAACTCATTCCAAGCATCATTGTTATTGTAGGTTTTTTGGTTGCATTGTATTTTATGACGCTTGTTTTTAGAACTATCCCAGTAGGAATTACATATGCAGTTTGGTCTGGTTTAGGAATTGTATTGGTAAGTTTTGTTAGTTTTGTGTTATACAAAGAAATTCCAGATATTCCTGCAATAATAGGAATGGGATTTATTATTTTAGGTGTGGTAGTTATTAATGTTTTCTCTAAAACTATTAGCCATTAAATCTAACAAAAAAATCGCCATGTCCCAAAGTAGATTAACAAGCTGTTATGTGTTTTCGCGAACATCTTTTTGTCCGATTGACAGTTGACATTAATCTACTCATCAATCAGTATGTATTAATGAATACAAGTTTGACGCAACAGATAGCTCGAATTATCATCATTCCATAGGAATGGTGGGATTTTTGATGCGTTTATAATGAATCAAACCCGCCCAAGAGGCGGGTTTTCTATTTCTGCCTCATGGGTTTAGTCTCAGTTAATGGCGGTAGTATGAAGAAAATAGTTGTTTTCGGTAAACCCGGTAGTGGTAAATCCACTTTGAGTAAAAAGCTAGCATCAACTACGGGCATAAAATTGCATGCATTAGATTTAATTGTATATAGAAAAAATGGCGATCGGGTCGATCGAAAAACCTACGATGCGGAACACGAAAATATACTATCCTCTAATAGTTGGATTATTGATGGTTTTGGGCCAATTGAATCGTTATATAAACGGCTGGATGTAGCTGATACATTGATCTATATAGAGTTGCCATATGTTATCAGTTACTGGTTGGTGACAAAGCGGTTGTTAAAAGGGTTAGTTATCAAGCCCGAAGGTTGGCTTGATGGTAGTTCAATTTTGAAAGGAACTTTGGAAAGTTATAAAGTGTTGAGACTTTGCCCAAAATTTTGGAATGATAGTTTTATGCAAAAACTTGAAAAAATATCGATTAATAAATCGTTATATGTCATCCGGTCGATTTCTGAATTAAATAACTTTGTTGACAAAAACGTGAAATAAAAAACATACAATAAAGTATTTAAAAGTGACTCTGAAACACGGTATTTTTTACAAAGAACGCAAAAAAACTGCCATGTTTCGGAGCTCCTTAGCTTGGCAGTATATGTGTATCAGGTTGATTATGAATCAGCCATTTTTTTAATACGCTCTAACTGAAGTTCAATATCAGCTTTTAACTGCTTTAATTCTTCTGCGCGAGCTTTAACTTTATTCACGACATCTTCAGGCGCTTTACCAACAAACTTTTGATTATTTAATTTTCCAGTTACTTGGTTTAACTCTTTTTCTATTTTTTCGAGTTCTTTTTGTAACCGGATTAATTCAGCAGCTTTATCGATTAAACCGGCCATGGGAATCAATATTTTTAATTGACCGAGCATGGCCGTTGCTGAATCGGGAGCTTGTTCAGAACTTTCTAACCATTGAATATTGTCTATGCGTCCAATGTCTATCAGGTAATTTTGATATTGCGTTAAACGTTGTTTATCTTCACTTGAACCATTTTGTAAAATAATAGGCAGTTTTTTGCGTGGATCGATATTCATGCCACTTCGAATTTGACGAACACCAAGAATAAATGATTTTACCCAGTTAATATCGTGTTCGGCATTGTCATTGACAAGCTCGGCATTATGAACAGGGTAAGGCTGTAGCATAATTGTATCGCCAGTTGTTGCCGCTAACGGCGCTATACGTTGCCAGATTTCTTCGGTTATATAAGGAATAATCGGATGTGCTAAGCGTAACAACGTTTCGAGTACACGAACCAGAGTTTGTCTTGTTCCTCGAAGTTGTTCTATGCTTGAGTTTTCGTTGGATAACACCGATTTTGATAATTCTAAATACCAATCGCAATATTCGTTCCAAGTAAATTCATATAGTGACTGTGCAATAAAATCGAGTCGATACGTTTTAAAGGCACTTTCTATTTCGAGTTCTTTAGCTTGTAATAATGAAATGATCCATTTATCCGCTGTGTTTAATTCAACTGCATCATTTTTTTGACCGCAGTCTTCACCTTCAGTGTTCATTAAAACATATCGGGCGGCATTCCACAGTTTATTACAAAAATTACGGTAACCTTCAATTCGTTGTAAATCAAAATTTATATCACGCCCAGTTGATGCTAATGAAGCAAAAGTAAAACGTAGGGCGTCTGTACCAAGTGCCGGAATTCCTTCTGGGTAATCTTTACGGGTTTGTTTCTCAATTTTAGTGGCCATTTGTGGCTGCATTAACCCGGAGGTGCGTTTATTAACTAAATCCTCAAGTGTTATACCATCGATTAAGTCAATCGGATCTAATACATTACCTTTTGATTTCGACATTTTTTGACCGTGAGAATCACGCACCAAGCCGTGGATATAAATTTCTTTAAAGGGGATTTTGCCAGTAAATTTTATGCCCATCATAATCATTCGGGCAACCCAAAAGAATATAATATCAAAGCCGGTCACTAATACCGATGTGGGATAAAATGTCTCGAGTTTATCGGTTTGTTCCGGCCAACCTAATGTCGAGAAAGGCCATAGGGCGGATGAAAACCAAGTATCGAGTACATCATCATCTTGTTTTAATGTGGTGCTATCGGGAATATTATTTTTGCTTCGAGCTTCTTGCTCGGTTCGTCCAACATAGACATTGCCTGAATCATCATACCAAGCAGGAATACGATGTCCCCACCAGATTTGTCGACTTATACACCAGTCTTGTATATTGCGCATCCACTCGTAATAGGTGTTTTTCCAATTATCGGGTACAAATTTAATATCGCCATTTTCTACTGCTGCAATTGCCGGTTTGGCGAGTGATTCAACTTTAACGTACCATTGATCAGTGAGATAAGGTTCAACGACAGAATGTGAACGATCACCGCGAGGCACCATCAATTTGTGTGGTTCGACTTTTTCAAGTAAGCCTTGTTGCTCTAAATCTGCAACGGCCTGTTTTCGGGCAACATAACGATCCATGTCGCGGTATTTTTCGGGAACATTGTCATTGGTTTTGGCATCGATGGTAAATATATTAATAATATCGAGATTATGTCGCTTACCCATTTCGTAATCATTAAAATCATGCGCTGGAGTAATTTTAACACACCCCGTACCAAATTCCGGATCAACATAATCGTCAGCGATGATGGTTATTTTACGATTGGATAATGGTAATATAATATTTTTGCCGATTAAAGCTTGATACCGTTCATCATCAGGGTGTACAGCAACTGCGCTATCACCAAATAAGGTTTCAGGACGGGTAGTTGCCACGATAAGAACTGCATCCGAGTTTTCGATTGGATATCGAATATGCCACATGTGACCATTTTCTTCTTCTGAAATAACTTCGAGATCAGAAAGCGCGGTATGCAATACTGGGTCCCAATTAACCAAACGTTTGCCACGGTAAATAATATCTTCGTCGTAGAGCTTAACAAAAACTTCTTTAACGGCATCAGACAAGCCTTCATCCATGGTAAAACGTTCACCTTGCCAATCAAGCGATGAACCCATACGGCGTAATTGTTGGCTTATGGTGCCGCCAGATTGTTGTTTCCATTCCCATATTTTGTCGATAAAAGCATCTCGACCGAGATCAAATCGGGTTTTGTCTTGGGCATTTAATTGTCGCTCAACAACCATTTGGGTTGCGATACCGGCATGATCCATTCCTGCTTGCCATAAGGTATTATCGCCCAACATACGGTGATAACGAGTCAGGCTATCCATAATAGTGTCTTGGAAAGCATGCCCCATATGAAGACTTCCGGTAACATTTGGTGGTGGAATCATGATGCAATAGGGTTTACTTGCTGTGGAATTTGATTCCATGGGTGAAAAATAATGATTATCTTCCCACGTTTGATACCAACGTTGTTCAATTTGACTGGGGCTGTAAATTTTATCCACTATTTCTTTTATACCTGTATCGTTTAGACCCTTGTTTAGGTCATAGTTGAGCTATGATATGATGTAATTTCACTAATATGAGCAATTATACAGTAATCATGTAATTATTTGGCAGCTCTATTGATTTATTGAATTATTATTCCGAAATGTCGAGTATTTAACTTTAGATATTGGAGGGCTGGGATATTGACTCTTATAACGACTATAAACCTCAAAGATAGATTTTCTATGTTCTCAAAAATGTCCTTACAAAATCGCTTTTATTTATTAATTGCAGTGATATTAATCATTAAAGTATTTTTTGCTTTGATGGTTCCAATGACCGGGGACGAAGCTTATTTTCTTTTTTGGGCTCGGTATCCAGACTATGGTTATTATGACCATACACCGATGGTAGCATGGATTTTAACGGCTTTTTTAGCGATTTCGGATCATGCACTTTGGGTACGTTTGCCCGCCATTATATTTTCTATGCTGATCGCATGGATTATTTATAAATTATTGAGTAAGGAAGACAATCCCAATAGTCAAAAAATTGCAATCTATGCCTCGAGTATTTATTTGCTTATTCCGGTTAACTTAGTTGCCGTTTTAATGACGACCGATACTCCCCTTATATGGTGGAGCTTTTTTTGTGGTGTTAGTTATTATAAAGCGCAAAAACACGATTCGATGTCGTGGTATTTATTATGTGGTTTATTTTTAGGGTTGGCATTTTTATCAAAATTTTTCTCAGGTTTGTTAGCGTTGGCCTTTTTGATACATACCGTTTTATTTGTTCGCCGGGGCATAAAACCTTATTTTGGTTTAATGGTAATTTTCATTGCTTTGCTGCCGTTCATCGCATTGAATTTAACCTGGAACTATAATAACTGCTGGAACAACTATTTATTTAATTTAATTAATCGAACCCAAGACAGTTCATTTTCGTTAACGGGCTTCGGTAAATATTTATTGATGTTAGTCTTTATTATGCCACCGGGAATTTATTATTTGCTGAGAAATGGCAATAATATTAAAGCCTTATTTGAGAATGGCGGTCGACAACATGTTTATTTAGCGTTGTTTATTATTCCTATAATATTATTTGGCTTATTATCATTTTTTAAAAGCATTGGTTTGCATTGGTTATTTAGTTTCATACCTTTTTTAGTGTTGGGTATTGCGACAATTTTTACACTTTCTCAATTAGAGAAAAGTTTAAAGTTTATGGTAGTTTTCTCATTGGTTCATGTGGTTGCATTGGCTTATGTTTTGATAGCTGCACCCGGATTGTTTAAATCGAATGAAAAATTATATAAAACGCTGGTCATAGGTTATTATCCAAAGGAAATTTTAGCCAAGGTTAGTCAGTATCAATCTGATTATGTTTTTGCAACTGATAGTTATGCTTTATCTGCTCAATTAAGTTACCACGCAAGACAACACTTTATGGTGTTTGGTGATGGCTCATATCATGCCAGACAGGATGATCTTATTACGGATTTTCGATTATTAAAAAATAAAAATATTTTAATAATTAGCGAAGTTCCAAAATTAGAAGCCTTCACAAAATTTTTTGATAGTTATGAACTTCGTACTATGATGGTTCAAGGGAGCGAGTTATATTATGCAGTTGGGAAAAATTTTAACTATGAAAAATACCGAGAAACCACTATAACAAAAATTCGTGAACGTTATTATAACATTCCTGAATATTTGCCTCATAAGGTTTGTTATATGGATGAACGCTATAAATAATATTGGCCAATATTATAGCGTTATGCAACTGTATCTGAGGTTGTTTAGATATCGAAGTAATAGCTTGATATATTAGATAGTGTTTGCTTACTGTAGTAGTTGTGCCAAAGTGTTTTTTAGTTTGGTTGTATTAAAATCTTTTTCTAGTGCCGCATCAAAACCAAATTTTTGAGGGTTTTTCATCTCTTCACCTAGGGTATTGCCACTAGCTACAATGATTTTTGCGCCAGGGTGGATGTTTCTAATTTTCTCAGCTACTTCGATACCATTAATACTACCTGGTATTGTAAGATCGGCAATGACAATATCAATTGGGCTATTAGTTGTTAAGGCAGTTTTATACATTTCAACTGCTTCTTCGCCATCTAACACAGTTAATATTTCATAATTTAATTTAGTTAATTTAAGTTTAAATAATTCAAGAATATCCTCATCATCATCTAATATTAATATTGTTGCTAAGGTTTTATTTTTTTTCAAATGTTTAATCGGTTTTTCATTTAATAATTCACGTATTCGAACTAATAATGTTTTGGCTGTGTAAGGTTTATAGATCATATTTTCATACAAACTAGTGTCCATCATATTGTTATGGCGTTCATCTGAAAAACCACTGACCATTTGGATTTTAATATGAGGATAGCTTTCAAGTACTTTTTCTGCTAATTGGTAACCATCCATATTAGGCATAATTACATCTGAAATAATTACATCAATGGGGTTTTTAGTGAGAACTTGCAGGGCGTGCATTCCATCGGTTGCGGTGAAAACTTTATATCCCTGAGCGTTAAAAATGCCGTAAAGTAGATCAACCATATCAGGTTCATCATCAACTATCAATAAAGATTCTGTTCCATCATAGTTTTGGATTTCGTTGATAATCGGTATTTCTTGACTGGTTAATTTTTGATAACTTCTTGGAAAATATAAAGTAAAACGACTGCCGTGATTTAACTCGGAGTATACTTTAATTATTCCACCACAACTTTCAATAAAGCCATAAACTTGACTTAGTCCTAGGCCTGTACCTTGGTCACCTTTGGTAGTATAAAATGGGTCAAATATTTTTTCCTTGGTAGTTGTATCCATACCACAGCCTGTGTCAGTAATGCTTAATAATATGTAATCGCCTGTCGTTATGTTTAAATGCTTAACATCACTGGCACCGAGATGTTCGTTGCTGGTTCGAATGGTCAATTGACCACCTGCATTCATTGCATGCAAAGCATTTATGCTTATGTTAATGATAGCATCTTCTAGATCACTGCTATCACATTCAAATGGCCAAATATTGTCTTTTAATTCTAATGATAATTTTATGCGGGCTGTAAGTGTTTTTTCCAATAAGTGTTGTTGTTCCTGAATTAGATCATTGATGTCTATTATTGATAAATCATGTTGTTTTTTATTTCTTGAAAAGGCTAATAATTTTTTAGCAAGTTTGGAGCCTCGTTCAGCGGCATGTAGAATATTATTTGAAAACTTAGCAACTTTATCTGGTTTGTCTTTATAATTGTGTATTTGTTCGGCATAGCCTAAAACTATTCCGAGAATATTATTATAATCATGAGCGATGCCACCGGTTAATTTGCCTAATGCATCCATTTTTTGACTGTGTCTTAGCTGTTCTTCTTGTTGTCGGTGCGTAGTTATATCGGTTGATATACCACATACAGCGTAGATTTTGTTGGTATCATCATATAGAGGAAATTTCACCGAGACATAGGTATGAATACCATCATCAAGAGGTGCGGTTTCTTCTGATTCGAGTGCGTGCCCAGCATCGATAACGGCTTTATCGTTTCGTTGAAATTTATCGGCAAATTCAACATCAAATAATTCTTGATCAGTCTTGCCAATGATATCATTACGGTTAGTATGAAATAGTTGTTCGTATTTAAGATTAATAAAGATGTATTTTCCAAGTATGTCTTTGACATAAATAACAGCAGGGGAGTGATCCAAAATTGCTTGTAAATCATGCTTTCTTTTTTCTGCTAATTCACGTAGTTGGTATTGCTCTGTTATATCATTAAACACTAAAACCATGCCGAGTATCGTCTCATTATCGCGAATGGGGGCCGCAGAATCTGCTATTTGGTATTCTGTTCCATCTTTGGATATTAAGGTTGTGTGATTACTTAGATGAATGATTTCTCCTGTTTTAATAACGTGGTCAACAGGGTTTTCTATGGGGTGACGTGTGGTTGCATTAATAATTGTAAAAATACTTTTTATGGGTTTACCGACGGCTTCTTTTAAAACCCAACCGGTAAGTTGTTCGGCAGCAGGATTCATTCGTCTGACATTACCTACTGGGTCGGTGGTGATGACTGCATCACCAATACTATTGAGTGTGATTTCTAAATTACTTTCGTTTTCTCTTATTACTTTTTGAGACTGGACTCGTTCACTGATATCAAGAAAGGTTACTACAGCGCCAATACATAGCTCGTCTTTAAATATAGGATATGACCAATATTCAGCATCAAAGCTGGTGCCATCTTTGCACCATAACACTTCATTATCGACATGGCTTCCTTTCTCATATCGAAATGCGTTAAATATTTTACAATCTTCAACGGGGTAGTGTGTGCCATCGGGGTATTGGTAATGAATTAAGTGGTGCATATTGTTGCCCAGTAATTCAGAGTCATTGTCATAACCGAGCATATTTAAACATGCAGTATTTGCAAAAGTACATTCGCCATTAATATCAATACCATAAATGGCTTCTGCTGTTGAGTCTAATAATAGTTGTACTTGTGCTTGGCTGTCCTTTAATTCGTATATTGAATTTTTTAACCTACTTTGCAAATTGGTTAGGGTTGAACTAAGTTGATCAAGTTCATCAATTTTTTCTGAATTCTTTTTTCGTTTTAGTATCAGCTTATTATCTAAAGAGTTGATATCCAATTGTTCTGCAAATCGGCCCAAGCTAAATAAATGTCGGATAATTAGTTGGTAAACTAAAAATAACATAAAGCCGCTAACGATGAATGTTTTAATTGCGTTGCTTAGAATAATTGCTAATGCTTGTTCTATGAGATGGTTATAGGTTTCTGTTAAACTTGCGGTTATATGAATTCGACCAATATTGAGGTTTTGTTTACGAAATTCATATTGCAGAGGGAAGTCAAGTTCGATGGTATCGCCTTGAGGAATTTTACCTTGTTGTGCCAGTATGGTTTTATCTTCATAAACTGCAATATATTCAATGTCGGGCAGTCGTAAAATTCCTAATAAGGTATTATCCAGTTCTTTTAAGTTTGTAACCCAAACACGCGCAGCAATATTGTTACTGTAGCTATCTTGAATTTCATTTAAACGTAATTCGATTCCATTTATATGCGTTTTATAAATTTGAAATAACTGAAAAGCAGATGTTAATATTGTAATGAGACTACTGGCTATAACTATATATAACACCAATTGCAAAGCGAGCGGACTGATGTGATGATGAAACTTTAATTTTTTGGTGGTAGTCGCATCAGTCATAAGGATAAACTACTCAAGTGATAATAAGTGTTTGGCTGCTAATTTATTATAGCTGCCATTACTTTTCATTCGGGCCAATGCCTTAGCTATTTTAGGTATTAAAGATTCATATTTTTTATTCAAATACATGAACATTTTTTTTTCAGCCAATACAGGTTTAAGTCGTTTAATATTGTTTAGTTTGAGTTTATCAATCATGTAATAACCTGAATACAGACTAAATAGCGCAATATCTGTGCGATTTTTTTGTAATAATGTAAATAGCTCATGATAGTTTGTCGTTTTGGTTACATGGGCAGTTTTGGGTACCTTCTTTTCATAAATCTTCCAGCCAGTAATAAATGCGACTTCTTTATTTGCCAAAGCATTCCAGCCGGAGGATAAATCGATTTTAGTTTTGGAGAAGGCTACAAATTTTAGGTTTATCATGCTCTCGGGCACACGAATAAGATTAGTGTAGAGTTTATTCATGCCTTTAACGCGAATTAATTCGCCATCAATCAAACCACTGTTAGCGCTTCTTAATGCTCGTTCAGCTGGTAATTTTTCAATAATGAGTTTGTAACCTAGGTTATTGAAAATTTTAAGGGCAAGTTCATCTAGAAAACCATCTTGTATTGTGCTTGATAGGGGGGGCTCCCCTGCAGAATTTAATATAATGGTTGGCTGTGTTTTCAGATTAAACTGCGCGACTGGCGTTGAGTAAGTAACTTGAATATCGAAGCAAAAAATGATAATTGCAACTATTTTGAATTTCTTCATTACCAGCTCCGATTGATTATAATTTGTGTATTAGGAGAGGTTTGGATACTCCCACATCTTTAATAAATATAGATTGGTTTTGTTGTAACAACCAATGAACATTTGATTTAGTTTGCTGGAATTATGTTTTTATTGTCAGATCTTTATGTAAGATGAAGGTGTTTTAATTTGAATTATTATGTGTCGTTAATTTCAGATCGGTATATTAAAAATAGTAGTGAAGTTTGATAATTTTAATGAATTAATATTGCTTCTGGCTTAAAAGACTAGTGTAATGACGGTTATATTATGTAAATCTCAGCTTAGCCCCAAAGTTAGATTAATTAACCTGAACTTGGGATAAGCCAATATAACTTAAACAGACAAATTAAGTAGTTAACCTGAACTCGGGATAAGCAAATATAATTTAAATAAACAAATTAAGTCG
>CAZEPW010000020.1:0-49682 GCA_964514215.1 uncultured Thioalkalispiraceae bacterium
ATAGCATTTTTGAACAGCTATAAATATTTTTCTTATCCCGAGTTCAGGTTATTTAGTCAACACTAATAAATAAAAATTAAAACATAAAATATTGCCAATATTAACTGTAGTATCGCAAATATTCCGGCTTTTTTAACAAACTCCACAAAAGATAATTTTAAATTGTGTTTATAAATAATAGTAACAGCAACCAAGGTTGATGCGCTGCCTATCGGAGTAATGTTTCCACCAAGGTTTGCGCCAAAAACCACCGACCACCACAACGGTGAATCACTTGCGGTGCCACTGGCCACGAGTATTTTTGATAGCATTGCGGCTAATGGTATATTATCGGTTACAGAGCTTGCAATTGCCGATGAGACTAATAACATTGCCGTTCCTTGCAGGTTTTTCCCTTCACCGATCAAATATGAAATACCCTTACCCATTAAGGTTAGCACTTCAGTGTATTCCATAACATTTATGACGACAAACAAAGCCACAAAAAATGCCAATAGATCCCAATCAACTGATTTATAAAACTGATCGACCTCTGATTTATATCGCAACAACATGATTGCAGCAAATGTTAAAGCTACAAAGCCCATGCCTAATTCTTTTGCAATAGGTAATACCGATGTGGAAGCTATAAAAATAATAAATAATAATAACATAGCACCGGCAAACCAAAAGAATGCTTTGCTTTCAATGCCATCGTTTTCATCAAAGCCCGATATTAACTGAGCAGCTTCATCTCGTTGCTCTTGAGTTTCCAGTTTTTTTATCTTAAATATTTTTGACGCAATAAATACTGTTCCGATAGTGGCAACTAATACAAATGGGCTTGATTTTAAGAAAAAATCCACAAAGCTAATCCCCGCCGCATTGCCAACTATAATATTTGGCACTGAGCTAATTAACGTCAATAGACCACCAATATTAGTTAACAAACCTTCGGTTAATAAAAACCCCAGTAATAACTGTTTTTGATTTAATTTTGATAGTGATACAGCCGTCAATGAGCCTATAATAATCATCGCGGTAACATTATTTAATACTGCAGAAAATACCACTGTCATTAAACAATAATACCAAAGTAGTTTTAGTGGATCACCACCGGATACTTTAGTAAGTCGGATTGCAATCCACGTGAATAGACCCGAGCGCGAAGTAACATCAACAAAAATACTCGAACCTAATATTATAGCAATAACCCCCCAATCAACCGCGGTGATGTATACCGGAATTTTAACATGATGATTACCGGGTAAAATAACATCACCAAATGGAATGTCATGAAAATAAGTTCCTAAGATCAACGCTATAATGGCAAAAACGCTAACAATAATTGATTTTTTTGCATGAATTTTCTCTTCAAAAGCCAATGATATAATCATCAACAGTAATAAAATAGAAAATAATATCGTAATGCCCATTGGAACATCGGGCATGGCTGCAGCCACCGTTTCTAATGCAGCGCTAGTATCTTGTGTTGTAATTTGTTTTTCACTCATGAAAGATAAACCTAGAATTAAATTAACAATAATGGAATGGTTCGAAGCTCAACAACCAAAGGATAGGCCAAGCCGTGCATCGCCATTTGCTCTTTATCGGAGGTATTCATCACTAACAAATCTACCTCATGTCTATTAATGTACTTTTTATATTCTGAGAGGTGGTGGCCAAAACCAATTATCGCGTTAATATTGATGTCTAATTCTTTTTGTTCCAATATTTTTTTAACTGACTCAATATAATTTTGAGGATTTTTTAATAACTGAATGGCAATTTTATCCCGAGCTTCGTCAGTATCAATTGTTGATATTTTTGATATGGCTTCCATATAATAATCAAACGTGGTGGCATCTTCGATATGCATTAAGTATAAACTACCCTGCTTTTCGGTAAAGTGACTGGCGTAATTCACTAAATCATTATCTAACGAAAGATGATCCGTTATCGCCATGACTACATTAGTATTTTTTAAACTCGAGGCTTTGCTGTTTGTTTCTTGAGGGTGAGGCACAACCACAACCGGAATCGATGTTTTTTGGATTAAAACATCAAGATGCTCTCCTAAACTATGACTGTATTGCCACGCAACACTGTGTAAATTTCGATAAGTAAAGATTAAATCAGGCTTAATCTTTTCAATATGATTAATTAAATCTTGTGAAGTTTTATAATCATTTTTGGCTAATGATAACCACTGTGCATTATGCTCAATATCGATATTTTTTGAAAAAACTTTTAATATTTTCTCGAACTCAGCATGTGCCACAGACTCTAAATCTGAAACAATAAGAATTGTATTAAAATGAATTTGTTCACTAATAAATACATCGTGTAATGCTGAACGAAATACACTTTCAAACTGATCTACTTTACTCATAAGTTTATTTATAACCTAATAACATATAAATGATGTATGCAATACTAACCAAGACTAAACCCGCACCCCAAAACACAATCCATAACTGTTTACCAAAACGTCCGCCAAAGACAAATATAAGACCGATCAGCAGACCAATAACAGCCGTTACCATTAGCACGTCGTTACCAATGATCGGTTCAATAACACCGTCATATTGGTTCATGTAGTTTTCTTTGCGATAGCGCATATATGCCTTAATATTGATAACAAGTCTTTTTGAGTATTAATTATATTCAAAATGATGCACTAAATCAGCAATTATTAAATAATTTAGACTAGTATGTTTAATTAAAAAACCATATTGAGATTTCGATACAATAAATTTTATTCTGATAATATATGAACATCTCGTTGCGGGTACGGTATGGTGACACCGTGTTCTTTAAACAATTTCCAAATAGCCAAATTCACTTCGGACTTTACTGCTCCAATACCATTTTGAGGATCATTCACCCATAGCCGCAATTCCAGCTGGATACCATTATTTTCAAAACTTAATAATCGCACTTGCGGTGCCGGTGTTTTTAATACTCGATCACTGGCTTCACAAGCTTTAGTCATAAGTTCCATAGCAAACTCAGGATCGTCTTTATAACTGATTTGAACAGGAAGCTTTACTCGCACATGACGGTCACTAAAACTCCAATTGGTGACTTCTGAGGTTATTAAATTTTCATTGGGTATTAAGGTTTCAACGCCTTCTCGATCACGCACAACAATATAACGCGCATTTAATTGCACTACCCAGCCAAATCGATTCCCTACACTGATCACATCTCCGGGTTTAATTGAACGATCAAATAACAAAATAAAACCACTGATAAAATTACTCGCGATACGTTGGAAACCAAAACCTAAACCAACACCAAGAGCACCACCAAACACCGTTAATGTCGTCAAATCAATTCCAACACTATTGAGTGCAATTAAGATAGCAATAGCATACAACACCACTTTGCTAACTTTACTCAATGCCACTCGCATACTGGCACTAATAAATTCAGATTTACCAACGCGCTCTTCGATTAAATTTGCTAACCAACGGGCCAACACAATAAATAAACCTGCAAAAAAACTAAATTTCATTACAGATAATATTGATATTCGTGAATCCCCCAAGCTTAACCCGGAAGCATCAAGGGCTTTAATAATTATTTCTAACCAGCCAAATAGATGTAGCACTACAACTACCCAGATTGTAGTGCTAATAAGACCTTCCCACGCCTTAATGCCTCGGGATTGGCCAAATGCACGCCGTAATAAATAAACCAGAAATCGAATCGCAGCTAACGATATTAATACCGGTTTTAAAAATTTAAGAATAAGATTTTGAAACTCATATTCGAGTAAGATAGCCTCGCCAGCCAACACAAAAAGTAACATCACTAGAGGAAAAATCACTCGAGAGCTACTTCGTAGTGCCAACCTGATTATTCCTGCCTGTTCATTTTTACCGAGCCTAACTAACAACAGTTTTTGCCATTGATGGTGTGCAACATAGGCTAATCCAGCAGCAATAATGGTAATGACTAATTCATAAGCACCTGATACCGTTATGATGGCTGCATACCAGCTTTGAAAAGAAGTGCTTAATGTTGCAAGAATATCAGTCATTTTTATTTTAAATTTTTAATCATAGCGTTAACATAAGAGTGTATCTTATCGTATTGAAATATTCATAACAATCAATTAGATATTATAAATACCTACCGATTTACATTCATTCTAAGCGCTAACATTAACTAAAATGATATTAATGTAATTCAATTTTTAGCCGCTAGATATAAAATAGCAAGCCTTCTTTTTAATATCTTTAAATATCTAGGGGATAATAATGAATACTGTATGTGTACACGTTGATGAAAACATGGACTCCGAATTAATGAAAAAAATAAAACTGGGTTTATTAAAGGATGATAATATTAATAATGTAGAAATGAATCCAAAGCAACCTCATGATATTTTGGTTGAGTATAATGTATCACCGAATTTACCACTTGAAATTACCAACCAACTTAAAAAATTTGGATTACATTCTTATATTTGGGGTGGCTAAATTTTTGCTAAAGGAGCTTTCACGCTCCTTTTTTATAATAATATTTAAATTTTAAAAATAATGACCTGAATGAAATAAGCTTCGATCGACATTTTTAGTTTCAGTCTCATCGTTAGAATTTCGCATAACAGCCTCAACTAAAGCCGATTTAATTACTTGATGGTCAATAACTTTTGGTAATAACCGTTGCATTTGAAACAAACGGTTAACGTGTTTACTTGCTAAGTTTTCCAAGCTAACTCGTGACTCATCCGTTAAATGTTGTAGCAGTAATAAAAATGGTGATTGCCAAGAAAAAAACTCTTTAACAACTGTTGCAGTATCATTTTCTAGCCAGTCATCATTCAACATTAATAATGGAAACTCCTCGCACGACAATTTTCTGCCATCCAAACATTTTACCGGAGAACATGATTGTAAACCAACACCATTACCCTGTTCATCACGAAGGAACCATTGAGTATAATTTCGTTTTCCAGCCGATTGTTCAACTTGCTGCGCTAACCAATCAGCATGATTAAGAGCATTATTCGTTTGTTTTTCCAAAAGTCGAGAATTAAAAGAATGTTGACACTTAATACCGGGACGCCATTGCCTCGGTTGATATTCTAACAGCTCATTTTCATAACAAGCACTGTGTAACAGTGCTAATGGTTTGTCACAATATTTATCAAGCAACCATAACTCATAGTTATCTTTAAGTGAAAATGGAACTTTATCTGCATTTTCTTTTACTATATCAAGTAATTCTAAACCACTTTGCTGAATGGCATCATATTCCATCGTGCTGATTAATGGCGCTCGACTAAGACCACCTTTACGACTCCAAGTGCCAAATCGAATGTCAGGTGTTTCAACACGGACATCGCCATCGAAAGCCATACCTTGTAATACTTCGTCGTGCAAATATAAAGCCCAGTGAATTCCATCGGTTGTTACCGCATCGGCATTACCCGCTTCAATAACATTCATCACCCCTCGAAATGGGTTGAGCATGCGTTGGCTATAACAATGGGGTTTAAACTGACTCATTTCTACATAACACCATAATTCATATAATCTTAATCATGCAATTCTTGTGCAAATTATTGCTATTCGAAACCTAATTAGTATTACTTATATAAAGCATAGATTATAAATTCACTTAGTAAATGTTAAAGTATTTCAATATGTTAATCAGTAGCCATAGAACTCAAAGAAAGTTTTGGCTTTTGAATTAATCCAGTAACTAAGGCTTTATAAAAATGGTGAAATAATTGTCAGAATTTTGACAATTTTTTTAAGTCTAATTGTCACAACACGTTATTTATAACGTCGACAACGGTAGGGTAATGTATCTGAACTGATTCCAGGGTATCGGTAAACACGTTTTCTTAAATCCGTACTTTTGACTTCCATTTTACTAAAAGCACCAATGGCATTTTCAAAAGCAGGTAAGGTGAATTGCATAACAGATTGGAATTTATTAGCAATTTTTTGCGATTGAAAATAACCGCTTTGTCTGAGGTTTTTTGGCGAAATAAAATTAAAAACCAATGTACCTTGATTCGTTAAGTTTTTTTCGAGAAGTTTAAACCAGTTACTGTCAGCATCAATGGCTCGCACTGGCTCACCTTTATCAGCACCAAATAAATCATCAATGATAATGTCAAATTTTTCACCTTGGTAATTTTGTAACCAGCGCACAGCATCAGCTTCAACCACGTTGGCCTGTTTTTTAGTTAGCTTAAAATATTTATAGGCTATCTCAATGTGAATCGGATTAAGCTCAATACCCGTGATATCCAACGGTGCATGAAAATGCTGTAAATGATGTATTACTGCACCACCTCCAACACCTAATAATAAAATTCGTTGTAATTTGTCAGAGTCATAAAAAAAACTAGGGAGTACAATTAAATCCCAGATGCCTCCGATGATATTGCGTTTATGATTATATTGACTATGAAAAACCCCATCAGTATAAAGCCGGATTGTTTTACCGGCTTGCCTCACTTCATACAGAACATTATCAATATTTTTTTGCCAAATTACTGCCATAAACTAATTACACAAAACCTGATGTTATAACTCATTAATCCATTGCTCAAGTAACTTAACTTCGCGCTTTAAATATTCTTCACTAGAAGATGCCGAGCTTAGAACACTGATACCCTGACACCGTCCAATTAAATGCATCGCTAAGAAGTTAGCATCTTTAGCCTGCCCTATTGCTGAAAATTGTTTTTCTAACCATACTTGAAATAAATCAAACATATTACTCGCATCGGTTTGTAACACATGATGCAGTCGATTTAATTCAAGACATAATGAACCCAATGGACAACCAAAACTCTTAACATTATTCTGACTCCGTACCAACATCAAAATGTAATTTTTAAGAAGTGCTTTTGGCTCGGGGTATTCTTGTTCCCATAGTTCCAGCATTAAACTTATATCAGAACGACGTTTATCAAGTACCGCAGATAAAATATCATCTTTTGTTTTAAAATAATAATAAAAATTACCACGAGCAATACCAGCAGCATCAGCAATATCGGTAAACGAAGTATGTTCAAATCCATTTTCATAAAATAGATTATCTGCGATACTGATAATTTGTTTTCTGTTTTTTTCGCCCTTAGTGCCCATAAGAAATTGCTTATTGTGTTATTTTATAATAATTAGAAGACAATCATTATAAAATGATTTATTTTGAATTACTAATAAATAAATTTAAACAACATATCACTACAAAACGATTATCTTCAAGCAAGTGCTTTAATCGACTCTTTAAAAGCATAATCCGTATACCCCTTTTCATCACCGCCATAGAATGTTTCTGGATCGGGAATATTCAATTCGCTATCATCAGCAAACCGTTCAACTAGGTCAGGGTTAGCGATATACAGAGAACCAAAAGCCACTAAATCAGACTGCTGTTGTTCAATACTATGCTGCGCAGTTGCTTTTGTGTAGCCCATATTTGCCATGTATACTCCATCAAAACGTGATTTAATTTGACTATAATCAACTTGCTTCGCTGTTTCATTCATATCACCTTCCAAAACGT
The DNA here is from genome assembly GCA_964514215.1 of uncultured Thioalkalispiraceae bacterium. Taxonomy (GTDB): domain Bacteria; phylum Pseudomonadota; class Gammaproteobacteria; order UBA6429; family Thiohalophilaceae; genus CAYQUC01. Next base: position 7,522 of record CAZEPW010000020.1, read on the forward strand.
GTAAATACGCGAGACCGTACTTATTTATTTGTTCAGTTACCATATTAAAAGTGGCTTGAGGATTTGAATCATGAATATCATTAAATGAATTTTCTGGTGAAAGTCTAATTCCAATTTGACTTGCGTGCCACTCGAGTAAAACCGCTTCGATCACCTCCGTTATTAAACGGCTCCTATTTTCTGCGCTACCACCATAGATGTCTTGTCGTTGATTAGTGCCATCTCGTAGAAACTGATCTAATAAGTAACCATTTGCGGCATGAATTTCAACACCATCAAACCCCGCAATTTTGGCATTATGCGCGGCGCTTTGAAATTGTTGCACAATATCGTTTATTTCTTCTAATTCGAGAGCCCGTGGCTCAACAAACTCCTGCATACCCTGATAAGTAACAGCCTCACCAGCCGGTTTAATGGCTGAAGGAGCAACGGGTAGCTGATTATTTACTTGTAACGATGGATGAGAAATTCGGCCAACATGCCATAACTGTAAAAAAATTCGACCCCCCTTATCATGCACTGCATCCGTTACCGTACACCAAGCACTGACTTGAACGGGATGGTGAATACCCGGAGTGGATGGATAACCAACGGCTTGTTCAGAAATTTGCGATGCCTCGGTAATGATTAAACCTGCACTTGCACGTTGTGTGTAATATTCAACTTGTAATTGCTGTGGTGCATTATCTTTATCAGCTCGATTACGAGTTAGCGGTGCCATTACAATTCTATTTGGAATAACGAGAGAGCCTAACTTAAGTGGTGTAAAAAGCGTTTTAGTTGTTGTCATGGTAGTGTCCTTGCGTATTCAGCATTTATAAGATGTACGTCTTAGTATAATGTAAAAATAGGACATACATCTTAGTTTGTCAACAATGAAATAACTTCATAAAAAACAAGGTTATACAACGCAAAATTAAATCACACTTTATCAATGTCAATATTGAATATTAGAATTTTCTTATATATGATTGCGCGCTGATAAGTAAACTCACTCAATACAACAAAGGAATGGCCGTATGACAAGTAACATAATTTGGAGTTGGTGGATCGCCGGCGGTTTGTTAGGTTTATATGCAATAATTCAATATTGGATATCGAATCAACAACTCGGCTGCTCATTGGCTTATGGTAATATTTCTCGTTACTTACCCGGTTCCCGGTTGTTCAACTCCGGTGAATTTTCGACCCCTAATAACTGGCGTTTATGGTTTATTATAGGCATTCCGCTTGGCAGCTTTATTGCGCACATCACCTCAACTGATGGTTCATTCAGCGTTAGCCTTAGCATGGGAGAAATGTATGAACAAGTTATGCCAGAAAACATAGTCGGTAAGATTTTATACTTAATTTTTGGTGGTTTTGTTATGGGATACGGTGCTCGAGTTGCTGGCGGTTGTACTAGTGGCCATGTTATTGCCGGTTGCTCATTAATAAACCCCATTAGTTTTCTAGCGGGGGCATTATTTTTTGTTGGTGGCTTGGTAACCGTCCAACTATTATTTTTTATCTTCAGCTAAAACCCTCAATGCGTCGATCAAACTTAAAGGATTAAATTATAACGATGAAATATTCATTTATAGTATTAGGCACACTTTTTGGTTTTTTACTAAGTCGCTCTGGTGCAACGTCACCCGACTTTTATGCCAACCTATTTTTATTCATCGATTTGCAACTATTGTGGGTTATTGTTGCGGCTGTTATTGTCGGAATTTTCGGAATAGGCGCACTAAAAATAATTTCGGCACGCTCTATTATTGGCAATGTTAAATTAACATTTGATAAACGCCCGATGCAACCCGGCTTGGTTTATGGCGCATTATTATTTGGTGTTGGTTGGGGCATGACAGGTTCCTGTCCGGGAACCGTACCCGCCATGATTGGTGAAGGAAAAATCTTACCCATATTCACGTTAATTGGGATTGTACTCGGAACGTATTGGTATGATTTGCGTAAAAAACATTAATAGTTACGCTATTTAAATGGAAATCGGAGATCCAAATTCTACCGTTGAGCTTCAAAAAAATATCAGCCCAACAATAGCGTTTAAAACATCATTATCTGTTGGGGTTCGAAAAAACCTCACCCCAACCTACACAATTAAAAAAATCTAAAATTCAATGATATGTTCCTGCCAATCATCTTCATGAACATATTCTTCTGAGATGACTTTATCACGAACGGATATTTCAACACGGTGTACCGACTCACTGGAATTTGATATTAACGGATGCCAAGCTTCGAGCTTTTTTCCTTGAGATAAACGCCAATAAGCACAGCTTGTGGGTAATTGCTGATAAAGCTCTTTATTATAAGGTTTTAACACCACGCATCCCGGTGCTTTTTGAACTCGATATTGATAATCAGTGCAGCGACATTGCTGGCTGTCTAATAATTTGCAGGAAATATTGGTGTAATACAACTCTTGAGTTTCTTCATCTTCAAGCTTAATGAGACAACAACGAGCACAACCATCGCACAGTGATTCCCATTCTTCATCGGTCATTGCGTCAAGTGACTTAGATTCCCAAAATTTATCGCTCATATTAACAACTGCCAAAAAACGGCGTTTACTGATTTTTAGATGACTCACTTGCCCAAAATGCATGTTCCCTATTTAAAAACTCATCATAAGGAATATAATGCGAACCATCACATGAAAAAGTTAAGCCAACAATACCATTAAAAACATTAATCGTGCCTGAACGTAAATACAAAGTATCATCCATAAACCTTAAATTTTTAAACGATTCAAATACTTCAAATATTTTATCTTCTGGAATTTCAGCATCTTTAGGGTAATGCTGAATAGGATAGGCCAAACAAATATTAGGATCCGTTAAGGATTCAATATCCAATAATCGATAACGATAAGGATCATCATACAACCAAACTATTGCGCGACTACTCGAAAAATGCAAAATAACATGAAACATTCCATGACTGCGCATTAATTCTTCTAACACGGTTAGTATGACATCCATATGACGATCAAAACCACTTTCGATTCGTGTTTGGTGAAACACCGTACCACGAATTGACGGATCACCTTTGATTTGTTGCCAGTGATGTGGCTCATCGTATAATTTTTTAGTTAACGGCAAATCACGTAGATCAAAATCGGCACCTATGTAACCCAGAGTTTTGCCATTTTTATCTCTAACTAGCTGAATTGCTGTTAACGATGGCCGCCTTGCCCGTAAACTAATGTAGGCATTTGATAATAAAAACCCCGAACTGGGTACAACTTCACGCATATAAGGCCGTTCTCTTCGATCACGACCAAAATCTTTTTTAATAATACCTTCATGACTGACATTATCACTTATCTGAATAGCATCAGTATCAAGCGCATATAAAAAAGTAAATTCAGGCAAGCATCTTAATTGAGATATAAAAATTTTGTCTAATTCAACTCGGCTACCCCAAACTTCACTGCATTTTTCAGCGATGAGATGTAATGGATCTTTGAGCATACCGGTTAACATTTCATGCTGCGCGGCAATATTTTGCTGTAAACTACCGGTACTGTGAACTACATTGTGTTCTTTAAGGCTTAAATTATTCATTCAAGTAAATATCGATTCCCGTCACTAGTTAGTCAATTTATAAGTATTATTCTACTGCGATTAAATACCAGCTGCAATCAAATCGCTTCAAAACAGCGAACAGCATTTGTATTTAATAATTACTTTAGCCTAAGTATTAACTCACTTATACTAACAAAGTCTACAAATACTAAATTATATTGGAGTATAGTATGAATATCGGTACCCCGTTATCCCCGAATGCCACTAAGGTTATGTTGTTAGGCAGTGGTGAACTTGGTAAAGAAGTCATCATTGCATTACAAAGACTGGGTGTTGAAGTGATTGCAGTTGATCGATATCAAGATGCCCCCGGTCATCAAGTGGCACACCGTTCTCATGTAATCGATATGACTGATGGCAAGGCGCTGCGAAAGCTTATTGAACAAGAGCAACCGGACTTTGTCGTCCCTGAAATTGAAGCGATTGCGACCGATACTTTATTAGAGATTGAGTCTGACAATATAACAACCATTATTCCTAAGGCTAGAGCCACACAATTAACAATGAACCGTGAGGGTATTCGTCGGTTAGCGGCTGAACAGCTTGCAATAAAAACCTCAAACTATGAATTTGCCGAATCGATGGAACAACTGACACATGCTATTAATACTACCGTTGGTTTACCGTGTATTGTCAAACCAGTGATGTCTTCCTCTGGCAAAGGGCAATCTTTAATTAATGACATTGATGATATTCAAGCAGCTTGGGACTATGCAAAATCTGGCGGACGTGTTTCTAATACTCGAATCATTGTCGAACAAAAAATCGAATTTGATTACGAGATTACTTTATTAACCGTTCGCGCATTGAATAATCATTCAAAAATAGAAACCTATTTTTGTGAACCGATTGGCCATAAACAAATCAATGGAGATTATGTTGAGAGTTGGCAACCACAAGCAATGAGCCCCGTTGCACTTAAAAAATCTCATGAAATTGCAAAGACAGTAACGGATAATTTAGCAGGCCAAGGTTTATTTGGTGTAGAGTTATTTATCAAAGGTGATGAAGTTTGGTTTAGTGAGGTTAGCCCAAGGCCTCACGATACGGGTATGGTAACCATGATAACCCAAAGACAAAATGAGTTTGAATTGCATGCGCGAGCAATATTAGGCTTACCGGTTGATGTCAGTTTATTAAGCCCCGGAGCCAGTGCCGTCATTTATGGTGCTATGGACGAGCAAGCTATTTGTTTTAATAATATTGATAAAGCATTAGCTATTGCCAATACCGATATTCGTTTATTTGGTAAACCAGAAGCTTTTGTCAAACGGCGCATGGGTGTTGCATTAGCTTATGCCGACACTGTTGAGCTGGCACGCAATAATGCTAAAAAATCTGCGGCATTGGTTATTACGTCTAAATAACCTGAGATTTCCATTGATATTCCCACAAGCCAATGCGAACCGCATTCACTTGCAGGATGAGATTTTAATAAAATCGAGTCACTATTTAACTCGAGATAAAGCCATAACATTAACCCCCATGGATTTACCGTCTTTAAATTGTGTCCAGTGCTGTTCTATTGAATCTTTATTTTTAAATTTTAACGTTAAATGATGCATATGAGCGTCTTTTTTTACATCTAAGTTTGCACCACTGACAAAATCAAATTCAATAAAATCTTTATTTGATTTTTTAGAACGCAACCTTGGTTGATTTTGTAAGGCACAATAATGTGTCATATTAACCTTGCCCTTCTCATCAGTATATACCGTCACCATTTCTCGAGGTGATCCCGGGAATGTTGTTTCAACAACCGAACTACCAGCCGATGATACTTTATAATTAACTTTAATTTTCATTTCCTTGCCGGCCATGTTCATCAAACCAACCCAATTTCCCGCTAAAGTTTTCATTTGATTGAATGCAGGGCTAAATACTTTACTAGGGCCATGATTCGACTTAGACTCAGCATTTGCTAACGAACTTGCCATGGCCATCATCGATAACATAATTAAAACTAAAAACTTTGATATATTCATAACGCTAACCTCACTTTTAAAAAATAAAATAATAAACACATTTTTATAGCACTAATTTACGACAACTAATTAATAAAATTTTCCAGTTGAACCAAACATCCCACCCAACCTTCAGAATGTATATCAACAGACTCTTGAGAAGCGAGTTTTTCGTGAGTCAGAATCATATCGGTTGTGCCATTATTATCTTTAAAATCTAATGTCACTAAAGAATTTACGTGTTGTTCGTCACTTTCCCATTCCCAAGTAAATACTATTTGGTTATATGGATCTAAAACCACATATTCACCATGAACTTTATGTGATGTTCCATTTGTTTCTAACATCTCAATACGATATTTTCCACCAACGTGTAATTCAAGCTCATGCACAGTCGTCGTCATTTCCTGTGCTGGGGCAAACCAATCCGTCAACGCGGATTTATTGGTCCATGCAGAATAAACTTGTTCTTGAGTGGCTTTAAAGTTTCGATTCATTGTTAATGAAAAATTATTAATTGCTGTTACTGCGTCCATCTCACTTCTCCTGTCTAGATTTATCGTGACGTTTATTAGCTATATCTCTATTTTTTTCTAAATAATGCGCTAATGAATCTAATTGCGCATTCCAGAAACGTTTATAAAAACCAATCCACTCAGATGCTGATTCTAAGGGCTCAGCAGTTAACTCACAGCGTCGAATTCGGCCATCTTTATGCCGCTGCAATAAACCGGCTTTTTCTAATACCGTTAAATGCTTTGAAATTGCGGGTAACGACATATCAAATGGTTCGGCAAGTTCTGTGACAACGGCATCACCAGTGGCAAGTCGAGCGAGTATCGCCCGACGGGTGCTGTCTGCCAAGGCATGAAATACAGCGTCTAATTCAATATCATCATATTTAACCATTTGGTTAAATATAGTCATAAACTGCGAACATGTCAACACATTGTATATTTTCTATTAATAATTCTTAAAAAAAACAGAATTTTATTTAAATAACCATATATCGATATCAGAAACAGATTAGTACAACCTGATAATATTGATGTTGTCATTGCGGTGATATTGCGAATGCGAATGTTTATTGGATGCTGGATTATGATGTGGATAAAAATTATTTTTATACATTAAAGAACAAACTCAACTTGAGGTTTGAGCTTTAAAATTTCACCGCATTTTCGACAAGCATAATTAGCCTTGCCTCGAACAACTTGATTATGACGTTTTGTGGTGAATTGATAAGTATCGCAGGCGCAATGATAATCTATTCGTTTATGTTGTCTTGTGGGAATGCCGGTTAAGTCATAATTACCGGTAGCTTTTGCTGTTACACCAAACAATTGCATGACGGATTTCCATTGCGAACCATGCGGTCTAATATTTTTCAAGCCAAATAACTCATCGGAAATATAATGTGCTACTTCATGAGGGATAGTATCGGATAAACTATCTTCGTAATATTTTGAAAATAAATACGGATTATAACGTATGTATTTTTTTCTATGTTTAACACAATACATTCCCGATGCACGTCCGGATAAATCAAATAATACCGGTATCATGATAAATTGACGTACATAAAAACGACTCGCACGTTGTATAAAAGAACTCGTGACTTCAAGTACTTGTTGTTGTTGCTGTTCTGATATTGGTTCAATATTCATTTTTCGGCAGTGCTTTGTAAATATGTTTGGCCATTATAAAGCCTCGCAACCTGAGTAAATAATATCGCGGTAATTAACATTAAGACAGTAAAAAATAAATAATAATATGCCCCTTCTAATTTACTACTGCCATCTTCATTTTGAATAAAGTAATTTACCGCGCTGGTAAATAAGTTGCCTAAAGATATCGATAATAGAAATAATGCCATTACAAATGATTTCATTTTTGTTGGCGCTTGAGTATCAGAAAACTCTAAACATGTAATTGATACCATCACTTCAGCACACGTAATAATTAAAAAAGCCAGTAGCTGCCATAAAATATGCGGTGTCTGACCGGCGTCAATAGAAAATTGTATTCCTGTTGATATTAAAAAAGCAACCACAGAAATAAATAAACCGATTGATATTTTTCGTAAAGCAGTTAGCTGCCAATGTTTATTCATAAAAGGATAAACCAAATACGAAAAGATTGGAATTAAGATCATAATCAATATTGGATTAGCGGCATTGATTTGTGCTGGTAGTAATTCAAATCCAAAAATAACGCGATCCATAGCCATTGCTTGTATCACCCAAGCTGAGACTGTTTGAGAAAATAAAGCCCAAAACATCATGATAAATAAATAGATTATGCCGAGCCTGGCGAGAATACGCCGGCCTTCACCGCTAAAAACTTCTCGAACAAATCCCATACCGGCTGGAGGAATATGCACAAAACAATTTCGGCCTAGCCAAAATACCAGTGTTGCTAAGCCCATTAACAACCCCGGAATCGCAAACGCTATCGAAGCATTATAGTTTTCAAGCAACCAAGGAGTTAATAATATCGAAACAAAAGCACCTAAATTAATTGCAAAGTAAAACCAAGCAAATACTTTGGGGATTAAATGAGAATTACCTTGTGCAAACTGATCACCGACGTGGGCACTGACACAGGGTTTTATACCTCCCGATCCCAATGCAATTAAGCTTAATCCTATCACCAGCCCCATTCGAGTGTGATCAATTGCCAGAGCAATATGACCAACACAATAAACAAGTGATAATAAAATAATCGTGTGATATTTACCTAGCACACCATCACTCAAAATTGCACCGATAAAAGGCGTGAAATAAACCGTTGCAACAAACAAATGAAACCACGATTTGGCTTCATCATCACTCATGACATCAAGTACACCCGCTGAACCAATTATATACTGCGTCATAAAAATGACTAAAATGGCGTTCAAGCCATAATAACTAAATCGTTCCGCTGCTTCATTTGCAATAATATACGGTATGCCAGTTGGTATTGAACTACTAACGCTTGGAGTTGTACGATAATTAGTCATCAAGAAAAAATCTATTTTTATATTTATTAAAGAAGAAAATATCGATGCCGATAAAAAAAATTATCATAAACAAATAAAATATATCTTTATGTAGGCATAATGTGAATATTTCACTTTTTTCATCGGTATAATCTACTATTAAAATAATGTAAATTCGATATACTTGTGAGTAACAACTTACCTTATTTACCAACAGGGTCCAAGATAATGTTAAGTAATACGATAAATAAAACAACAATACGACAACCTGATATGACCATTCGTTTAGTCCCCGGCATCATCACACTCGGTAGAGCAAAAGGGAATAAAATTTTAATCGATAGCGATTTAGTCAGTAAACACCATGCTCGAATTTTTACTTATTTTCAGGCGTCTTATATTGAAGATTTAAAAAGCACCAATGGCACATTTATAAACGGCAAGCGAATCAGTACTCATATCTTAAACCCCGGTGATGAAGTTTTATTAGGTAAATACCGAATACTAATAGAAACAAAATAAAAGTAACTGCCATAAAAAAACCCTGCTTTCAAAGCAAGGCTTCAAATAATTAAACGATTATAAATTCTTAACCTGCGGTAACTTGAGTCGCTTGAGGTCCTTTTGGTCCAGTCTCAACTTCGAAATTTACCGCCTGCCCTTCTTCTAATTTCTTATAGCCTTCCGCCGTTATCGCAGAAAAATGCACAAATACATCTGCACTACCATCATCTGGAGCAATAAAACCAAATCCCTTCGTGTTGTTAAACCATTTAACAGTACCCGTGGCCATAGAAATATCCTCTCATCCAATAAATTACAAATCATGCAGGCAGTTTTAACAGGAGTTAACTTTTTAGCGACTTCTGTAAAATGCTAATTTAACATGTACCTTATTCGAGACTACTCCAAGTACTTTAAAATTTCTAGCGGTATCATAAAATAATCCCCTAATAACCCTCGCCACAGGAGTAACAATACCAAAATTGTTTAATTTTTATTCAATATGTTGGCTAACTAAGTACTCTTCATAACTACCGTCATATTGCACAATTTTTTCCGGTGTCATTTCAATGATTCGAGTAGCAACTGATGAGACAAATTCGCGATCGTGACTCACAAAAATCAAGGTACCGGGATAGTTTTCTAAAGCAGTATTTAATGATTCTATCGACTCCATGTCTAAATGGTTTGTTGGTTCATCCATTAATAAAATATTATTTTTTTGTAACATCAGCTTACCAAACAACATCCGACCTTGTTCACCACCAGAAATGACTTTGACTGATTTTTTAATGTCTTCTTGAGCAAATAACATTTTACCAAGCGTGCCTCGAATAACCTGCTCATCGTCTTTCTCTTGTTTCCAATGATATAGCCAATCATATAAACTCTCGCCATTTTCAAAATCAGCTGCATGATCTTGTGCAAAATAACCAATACTGGAGTTTTCAGACCAGGATATTTTACCTTTCTCAGGTTCCACTTCGTTCACCAAACAACGCAGTAATGTTGTTTTGCCAATACCATTTGGTCCAATGATAGCGATGCGTTCACCCACATCGATGTTTAAATCAAGACTATCAAAGATAGTATTATCGTCAAATGATTTTGATATAGAATCAACTTCTAAGGCTCGACGGTATAATTTTTTATCTTGCTCAAAACGAATAAAAGGATTAACTCGGCTTGATACTTTAATATCATCTAATTTAATTTTATCGATTTGTTTGGCTCGCGAAGTTGCTTGTTTTGCTTTTGACGCATTAGCGGAAAAGCGGCTCACAAATGCTTGCAATTCGGCAATTTGAGCTTTCTTTTTCGCATTACTGGAATACAATTGTTCGCGAGCTTGAGTCGCTGCAATCATGTATTCATCATAGTTACCAGGATAAATCCGTAATTCACCATAATCCAAATCAGCCATGTGTGAACAAACGCTATTCAAAAAGTGACGATCATGTGAAATAATAATCATGGTACTGTTACGTTCGTTTAATATATTTTCCAACCAACGAATCGTATTAATATCCAGATTATTGGTAGGCTCATCAAGTAACAAAATATCAGGGTTAGCAAATAACACTTGTGCTAATAAGACGCGTAACTTCCAACCCGGTGCCACCGAGCTCATTAATCCAGAGTGTAGTTCAATAGGAATTTCTAAGCCTAATAATAATTCTCCGGCACGCGCCTCAGCAGTGTAACCATCCATTTCAGCAAATTCGACTTCAAGCTCAGCAACTTTCATGCCCTCCGCTTCACTCATATCAGGTAGCGCATAGATACGATCACGCTCCTTTTTTACTTCCCATAGTGATTTATGCCCCATAATAACCGTATCAATTACATTGAATTTTTCAAATGCAAATTGATCTTGTCCTAATACCGCAAAAGTTTCACCGGGATCAATTGATACTGAACCGGCAGTTTGCTCAAGTTGGCCAGACAGTATTTTCATAAATGTTGACTTGCCACAGCCATTGGCACCAATTAAACCATAGCGATTCCCTTCGCCAAATTTGACTGAAATATTCTCGAATAATGGTTTTGAACCAAATTGAATAGTGATGTTAGCGGTAGAAATCAATGTCGTCACTCCGTATGGATGGGCAGATGTAAAAGCTACGTATTGTCGCATAAATTAGCACTTTCTAAAACAGCTCTAGGCGATATTGCCTTTGAAATAGTTTAATCCAAACTTAACAGTAAAAACAAAGGCTTATCATTATAGGGATACTCACTAATATGATTAATGTCGCAGTATCGGGTCTATTCATTCGCAATTTGTTAAAAATTCTGTCTTAAATATACCCAATCAAGTAATATCAATGCTCGTAATATTTAATCTATTCAATGGAAATATTTTAAACATCGAGTCCCGAAAACATGGAGTATTTAAAAGTGATTAAAAACATCAACACAATAATTGTCGCCAATCTATTAGGTCTTAGTATATTAAGCACAAGTTATGCTGCTGAAACAAAAAAAGCCCCAGCGGCTGCAATGGCTCCAAACAGCCAAGCTGCTACAGCCGAGAAATTAATCACAGGTGAAGTCAAAGAAACAATGAATGCCGGTGGTTATACCTACTTTTTGTTAAATGCCGAAGGCGAAACAAAATGGGTGGCCGGACCGAAAACTGAAATTAAAGTTGGCGACAAGGTCAGTATCGCTGCCCCAATGGCGATGGAAAATTTTAAAAGCGCAGTATTAAGACGTGAATTTAAAGTTATTTTCTTCACAGGAAAAATTATCGTTGGTGATGGTAGCAACATGAAACCAAGCACCATGCCACATACTTCGATGCCAAAAATGGGCATGCCAGAATTAGCCAAGTCTAAAGTAACATCACCTCATTCGAATAAAGATGAGCACATGAAATCCGCCTCAGCCGATTCAACAAAACCAAATGGTCATGTTAGTGCCATTACAAAAAAATCAGAGCCAGTCAAAGGCATTAAAAAAGCAAAAAATGGCAAAACAATTGACGATGTGTTAAAACAGAAAAAAGAACTTGCCGGTAAATCAGTGAAAATTCGTGGCAAAGTTATTAAATTTACTGCTGAGGTAATGAATAAGAACTGGCTGCACATTAAAGATAGTAGCACCGGTGGTGATTTAACTGTTACCACAAACGCCAAAGCTAAAATTGGTGACACTGTTATTGTCGATGGTAAAATCACCCTTAACAAAGATTTTGGATTTGGTTATATTTATGATGTCATTCTAGAAGATGCTAAACTCACAATAGAATAATATATTATAATAAAAAAACTCAAAGCCAGAGTTTGTCTCTGGCTTTTTTTTAATACAAAATAAAAACATGCATGAAGCACATGAAATTTTAAAAAATACCTTTGGCTATTCTGAGTTTAGGCATCATCAATCAGATATTATTAGTGCATTACTAAATAACAAAGATGCACTCGTATTAATGCCCACGGGTGGCGGTAAATCGTTATGTTATCAAATCCCAAGTTTAGTGCGAGCAGGAACTGGTGTTGTCATATCACCGTTAATTGCTTTAATGCACGATCAAGTTGAAGCTTTAAAACAAACCGGAATAAACGCGGTATTTATTAATTCAAGCCAAGACAATGCCACTCAAAGTGCAATAACACGAGAACTACTTTCCGGTAAAATCGATATTTTATACATTTCACCTGAACGTCTAATGCTAGAGCGCACCTTAAACTTACTTAATAATATTCAAATTTCATTATTCGCTATTGACGAAGCTCACTGTGTATCACAATGGGGACATGACTTTAGAAAAGAATACCAAAAATTAAGTATTTTACATCAACGGTTTCCAAATGTACCGCGTGTCGCATTAACAGCAACAGCCGACCAACGAACCAGAGATGAAATAATTTCTCAATTACAACTTCAAAATGCCGAAGTTTTTATCAATAGTTTTGATCGTCCTAATATCCGCTACACCATTAGCGAAGGACAAAATGCACGCGATCGTTTATGGCAGTTTCTCGAACAAAATCATGCTCACGATGCAGGCATCGTTTATTGCTTATCACGCAAAAAAGTTGAGCAAACTGCAGAATGGTTAGCCCATAAAGGACGTACTGCATTAGCCTATCATGCCGGACTATCAAATGAACTAAAGCAACGCAATCAGCAACGTTTTCTACATGAAAGTGGTGTTATTATTGTTGCCACTATCGCTTTTGGTATGGGCATCGATAAACCCGATGTGCGCTTTGTGGCACATTTATCACTACCAAAAAGTATTGAAGCATATTATCAGGAAACCGGTCGAGCCGGCCGCGATGGTGCCCCCGCCAACGCCTGGATGTCTTACGGTTTACAAGATGTTATTTTCCTAAGGCAAATGATGCAAGAATCGGATGGCAATGAACAATACAAACGTGTCACACAACACAAGCTTGATGCCATGTTAGGTTTATGTGAATCAACTCAATGCCGCCGACAAACATTACTAGGATATTTTGAAGAAACACTAGCCACACCCTGTGGCAATTGTGATAGTTGTTTAACCCCGCCACAAACATGGGACGGTACCCAAGCAGCTCAAAAAGCCATGTCGTGTGTTGTGCGCACCGAACAACGCTTTGGCGTTAATTATTTAATTGACGTCTTATTAGGCAAAGATACTGATCGAATACGAAATTTTAGGCATGACACAATATCAACCTACGGCATCGGCACGGAATTAAATGCGACCGAATGGCGCGGTGTATTTCGACAATTAATTTCACTCGGTTACATCAATGTTGATTTAAACGGCTATGGTTCCTTATTTTTAACCGAGCAAGCACGTCCGTTATTACGCAGTGAAATAACTCTCGAATTGCGCCAACAACAAAAAGTAGATAAAAAATCAGCTAATAAACAATCATCTTCGGCTAAACAATCAAATCTCAAAGATGCCGATGAAGAATTATTTAATGCCCTGCGAGATCAACGTTCGAGCTTAGCTAAAGAATTATCCGTACCACCTTATATCATATTTCATGACTCCACCTTAATTGAAATGGCAAAAAAACGCCCAACAACTATCAACGAAATGTTATTAATATCGGGTATAGGTGAAAAAAAATTAGACAAATTTGGTCATGACTTTTTGGAAATTATTTTAGACCACCCGTTACCCGAGATGTTAATCAATAATTTAAACGATTCAGTTAATGATACCTTATTTCATTTTCAGAGCCACAAAAATATTAATGATTTAGCGGCTAAGCGAAATCTAAAATCCAGCACTATTTATTCTCACTTATCCGATGCGATAGAAATGGGTTTGCTCGATGTCCGCACTGTGGTGCAATTAGAAGATTCAGAATACAATGAAATAATGAACGCCTTTGATTTATTTTCCGGTGAGAATCAAAAACTAAAACCCATCTACGAAGCACTAAATGAAGAATATGATTACGATATTCTAAAATGTATACAGGCTAGTCTTTAGCCTAATTAATACCACTTGTATTTATCTCTTGCGAGAATGACAAGACATTAATAAATACTTTATTATACTTGTTAGTGATCACTTCTTTTAAAATTAAACGATTTTAACCTAATTTTCAAATTTAAAACTACCAGCATTATGGTAGTTTTTAAGCCGGAATCTAAAGTTTAAACCTTATAATCATATAGTTATCTTAATAACTTGCTAGTATTTTGCTAAACGCTCAAGTTGAGAAACAACAAATATTATATTGCTGAACTGTAATAGCTGCCTATACTTTATTAAGCTGAATTAAAAATATTTGTCATTAACCACTCATGGATCTCTATGTCTGCTAACCCTGAAATTACCCAACAAGAGGTAGAGAAATTACTTAAAGGAATAAAAATTCCTTCGCCACCTAAACTCATTGCCGACTTGCAACTGGAGATGAGTACGCCATCCCCCGATCTTAATAAATTATCAGATTTAATTACTAAAGATGTTGGCTTATCTGGTGCAGTGCTAAAAACAGTGAATTCACCTTATTATGGTGATAAAAATACGAGCTCAATTGCTAAAGCCGTTATGTTGCTGGGGATGAAGACAGTCATGAATATTGTTAACACATTATGTTTACGTGACAGTATGACAGGCAATCCTAACGAAGCAGGTGAAAAATTTAAAATGCTAACCAAATTTTGGGACTCAGCAACCGATGTCGCACAAAGCTGCCAAATTATCGCTAAAAAAATTCAATTTACCCCTGAAAATAAAGCCTACACGGCAGGTTTATTTCACAATGCGGGGATTCCACTATTAATGGATCGCTTCGATAATTACCCAGAAATAATGTTGGATTCATATGCACAAAATCAGCACAGAATTGTCGACATTGAAAACCAAATATTCAATACCAACCATGCCGTTTTAAGCTATTACACAGCAAAATCATGGAAACTACCCGAAAGCTTGTGTAAGGTTATCTCCAATCATCACAATGGTATTGACGTATTTAGTACAAAAAAAAATAATTTAACATTAGATGAACAAACCTTGTGTGCAATATTAATGCTAGCGCAGCATATTGCCTGTTTATATCGAATACTAGGCAATCAAGAAAATGATTTAGAGTGGCAGATAATTGGTGAAAAAGTTATTGATTTTTTAGGTTTAAGTGATTTTGACTACGATGATTTAATTAGTTACACAACTGATCAAGGAATTGGAGTGCAATCCTATTTTATCTAGTCGCACACCACTCGCGCCATTGTTGCATCATCGGAAAATACAGTGCCATTTTAACTTCACGTTGTTCCATTAGCTGCATAACATCAGCATAGCGTTGTAACTGCGGTTGATAACGTTTCTGCTCGCTATCCAAAAATGCAGCTAAACTACCTCCTTGATGATTACCGGTCTTATAATCAATAACCCAACGTATGCCGTCATTATCAACGAAGGTCCTATCGATTACCATATGCCGGATTTCTTCCTCGATCACTGCCGTTATTTTATATTCCGATTTCGCATATTGATGTTGTCCGGATAAAATCCACTGGCCACGCTTATCGGCTAATGTATTTTGAATTGCATGAATCACGCGCTCCAAAGCAAGGGCTAATTGCTCATCAACCACGCCTAAACGGTGCAACATAACTCTACTGCTATTAGTAATTTTCGCCTTTTCCACGTCAAAATTAAACGACTCAAGATTCTCATGAGAAAGCTGCTCTAAAATTCGATGCACCACTGAACCAACGTGTTTGGCTGTTTCGCTGGCCCAATCAAACTCTAACAATGAACCTTGAGTATCAAGTGCAATGATTGAGTTTTCAATACTGATATCTTGAGGTACATTTGGACATATCCAATTATTCGCTAAACGTAAGCGGCTAGTATTGCTAAATCGAAAAGCAGTATTAGTCTCAATACGATCTTCCCGAGCACCAATCGATTCTAAACCCTCAAATTCTTGAGTAAATTGCTGCTCTGCAATCGGCCAGAGCTGAGACAATAAACTGTTACTAGCTGGATCAGCCATACGTCCATCAGACTTGATATTAACATGTCCCAATAAATGCAAATTTTGCTTTGCTCTGGTAACCGCAACATACAACAACCGACTGACTTCAAATTTAATTTTTTCTTGCTCCAAATATTTTAAATATTCAGTGGTTTGATTGGTGTTTTCCCAGACAGCTTTTATTGGACCAAAAATTAATTCAGGTATACCTAACTCATTAGTTCGCTCACACCAATACAATAATTTTGATTTATCACTCGCCGTTGTTTTACCCAAACCCGGTATAATAACAGTTTCAAATTCTAACCCCTTGGACTTATGGATCGTCATTAATTGTAATTTATCACTCGCATGGCTATCAACCAACGCAAATAATTTTTGACAATGTTTATCCAATGATTCTGCATCCAATAACTCCTTTTTCGATTCCAAAGATTCCAGTAATTGGAAATACACTTGAGCATCGGCCACCGCCGTTTCAGTGGAACAACAAGCAGGGCCACCCAAGGTCATCCAAAGTCCCTCAACCCAATCCCGAAGTGTTTTCCGTTGACTATTTTCAATGCTAATATTTAACAACGGTACGACACGCTGTAATCGTAATTGAGCGTCAGAGCTTAATTTATTAATATTCTCAGCTAAATTTAAACATTGTAATACCGTTTGTTGTGCGTTTTCAAACGTCAATAAATAAATATCATTTAAAGTCAAACCAATAAATGGCGCCCTTAATAAAGCCAACCAAGATATTTTATCAGCAAGATGCAACAGCGCTTTCGTTAATGACAATAAATCCTGAACAACAGGCTGATTATTTAATAAATCAATATCAACGGCTTGAAAAGAAATAGAATGATGATTTAAATTAGATACTATCTCAGTTAAATGTGATTTATTTCGACACAATATCGCAATGCGTCCATCGGGATTTAATGCTTGCGTTTTTTTAATTAACTCAATAACCAACGCAGCTTCTTTTTCGTCATCACGTTCAAAAAACGGATGCAGCTGTACAGCTGAATCATTAACATTTGATTTAAATGCATTAAATTTTGTATAGACAACTGCACCAAGGGTTTTGTCGTTAGTCTTAGGAAAAATAGCCGGAAACTTGTTATTAACCCAATCAATAATAGGCTTCTGAGATCTAAAATTAACAGAAAGATTTAAAGCTTCTAAACTAATATCACCAATACCGTTATTCCATGCCTGTAAAAACAAACCAACTTCAGCTTCACGAAAACGATATATTGATTGCATCGGATCACCAACTAAAAACAAAGTACGACCATCATCAGATTGCCAGCCAGACGTTAATTGAGTAAACAAATCAAATTGATTTTGTGATGTATCTTGAAATTCATCAACCAATAAATGCTTTAATTGATAATCTAAACGCAAGGATAAATCAGTAGGCTGTTGTACATCGCCCAAAGCTCGCTTCGCCGCTAATAACATCTCAATAAAATCAACTTGCCCATGAGAGCTAAATACACTGCGTAATTGTGCTGCAGAAAAAAGTAGCACTTTAAACAAGGCTTCCAAAATTGTCCATTCATCATCAGAATATTCAAAGTGAGGTAATATCCGAATATGGTTTAGCTTGGTTTTTAAATTTTCAGTTGAATCTTGTTCAGCTAAAGTTTCTAAAATTAATTGAAGATTCTTTTTTTTGTTCTTAAATAAAACCTTTTGTTCCGCATCTTGAGCATCTTTTTCTGCTAAAAAACCTAGTTTTTTATTAACACCTTTTGGTTTACGCCAATTACCATCATTGGTTAAAAGTAACTCGGCTACAGCTAACCATTGAGGAAGTTTATCCAAAGTTGCATTCGGTAAGGATTCAATCTCAAAACAATATCGAATAATTGAATCCGGTGGTGCAAACTCAGCAGCAAACCGTAATAACTCAGGTAACTGTTGCGTTAATTCATACGGTATCGAGCTATTAAGACTTTCCAAAGCATCTAATACTATACCCTGCAATACTGGCTCTATTTGATCTCGACGTAACTGTGGATGTTTTAAATCAGCAACATGGCGTAACCATTGATCACGCCGCGCCAACATCGCAGCGATTAATTCTTGAACCTTATCCATACGATTATCTTGATGTTGCAATAAACGTATCAATGACTGAGAAGCCCACTCAAAATCAGGATTAGTGGATTCAAGATAAGCCAGCGTTTCTAGTGCTGCTTCAAAATACAGATTCGATGCATCATCAATGATACTTGGTATGGCACCAAATTCTGATAACAGAGGTAACTGACGTGCTAGCTCTGTACACAATGAATCAATCGTTTGAACACGTAATCGACCACTGTGCTCAAGTAAATTCCAGTTATGTTTATTATCCTGTTTTAAAGCATCGCGAGCGAGTAACCACGTTTGTTTCTCATATTCTTCTTCTGGTGGTTTATCATGATTTTGTGCAAATCTTAATGATGTTAAAATTCGTTCACGCATTTCACCCGCCGCTTTGCGCGTGAAAGTAATTGCAATAATTTCTTCCGGCTTATTAATAATTGACAGTAATTTTAAATAACGCTGGGTTAACAAACCAGTTTTCCCTGAACCCGCAGGTGCTTGTACTATGTAAGAACAATCAACTTGTATCGCGCGAATCCGGGTTTCATAATCTACCGGTTGTAATAAATTACTGTTACTCACTGTAATATTACTCATTAAAATCACCCTTAGATGAGTTATTTTTTACCAGTAATTCATTAATTCGGCACATCGGTGAAAGCTCACAATACAATTTTTTACATGTTACAAGCCCCTCTTTTGGATCAACAGCAATATGACCATTAACAAAATCAGTTGCCAATGAATTTAACACTAATTTCCAGTCATGTAATACTTGAGGCCATTGCTCAGTAGCTTCTTTTAAAACACTCTTACGACTTGGGGGTAAATCAGGAATTAACTCGGCTTGTTCAACAACACCATTAAACTTCACATCACCGGTTTTTAGTTGAGCAAAAATAACTGCTGATAAATTTTCACCCGAGGCAACACTATACAATGGCAATTGCGGATCAGCAGGACGTTCGCCAAACCAATCATTCGGTGTTACTAAACCAGTTTTATAATCAATTAATAGTTGATGCCCATTTTCTAACTCATCAACCCTATCGATAAAAAGTTGAGCTTTAACGCCATTAATATTAATGTTTAACTCTCGTTCAATATCAACCACCTTAAATGGAGCACGCTCAAGCTCTAATGCCAACCACGATAACATTAATTGCAATAATCGTTGCTTTTCAATTTGAGTGAAACAATCAGTAAATGTATCGGGTGATTTTATTGCCATCTCTGAAATGGCAAGTTCAATGCATTTATTAATGGTTAACTCTAATTCTTTACTTGACTTAGATTCCAATGTTTTTTGATCTGTGATTATTTTCCAAAATTTTTCTAACACTACATGCAATAAACTACCTCGTTTCATTGCATCTAATCCCAGCTGTGTTTTTCTCATGGGACGAGCATGTAAACGATTTTCAACAAAAGCACGGAAAGGACAAAGTGATTGATTTTTAAAAATCGAACTACCACCAGATATTTTCTCTGAACCAACTTCAGCAACTTGCTCATTATCCAATTCAATTAACTTGGATTTCTCTCGAATGATACTCGCCCAGCTAATTGTTGCTTTAATATCTAAAGCTTGTTTTGTGGTCATCTCATACTGTTGAATTAATGGACTAGCATGCAATTCTTGAGCTCCACTTTTAACAGGATAGCTAAAAACCACTGATTTAGCTGAGTTTTGTAATCGTGTTGTTATTTGTTTCGCTATTAATAATTCTCGCTCCCAACTGGCATGAGGCAATTTAAATTTTTTCTGAATGTGTAATGGTATAAAAGGATTTGGACGAGGTGATGCAGGCCAAACACCATCATGTAAATTCATTACCCATAATGCATCAAAACTAAGTCCAATGCTTTCATATAGACCTAAGATTTGAATCGGTGCAGCTTTAGATTGAACCTGAAAAATTTTATCACTAGCAAGTCTATGCAAACAAGAAATTGCAACATCAAAAGACATTTTATTGCTCACTAATTCTAAACTAGTAAACGTTTGTAATAATGCCTTCCATGCTTCTATCGTTTGATATTCATCACTTGATAATATACGCCCCAATCCCCAACCAGCTTTAAGCAACCAATTGCTAAACCATAACGCCCAAGCTTGACTATCAGATTTATTTAAGCAATTTTTCTTTAAAATTATAAGCTCAGATATTATTTCAAATAATTTAGGACAATAATAGTTTTTAGACTCGTCACCACAATAATACTTAATTGTCCTTAAAGACAACAATGGTTCACCTTGTTCTCGTAATCGACGTTCGAGTAAAGAACGTTGATTTTTTTCTTCGAGCGCACCATGAATATGGGGCGAACGTAATATTACGCCCACTGTTTCAATAGTAGGTTTTCCTCGAACAATTTTAAACAGTTGAAAAGCCAGTTTGATAATGGAATATTCCGTAAGTGGCAAACCTAATGATATATCCCAAGGTAAAGATACTTGTTGTCTATCAATAGACTCAACAACAGGAACCGTACGAGATGGCATTAAGACCTGCTCAAGGGTTTGTAACAAAATCTGACGTATCGCTTTGATATCGGGAGCAACCAAAGCAATTTTAGTTGAAGCATTAGACTCAAGTAAGTATTTAGCCCAATAAGAAAATGATGTTATTTCATCTCGAATATCATCACATTGTAAACGTGTCGAACATACTCCATTACTTTCCTGTGTTAACCATTTTATAGTACACGACTTTTTTTCCAGTGATTCAAATAAATGATGAATTTGCGGGGTTAGCTCATCAAAACCTAATAACAAAATTTCACAATAATTAAATAATTGTGAATAAAGTTTTTGTGATGCTAATTGAGCTGCTGTGATCCAATGTTGCTCTTCACATTTTTTTTCAAATTCATAAGACCAAAAATTAAAGGCCTTAGTATCATCCATATATTCATAATCATCTGCATTTCGACATAATTTCCAGCTTTGTAATAACTTCCAAGCATCAGAAACTGATTTTGCCGTAGCAGATATTCGTAATAAACCATTACCATAAGGGCTTTCCTTGATAATACTTTCCCATAACTGCTGTTCCTGTTCACTACTTAGTAATACTTCAGCTGAAGTTATGGCACCTTGTAAAATTGCTTCTTCCCAATTTTTAACTAACCAACTATTTAACGGAAGAATATCGGGACTAGACCAAGCTACCTTATTATTGGATAACTGATACTGGTCATATTTATGAATAAAGCTATTCGCTAGACGATTATTACCGGTTAATAACGTTGCACCGTTATCAATCGCATTGAGTAATTCTTGTTGCGTAATTAACTGTTGTTTGAACATTTAGGTTCAGGTATTTAAAGTAAATAAAGATTATACACTAATTTAGTACTACTGAGTGTGTAATAAAAAAATCCAAGTAACACCTTAATAAAATAGAGTGCCTTTTTTATTATTTATCAGCCATGCGGTAATTTCATCTGTCGGTAATGGTCTTGAAATCAGAAAACCTTGCCCAATATTGCAACCTAGTTTTTTTAATATTTCAAGGCTGGCTTGAGTTTCAATACCTTCAGCCACTATATTCATACCAAGCTTATTACCTAATACAATCACCGTTTCAACGATGGCAAAGGCTTCGCGTTCATTTTCCATATTTGCAACAAAAGATTGATCTATTTTTAACTCAGAAAAGGGAATACGGTTAAGTTGCACTAATGATGAATACCCCGTTCCAAAATCATCAATTGATAATCTAAAACCTTTAAGTCGTAAGCGTGTCAAAATCTCTAATGATTTAATTAACTCCTGCATTAATGCTGTTTCAGTCACTTCCAAAACAATTTGAGATGTTTTTAAATTATATTGCAAAACTAGATCGCCTAATTTTTCAGGTAATCTAAGATCCTGCAGAGTCTTTGCTGACATATTAATAGCAACTTGAACATCAATACCCTGTTGATGCCATAATACACATTGAGTCAGTACTTGATTCAAAACGACCCAAGTTAAATCATTTATTAAATCATATTCTTCTGCCAACGGAATAAAATGCTTAGGACTAATTAAACCAAAAACGGGGTGCTGCCACCGGACCAATGCTTCCACAGAAAGATTGGACTCACCTTGCAACATTATTTGAGGTTGGTAGTAAGTTACCAATTCATTAGAAAATATTGCTTTTTTTAATTCTTCAACTGTAACCGTCTTTATTAATTCTTGACTCAAAATTATTTTAGGCGTAATCACTAATTTATCAAATAACGCTTTTAAATCATTATAACGAAAAGGTTTATTTAAACAGCCGACAATATTTAAACCCTGCTCTTCAGCTAATTTAAGAGCTGAATGTAAAACATTCGAATCAAAACCACTTATTAAAATTATTTTTGCATTACAATCAATACCCGCTAAAAAACGAATCAGTTGTATGCCGTCAACATCAGGCATCATAATATCAAGCACAATCACATCAGCTTGTTTACTATATTCATTTATAAAGTCCAGACCACTATTAAATTTTTCAACCTCAAAATTTTGTTGCTGAGCAACATCAGCAACAAATCCAGCCAGATCGATTTCGTCATCAATGACTATTAGCTTTGGCTTATCCATTATTTCTCACAAATATTACCTGGGTGTTGATTCAAGAATTTCTTTAATATTTTCTTCACAGCTATTTTCGCCATCAAGACCATTAAGTTTAAATACAACAAACTTTGTTTTTAAATCATCATAGGAGAAAATAATAATGTTAGATAATTCTCCAAACGCAAATATATTTTCTTTCACTTGTTCATTAGATAAGCCATTTTTTGAACTTAAATCAAGAATGATAACATCGATGTCATTATTGTTGTCTTTATACTGTTTAAACATATTTATTGCCTCATAACCATCATTCGCTAATATGATTTTATAGCCAAGTTTCATTAATTTAATTTTATATAAAGCCCTAACATTTGGTTGATCATCCACGATTAAAACAGTATGAGAAATAGTTAAACCTCTTACATTAGATTTTAAATCAGCACAACTATCTAATACCAATCTTAATCTTTTTGCTAACTCAATTTTCCTATAGGGTTTACTTAATAAATGTTTTGCAAAATGTGATTTATTGTTAACCATCGACTTTGAAGTAAAACCTGAAGTTAATAAAACCTTAATATCCGGGTTCAAGTCCGTTGCAAGCTGAGCTAATTCATACCCATTAATTCCGCCAGGCATCACAACATCACTAAATAACAAATCAATCGTTAAATTTTCTTTAAGTATTATCAATGCTTGCTCGGCATTATCTGCAGTATAAATAGTATAATTTAAATCACCTATGTACTGTGAAGCTAGTTGTAATAAGTCAAATTCATCATCAACAATTAAAATTGATTCGTTACCCGTTGGCATAAAGTCCATATCATTAAATTCATTAAGCCCTGCGGATTTTTTCGACCTGGGTAAAAATATACGAATGGTTGAGCCCACATTAACTTCAGAATATATTCTTATATGTCCACCATAACGCTTTGTAAACCCATAAACCATAGCCATACCCAACCCGGTACCACCACCTTTAGATTTAGTTGTGTAAAACGGTTCAAAAATATGCTCGATGGTTTCTTTATCCATCCCTTTACCAGTGTCACTTAAAACAAGTTGAACATACTCTCCCATTGAAATATCAGGATTTAGATTAATATACTCATCGTCCAAGAAGCTATTAGTTACTTCAATTAAAAACTGTCCACCATCCGGCATGGCATCACGGGCATTTATAGCCATATTTAAAATAGCATCGTGTAACTCACCAGGATCTGTTTCGACTAGCCAAAGATCATCTGCAATTGAAATTTTTAATTCTATTTCAGGGGTTATCGAACGAGCAATCATATTATCTAAATCTTTAAATTCTTTTGTAATACTAACAACAATCTTTTTTTCAATATTTTGGCGTGAAAAACCTAATAATTGACGTGTAAGATCAGCACAACGAAGAGTTGCATTAATTGCGGTATTTACCCATTTGGATGGTTTTTCATCACCTTCAACATAATTTTTTAATATGTCCAAGTAACCAATAATAATTCCAAGCCTATTGTTAAAATCATGAGCAATACCTCCTGAAAGCTGACCAATGGCCTCCATTTTTTGTGAACGACGTAATGCTTTTTCAGTCTGTAGTTGGCTCGTGGCATCACTAAAAACTAGAATCACCCCTTGAATATTACCACGTTCATCTTTAATGGGGGCACCACTACCGCTATCCGCTATTTGATAACTAACCCCATTTTTTGAAACTAAAATAGTATTTTTTTCTAAGTATGAGACCTCACCAGATGCTAATACATTTTCAATAGGATTTTTAATTATCTCTTTTGTATTCGAGTCTATAATATTAAAAATTAATTTAATATCTTTGCCTCGGGCAGCCACAAAAGACCAACCTGTCAATTGCTCTGCAACTATATTCATTCGAGTGATACAGCCTTGAGCATCGGTTGTTATTACAGCATCTGCGATACTGTGTAGCGTAACATCTAAATCTTTTTCTTTTTTTATTAGTTCCTGAACCGCAGCATCACGTGATAATTCACGTTTTTTTATTTGTTCAATCATATTTTTAAATGATTCGTTTAAAACGCCTATTTCATCATTTGAAACTATTGGCTTAAATGTTGAATAGTTTTCATTACTCGATATTTTCTGAACTACATTTGCTAGCTCTAATATTGGTTTTGAAATTAAAGCCTGAAGTTTAATTGCTAATAGATAAGAAACAGTGGCGGCAACAAAAACAATGGATAATATAATTAAAACAAAATTTATTTCACGTTGATACAGTATTTTATTTGAAGCTAGAAGATAGACCGAACCTATTTCTTCACCATCAAGAATTATTTTTTGAGAGGTCTCGAATTGATTGTTAATAAATTGATGACCATTACTGGGGGCGTAACTTGGACAGTTGTTTTTAACATTTTTCTTTATATAACCAGAAAATAGTACTTGGGTCTTACCATAAATACATGCCACTAAAACACTTGATTCATTATCTAATGCTCGTAAATTTTGCTCTGCAGCATTTTTATCATCAAACACTAAAGCAGCAGTACTTCTATCTGCAATAATTCTATTCATGGTTAATAATCTTTCTGTCATCAGCTGTTTTCCTAAATAACGCTCACTAACAATCACTGCTGAACTCATCAAAAGTAAACTTATCACAACGCTAATCATAATAATAAAAATCAATTTATAACGGATTGGTAAGTTATCAATTATATTAGTCATAACATTTTGTTTATCATTTAGATTTAATCAACGTAGCAATCTCAAGTAACTTTGAGCTTATTTTTACACCAGCAGTAGCTGATGCTTCAAAATTAATTTCAAGTCTAATTTTACGATTATCTAGCACTAGACCAATAATGCCACCACGCGAAGCAAAGTTATTCATATCACTAACAGTTAATACAGGATGGTTTTCTGTTAATTGCAGTATTTGAGTAAGACGTTGTTCTTCAGAACGACTGATATAAATTAACTGACAATTAACGAAATCGGAACTGTTTTTTGGAAAAGTCAGATACTTAAGCGTTAAAAACCTATTTTGAGAAGTTTTTTTTGATAACTTATCGAGAACGGTGCCAAAGGGATTATCGCCTAAAACACAAATACGAATTGGACTGTCTTTTTTTTCTAACGTAAAAGCGGGCCATTGAATAAATTTAGTAAATTGATAAAGATAAGCTGCTTTAACTCGGTATTCAATTTTATCGGCTAATGCTAATTCACTAGAAATAAGAACTATCGAAACCAGAATGATTTTTTTAAAAAAAGACGAAAATATAATATGACACTGAGTATGGAGTATCATATTATTCACTTTAAAAGTGTATTAAAGTTATAGACATAATTTATATTATAGAAAACAATATTGGGTTTATCATAATCTGGTCATTTTTATCCCTATAAACACCTGATTTTATTAGCATACAATATACCAATCGATTAATCATAAATTAATTTTGGGGGACCGAATTAAATCAATTAATTCTTGCATTAAAAAAGGCTTACGAAGAACGGCGTCACAGCCCGCTGCCTTGGAGTTATCTAGATACAACTCCGTTTTTTCGACGCCACCGCCGGACATCATAATAATTTTTGACTTTATATTTAAATTTTTCAATTCCAATAAAAACTCAAAACCATCCATTTCTGGCATTAAAACGTCGCATAGGATTAAATCAAACTCATAAGCTTTAATTATATTTAATGCTTTTGTTGCTCTAGAAGCCACATTAACTTTATAACCTGAATCGGTAAGCGCTAACTCAAGCAATTCATTGTAGTCATCATCATCATCCACGACTAAAACTGAATACATTGATATTACCTTTTTTATTTATGGTTTTTAAACGTTACAAGATACATTTAACATTAATAAAATCAGATTTAAGTAAATTATAGTGAAAATTCATTGCTTTAAAAGCACCACGCCACAATGAGTCAATTTTTTTACTCAACCTAAAGTTATTATTCTTTTATCCAACGTCATACTCTCTAGCCAGTATGAAGTAAAATATAAAGAACATAAACTAAGCCTATTAAATCCACTTTAGTTATCCAAATAGAAGTCAAAGTAGATAGAATAACAGTAATTTTCACAAGGGATTTCATTACAACTCAACTGTTATTCGTTCCCAGATTACCTGACTCAAAGCTAATTTGTATACCTACGTTTAAAAGGTTCAATTTTTACTTATGTCATTGTAAAAGATGTCTTTAGATTGGATTTTTTAATTGCACACAGATTATATGATTATGTAATTGCTGGTATTCATTGCATTTAAACTTCCGGAAACTATTTGCTAGTTTCCGGAACCACTAATTGATAAAAAATAAAGTTATGAAATAAAATAGGAGGTTTTAGCATTTAATGCTATTTCATACATCGCAGCCACACCACAAATATCAACTGGAACCTTCCATTCATCATCATCAAAACCCATCATCCCCAATGATGGTGAACATACCTGAAATTTAACACCACACTCAACAGCTAATTCTA
The DNA here is from genome assembly GCA_964514215.1 of uncultured Thioalkalispiraceae bacterium. Taxonomy (GTDB): domain Bacteria; phylum Pseudomonadota; class Gammaproteobacteria; order UBA6429; family Thiohalophilaceae; genus CAYQUC01. The sequence continues at coordinate 35,146 of CAZEPW010000020.1, forward strand.
TCTGTTCTTCTAACGATGACATTTGCCCTTTCATGACATGATTAAAAAAAGTTCGACCTAAGCCACCAAACGACATTTTTGATGGTGCTAGACTTTTACTATTTGCTGGTAACATTAAATTAATTAGCTTATGAGTGAATTTTTTGCCTTTTAATTTCCGCCCCTTTTTAATCACTGAACAACCCCAAAAAGTGAAAAACATAGTGACTTCCATGCCCATACCTACAGCACCATTTGCCATGAAAAATGCTGCAACCGCTTTATCAAAATCGCCAGATAAGACAACTATTGAAACTTTATTTTCCGGAACCTGTTTTTTTACTTGTATTAGTTCATTTTCCAAAACAGATATTCGAGTGCTTAAATCTATCTCAGATACAGCATTTTTTTCCATAACAGCCTGCATAATATTACTCCTGCTTTTAGGTTAAATTTCTTCGATATAATTAGTAAAATACATTACTATTAAACTAGGAAAAATATATCTGAGTTACAAGATTAATTAAATACATTTATTGATTGTTAGGCTAACTAACAAATATTATTACTAAGGTTTAAATATGCAACAACTTAAAGTGCTAGAATTATTAGAGGCAGTACGGGTATATGAAAGAAAAATTAACTTATCTCTAACTTATTCTGGTTTACGCTTACCTCAATTTAAAGTCATCGTTTTTTTGGATAAATCAGGAAAAATCACCGTATCAGATCTAAGCCGCCATACCAATGTGACTCGCGCAACAACTAGTGTTTTGGTAAATGAATTAATAAAATTGGGGATTGTCGAAAGTATCAAAAACAGTTCAGACAAACGTTCATTTTATATTAAACTCACTGAACGTGGAAAAACCAGATTAAAGGTAGCACGCTCAGAATTTTCTCTAGTTGAAAAAAAGATTTCAGATGAATTATCAATCGAAACCATCGAATGCTTAAATAATTTTTCAAAAATAATTCGTAATTAGACTCATTTTAATTTAACGATAATTTTATAAAATAGCTTAAAATTATGTGATAAATATCCCGGTATTTTATTATTAAAATAGGATTAATTGACCGTTGGTAAAATAACTGTATATTTGAAATATCGAAACTGCATTAATGAGGATCATTACAATGCAAAAAACTAGTTCAAATATTCCACTACTAAGTATTATCGGTATCGTTTTTCTGCTTCCAATAAATACTTCAATTTTAGCCGCTCAGACTAAAACAAACATCACGTCAACCGACGCAAAAATTAATAAAACCAGAGCTAAAACCCACTGGCCAGAATCTAATGCTATAGACGCATGGGATGACGAGGAATTTGAAAATGATGATCCATGCGATGAAACTACAACCGAAACTAATTCAATTATAAACTTTGAATATTTATTGAATTGCGTAAAACAAACTTCAAGTACAACAACTACTTCCCCTAACCCAACTTAACTTCTACAGTGTTTATTAGCACAATAATTATCTGTATTTAGTTCTCAAATTGTCATGTTTTTATGGCGAAATAAAAACCAAATATCTAGCTGATTCTCTGGTTCTCAATGGCTATCATAAAAACTTAAACGATTTAATGAGTTTTAGTCAAAGCATGCTACATTATAAAGATATTAAAAATAAAATGAATAGTATACATGTCTGGTACAATATTTGATTTTGAGTTTCAACCGATAATTCCTGATAAACTAGCTGGCTTAAAATTACTTGCTAACGATTTGTATTATAGCTGGGATCCAAATGTCCGAGGTTTATTTGCCCGATTGGACTATAAATTGTGGAAACGTTGCGGCCACAATCCTAAGGTATTTTTACGTCGCGTATCACAACAGGTGTTGAATGAAGCGGCCGAAGAACATATTTATTTAGAACAATACAACCGTTCCATGTCATCCTATGGCAGTTATTTATCGAAAGAGCCGCTAAGTGATATTTCTGATGAGCTGCACCACAATAGCGATTTAGTCGCCTATTTTTGCGCTGAATTTGGTTTTCATGAAAGTTTTCCGATTTATTCTGGAGGCCTTGGGATATTAGCCGGCGACCATTGCAAAGCCGCTAGTGATCTTGGTGTACCATTTATTGGCATAGGATTATTATACCGTCAGGGGTATTTCTCGCAAACAATTGATGCCGGTGGAAATCAAAAAGCAATTTATAATACCACTAATTTTGATGATTTACCTATCTCACCAGCACTTGATTCGAATAATAAAGAAATTATTATTGATTTGGAACTTGAAGATAGCACCGTTTATATCAAGGTATGGATTGCTAAGGCAGGCCATATCAAACTTTATTTATTGGATTGCGATATTCCGCGTAATAGCGAGCAAGATAGAACCATTACATTTCAATTATATGGTGGTGATTTAGAAAACCGAATTCGACAAGAACTAGTTTTAGGCATTGGTGGTGCGCGAGCAATACGCGCTCTTGGTTTGGCACCCAACGTTTGGCATATTAATGAAGGCCATGCGGCATTTCAAATATTAGAACGTACTCGCGAATATATTTTAGGGCAAGATATGGATTTTGATAGCGCTCTCGAACTGGTTGCTAGCGCCACGGTATTCACTACTCATACCCCGGTTTCCGCCGGACATGATATTTTTACACAAGAGTTAATTTCTAAATATTTAAAGTCTTATATCCTAAAACTTCAATTAACTACTGCAGAATTCATGGCACTTGCAACCAGCCCGAATAGTCCTCAAGGGTTTAACATGACAGCATTAGCATTACGTGGCTCACGTTTTCATAATGGAGTTAGTCGAATTCATGGTACCGTTGCCTCAAGAAATGAAGGTTATATTTGGGATCAAATTCCATACAAAGAAAACCCAATTTCATACATTACCAATGGCGTTCATGCTCAAACCTTTTTAGCTCGAGAATGGACTAATTTATTTGATAATCGCTTTCGTTTATGGCGAAATAAATTATTAGATGAAGATTATTGGAAATGTATTGATGATATCCCAGATCATCGGTTTTGGAGCTTGCGTAATGAATTAAAAGCGCAATTATTGGAATACATCTACCCGCTTATGTCTAAGCAACATAAACGCAATGGCAGCAGTGATGCTTTATTAAAAAAATTAACGCAACATACATCACAACCGGAAAATGATATTTTAATAATAGGTTTTGCGCGCCGATTTGCCACCTATAAACGAGCCACCTTAATTTTTTCTGACATTGAGCGTTTAAAAATTTTACTAAATAATCCAGATCGACCTGTCATGTTGATTTTTGCAGGAAAAGCACATCCCAAAGATGAACCAGGACAAGAGCTTATACGTAAAATACACGAATATTCATTACGTCCAGAGTTTATCGGTAAAATTATTTTATTAGAAAATTACGATCTCGCCTTAGCGCGTAAATTAGTTCGTGGTTCAGATGTCTGGCTAAACACCCCGGAACATCCAATGGAAGCTAGCGGCACTTCAGGCGAAAAAGCCGCGATTAATGGTGTGTTAAATTTAAGCATGCTTGATGGCTGGTGGGGAGAAGGATTTAATGGCAACAATGGTTGGGGGATATCGCCGCACAGCGAAGAATTTGACGAAAACTACCGTAACCAACAAGAAGCCTCGGATTTATTGGATATTTTAGAACATGAAGTCATTCCAATTTTCTTTGATCGAGGACAACACGGTTACTCGCATGATTGGGTTGAGATTGCCAAAAATTCGATGAAAACCTGTATTCCACGATTTAATGCTCAGCGCATGGTTAGAGATTATGTTTTTAAATTTTACTGTAGTGCTAAAAAATATTACACATCATTAAATAAGAACAATACTGATCGAGCTAAAGAACTAAGTTTGTGGAAAAATAAAGTGCGAAACCATTGGCAAGATGTCACCATTCGTTGTGTTCACTGTCATAAAAAAACCTTAACTCAAGAAGAAATATTACCCATTAGCGTTGCCGTTTTTTTAAATGGCTTATCACATGAAGATGTTGTTGTTGAATGTATTTTAGGGCGCGTCCAAAGTAATGATCGATTTAAAGCGCACACTCGATATTTTTTAATTCATCAAGGAACCGAGGAAAATGAAGATATATTTACCTTGAATTTAAAACCAACAATTCCAGGCTTAAATCACTATAAAATTCGCGTATTTCCTTACCACGCCTTGCTCAGTCATCCATTTGAATTGGGACGTTTAATCTGGATTTAAAGCTCCCTTAATGCTCACGACCATACAATGTAACTAACTCACTTAGTGTATTAGCGAGCTCCTTGTGTGCATCATCCCAACTGAATCGCCATAACCAGTTACCTTGGGTGCTACCCGGCAAATTCATTCGATTGCCTTGTCCTAAACCTAATACATCTTGCATTGGCAAAATGGCTAAATTAGAACGTGATGCTAATGCACTACGAATTAGCGGCCAAGGCATAGTTTCTGCAATATCAAAACCATAATAATTATTCATAGTTGCTTTAATACTATCTGGCAACTGCTGATACCACGATACAGTTGTATCATTATCATGTGTACCGGTATACACCACCGATTGTTTTTCATGACGATGCGGTAAATAACTATTATCGGGATTTCCATCAAAGGCAAACTGTAAAATTTTCATTCCTGGTAGTGAAAAATATTGTCGTAATTCTGTCACTTCTTTTGTTATCGTGCCAAGATCTTCTGCAACTAGTGGTAAAGTACCAAAATGCTGTTTAATACTGTTTAAAAGTTGCTTTCCGGGAGCGGTTACCCATTGCCCATCAATTGCAGTATCAGCATCAGCAGCAATTTCCCAATAAGCTTCTAAACCACGAAAATGATCGATACGAACTAAATCAAATAACTCTAATTGTGTCGCTAGACGATCATGCCACCACGAAAAATTATCAGCAGATAACTTTTTCCAATTATATTGCGGATTACCCCAACGTTGACCGGTTTCAGAAAAATAATCTGGCGGTACGCCGGTCACAGTTTTTAACGAGCCATTTTCTGTAATTGAAAAATATTCAGGGTGAGCCCATACATCGGCGCTATCATGAGCAACAAATATAGGAATATCACCAAACATATACACATTATTATCGTTTGCATATTTTTTGATTTCGTTCCACTGTCGAAAAAAAATGAACTGAATAAATTTTTCTCTAAATATTTGATACTGTAACTGTTTGCTAATTTTCCGTAATGCTGTTTTATCTCGATCACGAAGTTCTACAGGCCATTCAAACCAAGGGATACCTTGTTGTTGTTCACGTACACTATGATACAAACTATAGTCATCCAGCCAAAATTTATTATTATGTATGAACGTATTAAATTCGTGTGTTAATTTTTTGTCTTTTAATTTTAAAAAATTATCATAAGCTTGATACAATTTAGTCATTCTAAATTGATTGCTTTGCGAAATATTATTTAATTTTTCAATACTCTCGTTTGATATCGTATCTAATAGATTTCTATCTACTAACCAATCTAAACTAATAAGATATGGGTTACCAGCATGAACTGATTTACATTGATAAGGCGAGTGATCATGATGCACTGGGCCTAGCGGTAGCATTTGCCAAACGGATATTTTACTGGCGTGTAAAAACTCGATAAAGCGGTAGGCTTGATGGCTAAAGTCACCGCTAAACAGTGACCCTGGCAATGAACTCGGATGACAAAGTATACCACTTCGCCTGGAATTTAATATATTTATTGGTTTTGCCTTATTAAACGGGGTGATTTTTGAATCATTTAATTTTGGCATAGTATGTTTTGCTAGCGTAAATTTAAGCTTGCCCCGGACGCATTGCACCACCCAAGGCAGGATCGCCACCACCCTTACTAAATGGCATATCCAGGTATTCAGGACATGGTCGTTGCAATAATTGGTATAATCGTTTTAAATGCTTCCGGTAAAGAGTATCAAAATCATTAACTGTCGACTCTGAATTGTAATCTCCAAACCACCACGCCCAATCAGATCCTTCGCATATTGCCAATTGATATTCGACTGCAGTAACTTGCTGTCCATTTAATCGCCCTTCTGTGATGACCTGATCAAAAACCTTTTTCGCATCAGTCAAAACTTCCCAACATCGATTTTTATCAGCATCACCTATCCAAGTTGAAAAACTGCCATAAACCCAGCTACCCGCTGTTATGGATTTAATTGCGGTTGTTTTCATCCCCGTTTGTAAACATTCACTAAAAGTTGTTAAACGTAGCTCAGATTGAGAGGACAACGTTTCATATAATCCTGAAAGAAAATAATAAGCGTTTTCAGGATAATGCTCCCAGGCATTTTCGCCATCGAGTATAATAGCGACAACATGATCATTTAAATCGTCATCACTACTATCCTGAATACTTAATGCTATATTTTTTAGATGTTGTGCCAAATCAGCAGTAGCATCATCCGCATGCCATTCATAATATTTAAACCCAATATTATCCGATAAACCATCATTTCTAAAAAAAATATTAATTTCACTATTATCACAACTAAACTTATAAGCCCGATGTGTATAGTTTTTAGGTTTACTATTTTCAGATTTGGCTACACTATTATGTAATACGGTTTCACCACTCGCTGTCCATAAAAAATTATAGTCGGCCAATAATTTTAACGTGTCATCACTAACACTTCCTTCCGATGGCCAACAACCATTGGGCATAAAACCAAAATATTTTTTAAAGGTCGCTATCCCCTTTTCCATATGCCATTTTGCACGCTGAGCACCTCCCGGATAAAATTCGATATCGGGTAACACCACATCGGGTATTGCCTGCGTTGCTGATTTAATATCTAACATTAGTGGTAAAATAGGATGGGCATAAGGTGTTAACGATACTTCGATTTGCCCGCTTTCGACTAACCGACGATAACGTTCAATGACGGTTTTTAACTGTTCTCCAATGACAATTAACAACTCTCTACGATCACGCAATGTGTAATTTTGTTTTTTATCCATTAAGCGTTTTATACGAATATCACCTCGTCTAAGAGTTTCACCAAGCCATGCCAGATGGTGCCAAACGACTAAATCACTTATAAATAACTCATTAACATAAGCCGTCATAGTGTTATTGGATAACACCGTTTTAGCAAAATCAGCCAAAGCATCATAAACTGGAAAACGTTTAATTAAACGTTGTTCGTTAACTTTTAGGCATTGCGCTATTAACTCTAAACGTAATTTGATACTACTGGGTTGTTCCTGACTTACCAAGGCGCATAACAAATCATCAGGAATGGTCTTACCATGATTTAAGTATTGTTGAATATGATGTGAATAATCGTCAATTTGCTCTAATAGTATCGGAGCAAAATTTATAACTGCTCGTGCTCCGGATTGTGCTTCAAGGTGGGCAGCCATATCCACATAATCCTTTATTGCATGTAAATACGTCCACGGTAAATCATAATGTCCGGTATTGCGATCACGATAATCCGGTTGATGCATATGCCAGCATAAAACAACATTCAGTTTTTGATTATCGGACATGATGCAATTGTTGGTTTAACATATCGGGTGTGACTAAAATTACGCCTTGGGGGCTTACTTGATAATTTACTGCATCTTGTTTTGGGTTCATTCCTATAGTTGTGCCATCAGGAATATTGCAACCCTTATCGATTACTGCATTAAAAATACGACAATGCTGGCCAACTGTCACATTTGGTAACAATACCGAATTTTCAATTTCAGAATAACAATCAATATTAACCTTTGAAAATAATACTGAATGCCGAACCGTTGCTCCTGAAATAATACAACCACCGGATACCATCGAATCTATTGCCATACCACGCCGCGTTTCTTCATCAAACACAAATTTTGCTGGAGGTAATTGTTCTTGGTGAGTCCATATCGGCCAGTTATCATCATACAAATTAAGCTCGGGAGTAACGCCGATTAATTCAAGATTTGCTTTCCAATAGGCATCAACGGTACCCACATCTCGCCAATACGATCGAGCGCCACTCTCCGCATCATGAAACGAATAAGCATAGGCGCGATGATGCTCAATCAAAGCCGGTAATATATCCTTACCAAAATCATGTGTTGACTCGGTATCATCAGCGTCGGCTATTAATTGTTGGAACAAAAAATCTTTCTTAAAAATATAAATTCCCATGGAACATAAAGATTCTTTATGGTTATCCAAAATATGTGCTGGAAAATTTGGCTTTTCAATAAAAGATTGAATTCGATTGGTTTCATCAACAGCGATTACACCAAATGAACTGGCCTCTTTTATTGGTACTTCGATACATCCAATAGTCACATCGGCATTGCTAGCATCATGTTGTGCTAACATTTGGGCATAATCCATTTTATAGATATGATCACCGGCTAAAATCAAAACATTTTTAGCATCATGAGTTCGGATAATGTCCAGATTTTGATATACAGCATCGGCTGTTCCGGCATACCATGAGGCTTCAATTCGTTGTTGTGCAGGTAACACTTCAACGAATTCATTAAATTCTCCGTGTAAATGTCCCCAACCTTTTTGAACATGACAAATTAAAGAGTGAGCCTTATATTGGGTTAATACTCCAATTTTACGAATTCCAGAATTTATACAATTCGATAGAGGAAAATCGATAATTCGAAATTTACCACCAAAAGGTACAGCCGGTTTTGCCCTCCATTGTGTTAAACCATTTAAACGGGAACCCCGACCACCTGCCATTATTAATGCTAATGTATCACGCGTTAAACTGTTTACATGTTGTGACGAATTCTTAGGAGTAAATTTTGTAATCATATCATTTTTTATCCTTAACTTTTATAATTCAACATGTTAAACCGCAATAAGCTTAATAAACTATATTTAAAATACATCTAATAAAGCCTGTTATAAGTAAGAAAACTGTCTATTCTTAATAGGCGATAGATTTATATGAATTTAATCTAAAACAACATACATATATCACTATAGAACATGTTAATGGTTGTGCATCTTTTTTTATTCAAAATTTTTTAACTGTGACAGCAAACAAAAAATATATTTTCAGTATAATTTTTTAGCTCTAATCCAAATTAAATTTAAATATTAATTGATTTAATTTCTTTATTGAAAAAAAACGAGGTCTTATGACACAAACTCATGCCATAGCTTTAAATAATGATTTGAAACTGATAAAAGATGCCTGTCATCACGATCCTTTTTCAGTATTAGGCTGTCATGAAAGCAATAATAAAAAAACTGTTAGGGTTTATTTGCCAAATATAACACAAGCCTATTTTGAAAATACCGAACAGGCAATGACACAATTGAATAATAGCGATTTTTATGAGTGGCAAACTACAGACAAACTACCGCAGTATTATCAAATTTTGTGGCGTGATAACTCGGGAGAAATACATTACGCCTATGATCCTTATAGTTTTCCAATACAACTATCCGATTATGATTTGCACTTATATTCTGAAGGAAAACATTGGAATATTTACCGTATCTTGGGCGCGCATTGTAAAACTATCAATGCCGATGAAAATCAAAGCATTGACGGCGTTTTATTCTCAACATGGGCACCTAATGCCGAACGCGTGAGTGTTATTGGTAACTTCAATGCCTGGGATGGACGTTGCCATCCGATGCGTTCACGTGGCGCGAGTGGTGTTTGGGAATTATTTATCCCCGGTTTAACTGCCAAAACACTATACAAGTTTGAAATTCGCAACCGTAATACTGGTGAGATATTATCAAAAGCCGATCCCTATGGACAACTTAGTGAACTACGCCCCTGTACTGCAAGTGTGGTTTGTAGCGACTCGACGTTTCAATGGCATGACCACAACTGGATAACAAAACGTAAAGAAACCAATTGGTTGCACAGCCCCTTATCAATATATGAAGTTCATTTAGGGTCATGGCAACGTGATGAACAAGGCGAATTTTTAAATTACCGCGAACTCGCTCATCGCTTAGTTCATTATGTGACCGAAATGGGCTTTACCCACATAGAGTTACTCCCCATTACCGAACACCCCCTCGATGCTTCATGGGGTTACCAGACTACCGGTTACTTTGCACCAACACGGCGTTTTGGTGAACCAGATGACTTTCGTTATTTTGTCGATTATTGTCATAAACATAATATTGGTGTGTTTATGGACTGGGCACCCGCTCACTTTCCAAAAGATGGGCATGGTCTTGCGTGTTTTGATGGTAGCCCGTTATATGAACATGCTGACCCTCGTCGTGGTGAACACCGAGATTGGGGAACTTTAATTTATAACTATGGTCGTCACGAAGTTAAAAACTTTTTAATTGCCAATGCAGTTTACTGGTTAGAAGAATTTCATATTGATGGCTTACGGGTCGATGCTGTGGCATCAATGTTATACCTAGATTATTCTCGTGAAGCCGATGATTGGATTGCCAATGAATACGGTGGTAATGAAAACCTAGAAGCAATAACATTTTTACGTGAATTAAATATTACTACTCACAGTTTACTACCGGGCACCTTGATCATGGCAGAAGAATCAACCGCATGGCCACAAGTTACCCGCCCTACTTATATCGGTGGTTTAGGTTTTTCTTTAAAATGGAACATGGGTTGGATGCACGACTCATTACAATACATCAGCAAAGATCCTGTGCATCGTCACTACCACCACAATGAATTAACATTTGGCTTATTATATGCCTTCACTGAAAATTTTATATTACCATTTTCTCATGATGAAGTAGTACACGGTAAGTCATCAATGTTAAATAAAATGCCGGGAGATGAGTGGCAAAAATTTGCCAACCTTCGATTGCTATACAGTTATATGTATACCTACCCGGGTAAAAAATTAATGTTTATGGGTTGTGAATTTGGCCAAGGTGAAGAATGGCATCACGATAATGCGTTAGATTGGTATGTATTAGATTATCCGTTGCATCAGGGGGTCAAGCGTTTATTACAAGACTTAAACAAATTATACCGCTCTGAACCGGCATTACACTTATACGACTTTGAAGCACAAGGATTTGAGTGGCTTGATTGTAATGACTCTCAAAATTCAGTTTTAGCTTATGTTCGCCACGATGGTACCAGTAGCATCATAGTTATTACAAATTTCACTCCGGTACCCCGTCCAAAATACCGTATTGGTATTGCTCAACAAGGTTATTATGCAGAGATATTAAATTCAGATTCTGATATTTATGGTGGCAGCAATTACGGTAATTACGGAGGTGTAGACTCACAGAACGTTAATTACATGCAGCGACCATACTCGATTGAATTAAATTTACCACCTTTAGGTGTTATAGTTTTAAAGTTACAAAATTAAAATAGGATTAAGCATTAAATGGGAATTGAAAAAAAACAAATTTTCAATAATAAAAATGGCAATAAAATTTTATATGTCGCAAGCGAAGTCTACCCGTTAATTAAGACCGGCGGTCTTGGAGATGTTGCCGGCAGTTTACCCATCGCTTTAACTAAACAGGCTTGTGATGTTCGTATTGTATTACCCTGTTATGCCAATATACGCTCAAAATTTAAAAAAATTAAATCATTAACAACGTTCCAGCTTAAAGGTAAAGAAATAAATATCCTAGAAGCAATATTACCGGGCAGCCGTGTTAAGTGCTGGTTAGTAGATTATGCACCTTACTTTGATCGTAGTGGTACACCCTATTCCGATATCAATGGCATCGACTGGCCAGACAATGCGTTTAGGTTTGATTTATTGTGTGAAGTTTCTGTCATGCTAGCCTGCAACCAACTCGAATTAAATTGGTACGCCAATGTGGTACATTGCAATGATTGGCAAACGGGGTTGATTCCTGTTTATTTACAACAATATTCAATACGCCCTGCTTGTGTTTTTACAATACATAATTTGGCGTATCAAGGTTTATTTCCTAAAACAGTATTTGAGCAATTAAAACTCGATAAATCACTTTGGTCTTTTGAAGGACTCGAGTTTTATGGCCAACTATCTTTTATGAAAGGTGGTTTAGTCTTTGCCGATGAAGTTAATACTGTTAGTCCACGTTATGCTGAGGAAATCACCAGTAAAAAATATGGACATGGCTTAGATGGCCTATTGCGTTACCGAAAAAATAATCTCTCGGGTATATTAAATGGTATTGATACTAAAATATGGCATCCTTGGAAAGACTCCATGTTATACATGAACTACAATGCTAATAATCTGGATAAAAAACATAGCAATAAAATAGCAGTTCAAAGTATGTTTAATTTTCCAAAAAATAAAAATACATTTTTATTAGGCATGGTTAGCCGAATTGTCGAACAAAAGGGTTTTAAAGAAATTATTGCAGCACTTCCAAAACTTAGTAACTTAAATATTCAAGTCATTATCCTCGGCTGTGGCGACCGTAGCTACGAACAACAATTAACGAAACTCGCTAACAAATATCCAAAATTAATCGCAGTTAAAATTGGTTATAGTGAAAATATCGCTCACATGATTACCGCAGGTGCTGATGCTTATTTGATGCCATCAACCTTTGAACCTTGCGGATTAAGCCAGCTCTATGCTTTGCGTTACGGCACCATTCCAATTGTACGAAATGTCGGTGGGCTTACCGATTCAGTAAACGATTATAACTCAAAAAATAAAAACATTAAACGCGCCACTGGAATTGTAATTAGAGATGAACAATCGGAAGATTTGATGCAAGCAATAAAACGCTGTCGAGAAGCTTATTTAGATAAAAAAAGCTGGCACAAACTACAACGAAACGGCATGCACCAAGACTTTTCTTGGCGCGTCAGTGCTGAAAAATATTTAGATTTATATTCCAAAGCAATGCAAATTAACTTACAACCTTTATACGCAGCTCAATAATTTAGCTCACCGATACTAACTGAGGCTTTCGCGCAACAGAAAAGCAGTCCACACGCCAACAACAGTCGGCTTGATTACACTGCCCCTGAAAAGCAGTTGCAAAACAATCAAAATTACCTTCAGTTCTTTGAATTTCAAGAATTAAATTCATTTTTGATAGTTTACCTGTTTTAATACCGATGGACTTAGCGATGTCACGTATTTCTTGTATCTGCATGTTTTTCTCCAATTGTGGAATAAGCAGTAGAATGCTCCACTAGAAAGCCTAGTCGTATCAGGAGACAAGATCAAATTCACTAGTAAAATTTATTTAACACACTAGAATTGTATTTATGTAATTTTCAGAAAGGAATAAAAATTTAACAATAAAGCTGACTCAGAGAAACAACAAACGCAGAATATAAATGGGGCTAATTAAAGCCCCATCGTAACTAGTACTTTTTTCTATAAATTATAGGATTGGATCATGTATCGCAATTGTACAATTCGAAACACCTTTACCATTAAAGTCAGCATCAAAAGTAAATGTACCGTTTAAGCAAAGCGTTCCTACTTTATTCGCATAAGCGCCTTCACCACTAATTTCACGAACACCAGCACAACCAGCCATACGTAATGCCATTGTTCCAGTCACAGCAGGATCTTCAACAGGACCTAAACGAGGAAATGCACGACCCGTTAATTTTTCTACAAATTTAAAAGTTGAACCATTAACCTGCATTCTGAAATCATCCATCATAGTCCAAGGCATTGTTTCTGGTAGTAAACTCCAATCGCCTGTTAGTCCAAAAAAGCTAACATCAAATAAAGCAGTAGCCGAAACACTTCCTATAGTGTTAAATGTTCCTAGAGTTTCACCGGTATTGCCATCCGTAACTGTTGCATAAACAGTTCCGGCAATAGGATATAAAATACTGACATTATCAGGATTAGTAGGATCACCATTAACATTACCATTAGAATCAAGAAAGCCACCAATTGCGCCATCAACTTCTGATATGGTATTTTCAACCGTTAAATTAGGCGAGTTTGGATTAATCAGGCGAGAATCAGCAGCGTGTAGTGTTACTGAAGTTAACAATGTTGCAGTAAGCACTAAAGATTTTACTATATTTTTCATTAATTTTTTCCCTTGTTACGTAGAGTCCGACAGAAGAAACAAAACTTAACTCATTTGTCTCTTAAATATAAGATATAAAATTAAATTTCTATTAAATAATTATCGTTATAAAATATTTAACTTTATCCTTGAGGATCATAGTATTTTTATTTTTTTTAAAAGTGAATTTTTAATTTAATCTTGTGTGAGATGCTTCACACTACACATGGCTTAAATGTCAGTGTTGAGTACTGGTTATCACTTACACCTTCATCACAACAATTATTGTTAAATATGTTTATTTCAAATTTAATAATTTGATAAAATATTTTGCACACTCAATGCCATAACCTTGAGCAGAATCAACTCCTAAGCGTTGTAATTTGTGTACCATGATATCATTTTCTAGAAATTCTGCGATAGTTGATATCCCTTAACTTGGCCCATAGGGTTAATTAATTCGAGCATCGCTACCATGGGTTTCCAAAAAATCAACATCGGGTGCTGGAAGATAAGTAAAAGAAGACATTCCACGACCAACATCATCAAGCGAAATTTAAGATCGTTATTCTTTTATTAACTAACCTGAACTCGGGATAAGAAAAATATTTATAGCTGTTCAAAAATGCTATGCGA
>CAZEPW010000021.1:0-49222 GCA_964514215.1 uncultured Thioalkalispiraceae bacterium
ATAGTGTCTTTATGTTATTCGCTATTGTGGTGGTTGCTCGTGGTGTTAAAGCCGGGCTCGAGGTGGCAGTGAAATTCATGATGCCGGCATTATTTATAATGTTATTGATTATGGTTGGTTATTCAACAACGACCGGTGAATTTATTCATACGATTGATTATTTGTTTACTTTTGATTTTGATACCTTTAATAACAATACTTCCAGTATTATTTTAGCTGCAATGGGGCAGGCTTTTTTCTCTTTGAGCTTGGGCATGGGCGCTATTATGATATACGGTTCATATTTACCCAGTGATGCTTCTATTTTTAAAGCCTCTGTTGGAATCGCGTTTGCAGATACTTTAGTGGCGGTATTGGCCGGTTTAGCGATTTTTCCAATTGTCTTCGCTTATAATATGGAACCAAATGAAGGCACCGGCTTAATATTTAAAACCTTGCCTATTGCATTTGGTAAAATGCCGGGTGGTACTTTTTTTGGTGCGATTTTCTTTTTACTGTTGGCATTTGCTGCATGGACATCGGCTATTTCATTAATTGAACCTGCGGTTGCGTGGTTGGTTGAAAATAAGAATATAAAGCGACGTTATGCCGCAACTTATATTGGCGTTGCGTGTTGGTTTTTGGGTTTATTAACTGTATTTTCATTTAATGATTTAAGTGATTTTCATCCCCTTGCTTTGATTGATCCATTTGGGGACTTTGGTAAAATGACAATTTTTGATTTAATTGATTATCTTACATCGAAAGTAATGTTACCATTTGGTGGGATATTTATTTCAATATTTGCAATATTTATCATGTCTCGAGAAGCTACTCGTGATGAACTTGATTTAGGCGACGGATTCGCTTATAAAACTTGGCGTGTGTTAGTGATGCTTGCTCCATTAACTGTTGGCATCATATTTTTAAATGCTATTGGTGTATTAACTTAACTTTTAAATTAAGAATGACTGTAATTAATAAAAGTGCATTAGTAATGCACAGTCCGAAACAAATGTTTATGTTGGTTGATAATATTAATCAATATTCGGAGTTTTTACCTTGGTGTGCTAGTTCCGAAGAATTGTTCCGGGAGGGCAATAAAGTTGAAGCGCGTATTGATATTAGTCACAGTGGTTTCAAAAATTCTTTTTCGACGCGAAATACATTATCATCGTTTAATACTATTGAAATGGAGCTGCTAAAAGGGCCGTTTAAATATTTAATTGGGACGTGGTCTTTTGAAACTATTGGCGATGAAGCGGATCCTCAAGGTTGCAAAATTTCATTGCATCTGGACTTTGAATTTACCAGTAAAATCGTCGGCATGACTTTTGGTAAAATTTTTGGAAAATTAGCATCATCAATGGTCGACTCCTTCACTGCTCGAGCAGATAAAATTTATTAACATCATGTTAGATTCTGAAAACGATCAGTCCCATTTTATTAAGATTGAAGTTGCTTATGCGCTACCCGATAAACAGGTCATATTAACTGAAAAAATTCCGCCTGAAACAACAATTGAAGAAGCGATACATTTATCGGGAGTATTAGAACAATTTCCTGAAATCGATTTGAGCAGTAATAAAGTAGGGGTGTTTGGTAAGCTAAAGAAACTCGACAGTACGTTGTTAGAAAACGATCGAATCGAAATTTACCGGGCTTTAATTGCTGATCCTAAAGAGTCTCGTCGTAAACGTGCGGCAAAAAAAGATAAAGTAAAAACAGATAAAGAGCCAGAAAAATAACTTCTAAAATTTTTAATGCGCATGCCCTTTACTACCGCTGCTGGAATTACCTGCTGATTTATCATAATTCGTGATTTTTTCTAAATCAATATTTTCACCTGATTCATTAATTTTAACCACTTTATTTTGTTTGAATAAAATTGAAACGGTGTGCTGCTTCATAACCCCTTTACCGGGGCGAAAGGTTTGCACATAATCCCAACGTTCAGGATGAAATGCGTCTTTAATAATGGGGCTACCCAAAATAAACTGAACTTGCTGTTTTGTCATACCAACTTTAAGCTTTGTGATGGCTTCCTCATCGATAACATTTCCTTGTTGAACGTCAATCTCATAGATTGAACATGCCGATAATGAAATACCCATAAAAAATATAGCTGTAATACAAATGAGAAGAATTCGCATTTAAATAACCAAACCGCGTATAATAGTTAAAAATTGAATGATACCCTATGCACAGCTAACGTGCATCAAATCCGGTAAATACGAATGGAAAGTAGTGATTTAAAGAAAGTTGGTCTGAAAGCAACCTTGCCTCGATTGAAGATATTGGAAATTTTAGAATCAAATCCAATGCGTCATATGAGTGCTGAAGATGTGTATAAAGCACTATTAAAAACCGATGAAGATATTGGTTTAGCCACGGTTTATCGTGTTTTAACGCAATTTGAGTCTGCTAATTTGGTTAAACGTCACCATTTTGATAGTGGTCATTCGGTATTTGAGCTTGAACACGGTCAACATCATGATCATATCGTGTGTGTTAAATGCGGTAAAGTTGAAGAGTTTTTAGATGAAATTATCGAAGAACGTCAACGGAATATTGCTAAGCAGAAAGGTTTTACAATTACCGATCATTCGCTTTATATTTATGGTTTATGTGAAAACTGTCAAAGCTAAATTTTTGGTTAAGCCGTTTCTGTTTCTTTAGTTTCTAACTCTGCATTATCTATCATCTCTTTGGCATGCGACAAAGTTTGCTTGGTTATATCGATGCCGCCTAGCATTCTAGCTATTTCATCAATTCGTTCTGAATTATCCAAAGGCAAAATTTGACTGGTGGTGGCATCTGCTTTGGTTTGTTTGCTGACTTGTAAGTGATTGTGACCAAGAGCGGCAACTTGAGGTAAGTGTGTCACACAGATAACTTGGCGATGATTCGCCAGTTGTCGTAATTGTCGACCAACGATTTCAGCAACCCGACCACCAATACCAACATCAACTTCGTCAAAAATTAATGTCGGCACTAATTCATCTTCAACAGCAATCACTTGAATTGCTAAGCTAATTCGAGATAATTCACCACCCGAGGCAACTTTGTTTAAGGGCTTTAAGGGTTGACCGGGGTTGGCCGTCACTTGAAATTCAATTTTTTCCATACCGTGTGATGAAAACTTTTGTTTGGCATCGGTTTGTAGCATTATTACAAATTGGCCACCATCCATTCCAAGATGTTGCATGCGCTCGGTTACTTGTTTTGATAGCTTTGATGCGGCGCTATTACGAGCCTTGGTTAATTTTTTTGCATAATTTAAATAATTATCGACGGCATTCGTAATATCTTGTTCTAAGCTGCCAAGGCGAATATCAGAATGTTCTAGGTTTGAAAGTTCGGTAGTTAGTTGTGGTACGAGCGTTATTAATTCGCTGGTTGCTATATGGTGTTTACGAGAAAGGGCGTGAATATCGGCTAGTCGTTGTTCTATCCATTCTAATCGACGCGGATCAAGCTCGGTCGTTTCTTGATAATGGCGTAATTCATTGATGGTTTCTTTAACTTGTAATGAGGCACTATTTAACAGCTCAAGTGTTGGGTTTAAGCTGCTATCTAATTCCGTTAAGTTAGTTAATTCAGCAATACTTTGGTGTAATAATGCACTCGCAGCAAGTTGTTCGTCGCCTTCAAGAGTGGCTAAGATTTTTTCGCTGTTTTGTAACAGTTGGCTACTGTTTGCTAAACGTCGGTGTTCAATGTCTAATTCTTCGAGTTCATTCTCTTGTATATTTAAAATTTCTAATTCGTTAACTTGAAAGCGTAATAATTCTAATCGTGCATTTCTATCGAGTGTTTGTTGGCTGAGCGTGTCATATTCATTTTTTAATTCTAGCCAGTGATTATATGCTGCTTTTAATTTATCAAGGACGTTTTTATTTCCGGCAAAATTATCAACTAAATGCCGTTGTATGTCTTTGCGTAATAATGATTGATGTTCATGTTGGCTGTGTAAATCGACTAACATTTCACCTAATTGCTTTAGCGCTGTAATCGGAGAAGGCTGGCCGTTAATATAAGCCTTAGATGGTTTATCTCGGTTTACGGTTCGACGGATAATACACTCATTATCATTTTCGAGTTCACGTTCGAGCAACCATGCTTTTGCAGAAGAGCAGTGTTCTACATTAAATACTGCGCTGATTTCAGCTCGGTCGGAGCCGATTCGAATAATGCTGGCATCGGCTCGATCGCCGAGCGCTAAACCCAAGGCATCCAATAGAATCGATTTTCCAGCGCCGGTTTCACCGGTTAATACACTGAGTCCAGATTCAAGATCGAGTTCAAGTTTGTCGACAATGGCAAAATTTTTAATTTGAATATGATTTAGCATAATATGATATTAATGATTCCAGATTCGGATTAAACTGCGTAATTTGATTATATGTGCTTCAAGTTAGATAATATTTGAATCTGAGTGAAATTCAACCCCAATTCAATTTTGCACGTAATAATTCAAAATAGTCATAACCATAGGGATGTATTAATCGAACCATGTATTCTGTTTTGGTAATTTCGACAGTATCACCTGATAATAAACCTAAATTTATCTGACCATCACAGGTGACTTGGGCATGCCCTTGACTCACTTCACTCACACGTACTTCAATGGTGCTGTCGCCGTCAATCACTAAAGGCCGGAAACTCATGGTATGGGGGCAAATGGGGACAATCTCCATGGCTTTTAAAGTTGGAAATAATAATGGCCCTCCACTGGACATGGCATAAGCCGATGAACCGGTTGGCGTTGCAATGATTAAACCATCTGAGCGTAAATTGGATACCAACCGACCATCAATATAGGTTTCAGTTTCGATCATTCGGGCCATTTGCCACTTGTGGATCACCACATCATTAAAGGCATAACTTTCACTGGTTTGGGAATCACCGTGATGGGTGACGGCACGTAGTAAAATACGTTGTTCTTCTTGGTATTTACCGTTTAAAATATTTCGTAGCCATAACAACATTTCATTTGGTGAAATATCCACTAAAAAGCCCAATCGACCACGATTAATGCCCAATAACGGTACTTCATATCGAGCCAAACTTCGTGCTGCATGCAATAATGAGCCATCGCCACCAACAATGATGGCTAAATCACATTGTGCACCAATTTCGGCACGAGAAGCGGTCTTTAAGTGTGGTTTATTTGCAACATCAGCACTACTTTCATCAAAAACGTGATCACAGCCTAGTTCATCGAGGAAAATACTCAATGCCATTAAGGTTTCATCGACATCAGAATCACGATATTTTCCAATTAATGCAATATTATTAAACGCATAGGCCATCTAGTGTCTTTCTCCCTGAGCATATTTATTTGGGTATCAAATCTAGCACAGCTCAGGATTTTATAGAATAATCATTTTTTGCCTATTCTGGTTAGCACTCAAGCAGTTAGAGTGCTAAAATAGTTGCATTACGATATTGAGAAGTTTAAATGCAGTGTCACCTAAAGAAGTAAATTCAGATCGCACACAATTACTGATGAAAACATTGGTTGAGCGTTATATCAATGATGGTCAGCCCGTGGGCTCACAAAAATTAGCGTCTGATTCAAACTTAAATTTAAGTCCCGCCACGATTCGCAGTGTCATGGCCGATTTGGAAGATAATGGTTTTTTAAGCTCGGCGCATAAATCTGCAGGGCGAGTGCCAACAGCATCGGGTTATCGCATGTTTGTTGATAGTTTGTTAACGGTTAAACCGTTAAATGATGATGCTATCGAGCAAATTCGTGGCGAGTTGTCAAAAGAAGAGGACTCGGGTCAATTAGTAGAGAGTGCTTCGACGTTGTTATCCGGCATTAGTAATATGGCCGGTGTTGTGATGGTGCCACGACGAGAACATATTAGTTTTAAACAGATGGAATTTATTTCACTGTCGGATAATAAGGTTTTGGTTATTATTGTTTGTAATAATAGCGAAGTTCAAAATCGGATATTAAATACCACAAGAAATTATTCGCGGTCCGAATTACTGTTTGCCACCAATTTTTTAAATGAAAAATTTGCGGGCAAAGAATTGTATGAAATTCGTGCTGAATTATTTAATGATTTGCAACAAACACAAATTGATATGAATGAAATGATGACTTCAGCGGTCAGTATGGCTTCTCAAGTATTTGTGAAGCAAGATGAGGCTGACGATTACATCTTAGCCGGACAGAATAATCTAATGAATTACGCTGAAATGTCGAGTGTTGAGTCATTAAAACAATTGTTTGATGTCTTTAATACCAAGCGAGATATATTGAGTTTATTGGATCAGTCAATTTATGCTGAATCAATGCAAATCTTTATCGGTAATGAATCGGGTCATCAGGCCTTGGATGAATGCTCGGTGGTCGCCGCTCCTTATCGTGTTGCTGATGAAATTGTGGGTGTTTTGGGTGTTATTGGCCCAACTCGAATGGCCTATGATCGGGTCATTCCATTAGTCGATATCACGGCAAAATTATTAAGTAATGCCTTGAGTTCTGAATAACTGGCTATATAGTACAGTTAGAATTTATTGCTTATTAAAAATTAATTAAATAGCGAGATAATATGAGTCAGGAAAAAGAACCAGCCAATCCAAATGAAGCAGAAAAGGAAAGCATTGAAAAAGCGGATGTTGTTGATGAAATTGTAAATCAAGTTGAAGATGATGTTAATGATGAGTCAACACCTGAAACCGACTTACAGTCTTTGTTGGATGCGGCAAATAAAAAAGCCGATGAAAATTGGGACCAAATGCTTAGAACCAAAGCGGAAATGGAAAATCTCCGTCGTCGCTCGCGGTTGGATGTTGAAAATGCGCATAAATTTGCTGTGGAAAAATTTGTTACGGATTTAATTCCGGTGATTGATAGTTTGGAACTCGGTTTAACAACGGTTGGAAAAGACGATCACGAACAATTAGAAAAATTGCATGAAGGCACTGAAATGACCTTAAAAATGTTTCAGGATGTATTTAACAAATTCGATATTGAGGTGGTTAATCCTGTTAATGAGTCTTTTAATCCAGAATTTCATCAAGCGATGGTGATGCAAGAATCCGATGAGGTTGAGCCTAATACCGTACTAATGGTGATGCAAAAAGGTTACACCTTAAACGATAGACTGGTTCGACCTGCTATGGTGTCGGTTTCAAAGGCAAAGAGTTCAGAATCGGATGAATCATCAGAGCCAACGCAAAAAATTGACGAAAAAGCTTGAAAATGAGGGGGCATTCCCCATCTTATAACTAGTGAACGATATTAGAAACGCAAAATAATATTTAAAGAATTGGAGACAGAAAAATGGGTAAGATTATTGGGATTGACCTTGGAACAACAAATTCATGCGTTGCAGTAATGGAAAATGGTGCGCCAAAAGTAATTGATAATAGTGAAGGCGATCGTACTACGCCATCAATTATTGCATTTACCGGTGATGAAGTATTGGTAGGTCAGTCTGCAAAACGTCAAGCGGTGACCAACCCTGAAAATACCTTGTTTGCTGTTAAACGCTTAATCGGTCGTAAGTTTACCGATAAAGAAGTCCAAAAAGATATCGACATGGTACCGTATAAAATTGCTAAAGCCGACAATGGTGATGCTTGGGTAGAAGCGCAGGGCAAAAAAATGGCACCACCTGAAATATCAGCGCGTGTCTTAATGAAAATGAAAAAGACCGCTGAAGACTATTTAGGTGAAGCGGTTACCGAAGCGGTCATTACAGTACCGGCTTATTTTAATGATTCACAGCGTCAGGCAACTAAAGATGCCGGTAAAATCGCTGGGCTAGAGGTTAAACGAATTATTAATGAACCAACTGCTGCAGCATTGGCATTTGGCATGGATAAAAAAGAAGGTGATGCAGTTATTGCCGTTTATGATTTAGGTGGAGGTACTTTTGATATTTCAATTATTGAAATTGCCGATATCGATGGTGAACACCAAATCGAAGTACTATCAACTAATGGTGATACTTTTCTCGGTGGTGAAGATTTCGATATGCGTTTAATTGATTATCTTGTTGATGAAATGAAAAATGAGCAAGGTATTGACTTAAAAGGTGATCCACTAGCAATGCAGCGTTTAAAAGAAGCTGCTGAAAAAGCAAAAATTGAATTATCTTCTGCTGAACAAACTGATGTAAATTTACCTTATATTACAGCTGATGCCGCAGGCCCAAAACATTTAAATGTTAAAGTCACTCGTGCAAAACTAGAGTCGTTAGTTGATGATTTAATTGCTCGTTCGATTGAACCTTGCAAAGTTGCATTACAAGATGCTGGTTTAAGTGCTTCTGATAT
This sequence comes from uncultured Thioalkalispiraceae bacterium, assembly GCA_964514215.1. Lineage (GTDB taxonomy): Bacteria > Pseudomonadota > Gammaproteobacteria > UBA6429 > Thiohalophilaceae > CAYQUC01. The sequence goes on from CAZEPW010000021.1 coordinate 8,284, forward strand.
ACAAGATGTTATTATTGTCGGCGGCCAAACCCGTATGCCTAAAGTGCAGCAAGCTGTACAAGACTTTTTTGGTAAAGAACCTCGTCGTGATGTGAATCCTGATGAAGCAGTAGCATTAGGTGCTTCTGTCCAAGGTGGAGTTTTAGGTGGTGATGTTAAAGATGTCTTGTTATTAGACGTAACACCGTTGTCTCTTGGTATTGAAACCATGGGTGGCGTTATGACCAAGCTAATTGATAAAAATACCACCATACCAACTAAGGCAAATCAGGTTTTTTCAACGGCAGATGATAATCAATCAGCTGTGACCGTTCATGTATTACAAGGTGAGCGTGAGCGTGCAGATGGTAATAAGTCTTTGGGGCGTTTTGATTTAAGTGATATTCCACCGGCACCTCGTGGCACGCCTCAAATTGAAGTGCATTTTGATATCGATGCTAATGGTATTTTAAATGTAACGGCAAAAGATAAAGCGACAGGCAAAGAACAATCTATTGTGATTAAAGCTTCATCGGGTTTATCAGACGATGAAGTGGAACAAATGGTGAAAGATGCCGAAGCGCATGCTGATGAAGATAAAAAATTCCATGAAATGGTTGATGTTCGAAATCAGGCTGACTCTTTAATTCATAATACTAAGAAATCCATGGATGAGTTAGGTGATAAATTAGAGGCTGATGAAAAAACCAATATTGACGCAGCAATTGTTGCTCTTGAAGAAGCATTAAAAGGCAATGATAAAGAGACTATCGAAGCTAAAACTGCTGCACTTGGTGAAGCATCCGGTAAGATGGCTGAACGCTTATATGCTGAAAAAGCCGCTGAAGGTGGCGATGCTGCTGGAGCAAGCGCAGCAGGTGAACAAACTGCCAGTGCCGATGATGTTGTTGATGCTGAATTTGAGGAAGTCAATGACGACAAAAAATAAATTAGCGCTATTATAGTTATTTATTTTTTTAACAAGCAACAGGTGCATCAATTTTATGATGCGCCTGTTGCTGTATCTGCAAATAGTATTAAATACATTATAAACGATAAAAGTTATTAGCCATGTCAAAACGCGATTACTACGAAGTTCTAAACGTATCGAAAACAGCCACAGATGCTGAAATAAAAAAAGCATTTAAACGTGCCGCAATGAAATTACACCCTGATAGAAATCAAGATGATCCGGAAACGGCAGAAGTAAAATTTAAAGAAACGAAAGAAGCCTATGATATTTTAAGCGATGCTCAAAAAAGAGCAGCTTATGATCAGTTTGGTCATGCTGGAGTTGATTCGTCGAGTGCCGCAGGTGCGGGTGGTTTTGGTGGCTCGGGTAATTTTAGTGATATTTTTGGTGATGTATTTGGTGATATTTTTGGCGGTGCTCGAGGTGGTGGTGGCGGTAGTCAAATGTATCGCGGAGCCGATTTACAATACAATCTTGATTTAAGTCTTGAAGATGCGGCTAAAGGTTCTGAAGTAAAAATTAAAATTCCTACTAAGGTTGCTTGTACCAGCTGTAGTGGTAGTGGTGCTAAAAAAGGCACACAACCCGTTACGTGTTCAACCTGTGGCGGTCAGGGACAAGTACGAATGCAACAAGGTTTTTTCTCTTTACAACAAACTTGTCCACGTTGTCATGGCAAGGGCAAAATGATTAAAGATCCTTGTGGCTCGTGTGGTGGTTCAGGACAAAAGAAAAAAGAGAAAACATTATCGGTTAAAGTTCCAGCCGGTGTTGACACTGGTGATCGAATTCGTTTATCCGGTGAAGGTGAAAGTGGTGAAAATGGCGGGCCAGCTGGTGATTTGTTTGTTCAAATGCACATAAAACCCCATCCCATTTTTAAACGTGATGGTAGTGATTTATATTGTGATGTACCAATCAGCATTGTTAAAGCTTCGCTTGGTGGTGAAATTGAAGTGCCAACACTTGATGGCCGTGTGAAATTAAAAATCCCGGCTGAAACTCAAACTGATAAATTGTTTCGTTTACGTAATAAAGGCATTAAATCGGTTCGCAGTAGTGCGCTTGGTGATTTAATGTGTAAAGTATCGGTTGAAACACCGATTAATTTAACAAAAGAACAAAAAGAATTATTGCGGCAACTGGATATTTCTCTTCAAAATAATAGCGGTGGGCATAGCCCTCAAGAATCATCTTGGTTAGATGGTGTTAAAAAGTTTTTTGAAGATATGAAGTCATAATAATAATTGGAAACAAAGCAATGCTAAAATTAGCGATAACCGGCGCAGCAGGAAGAATGGGGCGCGCTTTATTAGAAGCCTGTCACAACGCTGAACAAACACAACTCGGTGCCGCAATTGATCGTCGTGGTAGCTCTTTAATTGGAACCGATGCCGGCGAGCAAGCCGGGCTTGGGGTCTTTAATACTAAAATAGTTGATGATATTTCCTCCGTTAGCTCCAATTTTGATACGTTAATTGATTTCACTCATCCGGATGCCACTATTGAGAATCTTGAAGTATGCCGTGCAACGGGTAAACAAATTATTATTGGTACAACCGGTTTTACTGAACAACAAAAACAAATTATTACCCAAGCATCGAAGCAGATAGCGATTGTTTTTGCACCCAATATGAGTGTTGGTGTTAATTTAAGTTTGAAGTTACTCGAAATGACCGCAAAAGTATTGGGTGACGAGGTTGATATTGAAATAATTGAAGCCCATCACCGCCATAAAATTGATGCACCTTCTGGAACCGCTTTGCGCATGGGAGAAGTCATTGCCGATACGCTAGGGCGTGATTTGACGCAATGTGCAGTTTACGGTCGACAAGGTCAAACCGGGGAACGCGATAGAAAAACCATCGGTTTCGAAACAATTCGTGCTGGAGACATTGTTGGTGAGCATACTGTTATGTTTGCTGGTATTGGTGAGCGCATCGAGATTACCCATAAGGCTTCAAGTCGCATGACGTTTGCTAATGGTGCTATTCGAGCGGCCATCTGGTTAGCGCAACATCAGGTCGGTTTATTTGATATGCAGGACGTTCTTGCTTTAAACGACTAGCATAAATTCCACAGTTTCGTTACAATTGTTTCGTTCAGAGAAGTGATATTTAGCCACATCATCCGCGAACCACAATTTATTGTAATAACATTCTAAAAACGGGAGACGCCACGCAGTTGGTCTCCCGTTTTTGTACATATATCTTTAATTTTTAGACACTTATATCGGAGTTTAGATGTCAAAACCAGCCTTGCTTGCTTTAGCTGATGGTACTGTTTTTCATGGTCAGGCAATTGGTGTTGATGGTCAGACGGTTGGCGAAGTTGTTTTTAATACCGCCATGTCCGGCTATCAAGAAATTTTAACCGACCCCTCCTATGCGCAACAACTCGTTACGCTAACTTATCCTCATATTGGTAATGTTGGCGTTAATTCGGAAGATGCTGAATCACTGCAAGTTCATGTTAGTGGTTTGATAATACGCGATTTACCCATTGTTGCCAGCAGTTGGCGAGCAGAGCAAACATTAGGCCAATATTTGATTGGAAATAATGTTGTGGCAATTGCGAATATTGATACGCGTCAATTAACCCGTTTATTACGCGAGAAAGGTGCTCAAAGTGGTTGTATTGTTGCAGGTGACGATATTGATGAACAGGCTGCAATTGCTGCTGCAAAAGCGTTTCCCGGTTTAAAAGGCATGGATTTAGCGAAGCAGGTAACAACAACAGAAACGTATAAATGGACTTCGGGGTGTTGGGATTTAGTTAATGGTTATGCTGCGGTAGCGGATGAATCACCTAAGTATAAAGTTGTTGCTTATGACTTTGGTGTTAAACATAATATTTTAAGATTATTAGCCGATCGAAGTTGTGATTTAACCATTGTGCCAGCAACAACACCGGCAAAAGAAGTATTAGCGATGAATCCCGATGGCATATTTTTATCCAATGGCCCCGGTGATCCAGAACCTTGTGATTATGCTATCAGTGCTATCGCTGAAATTTTAGAAACGGATATTCCCGTGTTTGGTATTTGTTTGGGACACCAATTATTATCATTGGCAAGTGGTGCTAAAACCGAAAAAATGAAATTTGGTCATCATGGTGCTAATCATCCGGTGCAAGATTTAAAAACATCCATGGTCGCAATTACCAGTCAAAATCATGGCTTTGCTGTGGCTTCCGATTCTTTACCGGATAATGTAATAGTAACACACCGTTCTTTGTTTGATAAATCCATTCAAGGAATAGCGCGAACCGATAAAGCTGCATTTAGTTTTCAAGGTCATCCTGAGGCGAGCCCAGGGCCTCATGATATATCACCTTTATTTGATCAGTTTATCGATAATATTAAAACGTATTTGAATAATTCAAAATAGATAAAAAACATGCCAAAACGTCAAGACATCAGTAGTGTACTAATTATCGGAGCCGGCCCTATCGTTATTGGGCAGGCTTGTGAGTTTGATTATTCCGGTGCGCAAGCATGTAAAGCGCTAAAGGAAGAAGGTTATCGTGTCATTTTAGTAAACTCGAATCCTGCCACCATCATGACCGACCCTGAAATGGCCGATGCAACTTACATTGAACCAATTCGATGGCAAGAAGTTGCGCGAATTATTGAAAAAGAAAAACCGGATGTATTGTTACCGACCATGGGTGGTCAAACTGCATTAAACTGCGCGTTAGATTTAGAACGGGAAGGTGTTTTAGAAAAATACAACGTTGAAATGATTGGTGCAAAACGTGAAGCGATTGATAAAGCCGAAGATCGTGATAAGTTTCGTACTGCCATGAGAAAAATTGGCTTGGATATGCCAAATTCCGCAATCGCACACAGCTTGGAAGAAGCATTACAAGTCCAAGCTCAAATTGGTTATCCAACAATTATTCGACCTTCATTTACCATGGGTGGTAGTGGCGGCGGAATTGCTTATAATCATGAAGAATTTGTTGAAATTTGTGAGCGTGGCTTGGATCTTTCTCCAACTAACGAACTATTAGTTGAAGAGTCCATTGCGGGTTGGAAAGAATATGAAATGGAAGTGGTGCGTGATACTAAAGATAACTGCATCATTATTTGTTCAATTGAAAACCTGGATCCGATGGGTGTTCATACCGGTGATTCAATTACCGTTGCGCCAGCACAAACACTAACCGACAAAGAATATCAAATAATGCGTGATGCTTCGTTAAAAGTATTACGCGAAATTGGTGTAGAAACCGGCGGTTCAAATGTTCAGTTTGCTATCGACCCTGAAAATGGTCGAATGATCATTATTGAAATGAATCCGCGTGTTTCGCGTTCATCAGCACTAGCATCAAAAGCAACTGGATTTCCTATTGCAAAAATTGCAGCGAAGCTTGCGATTGGTTACACTTTGGATGAGTTAAGTAATGATATCACCGGTGGTATTACGCCTGCATCGTTCGAACCTAGTATTGATTACGTTGTTACTAAAATTCCTAGATTTACCTTTGAAAAATTTCCTCAAGCAGATAACACTTTAACCACTCAAATGAAGTCGGTTGGTGAAGTCATGGCTATCGGCCGTACTTTCCAAGAGTCTTTGCAAAAAGCCATTCGTGGTCTTGAAACGGGTATGGATGGTTTAAATGAATTGGTTGATATCAGTTCAGATCCTAGCGAAGTTAAAAATAATTTACGTCAGGCTTTAGGTGTGCCAACACCAGAGCGATTATGGCAAGTAGCGGATGCTTTTCGTGCTGGAATGAGTTTTGATGAAATTTTTAATATCACTAAAATTGATCCTTGGTTTATGGCAAACTTAGAAGACTTGGTTCTTGAAGAACAAGCCATTATTGGTAAAAAAATTACCGACTTGGATAAAGCCACGTTGTTTCGATTAAAACAAAAAGGTTTTTCTGATCGCAGGTTAGCGACATTACTCGGTATGACCGAATTTGATATCCGTAAACACCGTCACGGTTTAAATATTCACCCGGTTTATAAGCGGGTTGATACTTGTGCGGCAGAGTTTGCATCAAACACAGCTTATATGTATTCAACTTATGAGCAGCAGTGTGAAGCATTACCGACAAAAAATAATAAAATAATGGTGCTTGGTGGCGGTCCAAACCGTATTGGCCAAGGTATTGAATTTGATTATTGCTGCGTGCATGCTGCCCAAGTTTCTCGTACAGATGGCTTTGAAACAATCATGGTTAACTGTAACCCTGAAACAGTCTCAACGGATTACGATACTTCCGACCGTTTGTATTTTGAACCACTTACGTTGGAAGATGTGTTAGAAATAATTCATATCGAAAATCCAAAAGGCGTTATTGTGCAATACGGTGGTCAAACACCATTAAAGCTAGCGCGCGATCTGGAAGCTGCCGGAGCGCCTATTATTGGAACTTCACCCGATTCAATTGATATGGCTGAAGATCGAAAACGTTTTCAAGAAATGTTGCACGATTTGAAATTATTACAACCACCCAATAGATTAGCAACCAGTTCAAATGAAGCGGTTAGTTTGGCTTCTGAAATTGGTTATCCATTAGTAGTACGGCCTTCCTATGTCTTGGGTGGTCGTGCGATGGAAATTGTTTATAATGATGAAGAGTTAGCTCATTATATGAAAACGGCAGTACAAGTATCAAATGATTCACCGGTATTACTGGATCGTTTTCTCGATGAAGCAATTGAAGTTGATGTTGATGCCGTTTGTGACGGTGAACAAGTGATTGTTGCGGGAATCATGCAACACATTGAACAAGCCGGCGTGCATTCAGGTGACTCAGCGTGTTCATTGCCTCCTTATAGTTTATCAGAAGGTATTCAACAGCAGTTACGCGAACAAGTTACTGCAATGGCTAAAGCATTAAAAGTGATTGGTTTAATGAATACCCAATTTGCTATCCAAAAAGATACTATTTATGTTTTAGAAGTAAATCCACGCGCTTCTAGAACGGTGCCCTTTGTCTCAAAAGCAACGGGACAGCCTTGGGCTAGAATTGCTGCACGTTGCATGGCTGGACAATCACTAAAAGATCAAGGTATTAGCCAAGCAGTGATACCAAAATATTTTTCTGTGAAAGAATCGGTATTTCCGTTTATTAAATTTCCGGGCGTTGATTCGATTTTAGGCCCCGAAATGAAATCAACCGGCGAAGTAATGGGTGTTGGTAAAACGTTTGGAGAAGCATTTACTAAGGCGCTTTATGGTGCTGGTGATAAAATTCCAAGTGCAGGTCGAGTGTTTTTGAGTGTACGTGATACCGATAAAAAAGGTATTGTTGCTATCGCTAAAAAATTGCTATCTTATGATTTTGAGTTAATTGCAACCAAAGGTACCGCGCGAATCATTACTCAAGCAGGTCTTGAATGTAAAATTGTTTATAAAGTGTTAGAAGGACGACCTCATATTGTAGATATGATTAAGAACAATGAAATTAACTTTATCATTAATACCACTGAAGGCCGTCAAGCAATCGCTGATTCGTCAACTATTCGTAGTAAAGCCTTGCAACATAAAGTGACTTATACTACAACTTTAGCCGGTGGCGATGCTTTTTGTGTTGCGATTGAATACCAAAACGAGAAAAATAAAAATCATAATTCTGAATCCGGTTATGAAGCTGGATCAGTCAATCGATTACAGGACTTACATCAGGAGTTAGTGGTATGAATAAAGTGCCAATTACTAAACAAGGTGCCGAAAAGTTACAACTTGAATTAACGGAACTAAAGCAAGTTACTCGCCCAAAAATCATTAAGGATATTGCAACGGCGAGAGAGCACGGTGATTTAAAAGAAAATGCTGAATACCATGCTGCACGCGAGCAACAAAGTTTTGCTGAAGGCCGAATTCAAGAAATTGAAGGTAAATTGAGTAATGCTCAAATTATAGATGTTTCAACAATGACTTCAACTGGTAAAGTTATTTTTGGCGCGACTGTTTCACTTGTTGATTTGGCCGATGATTCTGAAATGACTTATCACATCGTTGGTGAAGATGAAGCCGATATTAAACTTGGCAAATTAAACGTTAGTTCACCTATTGCGCGCGCTTTAATTGGTAAGCAAGAAGGGGATGTGGTTGATATTAAAACCCCGGGTGGCGATAAAGAACTTGAAATTGTTGCCGTTAAGTTAATCTAAACTAGTTATGTATCAGTCTGGAGAACGTATATTATTAACACTATGGATTGGTGGCATGTGGGCCATTGGTTATATTGTTGCTCCTACCTTATTTTCAATTCTGGATGATCGTATTTTAGCGGGAACCATTGCAGGTCGATTATTTTTTATTATGAGTCTGGTCGGAATTTTCTGCTCAACGGTATTACTTGCTGGCCAGATAATGCAGTTCGGTAAATCATGTTTCTCAAAAAAACATTGGCAAACTTGGATTTTAATTTTAATGTTGTTAATCATCTTAATTGGTCAATTTATTCTACAACCCATGATGAGTGAATTACGCGAAGCCGGTTTGGTTGCTGATACAAAAATAAAATTTGGTCGCCTTCATGGGCTTAGTTCCATGTTATTTTTGGTTAATAGTTTGGCCGGTTTGGTTTTAATCGTATTTGGAATGAATCGACGTTTAAAATAACAACTAAAAAAATCAGTCTTTTGGTAATAGAATTTTTGCATCCTTAATTTTTTTGTATAACACCAGAATATGACCAATCGTTTGTACTGCAATACCATGCGATTTTAAACAAATCGTGTTTACTAACTTTTCTCGAGAGTCTTTATTAGCCGAATTGATTCTAACTTTTATTAACTCATGATGTTCTAATGCAATATCGATTTCAGTATGTATGTTGTCTGTTAAGCCTGCCGCGCCAATAATGACAACCGGTTTTAAATCATGGGCTTTTGCTCGAAGAAATTTACGTTGTTTTGATGTGATTTTTGACACTGACTTAAGTACTCATATAGGTTTAAAATGATAAGAACTGAATTTTAACACGCTAAATTGGTTAATAAAAATTATAATTGCTACTATTGATACAAATGATGTAAACCTTATATATTGCGCTGGCAATTTAATTTATTATGGCTAAAAGTAAACAAAGCAAGGCATGGTTAAAAGAACATTTTGATGATCCATTCGTTAAACAAGCTCAAGAAGACGGTTATCGTTCACGGGCTGTTTATAAGCTATTGGAAATCCAAAAAAAGGATACGATCATAAAACCCGGCATGTGGGTAGTGGACTTAGGGGCTGCCCCAGGGGGATGGTCACAAATAACGGCCAATATTGTCGGTGAAACGGGGCATGTTATTGCTCAGGATATCCTGCCAATGGATAGCTTAGCCGGAGTGAGCTATGTTCCCGGTGATTTTACAGATGAAGCAACTGAAATTGCCGTTCAAAAAGCACTAAATAACCACCCGGTAGACCTTGTTTTATCTGATATGGCACCCAATATTAGTGGAGTAAAAGCCATTGATTCGCCAAAGGCCATGTATTTATGTGAGTTAGCGTTATACACAGCCGAAAAAGTCCTTAAAAAAAATGGGGATTTTTTGATAAAAGTCTTTCATGGTGAAGGATTTGATGGATATGTACGAGATTTGCGCACGAAATTTGCTAAGGTAGTAATACGTAAGCCTCAAGCATCGAGAGCGCGCTCATCAGAGGTATACTTACTGGCTAGAAGCTATAATAATTAGCTATAATAGCAGGTACTGGATGTCGCTATATTATTTGGAAATTATTAAATAATATAGTTTATGGATAGAATGGTTTAACTAAAATATAAAATAGTGTTGAGGTAATACTTTGAATGATTTAACAAAAAATATCATCTTATGGGTCGTGATTGCGATTATATTAATGTCGGTTTTCACTAACCTTAGCACACGCTCCAAATCAGTTGATATTGATTACTCTGAATTTATATCGGGTGTCAAAAATGGTAAGGTTCAAGAAGTAACATTTCAAGCTAAAGAATTATACGGCACCTATGTGGGTGGCGGTGAATTTAAAACGTATAGCCCTGAGACTGATAACAATACCATTATTGGTTTACTCGAAAAAAGTCATATCAAATATAATGCCAAGCCAAGAGAAACATCAATTTGGTTACCTTTGTTGTATCAAATGTTTCCTTTTATCATCATTATTGGTTTATGGGTATTCTTTATGCGCCAAATGCAAGGCGGCGGCGGTAAAGGTGCAATGTCATTTGGTAAAAGTCGAGCACGGTTGTTAGGTGAAGATCAAATTAAAATTACTTTTGCTGATGTAGCCGGTGTTGAAGAAGCAAAAGAAGAAGTGTCAGAATTAGTTGAGTTTTTAAGTGACCCGGGTAAATTCCAAAAACTTGGCGGTAAAATCCCTCGTGGGGTGTTAATGGTGGGTTCACCTGGAACGGGTAAAACCTTATTAGCTAGAGCCATCGCTGGTGAAGCTAAAGTACCTTTCTTCACTATTTCGGGTTCTGATTTTGTTGAAATGTTTGTTGGTGTGGGTGCCTCTCGGGTTCGCGACATGTTTGAACAAGCGAAAAAACAAGCTCCCTGTATTATATTCATTGATGAAATTGATGCCGTTGGGCGACACCGTGGCGCAGGTCTTGGTGGTGGTCACGATGAACGCGAACAAACATTGAATCAGTTATTGGTTGAAATGGATGGTTTTGAAGGTAATGATGGTGTCATCGTTATTGCTGCCACCAACCGGCCTGATGTATTGGATCCGGCTTTATTGCGTCCCGGTCGATTTGATCGACAGGTCGTTGTACCTTTGCCTGATATTCGTGGTCGTGAACAAATTTTAAAAGTTCATATGCGTAAGGTTCCAATTGATGATAATGTAAAAGCATCGATTATTGCACGTGGAACGCCTGGATTTTCTGGTGCTGATTTAGCCAATCTAATTAATGAAGCCGCTTTATTTGCTGCTCGAGCTAATAAAAATTTGGTTGACATGATTGATATGGAAAAAGCCAAAGATAAAATTATGATGGGTGCTGAGCGTAAGTCGATGGTAATGAGTGAAGCTGAAAAGCGTAATACCGCTTATCATGAAGCAGGTCATGCGATAGTAGGTTTATTAGTTCCTTCTCACGATCCTGTCTATAAAGTTACTATTATTCCGCGTGGACGTGCTCTAGGTGTCACCATGTTCTTACCGGAAGAAGATCGTTATAGTTATAGCAAAGAGCGCTTAGAAAGCTCAATTAGTAGTTTATTTGGTGGACGTTTAGCTGAAGAGTTAATTTTTGGTGCAGATAAAGTTACCACTGGTGCGTCTAACGATATTCAACGAACGACAGAATTAGCGCGTAACATGGTTACCAAGTGGGGTTTATCTGAGCGACTTGGTCCAATGACCTACAGCGAAGAAGAGGGTGAAGTTTTTCTAGGCCACTCAGTTGCACAACACAAGAATGTTTCTGATGAAACGACTCATGTTATCGATGAAGAAATTCGCGTTATCGTTGATAAAAACTATGAGCGTGCACGCGAAATCTTAACAGAAAACTTAGATAAACTGCATGCCATGAGTGATGCGTTAATGAAGTTTGAAACTATCGGTGTCGATCAAATAAAAGATATTATGGATGGTAAAGATCCTCGGCCACCAAAAGATTGGGGTGATGATGATTCATCTGCTGATAATAAAAGTAGTGCTGCATCAAAAGAAAATAAACCTAGTGATTCATCAATAGGCGGCACTGCTGACCAGCATTGATAGATTAACTTTCTTAGCTAGCATGTTAAAATTAAAACGGTCTTATAGACCGTTTTTTTTATGTGGAATAGATTGTTAAGTGTAAATTAATTTAAAAGTCACTGAATGTATTTAAATAAATTCTTAGTGGAAAACCATATTTTTTTAGTTTAATCTAGTATTAAGTCACAAACTATAAAGAGGTGGATTCAATGTATGTCGATAAAAATCACATACAGTTCGCTCGTTTACAAATTAATATTAAGCAACTTATAAAAAATAAAATTGCAGTTAATTACTTAATTCAAACTCCGTATATATTATTTGTCACGTTATTAACGTTGTTAACAACGCTACCAAAAGCAACCGCCCACGGTTTAGGTGGTGATGGACAGTTTTATGCGGTATTAGCGCGTAATTTAGCTGAAGGTATTGGTAGCTTTTGGACTCCTTCTTTTTCATCAACACTGTTAAGTAATTTTTACGAACATCCTCCTTTGGGTATTGGAATTCAATCAATATTTTTTAAAATTTTTGGTGACAGTTATTTAGTTGAAAAATTGTACTCAGTTGCAACGCTATTTATTATTCAATTTTTTATGGTATTAATTTGGTTAAGAGTATTTCGATCTAATGAGCGTTTAAAAGCACTGTTTTGGTTGCCTTTATTATTTTTAATTTTAATACCAACAGTAACCCATAGTATTGGAAATAATGTATTAGAAAATACCATGGGTGTTTTTACTATTATCGCCATGTATTCGTTATTACGAAGTGTTGATCAACAAATTAATTATATTTGGATGATTTTTTCAGCGTTAATGATTGTGTTAGCAATAATAACCAAAGGGCCGGTAGGTGCTTTCTTATTGGTGTTTTATCCTTTGTATTTTTTAACAACAAAGTCTATTAATCTTAAAGTGACGATACAATCCAGTGCAGCGTTAATATTTAGTTTTAGTTTGATTTTAGGATTATTACTACTTAATGATGCTGCAAGAGATAGTCTTACTCATTATTTTAATGGGCAGTTGATGGCTTCTATTAAAAATGGCCGAGGTATGGCAGCAAATAGTCATTTTTATATCGTTGGAGAATTATTAAAAGATCTATTGCCTTTATTCGTTATTTTAGTATTGATGTATATTTTTAAACGAAAAAATATACAATTGAATTATGACAAAAAAGTGTTAAAAAGTGCTTTGTTCTTTATTTTAATTGCTTTATCTGCATCAATACCGAGCATGATAAGTTTAAAACAAAACACAACCTATATTGTTACCTGTTATCCTTATTTTGCAATTGGTTTTGCGATATTGGTCACGATGATGATGACAACCAATCAGGACAATAAAAATTTAGCGATTCCATTAACAGGAAAAATTTTAACTGTATTTAGTTTGATTGGTATTTTTTCCGTGTTAATATTTTCATTTGCTACAAATGATAGAATTTTAAAACAAAAAAATTATTATTATGACGCAAAAGACATTTCAAAATATCTAACAACTCAACCAGTAGTAGGCTTGTGTTCTAAACCAGAATTTCCATGGGATATACACAGTTTTTTTGCACGCTATTATCGAGTGAGTTTAGACTACAGCGATCCCTACAAATATAAATATTTTATCGGAAGTGCTGCTTGTGCTCCTGAACCCAGTAAAGATTATAAATTAGTTAATACTGAATTCAGATATTTGAAACTTTTTGAGCGCTTATAATTTGATGGAAAACTATAATTTTTCATCCATAAAAACAGCGAGTTCTTTTATTGTCTGGTATTCAAATAGATCAATGATATCGACAACATCAGGATATTTATCATCAATTTTTTGATGAATCTCAGCAAGTGTTAATGAACTGATTCCTGCATCAAAGAAATTGTCATTGATATTTAATACAATATCTTTTAAAACAGAATGACAAATTTCTTTTAACTCTTGTTCTCTAGCTGTCATGTTTTCATTTAAGGCGACATGAGTTGTTGCATTAATCGCATCAAGTTGCGTAATGATGTCGTCAAACTCACCATTAATGTATTCATCACCTAAAATTCGTCGCTGCACTTTACCACTGGTGGTTTTTGGAATACGTTTTACAGGAATAACACGATCAGCTTCGAGTCCGGTTTGTTCGTTTATAATTTTTGCCACTTCACGGGCTAATAATGCAAATCCTTCAATATCTTTTCGATATAAGATAAAGACAATGAGTTCATCTCGTTGCTCTTTATCTTTTCGAATACCGAAACAAACAATTTTTCCCAACTCAATTAAATCATGTTCTAAGGCAATATTTTCTAAGTCATGAGGATAATAATTTTGTCCATGTGCAAATATAATATCTTTAGTTCGGCCAATTATAATTAATTCGTCTTGATGTAAAAAACCAAGATCCCCGGTATTTAACCAACCATCACCAGTGAGAGCCGTCATATTGGCTTGCTCGTTAAGATAATAACCCTGAGTGACATTCGGTCCTTTTATTTGAACATCACCAATCGTATCCTCAGCTAAAGTCGAATTATTTTCATCGGTTATTTTGACCAAGCAATCGAGTACGGGTTTTCCTTCAATAGCAAAACTTAAAGCATCGTCATGATCTTTGTTTATAAACACAACTTTATTTGCCATCCGACATTGGTGGCGATCAATATTGATTGTTCGATATTCTTGTTGGTGAATTGGGAATGCAACAGCTAACGTTGCTTCTGCAAGACCATAAACGGTAAACATGGTATTGCGTTTAAGGCCATAGTTAGAAAGCTTTGTTAAGAATTCATCGCATAAATCCACCGAAATTGGTTCTGCACCGTTATACATTAGGCGAACGGATGATAAATCAACATTGTCTAAGGTTTTTTCACCGAGCGCCTTTAAGAAATGTTTATAACCAAAGTTTGGTGAGCATAAGACGGTTGCTTTTTTACTGCTGGTTTTTTGCATCCACAGCAATGGCCGACGACTAAATAAATCGGTAGGGATTAAACACTGGCTCATATTGCATGCGATCATATTTAAATGAAAACCAATTAAGCCCATGTCGTGTGTTAATGGCATCCAACTTAGGCTAATGTCATTTTCATTGTAGGCGGCTCCGTGTGCAATAGCATTTAAGTTGGTGATAATATTTTTATGCGTTAGTACGACACCTTTAGGATCGCTGGTTGAACCTGATGAAAATTGAATAAAAGCGACATCATCAGGCTGTGCTTGATGAATAGTACCTTTATTGGAATTTATTTTAATGCTTTCAAACGATAGTGTTTTTGCTTTTAAATTTTTAAAGTTCGAATGAATATCATGGCTATTGGCATAATTTTCTAAACGTTCGATGTTTTCATCATTAGCAATAAAATAGCCATTTTTAAGTTTTTGAAAAATTTTAAATAACTTACTTCGATGTTCATCACTAATACCTACCGCGACCGGAACTGGCACAATACCACCAAACAAGCAAGCCCAGAAAACATCGATAAAAGCACTATTGTCTTTAGTGAATATTATTAATTCATCGCCGGCTTTTAGACCGTTAGTTTGCAATTGCTGTAATACGCTTAATGCGCGGTTGTATAATTCAAAATAACTTATTTCTGTTTCAGTATCGATTCCATTAATATAGGTTATGGTTCTGTTGTTATTTTTATTCGTGGTTAAGGCATCAATTAAAGTATTAAATTCAAGCATAGTTTATCTTTATTTTCGATTTGTTATTTTCATTAAAATTGGATTTTTAGTTCGCAGGTTAACATCGGGTTCAAGTTCTAAAGGAGCATCGGGAATATATTCTAGATGAAATGAGCGAGCCATTAATCCTATGTGAATCTGCATTTCTATTGTAGCAAAAAAATCACCTATACAGCGCCGTGGGCCTGCTGAGAATGGAATATAGGCATTTTTATCCTGATTTTTAATTGCCGTTTCGGTAAACCGCTCCGGATCAAATGTCTCTGGATCTGACCAATAGTCTGGATGACGGTGTAGAAAGTAGGGTGCAATAAATATATCGGTACCTGCTGGCACAAAATAATCGCCCAAGTAATCATCGGCAATGGCTTTTCGGGTAAACATCCAAACTGGCGGGTAGTAACGTAATGCTTCATCAACAATTTGTTTGATGTAGGGTAGTTTATCGAGTTCTTCAAACTTGGGCACGATATTTTTTGTAACATTAGCATCAACTTCAATGAGAAGCTTTTTTTCAACTTCAGGGTGCTGTGATATAAAATACCAAGTCCAATTTAATGTGATTGCGCTGGTTTCGTGGCCGGCAATAATTAATGTCATGAGTTCATCGAGTAATTCTTTATCACTCATGGCATCATCGGTTTCTTTGTCTCGCGAGTCCATGAACATGGCAAGGAAGTCAACGCGTTCTGGTTGGTGTTCGCGTCTGAAATGGATGATGTTGAGTAATAGTTTTGAAACTTCACGAAATTTTAATACGACTTTTATATCTCGGGTAAAATCTTCGGTTAAAAACTCAAAAGGATTGGTTCCACCTTGTTCGTTAATCAGGGTATCAAGATCGTCGGATAATATGGCTCGTAAAACGATGTCGAGTGATAATTCGCTCGCTGCCTGCGTGATATCGATGGTTTGCTCTAAATTTGCTTTCTCAGACCAGTTGATAAATAGCTTCTGATTACATTGTTGAATTTGAGTTGTTAATTTGGCAATAACTTTTTTTGTAAACGACGGTTGCATCATACGCCGTTGTCGCTTCCAAAATGGTCCGTCGCTGACAATAATGCCATTACCGAGTAGCATTTTTACCCGGCTAAACCCTAGCCCTTTATTGTAGTTCTGATAGTTTTTAACGAGGATATGTTTCAGATAGTTTGGGTTATTAACTAAGTAACTGTCATTTGGTCGAGTATCAGATTGTAGTCGGCAGATGTCCGGAAAGTCGATCACCAATGACTGAACTTTATCAAAGGATTCAGGGGTGGTATTGAGATCAAACTTCTCAGTGGGTCCCGGTGGTAGTAACACGGATTTTTTAATTTCAGCAGTCATTATGGATACATTTTAAGTTATTGAATTGTTTATATATTTAGCTTATAACTAAATCGTTTAAAATGATGATACTATATATGAGATTGACGTATGATTGAATGATTCTAGTCAATTATCGTAGGTAATTTCATGGTATTAATGGTGATTAATTAATAAAATGCGTTATTTAAATTTAAGCAATCTAAAAAGAATGATAATGATGAGATTTGTATATGGCACGTAAACTCAGTTGGAAACGTAACGTTATTTATAACGTATTACAACCTGTGGTGAATGCTTTGTTGTGGTTTTTCTGGAAAACCTGTCGCGTTGAGATTATTGGCGTTGAGCATGGTGATGCCATTATTGATTCTGGTAAACCGGCTATTCTATGTTATTGGCATCAACAACATGTGTTTGGTGCTTATTATGCGTTAACCTTAAAAGATAAGGGATTAAAACTTGGTTTTTTAATTAGCCCATCTGTTGATGGTGAAGTGCCTGCACGTATTGTCACTTCCTGGGGGGCTCATGCTATTCGTGGTTCGAGTAATCGTACTGGTGCAAGAGCAATGCGTGATCTCTATCAAAACATAACTAAAGATGGTATCTCACCAGTGAATACTGCTGATGGTCCAACTGGACCAGTTTTTAAATTTAAACAAGGGGCTGTTATGTTGGCTCAATTGAGTCAGGTGCCAATGTTGCCAATTGCTTTTGCCGCGAGTTCGTTTTGGAAATTAAAATCATGGGATAAATTTATTATTCCAAAACCATTTTCTAAAATTGTTATTGCCGTGGGCGCACCTTGCAAAGTAAATAAAGACGCAACGTTGGAACAACAAGCAAGCATGGCAAAACACATGGAAGCGACACTTAATAAATTGATTGAAACCGCTGCTAATAAATTAAAATCTCACTAGTATGTCTGCCAATGAATTGAATAAAGTTCGTATCATGGGCGTGTTAAACATGACACCCGATTCTTTTTCAGATGGCGGAAAGTATACTAGTATCGATAAAGCTTTAGAGCAAGCATTGTTGATGGTTGAGCAGGGAGCTAATATTATTGATGTTGGCGGTGAATCAACTCGACCCGGTGCGAGCAAAGTTTCGGTTACTGAAGAACTCGATCGCGTCATTCCAATTATTGAAAAAATTCGTTCACACTCCGATGTTGTTATCTCGATAGACACGACTAAACCGCAAGTTATGCAGCACGCAGTAACGGCTGGAGCAACATTAATAAACGATGTTAATGCGCTTCAAGAACCATTTGCAATTGAAATTGTCAAAAATCTTAATGTTGATATTTGTTTAATGCACATGCAAGGCACGCCAGACAGCATGCAA
Source organism: uncultured Thioalkalispiraceae bacterium (assembly GCA_964514215.1). Classification (GTDB taxonomy): domain Bacteria; phylum Pseudomonadota; class Gammaproteobacteria; order UBA6429; family Thiohalophilaceae; genus CAYQUC01. The sequence goes on from CAZEPW010000021.1 coordinate 26,253, forward strand.
CAATCGCCAAGTTATTTTGATGTTGTAAATGAGATTAAAGTATTTTTAAAAAATAGAGTTGATAGCTGTGTTCAAGCTGGAATTGCAAAAAATAAAATAATTATTGATCCCGGTTTTGGTTTTGGCAAAACTGTAAACGATAACCTGCTGTTATTGCAACGCCTAGAAGAATTTAAAGAATTTGGTTTACCAATATTGGTAGGCTTATCTAGAAAGTCAATGTTAGCGAGCATTACAAATCGCGATGTTGATTTACGGTTAGCCGGGAGTTTAACATTGGCGACGTTGGCAGTATTGCATGGAGCTACTATAGTTAGAGTACATGATGTCGCACAAACGCTAGATGCGATGAAAGTATTGTTAGCAATGCAGCAGGCTACATAGAAAATAAATGCACTATCATATTATCTTTCAGATTAAGTAGGTTTGAGTTAAATGAAAAAAAAATATTTCGGAACAGATGGAATTCGAGGTCATGTTGGAAAACATCCCATTACACCAGATTTCATGTTAAAACTGGGTTGGGCTGTTGGGCGAGTTCTTGCTAAATGCGACAATGCAAAAGTGCTTATTGGTAAAGATACTCGAATATCGGGTTATATGTTTGAGTCTGCACTTGAGGCTGGTCTTTCAAGCGCAGGTGTTGATATTCATTTATTAGGACCAATGCCTACTCCGGGAATTGCGTATTTAACGCGAACCTTATCCGCCCAAGCTGGAATTGTCATCAGTGCTTCGCATAATCCATTTGATGATAATGGCATTAAGTTTTTTTCCAGTGAAGGTACCAAGCTGGATGATACCGTTGAGCATGCCATTGAAGCCGAATTGGAAAAATCTCTGGAAACGAATAATTCAGCCAATCTGGGCAAAGCCATTCGAATTGAAGATGCTGCTGGCCGCTATATCGAATTTTGTAAATCGACCTATCGAGCAAAGAAAAAGCTCAATGGCATAAAAATTGTAGTGGATTGTGCTAATGGCGCGACCTACCATATCGCCCCACATGTTTTAATGGAATTGGGTGCTGAAGTCGTATCCATGGGCAATGAGCCTGATGGGCTCAATATTAATCTGGCCTGTGGCGCGACCGATACCGAGCGACTACAAACCATCGTGAAAGCCCATAAAGCGGATCTGGGTATCGCCCTTGATGGTGATGGTGATCGTTTAATTATGGTGGATCGTAATGGTAATCAAGTTGATGGTGACGAAATTTTGTACGTTATTGCCCAAGATAGAAAACAGCAGGGTAATTTAACGGGCGGCGTGATAGGAACGTCAATGAGTAATTTGGGTTTAGAGCACGCATTGGCCAAGCTTGATATTGATTTTAAACGTGCAAATGTTGGTGATCGATACGTATTAGAGATGCTACATCAAAATGGCTGGCAGCTTGGTGGCGAATCTTCCGGCCATATTATCTGCTTGGATCAAACCACAACAGGTGATGGTATTATTTCCGCACTGCAAGTTTTAAGTGCGATGGTCGATTCTGAAAAAGATTTGCATGAATTACTTGAGGGAATGGTTAAGTATCCACAGCACATGATTAATGTCCGCTTAAAAGAGCGGTTTAATCCCGATGAATCAGAAAAAGTACAGGTTGCAGTAAAACAAGCTGAAACTGAATTACAGGACACTGGACGCGTGTTACTACGTCCTTCAGGAACAGAGCCGGTGATTCGAGTGATGGTTGAAGGGCAAGATAATACCCAAGTTTTATTTTTGGCTGAAAAATTGGCTGGTGTTGTGAGTTCGGCGTTAAATTAGATAGTTATAATTTATTATAATAAAGCACTGAGTCGTTCAAAATAGGTAATTCACGGATGAATTATTATAAATATCAATAAGTAATGTCATTTTTATATATTTAACATAATTTTTAAATTAAATTATAATTCACTCAAAATCACATAGGTCATTGATTTTTTTGTCATCGACAGTTACTATTTCGCGCTTAATTTTGTTTATCTACGTCTCACATTAACAGGTACAAATATGCGCACAACCCTAGTAGCCGGTAATTGGAAAATGAATGGAACTCGCGATAGCATCAAGGTATTGCTTGATGGGATTAAAGCCGGGATGGGGGATGTTAAGTGTCAAGTGGCAGTTTGCGCACCGTCAATTTATATTGCCGATGTTAAATTACAACTGGAAGGCAGCAATGTTGCGTTGGGTGCCGAAGATGTTAATGAACAAGAAAAAGGTGCTTTTACTGGGGAAATATCGACTTCAATGTTGAACGATTTTGCAGTGCAATATGTCATTGTAGGTCATTCAGAGCGTCGTGATATCTATAAAGAAACGGATGAATTAGTAGCCAAAAAATTTGCAGCAACACGGGCTGCAGGTATGATTCCGATACTGTGTGTCGGTGAATTATTAGAAGAACGTGAATCCGGTATAACTGAACAAGTTGTTGCCAGACAGTTAAAAGCCGTTATTGATTTAGAGGGGATTGCAGCATTAGCCGATTGTGTTATTGCTTATGAACCGGTTTGGGCAATTGGCACTGGAAAAACCGCATCTCCTGAACAAGCGCAAGCAGTTCACGCATTTATTCGAGGGTTAATTGCTGAGCAAGACAAGGCCATTGCTAATAAGATCCAGATTCTTTACGGTGGTAGTGTTAAAGGCAGTAATGCAGTTGAGCTATTTGCTATGGACGATATTGACGGGGGGTTAATCGGTGGCGCATCATTGATGGCTGACGACTTCCTGGCTATTTGCCGTGCTGGGAAAGCTTAATAACTTAATTTTAATATTAACTTAGTTAAACGGAATATATAATCTCCATGTTACATAACGTTATTTTAATCATTCATGTATTACTATCAATTAGTTTGGTTGGTTTGGTATTAATTCAACAAGGTAAGGGTGCTGATATGGGTGCTGCATTTGGCAGTGGCGCATCCAATACTGTCTTTGGCAGTCAAGGTTCAGCTTCATTTATTAGTCGAGCAACCGGTGTCATTGCGGCTTTATTTTTTGTTACTAGCTTAACTTTAGCCTTTTTAGTGACATCAAATTCTTCTGGGCCGGTTAGTGCGACCGATTCATTATCTGATGTTCAACCAAAAATTGAGATTCAGAATACGCCTAAATCCGATACTGTTATTCCGGGCTCTAGCTTTGAGGTAACACCTGAGTCTGGTTCAGCTACGACGAGTGAAACAACGGAATCACCCAAGGCAACAGAGCCAAGCAGCAGTAGTGTTATTCCGGCTGAAAAACCGGCAAAATAACCGTTCTTCTAAAGCCGAAGTGGTGAAATTGGTAGACACGCTACCTTGAGGGGGTAGTAGCGAAAGCTGTGCTGGTTCGAGTCCAGTCTTCGGCACCATATATTATTGAATCTAAAATTATTTTTTGGATTCATTTTCCAACATTTTTTGTGCTGCCTTATTAATATCCTCATCCGATATCGCCATACACTGCTCTTTTGTTATGGCTGGCTTGTTTGCACTATCGGGGGATTGTTTTACTAATTCCTGAAGTGCTTGAATAGCGAAATCACATAATTCAGATTTAGACATGTTTGTTTCGGATAAATTTGGTGTTGCTGCATGCGCTGAAAGACTGATTGATGAACAAATCAATAACGCGCTAAAAAAATATTTTTTCATGTTATTTCCTGTTGAATTCCATTATTAAATTGTCGTTCTTATAATATAGTATATTTGATATCAAAAGATAACAAATTCCATTATTATCCGTTATATGATTCGTTATTTGCCTCCGCCAGACGATGGTTTGGATATTCTATATCGTGACAAAACCTTAATCATTATAAACAAACCAAATGGCTTGTTATCAGTGCCAGGGCGAGGGCTGGATAAACAAGACTGTGTTATTTCAAGAGTATTGAAGGAATATCCAACCGCTTTAATTGTGCATCGTTTAGACATGTCTACCTCTGGAATATTGATTTTAGCATTAAATAAAAATAGTCAGCGTCAATTGAGTGAGATGTTTGCATTGCAAAAAATCAAAAAAAAATACACAGCTATAGTTGACGGTATTATTGAAACCGATCATGGAGAAATAAATCAGGCGTTAATTTGTGATTGGCCAAACCGACCAAAACAAAAAATAGATGAATTAAATGGTAAGATATCGTGCACCTTTTATTGTGTTTTAAAATTTAATCATGAAGCAAAAACCTGTCGAGTTGAGTTAGAGCCCAAAACAGGACGAACGCACCAATTGCGAGTGCATATGCAATATTTGGGACATGCAATTTTGGGTGATGAGTTATATGCATCTAATGACGTTATACAGAAATCGAATCGTTTGTTACTTCATGCTAGCGCAATAGAATTTCAGCATCCTGTGAATGGTGACATTATTGCTATTGATAGCCCAGTTCCTTTTTAAATACTGTAAGTAGTCTATATTTGATGTTCATGCAATAGAGATATCGTAAGGTCTATCGTTTATACTTTAATTATAAATTTAAAATAATAGGTAATTTATATAATTATGAAATACGAAGTTATTGATGCGCAAATTTCACCTAATGGTCGTCTCGATATTTTGTCTAAATCTGAAGTCGCTAAATTACTCGATACCAGCCAAGGTGGTTTATATTCGGTATTTCGCAATTGCTCTTTAGCGGTATTAAATTGTGGCAGTACTTTAGATAGTGGCAAAGAATTACTGGAGCGTTATGACTCTTTTGAAATTAAAGTTATACCCGTTGAGCGTGGTATTAAACTTAAAGTAACCGGTGCGCCATCCCATGCTTTTGTTGATGGCAAAATGATACGCGGCATTAATGAACATTTATTTGCGATTTTAAGAGATGTTATTTACGTTAGTGATAAAATAGAAAATGACTCTTTATTAAATATCAGTGACTCGGAGGGAATTACAAATTTAGTATTTCATATATTACGTAATGCCAATATTTTTAAAACGAGAGAAGATCCTAATTTTGTAGTGTGTTGGGGCGGACATTCGATAAAACGAAAAGAATATGATTATTCTAAAATAGTCGGTTACGAAATGGGGTTGCGTGGATTAGATATTTGTACCGGATGCGGTCCCGGTGCGATGAAAGGTCCAATGAAAGGCGCAGCAATCGGACATGCCAAGCAGCGTATCACCGATGGCAAATACCTAGGGATATCAGAGCCGGGTATTATTGCAGCCGAATCGCCCAATCCAATTGTGAACGATTTAGTTATTTTACCGGATATTGAAAAACGTCTTGAAGCTTTTGTTCGCACGGGTCATGGTATTGTGGTTTTTCCCGGAGGGGTTGGCACCGTTGAAGAAATATTGTACTTACTTGGAATATTATTACATCCTAAGAATAAAGACATTCCTTTTCCGCTAATATTCACCGGGCCAGAACATTCTGTTGAGTATTTTAAACATATCGACGAATTTATCGCGGTAACACTTGGAACTCAAGCTCAAAAATTGTATAAAATTATTATTGATGATCCTGAAAAAGTTGCGATTGAAATGAAATTGGGTATGCAATTGGTTAGAGATTTTAGACGAACTAAGGGGGATGCTTTTTATTTTAATTGGATGCTAACTATCGATAAAGAATTTCAAGAACCTTTTATACCAACACATGAAAACATGGCTAATCTTGCACTGCATAAAAATCAAGCAACTCATTTGTTAGCGGCAAATTTACGACGGGCTTTTTCTGGTGTTGTTTCTGGTAATGTTAAGGATGAAGGCATTAGAGCAATTGAAAAACACGGTTTATTTGAAATTCGAGGTGATGCGGATATTATGGAACCTGTTGATTTATTATTAGCATCATTTGTAGAGCAACATCGAATGAAATTACCGGGTAAAAAGTACAAGCCCTGTTATCAAGTTGTTAAATAATTTTAGTCTTCAGCCAACCATAACCGCAGGCGAAGCCCCCAGTTAGTTGTGTAACCTATTTCGGTATATTCAATAATACCGCTGGGATTAACGATGATACTGGTTGGTACACCTGTTATGCCATAACGTTTAGATAAAATACCATCATCGTCAATAATAACAGGGAAGCTGAGATTATTTTCAGTCATAAAAGACTGTATTTTATCTGCTTCACCTGAATTCATCGCGATGGTTATTATATCGTTGTCTTTGCTAATAGCCTCGATACTATCTTGTTCTAAACTGCATATCGGACACCAGGTTGCCCAAAAATGGATTAGCACAGCCTTACCTCGATAATCGGATAATTTTGCAGCTTTGCCATTTAAAAAAACTTCATTAAAATTTGGTGCAATACCTTTGACGAGATCTTGTTTTTTATAAAGACCTATAGCATAAAATAGTGCAATTATTACTAAAAATTCGAGACTGTATTTTATCCAACGGTTCTGTAGCAATGGTTCAATTTTTGAGTACATTTAAATAACATTTACGATATTAAAATAGTATTTTAACAGTTTATAACGGCAAAAACTTGTTTATGCATTAACAATGCGTACAAATATAAAAAATTGAGGCATGAAAAGCTGAAGCTGAGGAAGTAACAAATTAGCGCTTATTGAATTTTAAAATACAATAAGAGCTATATATTAACTAGAAAAACAGTTAAGTTTAGGCTGAAGCGACAAGCTGTACATTAGAAGAAAGATTAATGTTATTTTGAAAAATGGCTTTATGTACATCACCCATGCTGACTATTCCAACGAGTTTGCCATCGACAGCAACCGGTATTCGGCGAATTTTTCGTAAACACATGATAGACACGGCTCTTAAAATAGGTTCATCCGGTTTAACTGTAAAAACGTTTGCTGTCATTAAATCTTCTACTTTCATATTCATGATATCTAAATATTCAGATTCCATTTCTTCGAAATTTGCACGTCCAGCATTCATACCACTGCCCATGAACTCATCAACCTTAGGGTACATACCGCGTAGGATGTCTTTTTCGGAAATGACACCAATAATATTTTTATCACTGTCTATCACAGGCATGCCGCTAATTTTATTAAAACACATAGTCATAGCGATTTCTTGTATATTACTTTCAGCTGTTGCCGAACGTATATTGGTAATCATAATTTCTTGAACGAGCATTAAAACCTCCTGTTTCTAATTCATCTTTTTTGGATTTGACGTTTAAATATCATCAATACTATCTAAGGGCGGTGCATCCAGCTATTGCTGTTTAAAAATTCTAAGTTCTACTTTAGTAGTCATTTTTGTTAACATCTATTAATATTTTTTAATGCAGTTGTAATTTTTTCTAATGTTAGTACATAAGAAATAACTTACATGTTTTTATATTTAGTATTACTCTAACAATGACGCTTGTTGCGTTTAATAATGTTAAATGAATGTTAATTATCCAGAATAATTTGTTGAAATTTGATGTTTTTTGTTACTGGTTTCATTACTAAATATAATTGATTTAAAAATCGTAATTTGATTTTTACTTGATTTTGATAAGGCAATATGTGAAATATTTTTATTTAACACTAGGTTGGTTGTTTTTTATCACCGGTATGATAGGTGCTGTGTTGCCTGTATTACCAACAACTATTTTTATGATTCTCGCTTTATGGGCGTTTTCTAAGAGTTCCGATAGGTTTCATCAATGGCTTTATAATCATAAAATTTTTGGAGCAGCACTACAGCAATGGCAACACTATAAAATAATTCCGATTAAAGCCAAAGTGCTCGCTATTACCATGATTAGCTTGAGTATGTTGTACCTTTATTTTTTTATTGAACTAACGAATTGGGTTGTTGTGTTGCTTGAACTGACAATGATTAGTGTCATACTTTACATTTTGAGTAAACCGTCACATCGACCAAAAGATTTAGACTAGCGATACAGCACTAAAGTAATTCGTTTGTGAGTATCGAGAGCGTCACTAAGTTGATCCGGATCAGGTGATTTGTGAAAAGCTAGGCACAGTCTAATATCGATAGGTTATACTTGATATCAAGCTGTGGGCTTAAATCTATTGAACTAAATCAACAAGTTATTGAATTAGTTTCGTTGTATTATTGCCTGCATTATTTAAATTTGTTCGAGATAAAGATTCACTAATAAACACAATAAAAAACGATGTCCAGTTATTTTAATTTGCAGCAATCTTTTTTATACCCCTAAAAACCCATCTAAGACTTTGATTTATACCCATTTTTTGCTTTTATCCAAACTTGACACATTAAACGTCAGTAGCCTAGACTGACGGCTAACAAAAAACGCTAATAATATAAAGAAGCAATAGGTAATCTTCCAATCATGCTAGAGAATTATTTACCAATTTTAATCTTTCTTATCGTCGGTTTTGCCTTCGGTGGGCTTCTTGTGATGATGGGCTTTGTTCTTGGGCCAAGTAAACCCGATAAAGATAAGAATTCTGCTTATGAATGTGGATTTGAAGCATTTGAAGATTCGCGAATGAAATTTGATATTCGTTATTATCTGGTTGCAATTTTATTTATCATTTTTGATTTGGAAATCGCATTCTTATTTCCATGGGCCATTGTGTTAAAAGAAATAGGCATGTTCGGTTTTATTTCTATGGTTATATTCCTTGGTATCTTGGTTATTGGATTCATCTATGAATGGATGAAAGGGGCACTCGAATGGGAATAGAAGGTGTTCTACAAAAAGGTGTTGTCACGACATCGGCAGATGCACTAATCAATTGGGCTCGAACCGGTTCATTATGGCCAATGACGTTTGGTTTAGCTTGCTGCGCGGTTGAAATGATGCACGCCGCAGCTTCTCGGTATGATATGGATCGGATGGGAATTTTATTCCGGCCAAGTCCAAGGCAGTCTGATGTGATGATAGTGGCAGGAACTCTGGTTAATAAAATGGCTCCTGCACTGCGTAAAGTTTATGATCAAATGGCTGAACCTCGATGGGTGATTTCAATGGGCTCGTGTGCGAATGGCGGTGGTTATTATCATTATTCTTATTCCGTTGTTCGGGGCTGTGATCGAATCGTTCCGGTTGATATTTATGTCCCGGGTTGTCCACCAACTGCTGAAGCATTGTTGTATGGCATCATTCAATTACAAAGAAAGATTCGACGTACCAACACAATCGCACGCTCATGAGAACCTAAGATGTCGGAATATTATAAAAATTTAACTTCTCTTATTCGATACGAACTATCCGGTTTAATTGAAAATGTTGTTTGTGAACATGGTGAGGTAACCGTTGTAGTCGCGAAAGATAAACTACTTGAAGTCTGCACTTTATTAAGAGATGGAACCAGTTTTGGATTTGAGCAACTCATTGATGTTTGTGGCGTTGATTATTTAGAGTATCAAGATGGAAAATGGGACCATCCCAGATTCGCTTCAGTTTATCATTTATTATCCATAAAAAATAATCATCGCCTGCGTGTTAAAACATATTTGGAAGAAGATTCTCTTATTGTTGATTCCGTTATTGAAATATGGAGTTGTGCCAATTGGTTTGAACGAGAAGCTTTTGATTTATATGGTATCTTATATGATGGACACCCGGATCTCCGGCGAATATTAACAGATTATGGTTTTGTTGGTCATCCATTCCGGAAAGACTTTCCATTAATAGGCAATGTTGAAATGCGTTATGACGAAACCAAAAAACGTGTTGTTTATGAACCGGTATCAATTGATGCCCGAATAACACAACCGAAAGTGATCCGCGATGATCACCGCTATATTGACCGATTAGAAGAACAGGAATAAATAGATGCCTGAAATACGTAACTATACAATGAACTTTGGACCGCAACATCCTGCGGCACATGGTGTATTACGTTTAGTCTTAGAGCTTGATGGAGAAGTCGTTCAACGAGCCGATCCTCATGTCGGTTTATTACATCGAGCAACAGAAAAATTAGCTGAAAGTAAACCCTATAATCAAAGCATTCCTTATATGGATCGACTTGATTACGTTTCAATGATGTGTAACGAACACGGTTATGTTTTAGCATTAGAAAAATTATTAGGTGTTACTTCTCCTATACGAGCACAATATATTCGAGTGATGTTTGATGAAATTACCCGAATTTTGAATCACTTGATGTGGATAGGAACGCATGCACTAGACGTTGGTGCAATGACGATGTTTTTATATGCCTTTCGTGAACGTGAAGATTTAATGGACATGTATGAAGCTGTTTCAGGTGCTCGAATGCATGCTGCTTATTATCGTCCCGGTGGCGTTTACCGAGACTTACCCGATGAAATGCCTCGGTTTACACAAACAAAATTTGTGAGTGCGTCAAAAGCATCTCAATTAAATGATAACCGTGGCGGTTCATTGCTTGATTTCATCGATGATTTTTGTATTCGGTTTGATACCCATGTTGACGAATATGAAACATTATTAACAGACAATCGAATTTGGAAACAACGTACAGTTGATATTGCTATTGTGAGCCCTGAAAGAGCATTACAACTTGGCTTTACCGGCCCAATGCTGCGAGGCTCAGGAATTGAGTGGGATCTTAGACGAAAACAACCTTATGAAGTTTATGATAAGTTAGATTTTAATATTCCCGTTGGTGTTAATGGTGATTGTTATGATCGTTATTTAGTGCGAATGGAAGAGTTTAGAGAGTCTAATAAAATTATTAAACAGTGTGTGAAATGGTTACGAGAAAATCCAGGGCCGGTGATGCTCGATGATCATAAATTAACACCGCCTAAACGTACTGATATGAAAGATGATATGGAGTCATTAATTCATCACTTCAAACTATTTACCGAAGGTTATACCTTACCGGCAGGAGAAGTTTACACGGCAATAGAACATCCTAAAGGTGAGTTTGGTTGTTATCTGGTATCAGATGGTGCAAATAAACCGTATCGATTAAAAATTCGCGCGCCGGGTTTTCCGCATTTAGCTGCAATGGATGAAATGACCGTGGGCCATATGATCTCTGATGTTGTGACAGTGATTGGAACCATGGATGTTGTGTTTGGAGAAATAGACAGATGATCTCTTCTCGAAAGAAAGTTGTAAGCAAATTAGCATTAATTACTGATGCTTCTCGTGCTGATATTGATAATTGGATAGCAAAATATCCTGATGATAAAAAGTGTGGGGCAGTTATGGCTGCGCTTCGAATTTTACAAGATCAAAATGATGGTTCGCTAACAACAGATTTAATGGATGCAGTTGCAGAATATCTTGAGATGCAAGCAATTGAAGTATACGAAGTAGCCACTTTTTACTCGATGTATGAACTAAATCCAGTCGGGCAACATAAAATTTGTGTTTGCACCAATATCTCGTGTTTGCTTTGCGGTTCAAAACAAGTTGTTGATCATTTGGAGCAAAAGCTGGGAATTAAAATGGGCGAAGTGACTGCCGATGGTAAATTTTCATTAAAAGAAGTTGAATGCCTTGGTGCCTGTGTGAATGCGCCAATGTGTCAAATTGGCAATGAGTATTATGAAAAACTAACCCCAAAAATATTGGACAACATTCTGGATGGATTAAAATAATGGCAAACGAAGTTTGTTTTCGCACATTAGATTTTGATGAACCGTATTCACTTGAAAGTTATTTAAAAGTGGGTGGCTATTCTGTTTGGAAAAAAATCTTAAAAGAAAAAACCAAACCAGAAGATATCATAGCAGAATTAAAAACTTCCGGTCTTCGTGGAAGAGGCGGAGCAGGATTTCCTACCGGATTAAAGTGGAGCTTTATGCCACGCTCGGCACCCGTTCAAAAATACATTGTTTGTAATTCCGATGAAGGCGAGCCTGGTACTTGCAAAGACCGTGATATCTTACGTTATAACCCGCATCAATTAATTGAAGGAATGGCCATTGCCGGTTACACCATTAACGCAACCGTTGGTTTTAACTACATTCGGGGTGAGTTCTGGGAACCCTATGAACGAATGGAAGCGGCTTTAGAAGAAGCACGTAAAGCAGGTTTGTTGGGTGATAATATATTAAATTCCGGAATTGATTTTGATATGCACAACCACTTGGGCGCTGGTGCCTATATTTGTGGTGAAGAAACTGCCTTGCTCGAATCGATTGAAGGTAAAAAAGGCCAGCCTCGATATAAACCGCCATTTCCAGCCAATTATGGTTTATTTGGTAAACCAACAACCATAAACAATACAGAAACACTTGCATCGGTGCCGGTGATTTTAGAAAAGGGCGGTCAATGGTTTTTAGAACAAGGTATTCCTAATAATGGCGGTACTAAATTATTTAGTGTCTCTGGCCATGTTAATAAACCCGGTAATTTTGAAGTCGCACTTGGAACACCTTTTTCAAAATTACTAGAAATGGCCGGTGGTGTTCGTGATGGTCACAAAATAAAAGCAGTCATACCGGGAGGCTCGTCTACTCCAGTGGTACCGGGCAATATCATGATGGACGTCAATATGGATTATGATTCACTGACAAAAGCCGGAACCATGTTAGGCGCAGGTTCGGTTATCGTCATGGATGAATCTACCTGTATGGTGCAAGCACTTGCACGTTTATCACATTTTTATTTTGAAGAGTCTTGTGGCCAATGCACACCTTGTCGAGAAGGGACGGGTTGGTTAGCCCGTATGTTACATCGAATTGAACATGGTCATGGTGTGCCGGAAGATATTGAGTTATTAAATGATGTTGCTAATAGAATTGAAGGACGAACTATTTGTGGCCTAGGCGATGCAGCCGCATGGCCGGTACAAAGTTTTATTAAACACTTTAGAACTGAGTTTGATTACCACATAGTTCATGGATCTTGCATGAAAGGCACTGGCATTCATGCAGGTTATTAAATAAAAATTATATTTCAATAAAATACGTTCATAAACTAAAAAATATATTATGGTCAACATAGAAATAAATGGTCAAGCTATCGAAGCTGAAGATGGCAGTATGGTGATTCAGGCTGCCGATGCGGTTGGAATTACGATTCCGCGATTTTGTTACCATAAAAAATTATCGGTTGCTGCAAATTGCCGGATGTGTCTGGTTGAAGTTGAAAAAGCACCTAAACCAATGCCCGCTTGTGCAACGCCGGTAACCGAAGGCATGAAAATATTCACGCAATCGAAAAAAGCGATTGAGGCACAAAAAAGTGTCATGGAATTTTTATTAATTAATCATCCTCTTGATTGTCCAATTTGTGATCAAGGTGGTGAGTGTGAGTTACAAGACATCGCCATGGGATATGGTAAAAGCAGTTCCCGTTTTAATTTAACTAAACGGGTTGTGCCCAATAAAAATCTCGGTTCCTTAATTGCAACGGATATGACACGCTGTATTCATTGCACTCGCTGTGTTCGATTTGGTCAAGAAATTGCTGGCATTATGGAATTAGGTGCGACGGGTCGCGGCGAATTCATGAAAATCGGCACCTATATCGAAAAAGCGGTGTCATCTGAATTATCCGGTAATGTTATTGATCTTTGTCCGGTTGGCGCGCTAACATCAAAACCGTATCGTTTTCATGGTCGTCCGTGGGATAACACTCAAATAAATGCTATTTCAGCACACGATTGTATTGGCAGTAATATTTCAATCGAAGTTTGTCGTAACAAAGTGCGGCGAGTGTTACCGCGTGACAATGATGCCATCAATGAGTCGTGGATCTCCGATCGTGATCGCTTTAGTTATGAAGCTCTAGAACACGAACAACGTTTAACAAAACCAATGATTAAACAAGGCAATACATGGAAAGAAGTGGATTGGCAAACAGCATTAAATTATGCAGTTGAAGGCATTAAAACGGTTATTGCTAAAGATGGTGCCGATTCAATTGGTAGTTTAATTTCACCTTCTGCAACCGTTGAAGAAATGGCCTTATTACAAAAATTAACACGAGCGTTAGGATCAAATAACATTGATCATCGTTTGCGTCAAAGTGATTTTGAGCTACAAAATAACGTCGCACTGTTTCCCTCTTTAGGCATGTCTTTAGAGAATATAGAAGAATTAAACGCGCTATTGTTAGTCGGTTCAAATATTCGGAAAGACCAACCGATGATTGCCCACCGTATTCGGAAAGCAACTAAACAACATGCCCAAGTGATGGTTGTGAATACTTGCGACTATGATTTAAATTTCCCAAAATCGGCTGAAATAATTTGTAACCCGGCACAAACAGTTAGTGAATTAGCTGCAATTTTAAAAGCGTTAAATGATAAATCCTCAGAAACTACAATGGAGTCTGGATTAGAGAAATTAATCAAACAAGTGTCGGTAGAGCAACATCATATTGAAATTGCAGAGACTCTATTGAAAGCAGAAAATGCGGCGGTTATGGTAGGTACTCAGGCTATATATCAAGCTGAGTATTCAGTATTAACAGCTTTAGCAACTCAAATTGCACAATTAAGTCATGCTCATATATCCATTTTAACGGAAGGTTGTAATAGTTCAGGAGCATGGATGGCTGGTTGTATTCCGCATCGTTTGGAAGCCGGACAAAAAAGTACTGATATCGGTTTAAACGCATTAGAAATGACAACTACTGGACGTAATGCTTTTTTTCTTGTTGGTGTTGAACCTGAATTGGATTGTATTGCAGCAGCGCAAGCTTTGATTCAAATGGATGATGCCGACTTTGTAGTGAGCATGACAGCTTACAGTAGTGACGCGATGAAAAATTACGCTGATGTTATGTTGCCGATCGCACCATTCACTGAAACATCGGGTACTTACGTTAATATTGAAGGTATTTGGCAAAGCTTTAACGGCAGCGTAACACCTTTAGCTGAATCTCGACCAGCATGGAAAGTATTACGCGTGTTGGGAAATTTATTTGAACTTAGTGGTTTTGACTATATAAGCAGCGAAGAAGTACGGGATGAATTAAAAAATAAAGTTGATTCAGCAAGTGTGGATGTCACGTGGCAAAATCCTAAAACATTACCTTCAAGCAATGGTGCGTTAATGCGAATTGCTTATGCGGCAATATACGATATTGATAGCATGGTGCGACGTTCTAATGCGCTACGCAAAACTCAAGATGCTGTTCCTGCTGCTTTCTATATTAATTCTAATACCGCTGAGAAAAACAAACTTAATGATGATGAAAAAGCTGTCCTGCAACAAAATAATTTAGAGGTGATTCTTCCTGTTGTTATTGATGATGGGATTCCTGATAACTGTGTGCTCACTCCAATTGGAATGGAAGCAACAAATGGCTTGTCCCAAATTACCGGGTCAGTTGAATTGAGAAAGGCATAACGGGGACATAATGATAGACTCAATACTAAATGGCGTTGTTAATTTTTATGACAGTTATGTTGTTTTTCAAATATTAATAAAAATTGTCATTATTATTTTTCCACTGATTATATGTGTTGCATATCTTACCTATTTTGAGCGCAAAGTTATTAGCTATATGCAGGCGCGAATTGGACCTAACCGCGTAGGTCCTAAAGGTTTGTTTCAACCTTTTGCCGATACCTTTAAACTGATGTTTAAAGAAATTATTATTCCTGCATCTGCCAGTAAGTTTTTGTTTATTATTGCGCCGATGATTTCACTTGGAACAGCATTAGCAGCATGGGCAGTGGTGCCGTTTAATGCGCATTTAATGCTCTCGGATATTAACGCCGGATTACTCTATGTTTTAGCCATTACTTCATTGGGTGTTTACGGTGTTATCTTGGCTGGCTGGGCATCAAACTCTAAATATGCAATGTTGGGTGCGTTACGCTCGGCAGCACAAATCGTGTCTTATGAAATCGCGATGGGCTTTGCTTTGGTGGGGGTCTTGATTGCTGCTCAAAGTATGAATTTAGGCGCAATTGTAGCAGCACAAAGTGGCGAATACGGTTTATTTAGTTTCTTCTGGTTACCGTTATTACCTTTATTTGTGGTTTATTTTATTTCTGGTGTCGCTGAAACCAATCGGGCTCCATTTGATGTGGCCGAGGGCGAATCTGAAATTGTTGCAGGTTTTCATGTCGAATACTCGGGCATGGCCTTTGCCGTATTCTTTTTAGCGGAATACGCCAATATGATTATTATTGCAATGTTAGCAACGCTAATGTTTTTAGGTGGTTGGTTATCACCGTTGCAAGGTTGGATTCCCGATAGTGTGTTATCGGTGCCTGTTATTGGTGCTTTACTTGGTGATGGTATCCATTGGTTATTTTTAAAAACGGCATTCTTTTTATTCTTGTTTTTATGGTTCCGTGCGACATTCCCACGTTATCGATATGATCAGATTATGCGATTGGGTTGGAAAGTATTTATTCCGATCACGATTGTGTGGTTACTTGTTGTGGCATTATTATTGTTAACAAATACACCGCCTTGGTTTAGTGCGGCAGAAATTAGCGTAGGCGCAGGGCAAAGTTAAAATGAGTCAATTTGGTCGAATTTTTAAAAGCCTTTTTCTTTTGGAATTATTCAAAGGCTTATCGGTAACGGGACGTTATTTTTTTAAACGAAAATTTACCATTCAATACCCAGAAGAAAAGGCGCCAATCTCGCCACGTTTTCGAGGACGACATGCCTTACGTCGATATGCCAATGGTGAAGAGCGGTGTATTGCGTGTAAGCTTTGTGAAGCAGTATGCCCGGCTTTAGCGATAACAATCGATTCTGAAATGCGCGATGATGGCACCAGACGAACAACCCGATATGACATTGATTTATCAAAATGTATTTTTTGCGGTTACTGTGAAGAGTCGTGTCCGGTTGATTCCATTGTTGAAACCCACGTATATGAATACCACGCGGAAGTCCGTGAAGATTTGTATATGACTAAAGAAAAATTATTGGCCTTTGGTGATGAATATGAACAACAAATTGCCGCAGCCCGTTTAAAGGATGCTAACTACCGTTAAGTAAAAAATTATGGGAATAGAAAAAATTATATTTTATGTTTTTGCTGCGATGCTGATTTTTAGTGCCGGTAGTGCGATGTCCACCAGAAATCCAGTTTATGCAGCAATGTATTTGGTGCTGAGTTTCTTTTCGTGTTCAGCGCTCTGGTTACTTCTCGAAGCTGAATTTTTAGCCATTGTGTTGGTCTTGGTTTATGTTGGGGCAGTTATGGTCTTGTTTTTGTTTGTGGTGATGATGTTAGATATTAATATCGCCAGAATGAAGCAAGGTTTTATGAAGTTTTTACCGGTTGGCCTTGGTATAGCAGTGATCATGGTTGGTATGATGATTTTTGTTTTATTACCGGAAAATTGGGCAAACTCACAGTATAAATTAAATAAACATCCTGCTGACTATAATAATACTGCCGAACTTGGAAAGTTACTGTATACAAAATATGTTTATCAATTTGAAATAGCGGCTGCAATTTTACTGGTTGCCATTGTTGCAGCAATTGCATTAACACTTCGTCGTCGCCCCAATACACGGCATCAAAATATTGACGATCAAATTTCAGTTCGCCGTGATGACCGAATTCGTATGGTTGATATAAAATCGGAACAAAGGAAATAATATGATTGAATTAACGGACTACCTAATCCTTTCAGCCATTTTATTTTGTATCAGTTTGGCTGGTATTTTTATTAACCGAAAAAATCTGATTATTATTTTGATGGCAATTGAATTAATGTTGTTGTCGGTTAATATCAATTTTATTGCATTTTCTCATTTTTTAAATGATATCTCAGGACAAGTTTTTGTCTTTTTCATACTAACGGTTGCCGCAGCAGAAGCCGCTATCGGACTAGCAATTTTAGTAGTGTTGTTTAGAAATAAGCGCACTATAAATGTCGATGATCTCGACTCATTAAAAGGTTAAGACATGTTTGATGACATGAAAACAGTATTACTAATGATTGTACTTGCACCGCTGGCCGGTTCAATACTGGCAGGTCTGTATGGTAAATTAATAGGGCGTTCGGGGGCTCATTGGGTCACTATTATTGGTGTTGGTATTTCTTGCTTGCTATCCATTTTAATATTCAAACAAGTTGTTTTTGATGGTGCGACATTCAATGAAGATCTGTATGTTTGGTTAAAAAGTGGTGATATCAGTTTTAAAGTCGGATTTATGGTCGATAAATTAACGGCAATGATGATGGTTGTTGTGACTTTTGTCTCGTGGATGGTGCATATCTACACTGTTGGTTATATGCGTGATGATCCGGGTTATCAGCGATTCTTTAGTTATATCTCATTATTTACTTTTTCCATGTTGATGTTAGTGATGTCAAATAACTTTATGCAGTTATTTTTCGGTTGGGAAGCTGTTGGTCTGGTGTCTTATTTGTTAATTGGTTTTTGGTATAAAAAAGAAACGGCCATATTTGCTAATATGAAAGCTTTTTTGGTGAATCGGGTTGGTGATTTTGGTTTCTTGCTGGGTATTGCTGGCGTATTAATGTATTTCGGCACGCTTGATTACGTTGATGTGTTTGCTTCGACAGATAAAGTTGTTGGTCAAACGATTACAGTGATTCCTTGGTTTGGTGAATGGTCGGTCATTACGTTAATCTGCATCTTCTTATTTATTGGTGCGATGGGAAAATCGGCTCAAGTGCCATTACACGTTTGGTTGCCCGATTCGATGGAAGGCCCTACACCAATTTCGGCATTAATACATGCTGCTACGATGGTAACTGCAGGTATCTTTATGGTTGCTAGAATGTCGCCGTTGTTTGAATTGTCTGAAACTGCTTTAACGGTTGTGATAGTTATTGGCGCGATTACGGCATTATTTATGGGTTTCCTTGGCCTCATCCAAAATGATATAAAACGTGTTGTGGCTTATTCAACCTTATCGCAATTGGGTTATATGACAGTGGCACTGGGTGCATCAGCTTATGCTGCCGGAATATTCCATTTAATGACCCATGCATTTTTTAAAGCATTATTATTCTTAGGTGCAGGTTCGGTGATTATCGCAATGCACCACGAACAAGACATGCGAAAAATGGGTGGTTTGCGAAAATATTTACCGATAACGTGGATAACCTCACTGATTGGGTCGTTAGCATTAATCGGCACACCCTTTTTCTCAGGATTTTATTCTAAAGATTCAATCATTGAAGCAGTAGGACACTCTACATTACCAGGTTCAAGTTTTGCTTATGTGAGTATTTTATTGGGGGTGTTTATAACTGCGTTATACAGTTTCCGTATGTACTTCTTAGTGTTTCATGGTAAAGAACGAATGGATGAACATACGCGATCCCACTTACATGAAACACCGTGGGTGGTCACATTGCCATTAATACTATTAGCGATACCCTCATTTATGATTGGTATGGTGTTCGTTAGTGACATGGCCTTTGGTGATTTCTTTGGAAGTGCAATATTTGTGTTACCCGAGCATGATGTATTAGCTGCATTGGCTAAAGATTTTCATGGGCCAATTGCAATGGTACAACACAGCTTCTCTGGACTGCCGTTTTATTTAGCGTTAGCAGGAGTGGTGACAGCTTATTTCTTTTATATGAAGCGCCCTGATATTCCGGCTATGCTGCAAGATAAATTATCGTTTGTTTATAAAATATTAGATAACAAATATTTTTTCGATTGGTTTAATGAAACTTACTTAGCACGTGGTTGCCGTAGTATGGGTAATTTTTTATGGCAAGTTGGTGATGTTAAGATTATTGATGGTGCTTTTGTTAATGGTTCTGCAAAAACAGTAGGTCTTTTTTCTTCTGTTATTCGCCATATTCAAACAGGGTATTTGTATCATTATGCTTTTGTAATGATTTTTGGCTTAATTGCACTTGTTGGGTATTTTGTTATTTACAGTAATAGTTAATTAGATATTATAAAAAAATTATAAGGTTGTAATAATTATGTTTGCCGATTGGCCTCTATTAAGTATTGTAATTTGGCTACCCATCTTGGGCGGTGTGCTTGTGCTCGCGACAGGCAGCGATAAAAATGCAGGAGAAGCGCGGGTCTTAGCTTTGTGCATATCCATAATAACGTTTGCTTTATCAATTCCTTTATACACGGAGTTTGATGTTACTTTAGCTAGTATGCAGTTTGTTGAATCTGCAGCTTGGATACCGGCATTTAATATTAACTATGCTGTTGGTGTTGATGGTTTTTCGATGCCGTTAATTATTTTAACGAGCTTTAGTACTGTTATTGTTGTTATTGCCGGTTGGGAAGTGATCAAAAATAGAGTTGCGCAATACATGGCGGCCTTTTTGATTATGGAAGGTTTGATGATTGGTGTTTTTGCTGCAATGGATGCTGCGTTATTTTATGTTTTTTGGGAAGCATTGCTAATTCCAATGTTTATCGTGATTGGTGTATGGGGTGGGGAACGACGCGTTTACGCCACTATTAAATTCTTTTTATACACTTTTATTGGCTCCGTTCTAATGCTAGTAGCCTTTTTATATTTATATTCAAAAACTGGCTCGTTCTCAATTCAAGATATGCATAATGTGAAGCTTGATCTTGATGTGCAAATTTATATTTTCTTAGCCTTCTTGTTTGCATTCGCGGTAAAAGTTCCTATGTGGCCGGTGCATACTTGGTTACCCGATGCTCATGTTGAAGCGCCAACAGGTGGTTCCGTGATACTGGCTGCTATCATGTTAAAACTGGGAACCTATGGCTTTCTACGATTTTCTTTACCGATAACACCGGATGCAAGCCATGAATTAGATTGGCTGATGATTACCTTGGCATTAATTTCAATTTTTTATATTGGTTTTGTTGCTTTAGTGCAAAAAGACATGAAAAAACTCATTGCCTATTCTTCAATTTCGCATATGGGGTTTGTGATCTTAGGCTTCTTTATCGTCTTTCAAATAGCTGATAATAATGCACTAATGCAACAAGATGCGTTAGCAGGCGCGGCATTAGGAATGTCGGGTGCTGTGGTGCAAATGATTTCTCATGGTTTTATTTCTGCTGCAATGTTCCTTTGTGTTGGCATCATGTACGATCGAATGCACAGCCGGCAGATTAGTGATTATGGTGGTGTTGTTAACACCATGCCAACGTTTGCCGCATTTATGGTGTTTTTCTCAATGGCGAATGCCGGACTACCGGGTACCTCCGGTTTTGTTGGTGAGTTTATGGTGATATTGGCATCGTTCAAAGCTAATTTTTGGTTTGCTTTTATTGCCGCAACGACTTTAATCATTGGTGCTGCTTACACTCTATGGATGATTAAGCGAGTCATTTTTGGTGAAGTGAAAAATGAGAATGTTGCAAAATTAAAAGATATCAATAAACGTGAATTTTTATTTCTAAGTATACTCGCCTTTATGGTTTTAGGGTTTGGCTTATATCCAGCACCATTGCTCGAAGTAATGGATGCATCGGTGAATCATTTGTTGGTTCAAATGAACACAATTAAATTGTAGAGTAAGAGAATAATAATGACCTATCCATTTGAAGCACTCGACTTAGTACAAATACTGCCAGAAATTTTCATTTTATCGATGGCATGTATCATAATGGTTGTCGATTTGTATGTATCACAAGAAAATCGTGGTATTACTTACATGTTGTCACAATTCACCTTAGTGGTTGCCGGATTTTTGATATTCAGCATGCCAACCACACAAGCGGTTTATGCTTTTAGTAATACCTATGTTCACGATCAAATGAGTGACATATTAAAAATAGTTGTGTTTATTTGTACCTTTGCGGTGTTTTTGTATTCCAAAGAGTATCTACGTGCGCGAGATATTTTTAAAGGTGAATTTTTTGTATTAGCACTATTTGCTGTGCTTGGAATGATGATTTTAATATCAGCCCATAACTTACTGACTATCTATCTTGGTTTAGAACTAATGTCGTTAAGCTTGTATGCCATGGTAGCACTTCACCGAGATTCAACTGTTGCCACTGAGTCGGCGATGAAATATTTTATCTTAGGTGCAATAGCATCTGGAATGCTGTTATACGGCATGTCATTGTTATATGGCATTAGTGGTAGCTTAGATTTAGCAGAAATTAATGCAAGTTTATCGAATACTGAAAATAAATTAATTGTTGCATTTACAATTGTATTTTTAATTGTTGGTGTGGCATTTAAGCTAGGTGCCGTGCCTTTTCATATGTGGGTACCAGATGTATACGATGGCGCGCCAACGGCGGTTACGATTTTTATTGGGACAGCACCTAAAGTAGCTGCATTTGCGATGTTAATACGGTTAATGGTGGATACACTTGGGCCGTTGCATTCTCAATGGCAGGATATTTTGATTTTGTTGGCGATTATGTCTATGGCTATTGGTAATATTGTCGCTATTGCACAAGTTAATATAAAAAGAATGTTGGCGTATTCGACTATCTCTCATGTTGGGTTTTTATTATTAGGTGTTATTAGCGGCACTCAACAAGGTTATGCTGCATCGATGTTTTATACCATCGCTTATGTTGTGATGGGGCTTGGTGGTTTTGGAATGATTTTGTTCATGAGCCGGGCTGGTTTTGAAGCTGACAAGTTAAGCGATTTTAAAGGACTTAATGAACGCAGTCCGTGGTTTGCTTTTGTGATGTTAGTATTTATGTTCTCAATGGCTGGTGTGCCACCATTTCTTGGTTTTTGGGGCAAATGGTTTGTCTTAAAAGAAATAGTGGCAGTTGATTTAACATGGTTAGCAGTGGTAGCAGTGTTGTTTTCAGTTATTGGTGCATTTTATTATTTACGCATGATTAAGGTTATGTATTTTGATAAACCCGAGTCTACCGATAAAATTACATCAAGCGCAGATATGCGACTGTTATTAAGTTCAAATGCTTTGGCTGTTCTCGCTATTGGTCTTTATCCTACAATGCTTATGATGGTTTGTATTAGCGCATTTGCGTAGATTATAATACCGTAGGTTGGGGTGGCTAGAACCCCAACAAGCGGAATTCGATATAACCTATAATTATAAGCTACTGTAATATTTCTCTAATATTTAACATCAGTATAAATAATGTTGTCATTTATGCTTTAGTCTTCCTTTCATCTAAATCTGTTTTTAAAGCTGGGTACGCACAAGAAATTATTTAATGTGCGATCGTTAAGCTATTTTACCTGAACTCGGGATAAGTAAATATAATTTAAATAAACAAACTAAGTCGTTGCGTATGAACAATATTAGATC
>CAZEPW010000022.1:0-13387 GCA_964514215.1 uncultured Thioalkalispiraceae bacterium
AAATTAAGCTCAATAAATTCGAGCGCATTACCATCAGGATCGCGACAGAATAGCGCCTTACGACCTGATTGACTAACAGAAAAATCAATTTTAGCGGCAATTAAAGACGCTTCTAAAATTTTTATAGACCCAACTTGTAATGCAACATGACGATCATGTCCTCCGTGCTCAGGACGACCAACCGTTGAATCAGGGTTGTCTAGCGCTAACAAATGTATCTGAGCATTATTGCCAACATCAAACCAAAGCCCACCATATGCTAAATCAGGCCGGTTATGATTTAATGTCATGCCTAATATCGAACCATAAAAGTGTTTAGATATTTCAATATCTTTAATTATATAAGTAGCATGTAAAATAGTTATAAAATTATTCATTCTTCGTTTCATCTATGCAAATCTTTGACGCAAAATACCCTGCTGTTAAAATTAAAATGCCACCAACCCACTCTCTTATTAAGACCACTTCATTGGTTAATACATTAGCCGATACCGCAGCCACAATAATTTCAAATAATAAGATAATTGCAGAACGTTGAACAGGCATATTCGAAACACCATACATAACAGTAACAGTCATAACTACAATTAGTAATGCGCCAATTAATGTTGCACTGAATATAACCTGTATTGAAGTATTTACAATACTACTGCTATCAAATATAACCAACACACCTGAAATTAAAATGACTCCCAACCATGAAAAGACCACTTTAAGTTGCACCGGTGCATCTTGCGCTTTTCGAGCAAGAACATTGGTTATAGCAAATGCAAACCCCGAAGATAACGCCAACCAGTCATTCGCACTCGAGGGAATTGGAAATCCTATCTGCTCCTGCCATAACATTATAATGGCACCAATCAATGCTAGAGTTAACATAGCACCACTCAGAGTAGTGAATTTTTCTTTTAAAATAAACACTCCAAATAAAGTTGCCCACAGCGGTGAAAGATAAAATAAAATCATCACTCTTACGATAGGCCCTTCGATAATAGCAAGAATAAAAGTGGTATTACACCAACCACTCGCTAATGCTATCAATATTAATAAATTTGAATTCTTACTAAATTGCTGGCGATAACGATAAAATAATACAACCAAGATAGGCAGTGTTCCAAGATAAATAAACAACGTTGCCCATATCCCTGACAACCCATTATCCTCTAAGATTCTAAGTGGATACCAAAAAATTCCCCACAGTGTTGCTGCTAGTAATAAACTTAACATTGGATACAATTGTTATTTCTCCAAAACTCTCTTGATAGCTGAGCATTAACTGATAAAATAGCATTACTTTTATCTTAAATATATGATTATATATGAATCCCGACTTACATAAGCTACACCCTTACCCTTTTGAAAAACTACGTGACTTAAAATCCGCTATTACCCCACCTTCGGATTTAACACATATTGCTTTGTCAATCGGCGAACCAAAACATGATACTCCAAAATTTGTTATAACCGAGCTCACTAAAAGTTTAGCTAATATTGGCGCATACCCAAGCACATTAGGCGATAAATCACTTAGGCAGGCAATTTCAAATTGGTTGATAAACCGTTTTAATTTACCACTAGAGAGCATTCATCCCGACAAGCATGTCTTACCGGTTACTGGAACCCGGGAGGCATTATTTTCATTTACACAGTGTATTGTTGATAAATCAAACGATCCTTTGGTTTTAATGCCAAATCCTTTTTACCAAATCTATGAAGGTGCCGCACTGTTAGCCGGCGCTAAACCCTATTATTTAAATTCAATTGTTGAATTAAACAATATTCCGGATTATAACAACGTACCCGATGCTATTTGGCAACAATGCCAACTGCTAACCATTTGCACCCCCGGAAATCCTTCTGGTGCAGTATTACGCATCGAGCAATTACAAAACTTAATCGCACTTTCTAAAAAGTTTGATTTTATTATTGCATCTGATGAGTGTTATTCCGAAATTTATTTTAATGCTGCTGAACCACCTCCAGGCTTATTACAAGCTGCGGCCCTAATGGGAAACACTGAATATCAACGCTGCGTGGTATTTCATAGTTTATCGAAACGTTCTAACTTACCCGGATTACGTTCTGGATTCGTGGCTGGCGATAAAAATATTATACAAAATTATCTGAAATACCGCACCTATCACGGTTGCGTAATGCCACCACACCATCAAGCCGCCAGCACCTGTGCTTGGCAAGATGAACAGCATGTTATCGAAAATCGAGATTTATACACACAGAAATTTCAAATGTTCATTGATATTTTAAAATCTGAAATTGAAATCAATTACCCTGATGCAGGATTTTATATATGGCTTAAAACACCTATCAATGATCAGGAATTTACCAAAAAACTGTATCAACAACAAAATATAACCGTTTTGCCTGGCAGCTTCCTTTCAAGAACAACAAAATTGGGCAATCCTGGTGAAAATTATGTCAGGCTAGCGCTAGTCAGTACTTTAGAAGAATGTAATGATGCGGCTAATCGTATCAAATCATTTCTGAAAACGTTATAATCATCCCGTATTTTAAATTACCCTAATGTAAATAACCGATACCCCTACAATGGGCACTATCTGTTGGAGAGAGTTAATGAGCGACCTAAAAGAAATTATTGAATCAGCATTTGAAACACGAGCTGAAATAACCCCAAGAAATGTTGACACCAATGTAAAAGAAGCCGTTGACGAAATTATTAACAAGCTTGATAGCGGTGAATATCGTGTTGCTGAAAAAGTTGGAAATGACTGGGTCGTTAATGAATGGTTAAAAAAAGCTGTTTTGTTATCATTTCGAATTCAAGACAATAATTTTATGAAAGGTGGTTTTACCAACTACTTTGATAAAGTAGAAGCAAAATATTCGGATTACAATGCGCGAGAATTTCGAGCCCAAGGTGTTCGTGTGGTACCACCCGCAACGGTTCGCAAAGGTGTTTATCTCGCATCGGGTGTGGTATTAATGCCTTCCTACGTTAATATCGGTGCCTATGTTGATAGCGGCACCATGGTAGATACTTGGGCAACCGTCGGTTCCTGTGCCCAAATTGGTAAAAACGTGCATCTTTCTGGTGGCGTTGGTATCGGTGGCGTATTAGAACCATTACAAGCAGCCCCAACAATTATTGAAGACAACTGTTTCATTGGCGCACGCTCAGAAGTTGTAGAAGGTGTTATTGTTGAAGAAGGTTCCGTCATTTCCATGGGCGTTTATATTGGTCAAAGCACTAAAATTTACAACAGAGAAACAGACGAAGTAAGCTATGGCCGTATACCTGCCGGTTCAGTTGTTGTAGCGGGTAACCTACCTTCAAAAGACGGTAAATACAGTCTTTATTGTGCAGTTATCGTAAAACAAGTTGATGCCAAAACACGAAGCAAGGTTGGAATCAACGAATTACTGCGCAACATCTAGCATTCGAAAAATGATAACACTTTATGGCATTAAAAATTGTGATACCGTCAAGAAGGCTCGACGTTGGCTCGACGACAATCAACAACAATATCAATTTCATGACTTAAGAGTTGACGGGCTTGATAGTGAAAAACTATCAAGCTGGTTAACGCAAATTGATAAAATGGCATTATTAAATAAACGCAGTACCACCTGGCGGCAATTACCTGATGCCGATAAATCAAACCTTTCTGACTCAAATATAAAAAAATTATTGCTCAATAATGTCACATTAATTAAACGTCCCGTGCTTGAATTTAATAAAAAAATATACACTGGCTTTTCAGATAAAAACTATCAAGAAATATTCAATTAAATCAAAATGCCGAATACAATCACTCTTCTAAAAAAACTAATTAAACAACAATCCGTTACTCCTGATGAAACTGATTGTTTATCGATGCTGGGCGATCGACTTAAACAGCTAGATTTTAATATTGAATACTTACGTTATGATGATGTTAATAACCTTTGGGCTAGACGAGGAACAAGTGAACCCTTATTAGTTTTTGCTGGCCATACAGATGTAGTACCTACCGGACCAGAAGCAAAGTGGACTTTTCCACCCTTTGAACCTACCGAACACAATGGCCAGTTATACGGCCGTGGTACTGCTGATATGAAAGGCTCTATCGCAGCAATGTGTACTGCTGTTGAACGCTTTATTGCCGAAAATGTTAACCATAAAGGCTCAATTGCATTTTTAATTACCGGCGATGAAGAAGGCCCGTCCATAAATGGTACCGTTAAAGTCATTGACGAATTAGTCAAACGCAAAGAAAAAATTGATTATTGCCTTGTTGGTGAGCCCTCTAGCACGGCTAAACTCGGCGATATCATCAAAAATGGTCGACGTGGTTCTTTAAATGGTCATCTACACATTAAAGGCAAACAAGGACACGTTGCTTATCCACATTTAGCAGATAACCCAATACATCTCGCTATACCGTTTTTAAACGAATTGTGTAATATGGTTTGGGATAATGGCAATGAATATTTTCCACCAACCACATTTCAAATTAGTAACATTGAATCTGGTACCGGCGCTGAAAATGTTATTCCCGGTGAATTAAAACTCATGTTTAATTTTCGTTATTCTACCGAGGTTACTGCAGAACAAATAAAAACCAAAGTTACCAAGCTAATCGAGAAACATCAGTTTAATCACGATATTACTTGGCGTTTATCGGGCAAACCTTTTATAACTCCCAAGGGGGAGCTGGTTAATGCTGTTAGTGCTGCTATTAAAGAACACTGTGGTTATCAAACTGAATTATCCACCACAGGTGGAACCTCCGATGGCCGGTTTATTGCACCAACAGGCGCGCAGGTTGTTGAGCTTGGCCCCATTAACAAAACCATTCACCAAATTGATGAACACGTTTCAATTGATGACTTGAAGAAATTATCATTAATTTATGAATCGATGTTAATCAATATATTTAACATCGATTCATAAATCAATAGTGAAATCTTTTGAGCCGAAATCTAAAGTTTAAACAACAGAATAAAGCACTATTAAAATTTACTATTTTGCTATTTTACTAATGCTTCTTCAATTGAGCGAATAACATCTTGTTCTAACTCGATGGCAATTTCTTCAGCCGGGCTATTTACCGCAACTCGACCAGGACGAACAAAGAGAACTTTGGTAACACCTTTTTTATGAATTAATGTAATATGCAAAGGACACAAGGCCATCATATTTGGATCAGCATTACTGACTTTATTAGCATACCAACCATTACAAAATACCATGCTACGAATGGATTCTAATTTATTTTTATTATAATCATCTCCCCAACGTTTCGCAAAGTGCGCTAAATTTTTACCAATGTTAGGTTCAAAAACGACAAAGTAGCCATTATTATCTAATGAGGTAAAAACTTTCTTATAAACAACGTTTAATGGACTTTTAATTTTTTTAACATAAACCATTGGCTTTGATTTTGCCATAAATTGTTCAGTTGAGCTAACCGAATTCTTATTAATAAAACCACTTTCAACTGTTGTTTCGACATCTTGTGCGTATACTTGTGTTGTTAAACTTAAACAAACTATCAGCCATTTCAACATAGGATCTCCAGTATTAAATATTGAGTTTTTTCTTGGATGCAACATTATTTCGTAAATAGATAGGATTTACGTCTGCTGCGTTAATAACATTATTATTTTTAAATTCATATACTGCTAAAGGGATCATATCAATAGCATTGGGATGAATACATGTTTTATCTCCATTTTCTTTTGTTCTAATTGCCAATTTATTTTCATAAGCAACTAATGCTTCCCCAACACTATACCAATTTTTCGAATTATCCAATTGTAACACATCGGGATTAGAAACACTTTCAGCACCAATTAACGTCATGATGTCGTTATCTAAAGAGTAACATCCCCAATAAATTTCAGACATTCGCGCATCCTGCAAAACCGCGATATGGTGTTGTTTGGTTTCGCGATAAACTCCCTGCGCTAATATCCTTAAACTTGATAAAGCAATAACAGGTATATCGTGACTATAAGCTATTCCTTGGCAAACACCGGCTGCAATCCTAAGCCCGGTAAATGAACCCGGTCCCTGACCAAAAGCAATAACATCAATGTCTGACAGTGAAAGATTTGCTTGGTTCAACAAAGTTTCAATCATACCGAGTATTAAATTAGCATGTCCACGAGGTTGTATTTTATGCTCACTTAAAATTCCTTGTTGTGAATCACAAGCTAAAGCAACACTACAGGCCATGGTACTGGTGTCAAAAGCTAGAATATTCATGAAGTAATAATATCGATAGAATTATTCTCTAACTGCGAGGATTGTACATCTGTTTGAAAAAATGCCGTTACGTCATTTAAATCTCGAGTAACAGGCATACTGGGTAAGCTGGCTATAAATTTTTTGCCATAAGGTTTACTGCTTATTCGCGGATCGCACAATACCAGTAAGCCTCGATCATTCATGTCTCGAATTAATCGGCCAACACCTTGTTTCAGAGTAATGACCGCATTGGGTAATTGATAAGTCATAAACGGATTTTCACCATTACTTCGCATGGTATCAATGCGTGCCTTTAAAACCGGATCACCAATTGAAGCAAAGGGTAGTTTATCAATAATGACACAGGATAAAGCTTCGCCGCGCACATCCACACCTTCCCAAAAACTACTGGTGCCGAGTAACACGGCATTGCCTTTTTGACGAAAATCATCCAGCAAAGTATCTCGTGGTGCATCACCTTGAACTAGCAAAGGATAATCTATTGTATTTTCTAATAATGATTTAGCTTGAGCTAAGGCGCGATAACTCGTAAATAAAAAAAATGTTCTGCCTTTTACGATATTAATAATGTTTTTTGCTTCTGATATAATTTGGGGATTATATTGAAAGGCATTTGGTTCAGGTAATCCCGAAGGTAAATAAATTAATGCTTGTTGCTGAAAATTAAAAGGGCTATCAAGTAATAGTTCGGTTGCTGAGTCAATTCCCATGCGCTCAGAAAAATACTTAAATGAATTTTCAACGGCTAATGTTGCTGAAGTAAAAACCCAAGCACCGGGATACTTAGTTAATTGTTCGTTAAAATGTGGTGCGATACTCATTGGGGTCATGTGTAATGAGTAATGTCGTTTTCGAATATCACACCAACGAATATACTGTTGATCATCCGTCTGCAAAATCATTTCTAAGCGATTAATAAAAGATAAACAGCGGTTAGAACATGAGTCCATCACTTTGCTTCTTTCTTCAAGTGGCTGTAATAGTGCATGCAACTCTTGAAGCTGATTTAATAATGCATTTATCGCTTTAAGTGAACTGGCTTGTTTCATAACGTCATTCCACGCTAATCGGCTTAACTGGCTACCAAAAGTCAAACGCAAATCAGCAACACAGGTTTTTAATTCTTTTGTGCAATCAGCAACATCATAATCTTCATTAATTTCACTTAAATATTCCAAATGAACGTCTTGCGCTAAACTATAAAGCTGATTACTACTAACGGATAAACCAAAAAAACTTGAGGCAATATCAGGCATTTGATGTGCTTCATCAATAATATACGCATCACAGTCTGGCAGTAATTCACCAAAACCTTCTTCTTTTAATGCCATATCCGAAAATAACAAATAGTGATTAATAATAACAATATCTGCTGCTTGAGCTTGTCTTCTCGCCTGCATTAAATAGCAATCAGAAAAAAACTGACATTCTTGTCCAACGCAATTATCCGATGTTGACGTTACTTTGTGCCATATTAAATCCTTTTCATCAATTGATTTACATTCGGATATATCTCCAGCATGCCGCCCCGAACTCCAACGTCGAATTTTAGTTATTTTTTTAACTTCTTCTGCACTTGAATAACGCCCTTCTCTTTCCGCAATATCCAGATAATAATGACACAAGTAATTAGCACGGCCTTTTAATAATGCAACGGATATAGGAATAGCTAGTGCATCTTTAACGATTGGAACATCTTTATAAAATAATTGGTCTTGAAGATTTTTTGTGCCGGTAGAAATTATTATTTTTTTACCTGACATCATTGCAGGCACTAAATAAGCAAATGTTTTACCGGTACCCGTCCCAGCTTCTGCAATTAATTTACCTTGATTTGACAATGTTTGCTGAATCGCGACAGCTAATTCGAGTTGTTGTTGCCTTGGTGCATAACCCGAAACGGATAACGCAAGTGGACCTTTATTGCTGAGAATTGTGGTTACATCTAACATGGATGGAGTATACCAAATAGTCCGTCTTGAAAAAACGATAAATAACTATCTTGATAATTCTACAAATAAACAAGTGTTTTACTATGATTCAGCTTGGTTATTCCAAACACCATCATCAATATAACCTTGATCTTTTGACCAAACTAGGTGACTTATTTTCTTAAAACGAGAGATAGACATCGCACCTCGTTTTGATCGATTACTTTGCGCTGCGCTCTCAACCTCGGTTATGATTTCAACTCGGCTAATCTCATAAATTTCATAGGCATCAAAATCTTCATTCATTAGGACCAACACCAATAAATCCCATTCTTGTTCAACTTTTAGCTGCCCTATTCTGGCACCTGATTTTTTTTGATCAAAAATAGCTCGACCTTTAATTAAAACTTTAAGGCCTTCACGTTGACCTTTACCAAGAGCATCAAAACTACTGGAATTATCATTAATCGGTTGTAAATTAAGGTAATTACAGGCATCATTTTTGGCAATTTCATTACCAATACCCAATGATTTACCCGTCGCTCGACGATAATCAGCCGCGATTTTACGTGCTTCGGACATGAGCTTATCAACGGAATAAATGGACATCGAAGGGATTATTTTCTTTATACATCTGATAACTATAGCCTCCCTAAGGAGCTTTTGTTAAAAAAAGCAAAAAAAATCCACTATAAAAGTAACTCTATTTGAATAGCTTAATTAATTATTACGAATTAATTTATCAGCCTTTTCTTGTGCCATTTTTGATTGGGCAATATTACCAAGCCAATTTTCAGCATGTGCAATAATTCGCCAATTATCAGCACGGAGTGTGTAGTCATTATTAGCCATACTATTTGATTTTGCAGCCATACCAATTGCTTTAGTATAACGTCCCTGATGTAATTTCATTTTTGCCATATAATGCCACAAGACTGCATTACGCGGCTCTATTCTCAGTGCTCGCTCTAGCAATGATTCTGCACGCGCGATATTACCACTGCTCGCTGCACCACGAGCATCAAGCAATAACGATTTAACAGCATCACCAGTACGAGAATTTGGAGCAATAACCTGATGTTTGACTTGATTACCATGCGCCAACGGATCCAAACTCTCAGACTTTCTGCTGCTAATCGAACAGGCTGATAATGAAACCAATGTAGACAAAATAACAATTTCAACAGCAAATAATTTACGCACTAATTAAAAATCTCCTTAAACCAATCAACACTGCGATTAATAACCGAACCATTATTACAACTTGACTCCCCTTGCGGGCCATGTCCTTTAATAAAGGCTAGTTTAGCATTTAATTTACAACCCGCGTCATTTAAAAGTAGAGTCTCTGGATCAATATCAAGATACTCTATTTCTTCATCCGAGTTATATTCAAGTGCTGCTGTATCGAGTGATTTTATTAATCGCGCCCAGATAGGCAATGCACCACTAGCCCCCGTTAAACCGGTAGAAGCATTATTGTCAGCACCAACCCAAACAACAGCAAGATGTTGTCCACTAAAACCTGCAAACCAACTATCACGCAGATCGTTAGTGGTGCCAGTTTTTCCAGCAAGGTTTAACGATGGATTAACCCAACGAGAGACAGCACGCCCTGTACCACTTTTAATAACTTGTTGTAGCGCATTTTGCAGTTGTTTAACCGAAGCTGCTGGTAAAGTTTGTTCAATTTGTATTGGATAACGTTTAAGTGGCTCTTGTGCCGAGGTTAATACTTCCCTAATAGCTCTCAATGGGCTTTGAAATCCACCTGATGCAATAGTTTGATAAACCTGTGCCGTCTCATAGGGAGATAATGATAATGAACCTAACATTACTGACGGATATGGATTTATATCTTGCTTAACACCTAATTTTTTGAGTGTTGATACCACCGAGCGTAAGCCAACTTTCATGCCCAAACGAACGGTTGCTTGATTATAAGAATGTGACAAACCCTCATACAAAGGGATCAT
Source organism: uncultured Thioalkalispiraceae bacterium (assembly GCA_964514215.1). Taxonomy (GTDB): domain Bacteria; phylum Pseudomonadota; class Gammaproteobacteria; order UBA6429; family Thiohalophilaceae; genus CAYQUC01. The sequence continues at coordinate 10,140 of CAZEPW010000022.1, forward strand.
ACCATGAGATTTTTTATCATAATTTTTCGGCGTCCAGGTAGTGCCATTTTTTGCTTGTAACGTTATCTCGGCATCACTAATTGGAGTAATCAAACTGTAGTTATTATTATCCATTAATGCCGCTAAATATACTGCAGGTTTAACTAACGAACCAATAGAACGTTTTGCATCTAATGCTCGATTAAATCCCGCAAAATTAACTTTTCGATCACCAACTAAAGCTAATAATTCAGCTGAAATAGAATTAGTTACGACAATGGCACTTTGTAATTTAACTTTATTAGCGACTCTATTTTGCAAATTATTTAACTGCTGTATCATGACGGTTTCAGCAGTAGATTGAATAATCGGATCTAAGGTAGTAAAAACTTGTAAACCTTCTGATTTAAGATCAGACTCATTATAAGTTGTTCGTAACTGACGTTTAACTAAGTCCATAAAAGCAGGAAAACGTGTGCTGCCATTCGAATGATTGTAAACAATTCCCAACTCTGTTTGTTTAGAATATTTAGCCGTAGCTTGAGAAATAATTTTATTTGAAGCCATTAAATCCAAAATTTGATTACGACGATTTTTAGCGCGTTTAGGATGACGATAAGGATTGTAATAATGAGGACCTCGAATCATAGCAACCATTAATGCAATCTCAGGCACATCCAGCTCAGCAACTTCTTTATCAAAATAAAACCGGCTTCCCAAACCAAAACCGTGAATAGCTCTTTTTCCTTGTTGCCCTAAATAAATTTCATTCATATAGGCTTGGATAATCTCTTTTTTATCAAAATGAAATTCCAACATTAATGACATTAGCGCTTCATTAGCCTTTCGCCAAATAGTGCGTTTATTACTCAAAAAGAAATTCTTAACCAACTGTTGCGTTAACGTACTGCCGCCTTGAACAGTACGTCCGGCCCGTATATTAACCCAAAGTGCACGCAAAATAGCTAACGGATCAACCCCGTAATGTTCATAAAATTTTCTGTCTTCAACTAAGATTAATGTACTGTGTAATAAATTTGGCACATCACTTAATTGTATTAATTGACGATCTTCATTATGTGACGGGTATATTCCACCAATAAACATTGGATCTAATCGTAATAATGAAATTCGATTTTTACTTTTCTGATCAATGACGTTAACTACTCGGCCATTATCAAACTCAATTTTGATTAAACGAGACGCTTCTACACCATCCCAAAAAGCGAATTTTCGAGTAAAAACTTGATAGCTATTACCAATTTTATTATACGTCCCAGCCTGAGAGGGATTGTATGTATTTCTATAATTTAATAATCTCAACTCTTTATCAAAATTTGCAGTCGCCAGTTTTTTGCCCACATAAATTTCTAAAGGACGCGCATACACATGCGCCGGTAAAGACCAACGCTTACCTTCAAATTGATAAAGTACGCTAAAATTTAAATACAGACAGTATGCAATAAATACTAATACCAAACCTAAAAGCCATTTTTTCCAACTTTTAGGTACCAGTCGTTTTAGTTTCTTCGATATTCGTCTGATTAATCGTGAATTTTTACGAACCTTACGTTTTCTTCTCTTTTTTCTTCTTCTTGATGAACGTTTAACCATTGATTGCGCACTTTAATTATGACCAATTGCGAGTGGATTATACGCAATTTAACAACTCGCGCGCATGAAATTAGTCAATTTATGAGTGTTTTTTATACAACTAAATCAATAGCTTCGACACTTTCAGAACTTTGTAGCGATTGAAATGCATTTATGGCTTTTAAATTGGCATCCGAGATACCGGCTTGCACATCCATTGCACTATCGTCATTACGCATCATTTCTGCTCGTTGCTTTGCTATATCGGCTCGTGCAATGGCTGCCATTCGAGCCGCTTTGGCGGCCACAACTCTATCTTGTGTTGAGGGATCAGCTGGCGCGAGTGCAGCACGACCAACTAATTGAGCTTTTGCTAAAGTAGCTTGTGGATCACCGGCTACAGCAGCGGTATCAATTTTAACATCACCCGCTATGGCATATTCTTTACCATCGGCTCCTTTCTCCGTTTTAAAACCGGTCCTACCACGAATAAAACGACCAGCAGCTTGCCGGTGTGCCGCTTCATGTGCACGAACTTGCCGATCCCTAGCTTTTAACTTTGATAAAGACTCATCCGAATCCTCATTGCTAGTTTGAAGATTTAATTTACTTGAAGATGTTTTATTCTTGCTATCTGCAGGCAAAAATTGAGACTGTTTTTCACGATCCAATGCATTAGCTCGTGATGATATTGGAGCAACTCTATTTGAAAATTGGTTTGAAATTATTCCAGACGGATCCATAGTATAAGTTTAGCGTATCCCACGCTATATTGTTCATTAAATAGACAATTATTTTATAAAAATCCTTATTAACTGTATGGCTATATTAACCACAGCTATCACCACTAAAGTAGTTTTTAGTTTTTCTATGCCTAAACCGACGGTTTCAACATTATAATTAATGAAATTAAAATAATAACGTTTCATATACAAATCTCAGCTTAATTGAATTACTAAAACTAAGGTATACTGTTGCTTTTAAGCTTATATCGAATAGCAATATAAGTATTAACTTCTATTATATAAAATACGAGCTAAATACCCTGCACACTTTGATTGTGTTTGGGTAGAATAAAGAAATAGAAATTCTATGAAAAAAATTATCACCCTTATTATTATTGGCAGTTTTATCAGTGCCTGTTCAAGCTCCCAACCTAAGAAGCATTACTCTGGCAAAAAAATAAAAACAACAAAAGTCACTAGTAGCAACCATTACAGCCCTAAAAATGTCATTAAAACTGCAAAAAAATTACTAGGTATTAAATATCATTTTGGTGGTAAAACACCAAAAACGGGGTTTGATTGCAGCGGTTTAGTGTATTACGCACATAAAAAGAATGGCCTAAAACTCCCTCGCACTACGATTGGCCAATTAAAAAGAGTCCGGCGAATATATAAATCTGCGTTACGTCCGGGCGACCTAGTATTTTTTGCTATAGATCGAATCACTGTATCCCATGTTGGTATTTATTTAGGCAATAATAAATTCATTCACTCGCCATCTACCGGTAAGAACGTTAACATAACTTCAATGGATAGCAATTATTGGCGTTCACGTTTTATTGCCGGCGGTCGATTATAAGCAGCTGTGTAATAAATACCGAGTAACAGTGAACTAATACTTAACGTTACTGTCTCTATCAAATAAGTTATTAAAAATAAGTAGAAATATAA
>CAZEPW010000022.1:13487-49026 GCA_964514215.1 uncultured Thioalkalispiraceae bacterium
TACTTAACGTTACTGTCTCTATCAAATAAGTTATTAAAAATAAGTAGAAATATAAGTAGAAATATAAAATGCACGATACTTTACCATTATTAATCAACTCAAACTTTCCAAACATTACAAGGAAACAACTTGAAACCGTACAAGCTAATCTAGGCTACAAATGTAACCAACAATGTTTACATTGTCATGTAAACGCGAGCCCAGCTCGTAAGGAAATGATGAGCCTTGAAGTCATCGATTCGATTTTAAAATACATGCAACGTAACAAACCCCAATATTTAGATTTAACTGGCGGCGCGCCAGAATTAAATACCCATTTTAAATATCTGGTGACGGAAAGTAGAAAACTTGGAATTCATGTAATTGATCGCTGCAATCTTTCAATTTTACTTGAACCAGAACAACACGATTTAGCGCAATTTTTAACTGATAACAATGTAGAAATTGTTGCATCACTGCCCTGCTACGAAGAAAGTAATGTTGATGGACAACGTGGAAAAGGTATTTTTCAAAAAAGTATTGCAGCACTAAAATTACTTAATACTTTAGGTTATGGTCAACACGATATAAATCACCAACTCAATTTAGTTTATAATCCAACTGGACCTTATTTACCACCATCACAAACGCAATTAGAAGTTAATTATAAAAAAGAATTACTGGAAAAATACGACATCAAATTTAATAATTTATTTACTATAACCAATGTTCCTATTAAACGTTTTGGGAGCATGCTTATATCCAAAGGACAATATCAAGACTACATGGAGGCACTAAAAACAGCCTATAGTCCTAAAAATTTAAAAACTGTCATGTGCCGGAGTTTAATTAGCATAAATTGGCAGGGTTATTTGTATGATTGTGATTTTAACCAAATGTTGGACTTACCATTAAAAATAAATAACCATTCAAAAACACACATTAATGATATTTTAGAAAATAAACTTAACGACAACCCTATCATGGTTGCCGATCATTGTTATGCTTGCACCGCAGGTCAAGGCAGCAGTTGTGGCGGTGCACTTAGTGATTAAGCATATTCAGTAACTATTGAGTTGCCGTATTTATTAAATGCCTAGTAGTGAAACAAAAATATCCATTATCATACCCGTAATAAATGAAGCTCCGTCAATTGTCACGTTTCTAAAATCCTTACAACAATATCGCAATAAGGGACACGAAGTAATTTTAATTGATGGCGGTAGTCACGACAAAACTTTACAGCTATCACACAATTATGTTGATCAAACTATTACTTCGATGCCAGGGCGTGCAGCGCAAATGAACCTTGGCGCTCAACACGCAAAAAATACTATTCTGCTTTTTTTACACTCAGACACCTATTTACCTAAATCAGCCGATACAATTATTATACATGCATTAACAACAGATTATATGTGGGGTCGATTTAACGTTAAACTTAGCAGCACTCGGTTCATTTTTCGAATTATAGCAACACTTATCAATTTACGATCAAATATCACGAAAGTTGCAACAGGTGATCAAGCAATATTTTTATATAAAAATATTTTTAATCGTATAAATGGCTACCCTGATATTGTATTAATGGAAGATATCGCACTATCTAAAAAATTACGCAAAAAATATTCATGCGCCTGCTTAACGGATAAAGTAATTACATCTAGTCGACGTTGGGAAAAAAATGGAATTTATCGTACAATTATATTAATGTGGTATATTAGAGCGCTTTATTATTTTGGAGTATGTCCCAAGCAATTATCAAAACTATATTATGGAAAAAAATAACACCACCTGTTGTTTAGTATTTACTAAAACACCCGAACCAGGAAAAACTAAAACACGTTTAATTCCAGCATTAGGGATTAATGGTGCATATAAAGTTCATATAAAACTACTAAAATACACCATAAAGTTAACGTCTCAAATAAAAGTTATTGATTTTTTTCTATATTACACAACTAAAAAAAATAATAAATGGTTGTTGGCTTTTGCTACCGAACACCATTTATCAACCCAAATTCAAACCGGCAATGATCTCGGTGAGCGTATGTATAATGCCGCTAAAATAAGCTTAGAAAAATATTCACATTGCATTATTATTGGTACAGATTGCCCTGAATTGTCTATAGCATATATCGAAGAAGCAAAAAAATATTTAACAACAGGATTTGATGCTGTTATTGGCCCTGCACACGATGGAGGTTATGTATTAATTGGACTAAATCGAGTTAATAAACATATTTTCAGCAATATTGAGTGGGGAAGTTTTTCTGTTTTTAAAAATACCGTTGACATTTTTCAACGACTTAATATCTCGTATAAAACATTAGCAACATTGCACGATATCGATAGAAAAGAAGATCTTCAATACCTGGAATTAATATAATACTATTCATCCACCTTTTTTTGCAACAAACCTAAGACTACTCTACTCTAAATTTAATTTAAATGAGTTCGACTCAATAAAAATACGTAACAATTCAGAATCAATTTTATTATCCTTAGCTTCTTCGTGTAAGATATCCAATGCTTTTGTAGTAGTTAAACCTTTCTTATAAGGTCGATCACCTGCTGTTAACGCATCATATATGTCTGCTATAGTCATTATTTTAGACTGAATAGGAATTTGATCTTCAGTTAAACCACGAGGATAACCAGTACCATCTAATTTTTCATGATGCGCATAAGCAATATTTGGAATACCGCTAAACATATTAGACCACGGAATAAGTGTTAGAAATGCATAAGTATGACTAACATGTGACTCAATCTCTAAGCGCTCTTCAGGGTTTAAACTGCCTCTAGCCAAACTTAATTTAGAAAATTCAAATGAATTAATTAAAAGAACTTCTTCCTCTTTTACACCAAAAAATGAATATGCGGTTACATCATTAATAGCGCTTGGAATGTCTCTGTTTTGAACTGCTGGCTCGTTGGCATTAATAATTAGCTCTAAAAACTCCTCCAGCTTTTTAGACTCATTTAAAATCTCTTTATCAACAAGATATTTTTTTTCTAAAAACTGTTCATGTGAAAACTTATCATTAATATGACTAGTTATTAACTGCTGAAATTGCTTTCGCTCATAACATGCCTGAGCATATTTAAACCTATTTCTTAATAGATCAACTTCATGACCATAAAGTTTTTTCTCTTTTGTTAATACACCTTCGCGCACACCAACCTTTCCAAAATCATGCAGTAAAGCGGCATAACGTATTTCTTTTAATTGATTAATATCAAAAAAAATATCAGAAAATTTATCCCCACTAATGTGATCTACTGCAATAGCTAAATTTTCGGTATATTCAGCGACACGAAATGAATGACCTGCGGTAGTTGGATCTCGAGCTTCAATAACTTGCACTGACGCAACAACAAAACCATCAAACAAACTTTCTATTTCATCAAACAATTGAGAGTTTTTTAATGATATAGAAATTTGCGCTGCAATACCTGACAAAACTTCTAAATCAGTTTTAGTAAAAACACCGGCTATATCTTTCGAAGTTATCTGAATTAACCCAAGCACACAGTCTTCATATAATAACGGAACACACATCGCGCTTCGTATTGATAAATCAACAACAGATTCCTGTTCTTTAAATCGCTCATCATCTAGCGCGTCCATAATTAATAAGGATTTATGCTTATTAACAACTTCTTCGACGATACTATTAGAAATTTTTATTTTTTCTGTTCCCACTTCACCGGATATTCTATCGATAGATTTTACAACCTGTAATTCTGATGTACGGTTATTAACAAATAAAATATGCGCTCGATCGGATTTAGTGAAAATAGAGAATATCGACTCAATTATTTTATTTAATAAAGTATCACGATCTTTTATTGAACCAAGTGATATACTAACTTGAGCCATTGCGCTAAGTTTACGCAGAACATCGGCATTTTCTGAAAGGTTTTTTGAATAATCAGGCTCGAGATCTGAAATAACTTGAGATGCATCTAGAAATGCACTGATATTACCAACATTTTCATTATGTTCACTTAATATTTCAAGCTCTGGATTCGAGTCTAAAAACAAATCTTGGTTAAAATCATCATCGTTATCCTCACCTTGGTATTCTAATAATGTCGAACCAAGTAATATCTCATCGCCAATTTTAAGTGAATACATAACCCCCGGTCGAACTTTGATACCCTGAATACTTGTGCCATTTGTTGAATTTAAGTCTTGTAGATAAACATGATTATCAGATACAAAAAACCGCAAATGCTTTCTGCTGACTTCGTTATCTTTTATATAAGCATTTAACGAGTTTCTTTTTTCACTTTTGGAAAAACGGCCTAAATAAAGTTCACCATTAAATGTTAATGATTTACCTTCATCAGAACCACTCTTTATTAAAATTTTTTCCATATTTTATATATTAATACATGAGCGAAATAACATTCATTATTAACAACATTTATTAATCAATTATCGGCATTTTTATAAAAAATATGAAAAATAAACAACTCTCGAATATTTTTGGTATCGCTATTATTTTGCTTGTTTAGGCAATTCGGATGCCTAAATATGGAAACATATAACATTTTTGGAAATCCTAAGGACTTTTTACTATTGTAAGTTATTGATTTTATATGTATTATTACACTAAAACGCTTGACTTTGATAACAATGCTTGTAGTAATAACATTAGATTCAGCTAACTAAATTATCAGGTGAGTATACAGAAAGTTTTAAAGCTAAATTCTATACTAAACCTATAATTAGTTAGAAATAATCATTTTACATATATCCATTATTGCTTATAATTTAACCAGGTAAAAAAATGCCCGATAACAGTGATTCGCAAAGTACTGACAGTTTAATAATCCCCAAATTATTACAAAAAGTTGCATTATGGGTTCACCCAGAGGGAAAAGTTGTGGGTTCGCTCTTTATCCGCGAGCAAAGCTACGATCATGCTGGACATGAGTTACCTGTGGAAATTTTAAATAGCCCTCAAGATTTTGTAGTGCTAAAACGAGAAGACTCTGAGGAATTACGTTTTTATAATAAAACATCGATTGTTCGAATCGAGTATAATAATACTGATTCATCTATCGATAATAATAATTCAGTAATCAGATGTAAGATACATATGATGGATGGTTCTCTGCTTGAAGGAAAAATAATTGAACAGTTACCCAAAACACACTCTAGGTTATTCGATTATATAAATAATCACGCAAACCATTTTTTAAAAATACATTTAAGTGATGAAGAAGTTATGTTAATTAATAAATCTTATATCATTCGTGTTACACCAGTAGAATAGTATAACACCATGGTAGTTAATAAATGAGCCTATTAAAAAATTATAAGGCAAACAAAGCAATCGATATACTTCTTGAATCGGATCCAGGTTCAATCGAAGCAAAAGACGCTATTAATAAAATTAAACACATTGGTGAATCAGCCGTTGGCAATTTAATTGATGCCATCCCTGAGGCTGGTTCGATTCATACCATTGAAACACTATTAGTCAGTTTTTTAACTAATCGCTCACTCAATCAATACATAGAAGCATTAACCGATACCGACAACAGAATAGTTAAAAAAGTAATGGTAATCTTAGCATCTCATAATACTTATGATATTAATAAGTTATTAGATGTCATTGAAGATCCCGATATACCAAAGAATGTTTTAGTCCATATTTTAATAGCTCAAAAGAAAAATTTAAACCCTGTGCTTGTAGCTCGTTTAATTGCAAATTCAGATAAAGGTGGACGTCAGGTTTTATTTCGAGTGATGGATGAAATATCAAATGAATCCGCAGTTGATGAGCTAAGTAAGCTAACTTTCCATAAAGATGTCGGTATTCGACAAATGGCTCTTAGACTATTATCCCGTATTGATACAACTCAAGTTCGCGATATATTTTATCGTTGTATTCCCGATTCGGAACGAATGGTTAGGGTAGCTGCACTCGATGGTTTACTCAAGCTAACTGTTCATATTGATTCAAAACTCATCGTTGAATATTTAAAAGATCGCGATTTAGCAACCCAATCAAAAGCTATTGAACTATTAATTTACATAAAAGATCCTGAAACTGTCACCTACTTAATTGAAATTCTACAAGATGATTCTGAATTTGTTCGCCGAGCTGCCGTTGAGGTATTAAATGAAATAAGTGACGAACGCTCAATTAAGTCATTAATTTCAACACTACGTGATAAAGATTGGTGGGTTCGAGTCCGGGCTGCTGACGCACTTGGCTCTATAGGTGGGCCTAATGTGGTTAATGCTATCTTTTCTTTAATGTCTGATAAAGATGAGTTTTTACGAAGAACCGCTGTCGAAATTTTAAATTGCATTAAAGACGATCGTGCATTGGGTCATTTAGTCAAAGCTTTAAGTGATGATGACTGGTGGGTTAAAGAACGGGCAGCAGATGCTTTAGCACAACTTGGCGATGAACGAGCAGTTGATGCACTACTCGAGTTATTAAACTATGACAATGACTCTCGAAAAATAGCAATAAAAACCTTGATTAAAATAGTGGGCAAAGAGAAATCGGAAGCTTTTGTTGCTGCAAAAAAAGATCTTAATGAGAGCATTAAAAATGAAATTATAAATACCATTAACAATCTTGAAAGTGTCTCTTTAGAAATTGATACCAGTAAAAGTAATCAGAATTCACGCACGCTGAATACTAGAACCGACAATTCAATTATTCAGCAAGATACCAAAGTTAATACCAAAATACAGATAAATCCTAAACCGACCACTGAAATTAAAGAACCTGCTACCGTTGAAAACACCTATACTGAAGAGATTATTAACCCTGCTAAATTAGTGACAGACCAAATAATAGGCCAACGCTATAAAGTTATAAAACAAATTGGCAAAGGTGCTTTTGGTACTGTCGTTTTAGTCGAAGATACAATCGTTAAAGAAGAAATAATATTAAAATTTTTGAATCCACAAGTTGCATCAGATGAAAATATGATTCGTCGTTTTATTCATGAATTACGTTATGCTCGAAAAGTGACTCATGAAAATGTTATACGAATTTATGATTTTTTACGTCTAGGAAATTCGAATGCCATTTCCATGGAATATTTTCATAGCCACTCGTTATCATATGAAATTAAAAATAAAATGACATCTGACCGTTTACGCATGGTTAATATTTTACTGGATATATGTCATGGAATGAGTTTTGCCCATCGAGCCAATGTGGTTCATCGAGATTTAAAACCAGCCAATATTCTAGTTGATGACAATGATATTGTTAAAATAGTTGATTTTGGTTTAGCCGCAGCGGCTAGCCAGACCGATTCACGTATAACTAAAAGTGGTATACTTGTTGGTACTCCAACCTACATGGCTCCAGAACAAGTTCGTGATAAAGAAATTGACGCTCGAACCGATATTTACAGCCTTGGTGTGCTAATGTATGAAATATTTACAGGTAGACCTCCTTATAAAGGTAAAGATTCTATGGCAATATTATTTCAACACGTAGAAGGTAAAGCTAAAAAACCCAAAGAGCTTGTTGAAGACTTACCCGATGCCTTAGATGCAATTATAATGAAAGCATTAAAAGTAGATCCTGAAAAACGTTACCAATCTGTTGATGAATTACGCTCACACCTCGCTAGGTGTGCCGTATTACTACAAGAGGCGAGCTAATGCCAAGAGTTAATGCCTTTTTAAAGCTAGGGCGTGAACAAGGTTGTTCCGATATACATTTATCTGTTGGACAACCTCCTATGCTACGATTATACGGTGAATTATCGCCGATAAAATATCGCAACCTAACACCTGAAGAATTAGACTCTTTAGTTGATGAAATTTTAACACCGGATCAACGCGATTACTTTTTATCTGGGGAAGATTTAGACTTTTCTTACCAACACGAAGAAGTTGGTCGGTTTAGGGTAAACCTGTTTCGCAAAATCACTGGCTTAGGTGCATCTTTTAGAATTATTGCACCAAAAATACCAACGATTGAACAACTCAATTTACCACCACGAGTCAATGAATTCTTACATAATACGCAGGGGTTGATTTTAGTCACCGGTGCTACTGGTACTGGGAAATCAACAACGCTTGCAGCCATGATTAATTGGATTAATCAAAACAAACGACTCAATATTATTACCTTAGAAGATCCTATCGAATACGTACACCAAAGCCAAAATTCCTTATGTGTTCAACGCGAGGTTGGCACACACGTTAAAAGCTTTGCTGATGGCCTACGCTCAGCCCTACGAGAAGATCCTGATGTGATACTAGTAGGCGAGCTTCGTGATAATGAGACAATATCCATGGCCATGACCGCTGCTGAAACCGGACATTTGGTGCTCGGCACCTTGCATACCACATCTGCAGTTAAAACCTTAGACCGAATCATCGATGCTGTTCCAACCGAACAAAAAGAAATGGTTAAAACCTTTTTATCACAGCATTTACAGGGTGTGGTGAGTCAAAAATTAGTCCGCACAGCTGATCGCCGTGGCCAAAAAGCCATTATTGAAATTATGGCTTGTAATTCAGCTATTTCGCATTTAATCTTAAATGGCAAAGTACATCAAATTCCCTCTATTTTACAAACAGGACGAGAAGAAGGAATGCAATTAATGGATCAAGCTTTATTAGAATCAGTCAAAAACAAAGAGATTGATCCCGATGATGCCTATTTACATGCCAGTGATAAAAAACAATTCCAACGCTTTGTAACCGATCCTGATCTACTCCCCCAAATAAATTTAGCCATAAGTTAGTGTTGGATTAATAGTGAATCGAATCGATACTTTTTTAGATATGGTAATCAAACAAGGTGGCTCTGATCTTCACTTAATTTCAGGAAATGTGCCACGTATTCGAATTAATGGTGATGTTTATCCCATCAAATACCGAGTTTTGACTTTAGAAGAAACTCAAAATCTTGTTTTCACAATAATGTCGGAAAATAATCGGCATGAATTTGATATTGAACACGTAACCGACTTTTCATATTCAGTATCAAACGAATATCGTTTTCGGGTGAATGTGTTTAAACATTATGACGGCATTGGAGCAGTACTGCGTGCCATTCCCGCAGAAATACAATCATTAAATAGTCTCGGCCTACCACCAGTGTTAAAAAATTTAGCCCGTCTCAAAAAAGGCTTAATTTTAGTTACCGGGCCTACCGGTTCTGGGAAATCAACCACCCTATCCGCAATAGTTGATTTTATAAATTCAGAGCGAAAAGGTCATATTATTACCATCGAAGATCCCGTTGAATTTATCCATCGAGATAAAAATTGCTTAATTAGCCAACGAGAAATTGGTGCCCATACCAAAACCTTTTCAAGTGCACTGCGCTCTGCATTAAGAGAAGATCCCGATGTTATTCTGGTGGGTGAAATGCGCGATCTCGAAACCATCAGTCTCGCCGTCACAGCAGCTGAAATGGGAATTTTGGTTCTCGCAACCTTACATACCAATGGTGCAGCACCAACAGTCAATAGAATCGTGAATGTCTTCCCTCCTGGAGAAGAACCTTATATACGCACAATGTTGTCTACTTCGCTTTGCGGTGTGGTTTCACAAGTATTAGTTCGAAAAGCAGACAAAAAAGGACGGGTTGCAGCATTAGAAATAATGATTAATAATGCAGCTATATCAAATTTAATTCGAGAAGGTAAAATCGACCAAATTGATAGCGTAATACAAAGTGGCGCAATGCAAGGAATGCAGAGTTTTGATAATTCTCTTCGAAAACTCATTGATTCGAATATAATATCCAAAAGTGAAGCATACCTACATGCCCGTAATAAGTCAGATTTTGAAGCCGATCTCGACACAGAACACGACACGGAAGATGTAGATTAATTGAATACAGATACTAAAACACAAACAATGGCACAAGAACGTTCAAAATTAGTTGTGACACTCGATGGCGCAATCGTAAATGAATATTATATAGACAAAGATTCTATTAGTATTGGTCGTAAACTTAATAATGATATTCAACTAGATGAGTTAACCGTTAGCGGAAATCATTCTGTAATACAAATATTAGAAGATGAAACTTTTGTAAAAGACAATGCAAGCACTAATGGCACCCTACTCAATGGCGTTAGAATAAAAAAATCGGCTCTAAAACATGGCGATATAATACAAATTGGAAATTACCAGTTTGCTTATCATGACGCACAAGATGAATACCACCCCACCATGTTTATTAAAGCTGAAGTTGAAGACACCAAAAAAGAGATTGCAGTTTCAAATTCGATGGATATGTCGGAGATTCCGTTTGCTGGTGTACGGGTATTAAATGGGCCATTAAAATCCAAAGTTTTAGAATTGCGAAAACCATTTAATACCATTGGCTTTGACGGAAAAAAACTAGCGATAATAGCGAGAAACCCAGATGGATACACCATATCAGCATTAAGTGATCGAGATTTCAGACGGCAATCGGATATACCAAAAATCAATGGCACCGCACTTGGAAATGATTTTAAAAAGCTCAAAGATCATGATGTTATCGAACTACTCGAAACCCAAATTGAATTTTTTTATTATCGGTAAAAACAGATATTGAACATAAGGATAAAATTTTTTTAAACCTAAATTTTAAAAAAAACTGTCATTTCGGAAATATTGTGAGCCGCAATGACAGTCCAATTTATCTTAACCAAACCCACAGGCTATTTATTAATTTTACCCCAAGTATCTCGTAATGTTACCGTACGATTAAAAATCATCTGGGCACCAGTTTTATAGTTTTCATCTAAACAAAAATACCCTTCCCGCTCAAATTGAAACTGCTCACCGGCTTGTGCATCGTTTAAATTAGATTCAACATAACAGGACTCTAAAACAGTCAATGATTCTGAATTTAAATAATCATGATAAGTCTTACCTTCTTCAGCAGCATCGGGTGTCGCATGGTTAAATAATCGATCATATAAATTCACTTGTGCGGCTATCGCAGACTCAGCTGAAACCCAATGAATAACACCTTTTACTTTACGACCTTCAGGTTTTTTACCTAAAGTATCAACATCGTAGCGACAGTGTAACTCCTTAATAGCACCATTATCATCTTTAATTACTTGCTCACACTTAATAACATAAGCATTTCGAAGCCGAACTTCTCCACCCGGAATTAAACGTTTAAATTTAGCCGGAGGAATTTCAGCAAAATCATTTTGATCAATATAAAGCTCTCGGCTAAATGGTAATATCCGTGTTCCCAAAGCCTCATTTTGCGGGTGATTAGCAACAGTAAGTTGTTCAATTTGTTCTGTTGGATAATTACTGATAACAACTTTCAAAGGATTTAAAACCGCCATGCGACGTTGCGCATTGTCATTCAAATCGGTTCTAATACAGTCTTCCAAAACACCCATCTCAATAATATTTTCAGATTTAGTCACACCAATTCGTTTAATAAATTCTCGAACCGATTCAGCAGTATAACCACGACGGCGTAAGCCCGCTATGGTTGGCATTCGCGGGTCATCCCAACCACTAACATGGCCTTGTGCCACCAGTTCAGTTAATTTACGCTTACTCATCACCGTGTATTCAAGGTTTAATCTAGAAAATTCAATTTGTTGTGGGTGGCAATTAAGATCAGCATGTTTTTGCAATTGATCTAACACCCAATCGTATAATGGCCGGTGATCCGCAAATTCGAGCGTACATAACGAATGGGTAATTCCTTCTAACGCATCAGAAATACAATGGGTATAGTCATACATGGGATAAATTGACCACTGTGCCCCCGTTTGATGATGCACTACACCACGTCGAATGCGATAAATAGTCGGATCACGCATATTGATATTTGCTGATGCCATATCGATTTTAGCTCGTAACACATGCGAGCCATCTTCAAACTCACCATTTTTCATTTTTTCAAACAAACTCAAATTTTCTTCAACACTGCGATCTCGGTGAGGACTATTCTTTCCCGGTTTTTTCAAAGTACCCCGGTATTCACGAATTTCATCGGCCGATAAATCATCAACATAAGCAACGCCAGCTGTTATTAACGCCACAGCGAATTGATATAATTTGTCAAAATAATTTGACGAGTATAATAAGTTGTCCCACTCAAAACCTAACCACTGAACATCTTGTTTTATTGCTTCGACATACTCAATATTTTCTTTACTTGGGTTAGTATCATCAAAACGAAGATTACAGCTGCCCTTATAATCCTGAGCAATCCCAAAGTTCAAACAAATGGATTTAGCATGTCCAATATGCAGGTAACCATTTGGCTCGGGAGGAAACCGAGTTGCAACCTTACCGGAATTTTTACCGGCACTGATATCATCATCAATAATTTGTCTTATAAAATTTACTGGTTTTGTTACTTCTTGAGTCATAATGTATTTAATCTGTTTTTAATTTTCTTATAAACCATAATTTTACTCTATTTTAAGAAAAGTTTTTGATATTCAGCTGCTAATAAAACGGAGCCCTAAATAACGTATTATGAAACAGAAAACCACAAAAATAACTTATAAAACAACAAGATAGAGTTATTCACCTAATCCGAATTACAAATTTAACAATGCGCCAGAAGTAAATTATTTATTCTGTTCAAACATAGCACTTAAAATTGACAGTATTTGATTCAGATCAGTTTAAATAAACACCATATGCACTTTTTTATATTGTAATTGTCAAATAAATAACAATACCAATTTGCTACAACTAAAATAAAGACTTCTTTAGACTTAAACTGGAGAGTTTATAATGAACCAGAATATAGCGCATTCCAGTGTTTGGCCTCTTGCCATTATAATGATTGTTATCGCATCATGGTTCTTTTATCGCTACTTTGCACCAAAAACATGGAAGGAATGGGCTAGCGCGGGTCTTGTTCAGGCATTTATCATTGCATTATATGCAGAGATGTACGGCTTTCCACTAACTATTTATTTGCTCGTTCGTTTTTTTGGTATTGATGCACCCAATCTCAACGCAAACCTATGGTCATCATTAGTCGGTGTCGGCGAACTCGGTATGATAATTTCAATGATAATTGGTTATGCATTACTGTTTATTGGTATCGGTATATTTATTCAGGGATGGCGAGAATTGTATCAGGCCAAACAAAAAAATCAGCTAGTTACAGATGGCTTATACCGATTTGTTAGACACCCACAATATACCGGTTTATTCATTGGGTTATTTGGTGAAGGTGTTATTCATTGGCCTACATTATTTTCTATTACAATACTGCCATTTATCGTGCTCGCTTATTACTTTTTATCACGAAGTGAAGAAAAAAAAGTCCTGAATGAATTTGGACAAGAATACCTAACGTACCAAAATTCAGTGCCTATGTTTGTTCCTAGAATATCAAGTTGGAAAAAATTCGCGAGCAATCGACATTAAATACTTTAATAATGAAAACAACAATGGAGGAAAGAAAAATGAAAAACCATCTACCTATAACCGCTGTTGGACATGCTACCAGCGCATTATTTTTAATTAGTTTTATTTTATGCGTTGCATTTGATTTAATATTTCCTGAACATGCAATGTACCAAAGCTGGCAAAGCTTATTACCCGGTTTTGAATGGATAAGCTGGACAAGCTTTTTTCTAGGTGCCGTTGAAAGCTACTTATATGGCTGGTTTGTAGCAATAATCTGGGTGCCTATATTTAATATTACTCTACTTAAATATGTTAAAGACGATACAAAAACAACAGTATAGTTTTTTAACAAAAAGAGTTAAAATGCACTTACTTAGATTTAAACAACATACATTTAGTTAAATAACTAATCAGATAAAATTGGATTTTATATTTTATGGTTAATGAGCAATATGTTTGGTTAATTTGGGCAAGTGCATTTTTAATTCCATGGATAATAATTTACATTTCTTATCCTCAACATCGACACGCGATGATATGGGCCAGCATTTTCACTACCCCCTTTGGATTAACAGAGCCGTTATTTGTTCCAGAATATTGGTCACCACCGAGCCTATTTGATCTTGCAATTAACACCGGTTTTGACATCGAGAGTTTAATATTTTGTTTTGGTATAGGTGGTGTTGGTTCAGTGCTTTATAACCTTTTCACCAAACAAGTTCCTGTTCCACTATCAGCAACAGAACGTAACAAACCCTTGCACCGTCATCACTATAAAGCATTATCAGCACCAATAATTGCTTTCCCAATATTATATTTTTTACCTTTTGTAAACTGGAACCCAATTTACCCATCCATCATTGCAATGATAATTGGAACAATTGCCAACGTATTATGCCGCCCTGATTTAAAACGTAAAAGTTGGATTGGTGGACTACTATTTTTAATTTTTTATATTATCTTTTTAGTTGGACTAGAACTCACCGCCCCCGGATATATCGAACGAGTATGGAATGTCGATGCCTTATCCGGTATTAATATATTGTTCATGCCGATTGAAGAAATATTATTTGCAATTACGTTTGGCATGTATTGGTCTGGAGTTTATGAGCATTTCACTTGGAGAACTTAAAATTACTTATTAACAGATAAAACAAACTCGTAGTAACGATGCTTAAACTTTGTAACCAGGCCTCAATAGATTAACCAAAATACAGAGAAAGCATTATGAGCCAAGATAAAACTAGGAAGACAAGACTAAGCTTTACACCAGGACAAAAATTAGAACGCACAAATTAAATGGGGATACCTGGAACAGGATTGACAGCAGTAGCACATTGAAAAAAACCGTATGAACAAGAACTCAAAGATCGTACACCCGATGGTGAAAAAGGCCAACACAAATTATTACGTCACAGAATTTTGAAAAAAATTAAATTAATAAATCCGGCTTAAATTCTTTCCAATAAAAATTGCAAAAATATCTGGATGTCTGCCCCGCGAAGCGTTTTGGTACGTTTGAATCGAATACTGTAATAATAACCGAACCCATCCAAGAAAGAAATGTTGTGAACGAACATCTCTTGAAACTTTACTTAAGGGTAACTCGATATAGGATAAAAAATTTAGTTCAAATCTAAACTGATACCCCCCTAAATTTTAGCTAACTATCAGATCGGATCTGAGCTACTACATCTAAAATGATTATTTATAAAACCGGCTCAACAATTATTTTGAGACGCTTTAGAACTTTTTTTTCAAGTTTGTCAAGTTCATCTATATTAACACCATCCATCAGAAAATAGCCACAACGATCTCTAGATTGCCGCACTTTGCATAAAAGCTCACCTCTTTGTTTTTCTATAGTTAATTCTCTTAATGTCACTGCTTCATGTTTAGCGCTATAATCAAGATTGGCACACATGCCAATATCGAGAAAAAAATGCGGTTTAATAGAAAACCCTTCCAGTACTACATCAATTAACCTTCCTGTTGGATGTTCAAAATAGACTTGTCGCGCAATTCTAGTCGGTTTTGGATAGTTGGCAGCTTCTCCTAGGGCAATTTTTATAATCTGTTCTTCAAGTGGTTTACCTGTGGCCAAGTGATATAACTGCATAATACCTCCACCAGGATGCCTTGCTGCAATCTCCATCAAAAAGATTTCACCATCTGCTGTGATTTTATATTCGCCATGTGAGACTCCATCTTGAAATATTAGACGTCGTACTACATCGCTATTAATCTCATAAAGCCGATTTAAAAGACTTTCTGGTATCTGTGGAGCGGGCAAAGTATGTGCTAGCTCTACAAATTGTTTTGAATAAACATGATTGGTAATTGTCAAACTGGCATTTGTATAAATTATTTCTCCATTTTGGATTAAACTCTCTACCGTATACTCATTACCAACAATAAAATTCTCTATTAACAATGACTCATCAGAATCATATGATGGCAATTCATTCACTACCTCTTCGACAGAGTTAACTAGAACAATTCCACTGCTTCCTTGCCTGGCAATTGGCTTCAATACCGCGGGAAAGAAGCCGAAATTAATATCCTTGATAGCGGAGTTTAGTATTTGAAAATCTGGGCTCCATTTATCAAGATACATTCTTTGTAAAAATTTATTACGACAAATATTACTTGCTCTTAAACCGGGACCAGGTAGATTCAAAAAATCTGCAATAACACCAGCTGGGCTGACAAAATGTTCACGAATGGTACATACTCCGCTTATAGTGTATTTACTCTGCCATATATTTACTTGCTTGAAAATTTCATTCAGGTCCTCAGGTTCAATAAGAACAATCTCCTGAATTTTGTTCAGCACATGTTGTTTAGAGTCATTTCTAAACGCTAGTCTAACTCTACTTCGTTCAGTCTTATCATCGATAACTAAAATGCTAAATTTTCTTTCATAAAGATAATGGATAAAATGCGGGTGTTTTGCAGCAGCTATTCCTCCAAACAATATAAAAGCCTTTCTAAGCATTAGCGATAAATCCATATACCGCAGATACAGGTAAGGCAATAATTGTTTTTGATCTGAACGTTGAGAATAAGGTAGCGATTAGCGTAGTTAATTTTTCTTCTCGATTAAAGTGCAAATCACACAATAACCCAGAAATGTGTTGAGATAGCATTTTTCGTTCAACATTAACTTTTCAAGAAGGATGTAATATGGCGCGTAAACGCCTCTTTTTCCACTAAAAATGCATCATGACCATATTTTGAATGATGATTAATATATTCACAATCGGCTCCATTTTTCTTCAATATAGAATAAAGTTCTTTTTGTTGTTGAGATGTATATAGTATGTCGGACTCGACTGACACCACCAGTATCTTTGCTAAAACTCTGGAAAAACACGCATCAATGGACTCGTAATCTTTGGTCACATCGTATAAGTCCATCGCTTTTGTAAGAGTTAAATAACTGTTCGCGTCAAAAGAATGGCAAAATTTTTCAGCATTGTAGTCTATATAATCTGTTATATCGCTACCTTTAATATCATCACCTTGATCACTGTTAAAGCGTCTATTCCATTCTACGGAATTACGGTAAGAGAACAATCCTAACTTTCTAGCCAATTTAAACCCTGTTAGATTTTGGTTATTGTCATAGTTCCCTTGTTTCCATTGCGGATCCATACGGATAACCTGGTGTTGAATATGTCGGTTTGCAATATTTGATGGATAAGACTTATATGAACTACTTGTTATCATAATTTTTTTAGCTGAAAGAGGATATTCAATTGCCCAGCTTAACGAAAGCATTCCACCCATTGAGTTACCAATAATAGCATTAACATGTTGGATTCCAAGATCATCTAAGAGTATTTTTTGAGATCGAATCATATCGGTAATACTAACTTGTGGAAAATTGGCTCGAAACATTTCCCCTGTGGTCTTATCAATACTTATTGGGCTTGAAGAACCAAAACAACTGCCTAAGTTATTAATGCAAATTACAAAATATTTTAATGTATCGATAGCTTTACCGGGTCCAACGATTTCCTGCCACCAACCAGTCTCATTTCTTTTATTATGACTGCTAGCATGACTGCCAACGGAGAGAGCATGATGCAACAAAATGACATTACTTTTATCCTCATTAAGTTCACCCCATGTCTCGTATACCAACTCCAAATCTACCAGACTTTCACCATTTTCCAGTAAATAAGAATCACCATATGTAAACAGAAAACTTCCGTCAGATTGCTCTTCAATTGCTGTCATACTCTACTTTTCTCTCTTAGCTACTATTAGTTATCCGTCACCGGCATAGTCTAAAGCCTAAATCTGGCGCACAAAAAATAGGGGTTTCATGAAAACGATAGCGTGAGCGACACATTTCAGCATGAGAGTACATACATCCTCCACGAGTAACTTTATTTATTTCCTGTGATAACGCCTCATTTTTAAAACCAGTTTTTTTATTGACAGGAGAGAACGTTGGACTACTTGAGTAGAAGCTATCATCATAGTTATCTTCACACCACTCCCATACATTTCCATGTAAATCATATATACCTGATGAATTGGGTTTTTTTAAGCCGACGGAGTAAAGTAGACTACCAGAATTTTCACTGTACCATGCATAGTCAATCAACTCGCTTTGTTTATCACAACACCAGCTTTGTTTCCCTCCTTGACTGCACGCATATTCCCATTCTGCCTCGCTAACTAGACGACACCCCATCCACATTGCGAAAAGTTTGGCCTCATACCATGTCACATTAACTTTTGGCTTATTCTGATCGTTCTCTAGAATATCAGATTGTAAGGAAAATTTACTATAAAGTGCATTCGTTACCGTGTATTGACTAATTTGGTAGTCCAATACTTCAACCTGATGCTCGGGAGTTTCACCGCAATACCGATTGGTTTTTTCAGAATCCGTTCCCATTAAAAATCGAGCACCTTTTATGCTTCGCATATCCTGAGAAACAAATTTATCATACCGGTGATGACTATTTCGAAAAATTCCAGTATTAAGCGTTTCAGAAATTAATGATTCATCCTCAGTTGCAAGAAGATTTTCAATGGCTACTACTATGGATTTAGCGTCTGGATTTAAAGGCAGCTCGTTCTTATCTGCTCGCAGTGACTCATTTGCAGCCGCTATGATTTCATCCTTACTTAGCATCTGGCTGGCAACTTTGCCCCTTTGCTTTACAATTTTTTTTTCAGTTTTTAATTTTTCTGAGTCTAATAAACTAACTTCATTGACACCTGTATCATAAATTTCAAAAACACGAACTTGAGGGTTTTCTGGAACCCTCATGGAAAATAGTGCATGCCAAAGTTGTTTACCTATACTTTTGATATGTAAATCATGATCAACTCTAGAAAAATTAGCCGGGTGCCTTTGATGGCTGTGAAAAACTCCAACTTCAAACATTCCTCGTGAACATGTTTCTTTTTTAAATTTCCAGATTTCTTCTGGTGTTGCCACAAAACCAGCATCAGCATGATCCACAAAATATTGCCCACGCCTTTCAAATCCCTCTTTCCAACCTTTTGCATTACGATTATTTCCCTCAAAAATGATAAAATCCTTTGCTACCCCTCCTTTTTCATCGGAAATAAAATATCCAAAGGATTTAACTGGATGGCGACTTGTTATTCCTTCTATAACCTTATTGATGAGTTCTTTAGGTAAAACAACAGTAGGTTTTGTTCTGTCATTTTTAGTTTGAAGTGTTTTATTCATGCTTCTATTTCCGCAAGCTCTGGTTCAAAAAAACCTTTCCTTTGCATCCAGTCGTCATCGTATACCTTAGAGATATATCGATAGCCACTGTCAGCAAATATAGTTAACACATTTTTGCCCTCCAAGCGTTTGCCTTGAGCGCGGATCCAACGTAATGCTCCAACTACAGCCGTCCCAGAAGAAGCACCAGCATAAATTCCTTCAGTCGTTAATATTTTTCGTGCCATCAAAAATGATTCCTTGTCGCTAACTTGAATGACATCGTCAATAAGATCGAAATCGAAAATACCTGGAATCCAATGCTTACCAATTCCCTCAACCAAATAACTTTTTGCAGGAGTTTTGACCTCACCAAATTTATACATATCGTAGATAATAGAACCAATCGGATCAATAGCGATGATTTCAATTTCGGGTTTTTGCTCTTTCAAGAATTTACCCACACCTAAAAGTGTCCCCCCAGTTCCAACTCCGGCAACAAACACATCTATATCTGGCATTTGCTTAAATATCTCAGGTCCAGTGCAACAGTAATGATGATCTAGGTTAGCCGGGTTATTAAATTGATCAATGTACACCGAGTTAGGAGTTTCTTTTGCAAGTCGTCGAGCTACAGAGTAATGACTTCGTGGATCATCAGGTTTAATTCCAGACGGGGTAACAATCACTTGAGCACCAAAAGCGCGTAATGTTTTGATTTTTTCTTTGGATATTTTATCGGGAATGGTGAAGATACATTGATACCCTTTAATCGCAGCAGCCATAGCCAAACCAACTCCAGTATTACCACCCGTTGTCTCAATTATAATGCCACCTGGTTTAAGCGCTCCTCGATTTTCAGCATCTTCAATCAGCCACGCTCCAACACGATCTTTAACCGAACCACCAGGATTAGTAAATTCTAATTTTGCATATAAATTCGCTTTAACGTCTGATGTGACACTATTTAAACGAATAATGGGGGTATTACCAACAGCTTCAAGTACAGAGTTATAAAGCATTTTTTCACCTCTTTTTTGAAATGATTTTTAATCTAAAATACGTTCTACCCACCTGCAAAAGGAATAATGATTGAGACTGTGTCACCTTCGTTAAATGATATAGAGGTGGATTTATCTGGTATTTGGTATGAGCCAAATATATCATCATTGATGGCAATTGCTATTCCTTCTACAAGCCCCCCTGACGCGGAAACAACACGCTCGGCTATCTTAGGAAACTTTTCCGTAATTTCATTTACAAGTTCTACCCACTTAATTCCGCACAGGTTGAGTGAAATGTACGGTAATTGATCTTTATTCTTATCAGGCAAAAGATCATCCCATTGCTCTGGTATATCTAATGTGATGTTTGTCATGTGCTCGTCCTTTATTTAGTAATTGTTAAACTGATATGGCGGCATATTTCTCTACCAATTTCAATTGGTTTAATAAACTACGTTAAACTTTCGTTTTACTTAGTGAAAGAATAGATGACATTTAAATGTTGTCTAGCACAAGTGCATACCGTTTTACTTAATCAAAAGCATACGCTTTTCATTAACCATTTTTTACAACTGAGTTATTGTTAACTATCACTAACAGTCATTACGGTAGCCTGATCACAACAGTTGCTACATCCTAGATTGAGGCTTAGTATTCTCTTGAGTATATTCAGTTGGTCAAGTTAAAAGTAAAATTGATATAACGGCGCTGTGGATAACTGACTAGCATTTATCTACACATGGCATCAATCGGGCAATTATTTCGCAATTCAGTTGCAATAAATTTAGGATTCACTTTAAAACAATACAGTGTAATGAAGAGTACAAATGATGAAATTGTCAACTGAAATATTCCTATTACGCCATGGTGAAACCCAGTGGAACAAAGAAAACCGTCTCCAGGGTCAGCAAAATTCACCTCTAACTAAACTCGGACGAGAGCAAGCCCGACGTAATGGTCAGGTTTTATGTAAAATCTTAGAAGGTCGTTCAGATTATCGGTTTTTCTCAAGTCCGTTGGGACGGTGTTTAGAGACAAGCCAATTAATAGCATCTGCCCTGAATTTCGATCCAAAAATAATTAAACTCGATGATCGTTTGACCGAATTGTGTTATGGAAAATGGGAAGGTGAAAATATGTTTGAAATAAGAAAGGCCAATGCCCACTTCTTCAACATGCGACTGTCAGACCGTTGGGAGAAACCCATGCTAGGTGGTGAAAGCTATTATCAAGTAGCAACACGTATTGAATCATGGCTACAAAAACTTGGGGAATGTAAAACATCAATTGTTGTTAGTCATGGCTGTGCTGGTCGTATAATGAGAGGTATATTTGCTGACTTACCACGTGATGAAATTCAGTACTTAGATGAAGGACATGAAGACATCTTTTTACTTAAAAGTGGTTCGGTAACTAAAGTCAAAGTATAATTGTAAGATCGTTATTTATTATATCAAGCCCACATATCGAACGATTTCAAGCATAAACAAACCAATCGCTTTGCCAAAGTATTTATAAAATCCGTTACACCATAAGATTTTCAGAATGCATTTTTATTGTTAACTAACCTGAGCTTGGGATAAGCAAATATGCAGTTTACACTCGGACATGAAACCGGTATGGCCAAATAAAGACGCGCAAAAAATGCCATCCATGGCTGCTCGACTGCCGCGTCCTAAAATATCCAACATTTTTTGGTATATCCTTATGCACCTCAGGTTAACTAATAAACCTATCCAACATGTGAAAAAATTTCAACATACTGCATAAACATTATTAATTCTAATATATTTAATCCAGGTTTTTTGAAGCCTTTCAGTTAACCTATAACGTTTTTTTAGTAACGTAAATAATTTTATTGCAATTAACGGATCCTTAAATATAAGTTGAAAATGCTACATTAAGTAGCTATAACTCATATGCTGATGTAAAAAACTTTTATTATAACAACAACGTTTTATTATCATAAAAAATCAGCCTATTTTTAACAAATCACAACTGGTGACAAAATTTGATTAATACATCATTATCTCCATCAGAATTTCAACGCTATGCACGCCATCTTTCGCTACCTGAATTTGGCAAGCAAGGACAACAAGCTCTCAAAGCATCCAAGGTTCTTTGTATTGGAGCCGGTGGTCTGGGATCACCGATTGCCATGTATTTGGCTGCTGCGGGTGTCGGAAAAATAGGTCTTGTTGATCCTGATGTCGTAGACATATCGAATCTTCAACGACAATTACTTCACGGCACCAAGGATGTCGGTCGTAAGAAAGTCGAGTCTGCAAAGGAACGTCTCCGTGATCTCAATCCTGAAATCGAGATAGAGATCCACGACTTACTGTTTAAAAATGATATTGCCTATGACCTAGCAAAACCCTACGACTTAATAATCGACGGAACTGATAACTTACCTTCTCGCTATCTCAGTAATGATGTCTGTGTGCTTTTAAAAAAACCAAATGTCTACGGTTCTATTTTCCGATTTACTGGTCAGTCCTCCGTGTTTGCGCCACACCTAGGGGGACCATGTTATCGATGTATGTTTCCAGTTCCGCCAAAACCCGGCAACATGCCAAGCTGTGCAGAAGGTGGCGTTTTAGGTGTATTGCCAGGAATTATTGGTATGATTCAGTCTATTGAAGCTATCAAACTGCTGACCGGAATCGGTACTCCCCTCGTTGGTCGAATATTAAAATTCGATGCCCTCCAAATGAAATTTCAAGAATTTAAATTAAAACGTAACCCCAATTGTCCGATTTGTAGCGACAATCCAACAATCACCAATTTAGTCGATTACAATGCATTTTGTGGACTATCTTCGGTTACAGAACAATCGAAAACCACAAAAAATGAAATTACTGTGGAAGATTATAAAGTCATCCAAGACTCGGGGATCACACATATATTACTCGATGTTCGGGAAAATTATGAATTAGAGATTGCCTCTCTTGATAAATCTATTCACATATCATTAAAAGAACTTCCCTCTCGCCAATTGGAGTTACCCATCGATGAGCACATATATGTAATCTGTAAATCAGGTGATAGAAGCGCACGTGCCACAGAAATCCTGCGTGACTCAGGGTATTCAGTAACAAACATTGCTGGAGGAATTAACGCTTGGTCTAAATATATTAATCCAGACATTGTTCATTACTGATGGATGAAACTAACAAACCAGCTTATTTTTATTCTTCGATAGCACCAGGAAAATTCACTATTAGCGGCGAACATTCAGCCATTTACGGCGCACCTGTCCTTGTACAAAGTCTTAATTGCTTCACAACATCTTCAGTAAAATCATCAATAACATTTAATATTAATTTAAAAAATTTAGATCAATCTTATCAATATACTAAAGCAGAATTAAACAAAATATTAGCCATCGTGCAAGAAAATTTTAAAATTTATAAAAACAATAGCTTGGACATTGCTGAAATTATCCCACAGGCAACAAACTTAGCAATTGTGGTATTAGCTAATTTTCTAAATACATTTAATTTGTTTAACAAGCCCTGTTCACTAAGTATTCACACGGATCTCCCTATCGGATCTGGACTTGGTTCATCTTCCTCTATGTCCGTCAGTATTATTCGAGTACTTTCTAATTTTTATGGAATAGAACTTTCCAATAAAGCATTACATGATTTAGTACAACAAACAGAGGAATATCAAAGTGGTAAATCCAGTGGAGTAGATTCATTTATCTCAATTAATGCGGGCACCTGTCTATTTCAAAAAGGCAACGGAAAAAAACACCCTAAATTTAGCTTACCGTATAATCTTGTTAACACGGGCATACCAACAGCTAACACAGGAACTGTGGTTATGCATGTGGCAAATAAATTTAAAGGTAGTTTCATTTGGAACGATTTCGAACAAGTCACATTAAGCTTATCTAAAGCCATTAAAGAAAACGATTATATTCAGCAAAAAAAATTAATCTCAATAAATCATCGCTTGCTTTGTGATATTGGAGTTGTGCCCAAGAAAATTCAAGAATTTATTGCTGATATCGAAAATGAAGGTGCCGTAGCAAAAATTTCCGGTGCAGGATCACATATTGGAAGCTGTGCGGGAACCATTTTAATAGTTGGCGATAATATATCTAAATTAGTAAAAGATTATGCTTATTCTCTAATAACAATAAAGTAATCCTAAGACAAGAGTTAGTAAATTAAAATGTGGTAGCTCATACTTGATCTGTCCAAATTTACTTGACCACATCATTCCGTACAAAAATAAAAAAGGCCTACATTCTCATGCAAGCCTTTATTTTTATTGGCGTCCCCAAGGGGATTCGACTATATCCCCCCAATAAAAATCAATAGCTTACAGTCTAAGATTGCCTAACCTTACTAGAAAAAGTATGAAATAGCCAGTTTCA
This sequence comes from uncultured Thioalkalispiraceae bacterium, assembly GCA_964514215.1. Lineage (GTDB taxonomy): Bacteria > Pseudomonadota > Gammaproteobacteria > UBA6429 > Thiohalophilaceae > CAYQUC01. Next base: position 37,922 of record CAZEPW010000022.1, read on the forward strand.
GGGGCTAGAGGCTTCCTAACAGCCCCATGAAAGCCAATTATACCCTAATCCCTGTTACACAATCCCCACATGGAAAACACAAAAAACATACTAATCCCTGACTACGAAAATCATTGTACTAGCTGTGGTGGATCTCCCGTCGTCACTGTAGAAAAAAATCACAAGATAATACACCACTTCAATATGTGCGGTGTGTGTGAGGCCAAAAATATACGCAGTCTTAGTAATTAAATTACTGTTAATTTAGGCAATAATTTTTCTTGATGTGTTGCTAAAAAAAGTAACTAAGCAAATAAATGAAATACTTGCTGGTGATGATTAAAATTAACCACCAAATGCTTTACGGGCTAATTCATCCTCATCTATAAATTCACGGTGTCCAAAGTCTGCAAGTATAAATAGGTGTGTTTGTAAATCTAATTTATTTAGTTTGTCGAGTGTTTGTTCACCACCAAGAAATAAAGCAGGTTCAAATCCAAAAACTTCATTTTCTTTTAGCGCACCTAATTTTTTAACTGCTTGGTTGAATAATGGTTTTTTTGTATGAGAATCATTTATGTCGAACCATTCAGCTTCTTTAAGTGACAAAAAAGACTCCATTGCATAATTTGAGTCACCTTTTTTAATATATTCCTCATCTCCATCTTCCTCTAAAATCCAACCCATAGATGGTTTTATTGTAAGTTTGTGACCTGTATTTGTCCCCCAAAGGTATAATGTACCAAACCCATTTCTAGCAATAACACTATAATTGTCTTGCTCATTAATTTTAGTATCACCAATCCACGATTCAACTATAGATTCGTAATTTGATGGATTAACAAGCCAATACAATCCATTTTTAAAACCACAAAATCCAAATTGTTGCCAAAATTCTAAAAGCTTATCAGGTAACTTACCTCTGTAGCTTTCAATTTGAGATGGTTTAGCCTTTTTGCTTATGCTAGGCTTACCAAACTCATCAAATAAATCTTGAAAATATCTGTCCAAAATAAATTCCTCTATTTTCCGCATACATCCAATTTAACATTCATTTTAGCATTATCTCCATGTTTTTTATATGCTTCATCGACTTGCTTATCAAGTTCTTTCACTCTTGAAGTTCCTTTATCACGACTTTGTAATTGACCTGACCACTGTGATCCAATTGAACTATTTATTCTTTTATTGCCTAGTTTTGAAACGTTATCTTTGCCACCTGCAATCATATCGGGATCATGTAATGCAGCCAATTCATCCATTATATTTTTAGTTTTTGTATTAGCAAGTTTTTTAATTTCTTGCGTAGATAGATTTTTATTTTTATCACGTATATTTTTCTTTATTCTTTCTTTAATTTTAAATTCATAATCAGCCCTTGCTGCTTCCTGTGCTGCTCCAGTGCCAGATCGACCTTTTTTATTATATAATTCTCGACCCTTACGATATTCCCCAACAGTCATGTTATTTAAGCCAGCTTCTTGATTTTTTAATTGTTTCTTAAATCCTTTATCTAATTTCTTGTTATTACCCTTAAAATTTTTCTTCAAATTACCACCCTTTTTAAAACAGGGTAGTGTTGCTTGTTTCATTTTTTTCGGCTTTATAATTTTTTCGTAAGTATTTTTTTCGTTAACTTTCCCTTTAACTTTAGGCTTGAATTTATATTTGAATACTTTGAGTATTTCAGCCATTTTGGTTAAGTATTGGCTTATTTTTGCTGCATTTTTAACACCCAATATCGCTGCACCACTACCGCCGACAAAAATCAACAGGATATCGATTCCATAACGTGTAGTAAATTCGTGTTGTTCTTGTGGTGATAAAGCTGTGAAGTAATTTTTGATAAATTCTTTAAGTCGTGTTCCAATTCGTTCGTCGTAAGCAAGGTAGTATAATGTTTTTGCGGATTCAACTAGTTCAGTTGCATCGTCATTGACTTCCTTTGTCATTCGTTCTAAATGTGCAGTTTCTTCTGTAATACCATCCTTGTTACTATTCAATATATGAGCAAGTAATTTTTCTTTATGAGATTGATATTCTGCAATCCATACCGCTGTTTTAGCTGTAGCAACTACCGCGCCCTCAACTAGTGTCCACATACTTTCTAACGAATCATAAACCCAATAGGCTGCACCTTTAACATCATATAAATCGCCTACAATTTTTTTCATATACCATGGGTGTGCTTCCCACTCTTTTTTTAGCGGAGCTGAATTTTTTTCTACATCGGATACTATTTCTTTTAGTTCTATATCGAGCTTTTTATAGAGTTTATCAAGTTCTTTTTGTTTTTCTTTGGTTGGTAAGAATTCTATGGTGAAGGGGGAGAATGGTACTATTGATAAATAATCAGTGCCATTTTTTAATTTTGCACGTATTCGAGTACCATCGTCAAATTTAATGATGTAATCCAGTTCGTCATTTATTGGCTTGCCGTTTCCGGTATATTCAATATCAACCCAATTGGGTTTTTTAATCTCAATGTGTGAAACATATTCAGCACGGCCTGTCTCAGACATGGCTTTTGCTTCAATTTTTACAGTTCCATGTCCTTCAATTTTAAACTCGGTATTAAAACCAACCAGTATATTGCCACCGGCTTTTGCTAATTCCAGTATTTTAATTCCATTAATTGCGCCTGATAATGTTATCTCAACTATTTCCGCATTAGTGGCATTACCACTAACTTTTAATGCGTGTCCATCTTCTATTTTTAGTTGATACCCTGATAGAACCTTATCTCCTATCGTATAAGCTTTTGGTTTCATTTCAATGATTGCGGATAAATCGGATTTTTCTGTGACTTGTTTGACGATTGATTCTGCTGTTTCACCTTCTTGTACAATGCGAGTAACACTATTTTTTACGATATAGGTTTTATTTGTTAATTCAACGGGTGTTTTTGCTGAGGGTGAATCGACAAAAACCGTTGGGCTAATATCATAATGCTGTTTTGAAGATGCTTCGAACATCATACTCGCGGGTGAAGCACTAGAACCACCGCCGCTTGCTCTTCGAACTTTAAAGACCCTTAAACCGTTTAATGATACAGGATAGCGATCAAGTTGCCAGCGGCCTTTTTTGAATTGGCGAACACTAATTAATTTGTCTGTTCGGAGATCGGCTCGGGGTATTTCTGAGGGGGTTAGTTCATTGCAATCACAAAGTGAACCGTATACTTGCAAAATATCGACAATGGAAGCATCGAGTGTATTAGGGTTAACGGGTTTGCCCTTAATTTCATCATCGGTTGAGTTGTCAAAATCGGTCATACTTTGAACTCTGCTGTTACATTCTTAGATGATTCTTTATAGTGAATAATACACAAACAACACAGCACAGGTCGAAAGTGTTCGACTATGCTGTTGTTACCACTATCCAATCCTGAATAAACACCCATTTAATTGCGACCCTGCAAATAAATTTTTTTGTATAGTTGTTCTACATCTTTTTAAGTTACTTAATCACTAATCAGACAAAAATTATTGTCTGGATTGTTGCTTCTTGTGTGTTCTTTTATTGCCATTATTGTAAAACGGCGGTATATATTGAATAATAAATACTATCAATCGTTTCCCTACCCCAAAATGCATGAACAACACCATTATTAGCTCCTAATAATCTTAGAGGGACGGCGGTTGAGTATTTTGTTTTATCTGTAAAGGATTCAATAATCTGTTCAAGTTGCCAACTATCTGTGTATTGAACAGCTCGGATATCAGTCTCGGTAAACCATGCAACGGTAACAATGCCATTATTTTCAATAACACGAATATCAGACATAGCACCTGCTGAAGTTAAAACCGGAGTATTAGAAACTAATATACTCGGTTTCCAGTTAGTTACAAAATACTTTGAGTAAATCAAGCCACTGTCTTTGTAAACGATCATTTTTTCATTGTCTTTAAACTTCATAAGCTTGTAAACTGCTGCAGTGGGCGGTATATCTAATTGTTGAGGTTGTTCCCAAACGCCGCCGAATTTAGTGACAGTCCAATACGTGCCATCCATGTTTTTGTAGCCTAATAGAACATCTGCACCGTATATATCATAGCGCAGAGTATTGTTTTCTAATTCACCAGAGTGAGTTGCTAACCCTTCATTATTAGTCGTAACGTTTACCGGGTCGCCTAAAAATGGCTCTAAATGTTCAAATATATCAGAGCCTCCATTACTGTTGGCTGTCGAGTAAAATACGCCCATTGTGCCATCATCGTAAATAAACGGCCTAATAGGGAAATCATTATTTCGAACCGGAAATTGACTATTAAGACTCACGGGTGCCAACCAACTGCCTTTAAATAGTGACACATTATAGCCGTTATCCCCGATAAATAATTCAATAGCATTTCCATTCGGGGCAGTTTCTAACCCAAGAAAGTATGATGAGTCACGCACAAACTCTGGTTTCGCCCAGTTCAACGAAGTAAATGACGTAGTTTGAGAGGTTGTGGCTGATTTTGTTCCCGCATACATAAGTCTTGATTCATCTCCGAACATTTTAAAAATCGGCCCACGAAGCCTTCTATTATTTTGTAATGGTAAAATAAAACTCTGAGAATTCATCCAACCATTTTTCGAAGTATATTCGCGAGGAAATGCCATGTATTCTGGTACGGGACGGGAAGCTTGAGCTGGAGAATCAATAAAAAGGAATACGACCTTACCAGTTACTGGGTTTATATCAACTAACTTAGAATTTCGATGCTCAAGAAGAAGTAATCCTAATTCTTGCTGTCTTACAAACCACTTACCTCTAACCGTACTAAACGAGCTTTTAAAATCATTAATAAGAAGACCGTCATCACTTTTTAATTTTGATAACTCAATCTTATAAGTGCTAGATAATGAATAGAGGGGGGTTGCTGAAAATATTATTTCGTTTAAATTAACTTCAAATATTCCATCAATGGGATCGCCTTGATTATTCGTAACCTTAAATGTTTCACCAAGTATCACCGATGCTTCCTGAATCGGTTTTTCAAAAGTGACAATAATCTTAATGTCTCGTGCTGTGTTCTCATTCAGATCGGCCGGAACAACACTAACAACGCTTGATAGTATGGGCGCAGGTTGTTCACTATCAGGTAATCCACCACTACCCCCACCACAAGAAATTAAAAAAAGTGAAAACAAAATTAAACTAATAGTTATACCAAGTCCTTTCATTGAAACATTCCCCATTAAGTCTGAAAATTTATTATTATTTAAACAAAAAGAGTCTACTGGATTTAAAGTCAAGAAGGAAAGAAGTTAATTACAAATAAAGACATATAGTTAATCGCAAAGTACGACTAAGCAGTATGTGTGAAACAACGGTTATTATCTGTAAAGGTGGTGAAACCGCATAATTACTGGGTTTCACCCCTTTAATTGTATAGTGTAGAGTATTTTATTTGTATTATATAATTTGCTAAACCTTTCGATTTTTTATATATCAGTATCAAAATTTACAAAACTCAGTTGGTACCCCATTGCTTTGTAACCTTTTTCTCGCTTGTTAAACATGCGCTTTAGCATGGGGAGTGATGCGTCAACATAATCAAATATCGTAACGACATCCTTACCATCAGCTTCACGATGTATCCTGCCAGCATATTGCGCCAATGATCCTTTCCATGCGATAGGCATAGCAAGAAAAAGTGTATCGAGCCTTGGTAAATCGAAACCTTCGCCGACATACTTTCCTGTAGCAACAATCACCTGAGCAACTGTAACTTGCTCGTTAGCCGCCTGGCGTTCCTTGGCTCGCATCCCCCCTCTGAGAACGACTGATCGTATATCCTGTTCATGAAGAAATTGATTAATGATTTCCGCATGTTCTCTTCGTTCTGTCAGAACTAATGGGTGTTTTCCCTCTGCAATTTTTGAAATTACATCATCAATAATTCTCTGTGTGCGATTGTTATCTTTCACGAGCCAGTGGTAAACATCACTAATGCGCAGTCTTTCGTCACTGTTCAAAAGATTAGTCGGTGGTTGATTGTATAGTTGATTTACCACTACTTGTTGTTCAAACTTATCAGAATGGCTCGACTTAACTTTGTGACGGATAGGTCCTGTCAGCATAAAAATGATTTTCTGATGACCATCTTGTCGATCCGGTGTTGCAGTGAGCCCAAGGACAAATTTTGCCCGTACTTCATTGAGTACCATTTCAAATCGGGGTGCAGAGATATGGTGACACTCGTCAATAATAACCTGGCCATAATCCTGAATGAGTAAATCTATTGTATTGTCTTTTTTATTGATCAAGCTTTGATAGGTGGCGATATCTACTTGGCCGGATGGTTTTTTCTTACCTCCACCGATAACACCAATTTCAACATTGCTCAAGAATGATTTTAAGCGCTCTTGCCATTGTTCAAGTAGATGGCGACTGTGGGTAAGAATCAATGTATTAACTTTTCGTTTGTTAATAATTCCAATCGCAACAACAGTTTTTCCGAATGCCGTAGGTGCATGCAGAACACCAGTGTTATGTTTAGTAATAGCATTTACTGCTTTCAATTGATCCTTTCTCAACTTGCCGAGAAATTTTAAGCTTTTTAGTTTTTGTCCTAGTTCTCGCTTGTCGTCAATTACTACTGTGATTTGCTGTTCTTGCAGTAACATCATGGCTTCATCAATGCAACCTCTGGGTAAAGATAACCATTTTAAATTTCCAGAGCCTTGCTCAATTCGAGCACAAGTAATATACCGAGGTATACCATGAGTGGAAAACCTCATGGCCTGAGTTTTAAAAAACACAGGATTTGAAAAGCTGGCAAGCCGTTTAAGTCTGGCCGTTAGTGGTGCTGGAATTTCATCAAGATTAAAATAGATGTGGTTAGCCAATACAACAGTCAGTTGTTTGGGGCAATTATCGATCGTTGATGATTTTAATTTAGCTCCTTGTTCCCAAGGTGGCCGAGTATCAATAATTTGTTGATCAGATAATCGCAAGGAATCGGGTGCTAATTTTAGTAGAAAGCTAGCCAATTTTTTCGCCGAAACCGTTTGTATTTGCGACAGGTGCAGCCATTGATCGGTATAAGGTTGCAAGTCTTGACCAACAAATAGGCTATTGCCTTTTTGTCTGGCCTCTTTTTGTAGTGGTAGTGCAATCAGGTTACCAAATCCACCTTCAGGCATAATATCTTGATTGGGAAACAACCTGTCATAGGATTCGAATGATAAGTTATGATGAATATCCATTGCCTTATCAAGTAGACCAAAACCCAATAATCTAGCATCCTTTGCAGAAACAGCTTCAGAGAAGAAAATCCACAAATGAGCACCATTACCCGAACGTGAGATCTCAACAGTGTAAGGAATATCAAATTGTCGGCAAACTTGCGCTAACGCTTTTATAGCATCTTGCCAATCATCTTTATCAAAATCTGCTGCCAATAAAAAACAAGTATTATCAGTGAGAAGTGGGTATAAACCAACAACATGTTTGCCCGCCAAGTGTTCATAAATTACTTGATCACTTAGAGCCTTATACATTCGGTTTGTGCACACGTTGCATTTTATTTTGGACTTATTGCAAACCCCTTTTACCCGCTCATTCTCACAAGTAAAAGAATAGCCGCTGCGTCCTGTTGAGTTTTTCCATCGCCTGGCGAATACATCTTCTCGACCTTTAAATAATCTTTTAAAGAGTCCAACTTTTTGGCTAACTGACAGCGTAAGAGATATATTTTGTGTATTACCTTGTGAATTTGTTCGTATCTGAATTAGAGCCTCTCGTCTTTCAATCAAACTATTTTGTTCGCTCTCTAATTCAGATAACCTTTGATCAATGGTCTCTATTTCATTGTGCACATCATTATTTTGAGGTGTCATATGATTATATTGAGGTAGGGATATACATCACATTGGCACTATTTTTCAAATCAGAATGCATCATTTTAGTAGTTGTTTTGTGGGACGTTGCCATAATAAATGATTGTGTTTTATTTCTCTGAGTCTTTATCATGTTGTAGATTGAGAAGTTTATCAAAGTCTGACTCAAACAACTTGTCTTGAACAATGCGGTATTTTTCAAACACGCTTATGGCAAAATCTCTAGCAATTTTTGCCGTTATTTTTCCGCTATCGCGTAAAATTTCTCGCTCATCAAATTCCAGGAACAGATCAAGACGTTTTGCCCAGTCTTCCATCGCCATCGGTATTTTTCGTTTGGCTCTTTCTTCTGCCAGGTCAAGATAAGCACCAACGATACGACCAAGAGATTCGATTTCCTCTTTGTTCAGATAGTTTTTTGCAATAGCGACATCTGTTTTTACAATCTTACCGTCAGGGCTGTTTACCCAATTGGTAAGACCCATGTGATCTTTGTCGCTATCGGCACGTTCCATGATCAGTTCGGCTGCTGTATGGCCGTGAATTGCAAAATGCAATTTGTTCTGAACTTTAGCAAAAAAGTCTTTGGTGGTAAGGTCATCTTTGTTGTAATCAACACTAGTGGAATAGATGTCGGTAATTTTCTGATAAAACCTGCGTTCACTTAAGCGAATTTCTCGAATTTCAGCCAGTAGTGTTTCAAAATAGTCTTCACCTAAAAAAGCACCATTTTCCAGTCGTTTCTTATCGAGTACATAACCTTTGATGGAAAATTCCCTCAGTATCTGTGTTGCCCATTGACGGAACTGGGTTGCGCGTTTGGAATTGACACGGTAACCAACAGAAATAATGGCATCAAGATTATAGAATTTGGTATTGTATGATTTGTCGTCTGATCCAGTGTGTCGGAATTCCCGACATACTGATTCTTGCACCAGCTCGCCCTCCGTAAAGATATTATTTAAGTGCTCGGTTATCGTGCTCCGACCTTTGCCAAACAGTTCAGCGATCAACTTTTGCGTGAGCCAGATGGTTTCATCTTCGACCCTGACTTCAATGCTGTTTTCACCAGCCTGAGAGGTAAAAATTAAAAATTCTGTGGTGGAATTACGTATTAGCTTCTTCATATTTTTTTCTCTTATCGCTACAAGGAATAGCAGCGTACAGCTCTATTATTATGTTCCATTAGATCGTTACATAAATTTCGTGTTTTAATGCCAAACAATACTTTCTGATTAAATAAAATTGTAACTCAAACCGTACCCCATTCTTTGTGGTAAAAGCTGAAAGTGGTGAAACAAAATAGTTATGGGGTTTCACCACTTCTACCACCTTAATCGCTAATGCCACCTTCAGCTTCCTCCATAATATCAGGGGTGTACTTAATATATATAATATTACGCTAGCACCAAAGTAATTGTTTGAATAACAAAATACAGTAATCAACTGACATTTAGCAAACTATTATCATAGTTGACTAAAATGAATGAACTTATAAATTCATAAAATTGATCGGTTATGATCGTTTTTTTATGCAGGCCAATATATATTCGTCAGTGATATCAATCTTCTAGCGTCCATATCCATGTTAGTATAATGGCGTAATATTTCTTTAACTAAATCATCTAAATCATCTAAATCAAGTAAAACCAATGGGATTGCAGCTCGATCAGCTTCATAGCGAGCTTCTTTTGAGAAACCTCCTGTAGAAACATACAAACCTTTATCATCAGTATGTCGTCCACCTAAGAAACTTCGAATTTCAGGAGCACCCATTGATTTATTGGGCCGATGTTTAACCTCGACAACAATGCGAGGTTGTTCAAAACCAAAACCATCCGGTGATGCAATAATATCCTTTCCACGATCTGGTCCTGCAGCCGATATACGTGTTTTGTAGCCCATTGCGCGTAACAGTCCTGCAACAAGTTCCTGCATATCCTGCCAATCTAATAGAGTTATTTTGTCTTTAATAAATTCACGTGATTGTGCACGTAAATCTCGAGCAATAATTTCAGTTACTTCTGATTCCTCATCGGTTTCAATGACATCTTCTATTTCTTCGCCTTTTAATCTTGCTTCTATTTCTTGAGTTGCATCTTCTGATAGTAAAATAATGTCGATATTGCGCCAAGTGTATTTTTTGTGGTTGTACTAATAATATCTCGAGGTACTTCACCCAACCATTTAACATCACGAACCCGTGGTAATTCTTCCAAAATTGATTCATCATATTTCGGTTGACTCAATATTTCACCTACATGATAAATGCGTCGACTTGGGTCATAAGTTACGACTTTATCACCCACAGTTATTTTATTAAGAAAACGATATATTTGTCCTGCCGATATCCCCGTTTACCTTTCGTTATATTTGGCCAAACTGATGATATTTTAATTGTAATTTCTTCTCGGGTAACACCAACTTTTATTTCACCTGCACGAGGCCAACCTATAGCAACAATATTGTTTTCGATAAAATCATCAATAAAGTTTGCACCTTGGCCAGCTCTTACCTTCCACATATTAGGCATTTAAATTCCTCAATTTATTCATTAGTAAATTTATAATTAATCTTGTGTAGAAGAAAAAATATTGAAACTTTATTTATATTGGCTCTTAGTCTTTTCAGCTTGGATATAACGAATTTCATTTCTTGCAAGCCGTAGTATTGCTTCGACACAATTATAATGAAAAAATTATGTAAGCACTTGTATATATGCAAGTACTTACATACACTCAGATCAAGTACATAGAAGTTAATATGTCAACTATTAAAATGAAATCATTTGAATCAACCCACGGCAAGAATGGTGCACCAGAAATGATAGCTCGCGCTAAGTTGATGATAATAATCAGAGATATGATCGATGATCACGAGTGGTCACAAAAACAAGCTGCTGAAAAATTAGGAGTTACGCAAGCAAGAATTAGCAAATTAAAAGGCGGTAAAATAAATGACTTTTCACTTGATATGTTGTTTAGCTTTTTAGGTAAACTCGGTTATTCCTTAGAACCAACTTACAACAGAAAAGTATTAAAGATAAATGTAAAAGCGGCGTGATTAACGATGAAAACCTTCGCAATTTCTAAATGATAAAAACCTTCATAAAATTCAAATTGCCTTTATATCTCGTACGGCAATATCGAAAAAGTCACTACTGTTCAAATTAAATTGTCGTATGAATGCCGTACAGAAATAAAAAAGGGTTACAATCTCTCGTAACCCTTTGATTTATATGGCGTCCCCAAGGGGATTCGAACCCCTGTTGCCGCCGTGAAAGGGCAGTGTCC
>CAZEPW010000023.1:0-47548 GCA_964514215.1 uncultured Thioalkalispiraceae bacterium
GATAATCAATTCCCGTTACCGCATAATCGATAACCGCATAACGTACCGTTAAGCTGCCGCCATTGATCACGCGAATGCCGTACCAATCACCGGCTGCAGCCAGAGTTGCATTAGTTGTAAGTGTTGCAGGAGATGCAGAGGTACCTGAAATTTGAAGAGAACCAGAAACAATTAACTCTGTACGTGCAACATCAGTACCCGATGCTTGATCGTCTGATGTTTCAAAATTAACTATTGCACCTTGACTAATGGTTAAAGTGACACCAGCAGGGACAGTAATATCACCTGTTACTAGATGCGTATCAACGTTATCCCAAACCTCATCACTAACCAGCACTCCAGAATGATTAACAACTGCAAACGCAATATTTTGAATCACTATTAAAAACACTACGCTAACTAAGCGTAAAATCCCTTTATTTGCACGCATGATCACATCACCTGTTTATTCAGTAGGTCAACTTAAACGACTATTAACAATACAAACACTTAATTTGATTGTTAATTATTATTATTTTAATATCACAAATTATTATTTAAAAACGATGAATTATTTTTATTTATTTATTTTTAATAACTGCTAGAACTATTTTCAAAAAATTAATTATAGTAAGACACAGATCTCAATTTTAATAAATTATCTTAGCAATTAAAATTTATTGCAATGTATTTTCATATAAATTTTTCAAATTACGATTTATAAGTTAATACTCACTATTTAATTAAAAAACGCAGATATAAAAAATTAAAGTTAAAAAATAATTTATTAGATGAAGATCTATTTTAATGACACCAAAATATCGGTGTTACTGAATGCAAAACGATGAGAATTACCTAACTTTGAATTATTGCTATCAGCAATAATCCTAAAAGCAATATAATTAGTGACATTTTCATTGTGAATTTTATTTTGAGAGTCTGCAATATACCAACGATTATTTTTATAATATTCAGACCAATTGTGAAAATCTTCGGGTTTTAACCGAGTATCTTCTTTATAAACATAACCACCAATGACCCTTGAAGGTATATTTTGAGCTCGTGACAAGGCTGTGAATAAATAGGAATACTCAGTACAATCTCCCGAGCGTTTATTTATAGCGTATAACGCACCACGATCAGCTTTTATATAACCTTCATACGCAATATTGTTACTAACCCAGTTAAACAAAGCATCTGACTTAGTTTTTGATGTTTTATTAATTATTTTTGAACTAAGCGAAATTATTTTTTCATTATTTGATTCAATATTTTTTTCTGCTGTCAAATAGTCATTTTCAGCACTCATTGATAATTTGTTCGCCTTATTAGACATTTTTAAATTAACAGTGAGCGTAATTATCTTTGTCGCAAAAGGCGCAAGATTTTTAATCGTAAACGTTTGAATGTGATTTCCTAAATTATCGTATTCTGATTGATATGGATACGAAGACTGAATGTTTTCAACCAGTTGATTCGACGTTTTAGGGACAGGTGCATATGCCCAAAATTGGCTCTGCTTAATTAATTTATTGGTTTTATTTTGTATTTGATATTGATATTTAATAGTTCGCTTGACCAAATATTCAGGCTTTGAATTAACCGTTGTATAAATTATTACCGCAACACCAATAACGCTAATGAAACCAACTAAAACTATAAACTTATTATCAACTCTCATATTTATACAACTCTTATTTACAGCTTTGAGGTTTTTGTAATGTAAATTCTTTTTTATTAGTCATTTTATATTGTAAATTAATGTATTTAGCAAAGCTGTTCACGCCGCCTCGCAAATAATATAAATTATTAAATGTCAAACGATCGAATAAATTAATTTTATCACCAGTATTATCAATGAATAAATAACGAATATCCTTATGTTTATTAAATTGAGAAAAGTTTACTTTCAACTTATTATTTTTAGAATATTTACTAATATTAGGAAAATATTTTTTTAATATGTTTAATTTTTGTTTATTATCAGCGTCAGTAGCATCAATTAACTGCCAATGGTATTCATCTCGTTCATTAAACAATTCCTGAGCCAAGACACCACTTAAATCTTTACTGGTGTACGTTCCAATTATTTGACTTTTATTTTTAACCCAAGCCCTAATTCCTGCCTTATAAACAAAAACCTGCTTAAAACCATTTTTTCTTAAACGCCCACATTCTTCTATTAAATTTCGTGTTGCCGTACCATTATTAATCAACACAACCAATTTGTTTTGCCAATATTTTTTTGATTTAACGAGGCTCAGTTTTAAGTTAATAGAATTATTAATTCGAAATTGTTGATATTGCGATTTAGGACGGACATCAACTAAAATTACGTCATTACGTTTAATTTTTTTATTGCTATCTGTAATGTTACAAATTTTATCAAATAAATGATATTCAGTTGAATTTCCAAAAACCTGTTTAGTAACCGATGATTTTATTGCTGCGATATTAGATTGAGCATTATTTGTTTCATAATTAAAACAGTTTTTAAAACTGTCGGCATAAACAGCAGATGTCACAATCGTTATCGATAGAATAACAATGAAAAAATTTAATGTAATTATATATTTCATCCCAAACAAACATCTTTGTAGACTAAACATCTGTTACAGTTTAATTCACCTAAATAATGACAAGGTGATTAAAATCAAACTACAAGGATATTTTTACTAAACATTATAAAAGTTTCGCAGTATACGCTTTTAACGAAACATTGAAATACTAAAATTGAATTCTCGTAAAATAATTTTGTTAACTGTTTATAATTTCACCAGAAATGGTTTTTATAAGGTTTACTATTTTATGATGTATAAAAAAAGGCGCATTATACATGCGCCTTTTTAAATTGAATCATTAGATTTCTTAATTACATTTTAAAAAACCAATTGATCAAACAACCAACGGCACAATCAACAACGCCACGATATTCATAATCTTAATCAAGGGATTAATCGCTGGACCGGCTGTATCTTTGTATGGATCACCAACTGTATCACCAGTGATTGCAGCTTTATGAGCCTCAGAACCTTTACCACCAAGATTATCATCTTCGATATACTTCTTCGCGTTATCCCAAGCGCCACCACCGGTTGTCATTGAAATTGCTACAAATAAACCAGTAGCGATAGAGCCAACCAGCAAACCACCGAGTGCTTGCGCACCTAAAGTTAGGCCAACAACAATAGGAACAGCAACTGGCAATAATGATGGTATAATCATTTCTTTAATGGCTGACTTTGTTAACATATCGACGGCTGTCGAATAATCTGGTTTTTCAGTAAAATCCATTATTCCGGGTTTTTCTTTAAACTGTCGTCGAACTTCCACAACAACCGATCCTGCCGCACGACCTACAGCTTCCATCGCCATCGCTCCAAACAGATAAGGCACCAGACCACCAATGAATAAACCAATTAATACCATATGATTGGATAAATCAAAACTCATGACTTTACCCGTTAAGTGTTCAATTTCACGAGTGTAATCAGAAAAAAGAACCAATGCAGCTAAACCTGCCGAACCAATCGCGTATCCCTTGGTAACAGCTTTAGTGGTATTACCTACCGCATCCAGTTCATCGGTTTTCTTACGAACATCGGCTTCTAAATTTGCCATCTCAGCGATGCCACCGGCATTATCAGTTATAGGACCATAAGCATCTAACGCCACAATAATCCCCGCCATTGATAACATTGCAGTAGCAGCAATTGCGATGCCATATAAACCTGCAAAATTATGTGCAACGGCTATACCAATACAAATAACAATAACCGGCGCGGCTGTTGAACGCATCGACAAAGCCAGACCAGCAATAACATTTGTTCCATGACCTGTAGTTGACGACTCTGCCAATTTTTTAACGGGAGAAAATTCAGTCGCAGTATAATATTCTGTAATAACAACCAAAGCGGCAGTAACAGCCAAGCCCACGAGTGCGGCATAAAATATATCTAAAACAGAATGCATACCATTACCCGCCATCATTTTATCGGTTACAAAATAAAATGCTATTGCGGATAATGCACCGGACACTGCGAGTCCACGGTATAAGGCTGGCATAATTCGTCCACCCTCTTTCACTCGTACAACCCATGTCCCAACGATTGAAGCAATAATGGATACTGCGCCTAATACTAAAGGAAATAATATTGCTTGAGTTGCAAAAGCTGTCTCTGAAAATACAAAACCACTTAAAATCATTGTTGCGATAATTGTTACGGCGTATGTTTCAAATAAATCAGCAGCCATGCCAGCACAATCACCAACATTATCACCAACATTATCCGCAATCACAGCCGGATTACGTGGATCATCTTCTGGAATACCCGCTTCAATTTTTCCAACCAAATCCGCTCCAACATCAGCACCCTTGGTAAAGATACCGCCACCTAATCGAGCAAAAATTGAAATAAGCGATCCGCCAAAAGCAAGGCCAATTAGTGGGTTCATATCAACCGCGCCGGTTGATATCGTCGAGAGATAATAATAAAACGCGGTGACACCTAATAAAGCTAAACCAACGACTAACAAACCAGTAATTGTTCCGCCTAAAAATGCCACTTGTAACGCCGGATTTACACCTTTACGTGCAGCTTCAGCAGTACGTGCATTAGAACGAACAGAAATGAACATTCCGATATAACCAGTTGCTCCGGATAAAATTGCACCGATGGCAAATCCAACAGCAGACAGTGGTGTTAAGAAAATAAAAATCACGATAAATAGAACCAATCCAACCACACCAATACTCAGGTATTGTCTTTTTAGGAAAGCTGCAGCCCCTTCTTGCACTGCCTCGGAAATCCGAATCATATCGGCGTTTCCTTCAGGTAACTTTAAAATTCTAAAAATTGAAAATATGCCATAGGTAATTGCAATAACAGCAGCAGCCAAGGCTAAAAGTATCGGTGTTGACATAAAGCTCATCTCCATCTCGTCCATTATAGTTATAGTATGTATCCCCAAAATCTTTCAGGGTAAACAATGCCATCCTAAACTTAATTTGCTTACAGTGCTTATTGTGTTTATTTATTAGGGTATGTTTTTGCTTGATGATAACAAAATTTTATGACCAAGATTTCGGATTGAAAATACTTATATTAGAATTTAATAATTTAACTGTATTTATGAAGTCTAATTCATGATTTATGTCGCGATAATTTATTTTTATTACCTGCAACTTCATTCTCTTTAACGGCATTCCATGCTGCATCCATTTCAACCAATGACGCATTTTGTAAACCACCACTTTGCAATAATAATTGCTCAACCTTTCTAAAACGATTTTCAAATTTAGCATTTGCTTTTCGTAATGCCGCTTCAGCATCAACACCAGAATGACGCGCCACATTAACACAAGCAAATAATAAATCACCTAACTCTTCTTCGATGTGATTTTTTTTCCCTAAGTTGGCCAGTTCAATTTCATGCTCAACTTCTTTTATTTCTTCATAACATTTTTCAACTGCGCCAGAAATATCCGGCCAATCAAAACCTTCATTTGATACCCGGCGTTGAATTTTTTGAGCAGCCGAGAGTGATGGTAATACTGAGTTAATATCATCTAATACACTACTATTTTTATTATTCTTTTTATTTCGTTCTTCAGATTTCAACTTATCCCATGCAAGTGTTTGTTGTTTAATGGCACTTGGATTAGATAAATCATAAGTTGTTACAGCATCATCGTTATTATTAAACACATGTGGATGCCGTCGAATTAATTTATTACAAATCGCATTAATCACATCGTCAAAATTAAATTTATTTTGTTCCTTTGCTAATTGAGAATAAAAAACAATTTGAAATAACAAATCACCTAACTCATCGGGTAAATCATCTAAACGATTTTGTTCTATTACTTCTGCAACTTCGTAAGCCTCTTCAAGTGTATGAGGCACAATCGATTGGTAGGTTTGTTTGATATCCCACGGACAGCCTGTTTTTGGGTCACGTAAACGTGACATAATATCAAGTAATTTTTTCATAATACAGTTCCACTATTTTAGAAAAATAGTGTAGCAGATTACTTTATTCAAGTGGAACTTGCTAACCTGAGGTTTGCATATTAAGGTAAATAATTTTTTGGTAAAATTGTTTCTAAAGCATCACTAAATAAAGGACCGGCTTCTGAAAAAATATCTTCTATAATGCTCTCATCCAAACCGCTAATTTTCCAAGCATAATCGGAAATTTCTTGAATACCACCTTGTTGCTCTATTTCCTGTTCAGCCTTTCCAGTTAAACAGTTTGCGATATGGATCATGCAAACATCTAATATTGTATCTTCAGCAAGCTCGGGAGTATGATGAAAAGCAACACTATCTCGTAATGAATCAGGCATGCGCCACTCTCTGAGTAATTCGCTACCAACCTCGGCATGATCAAATCCCAAAATACGTTGTTCAACAATAAAATCACACTCACCGGTTTCTTGACAGGTTTTAATAACCAACTCGGCTTTATCAGTAAGTTTGTGACAAATAATTAATTTTCCAATATCGTGTAATAGACCAGCAACAAATAATCGTTCGCTATGCAATACATTACAACGCTTAGCCAACAGTTGAGCAATAACACCACAATAGACACTATGGCGCCAAAAATAAGCCATATTCAATAGATCCGTTGGAATTTTAGAAAAAGCCTCAATAGCCGATGCTGCTAGCACTAAACCACGTAATTCACGTAAGCCAATAATGGTTACTGCTCTTGTAACGGTTTCAATACGCGAAGAAAAACCATAATAAGCACTGTTTACTATTTTTAATAAACGCGCCGTTAACCCCGTATCGCGAGAAATCACATGTCCCAAATCAGTAGCCGTGGTGCCAGGATCTTCCAACATTTCAGTCACCCGCAAACAAACCTCAGGTAATGAAACAAGGCGTACCACGCCGGTGACTAATTCTTTTGAGTCCATAATACTGCGTATCTCAGCTAATTACTTACAATAGTAAGGTAAATATAATCGTTATTACTGATGCTTTATATTTAGTAGTTAACGACTGTATTTAATTTAGCTTTAATATTTCAGATTAAATATATAATTGATTTTGTTATTAAAAATTTACAGACTTAATTATTTAAGGTATTTAAACATCATTAATTAGACTTTAATCACATTTCTATCAGTAGTATTTAACTAATGCTACAGCACTTGTACCAAGCTACAACTATTAACGAAACCACTTTAGCTGCTTTCATTTGATAATTACTGGTTTATTGGATAACTTCAGAAATGATATTTTTCAGCATCGTTTCAACTGCTTTTAATGTTTTATTTGATTTTTTATTACTATCGTAGGTTGGTCGCCGATACATAACATACACGGTATTTTTATCTTGAGACAATTGATAAACATAAATTATATAAGGGCAAAACATAAAATTTCGTGGATCAGCTTCCATTGTGGCTCTGGATATCGTTGCTGAACAAAATTCAAAAGCCTCGGCATGTTTATAAATAACTTTTTTAGCTCCAATATCTTTACCCGTTCGAATCAACATATCACCAGTATGAGCTATAGTATTAATCTTAATACCTCTTCCTGTTATAGCCAACTCAACATCATCACGAACATCAGCATAAACGCCATTAATTTTATACTCAACATAAGTCTCTGTTTCAGTCATTTTCGTATTATCAGATTCATCTGCATGGACAAGAGTAATATGAAACGAGCCAAAAAAGCTAATAATAAAGACATATTTAAAAAAAACACGAAACATAATAAAACTCCTGAAACAACACAATTTAAAAAAGTATAAATTTAAGTTTATCATAAGCAATAAACTGAACACCATGTTTAGTGTTCAAAATTACTAAATAGTTCAAATAACAATATTAATCACGTCTTAATTTATCCGATGCACTTATCGGAGTTGGGTATTTCATAACAATATAATATGATGAAAATATAAATGTAATTAAAGTTGCCATTTGAATAACGTAAGACGCTTTAGTCGAAATATAACCGGACTGTAATGCAATGATGGTAATTAATAATGAAAACTCACTTATTTGTCCCAAACGAAAACCAGCTTCTTTTGCTGTTTTAGGACGTTCTGCAACTTTACGTAGCAACCAGCGGAATATTAGTGGTTTAAAAATTAATACGAATATCGCTAAAGTTGTAGCGGGAATAATAACATTGCCTATCATCGACAAATCAAACCCTGCCCCGAGAGAAAAGAAAAACATTACCAAGAAAAAATCACGCAATGGACGTAAACTCTCGGCAATATAAACGGCAATAGGTCGCGTCGCTAAAGAAACACCAGCAACAAAGGCACCTATTTCTACTGACAAACCAACATAGTTCGCTAACTCAGCAATACCGAGGCACCAACCTAATGCAACTAAAAAAACATATTCTCGGATAGTATCGAATTTTGCAATTAGCGGCAGTAATATATAGCGTTCAATTAAAAACACAAAAAGAATAATGGCTGGAATTGTTAAAGAAAGCTTACCAAATTGGATGAGTAAATCATCTCCTTGTGATGCGCCATGAAAAATTATTAGAATAAATATCGCTATAAGATCTTGTATTAGTAATACACTTATTATTATTTCGCCCAGATGTTTATGATGCAAAACTGTCGTTGGTAATAATTTAAGCCCCAAAATTGTGCTGGAAAACATCATCGTTGCGCCAATCACAAGACATTCGATAAAGTCAAAATCGAAATAAAGAGCAATAGTAAAACCAACACACGCAAACAATAAGCTACTTAAAATTGTAGTTATCATTGCCTTGGAAAACATGTGAGCTAAGCTATGAGGATCAAGATCTAGCCCGAGTAAAAATAATAAAAAAATAATACCGACATGCGCGACATCTTCAACGACTTTGGGTTCAGGAACAAGAGCAAGTCCCCAAGGTCCAATTATAACCCCAAGAAAAATATACGCTATAATCAACGACTGTCGAGCGTATAATGCAACTGACGCTAAAATTGCAGCACCAGTAAAAATTAGAAAAATAACATGAACTAAAGATTCTGAACCCATCTTTAAAGCATAGCTAAGTTTTAACTATATATTAACGTGGATCTAACTTTAAAAAAATTATTTATATTTTTCCATTATTAAACTGGCATTAGTGCCACCAAAACCAAAACTATTTGACATGATACTATTTAAATTAACATTTTCTTTTAATTCGCGGACGATAGGATAACCTTCAGCAGCAGGATCCAGATTTTGAATATTGGCTGATGCACTAATAAAATTACCTTCCATCATTAATAAAGAATAAATTGCTTCATTCACACCAGCAGCACCTAAAGCATGGCCCGTTAATGATTTAGTCGAATTAATAAACGGCATGGTATCACCAAAAACTTCTTTAATTGCTTCCAACTCACACATATCACCAACAGGTGTACTTGTTCCGTGAGTATTAATATAATCAACTTGTTTATCGACTGTTGTTGCTAACGCTTGCTGCATACATCGAACCGCGCCTTCACCCGAAGGTGCAACCATGTCCGCACCATCTGAAGTTGCGCCATAACCGGTAATTTCAGCATATATTTTGGCACCACGAGCCAACGCATGGTCTAATTCTTCAACAACTAATAAACCACCACCACCAGAAATAACAAAACCATCCCGATCAGCGTCAAAGGTTCTCGATGCAGTTTCTGGCGCATCGTTATATTTTGAAGAACAAGCCCCCATCGCATCAAATAAAATTGTTAATGTCCAATGCAGTTCTTCACCACCACCGGCAAAAACAATATCTTGCTTACCTAATTGAATTAATTCAGTAGCATGGCCGATACAATGTGCGCTAGTAGAACATGCGGAGGTAATTGAATAATTAACACCTTTAATTTTAAAAGGGGTTGCTAAACATGCCGAGTTTGTGCTCGACATGGTTTTCGTTACGCGATAAGGGCCAACGCGTTTTATACCACGTTCTCTTAAAATATCTGCCGCTTCTACAATACTGGAGGTTGATGGCCCACCAGAACCAACAACTAAGCCCGTTCTAATATTTGAAACATCACTGTCTTCTAAACCTGCATCTTCAATGGCTTGTTGCATCGCAATATAATTGTATGCCGCGCTATCGCCCATAAAGCGTCTTACTTTACGATCGATAAAATCATCGGTATCAATTTTTAAACCACCGTGAATATTGGTGCGCATACCTAAATCCGCATATTCTTGATGAAAATGAATACCCGACTTACCTTGACGCAAAGATTCTGCAACTTCAACTTTATTATTCCCAATACTAGAAACAATACCTAAGCCTGTAATAACAACACGTTTAGTAGACATAGTTACGCTCCTTCTTCAGAATCTTTATTTTCAAACAACCCAACACGAAGATCACTAGCAGAATAAATTTCTTCACCATCAACACTCATTGTCGCATCCGCTATCCCCATGTATAACTTACGCATAATGGTTCGTTTAATATTTACATGGTATGTCACTAACTTTTTATCCGGTGTCACTTGCCCGGTAAACTTCACTTCTTTTGAACCTAATGCACGGCCTTGACCGGGCCCACCTAACCATCCTAGGTAGAAACCTAATAACTGCCACATTGCATCCAGTCCTAAACATCCCGGCATCACCGGATCACCTTCAAAATGACATGCAAAAAACCATAAATCTTTATTAATATCTAATTCAGCAATAATTTCGCCTTTACCGTATTTACCACCCTCGGTACTAATCAGTGGAATTCGATCAAACATCAACATTGGTGGTAACGGTAATTGAGCATTACCTGGACCAAACAACTCACTATGACCACATTTAATGATATCTTCTTTTGAAAAACTATTTTTGTTTTGCATCTATAACTCTTTAATTCTAATGTCGAATATTCAATCTAATATTTATAGCAAATGCCATTACCGGCTTTACCAACGATATTATCATCCTATCGGAGTCTGGATATTGATGTTGTAACGCCTTGTATCAAATAAAACAGGGTAAATCTTACCATGAAAACATTTCATCATTAACCATCAAGCCCAAACCAAATTCAGCTTATTTTAAAAGCAGCTATTTTACCGTTTCATGAGTGTTAAACATAGTATTTCAAGTCATCAATTTGACAAATATCGACATATTTACACCGAAAATCAAAAGTTTAACTAAAAATATGCGATTATTTATTTAGTAACCCTATGAAAACCACGTTTTTGAGATTTAATAAAATTGACTAAATGCTCAACTTCTGAGGACTTAATATTTTGAAGCTCAGCCAATATTGTTTCAAGGGAATAATCGTCACTGTTTTGGGTCTTTTTAAACAAAATTTGAAATGCAGTTTTCAAGTTTTTAACCATTGAATGAGAAAAACCCGCCCGTCTTAAACCAACGCTATTTAAGCCTTTTACAATTCCGGGAACACCATCGGTGATCATATAAGGTAATACACCTTGCGTAATTTTACTATTACCACCAACCATTGCATAACAGCCAATCGCTGTAAATTGATGCACCATAACACCACCCGAAATAAAGGCATTATTCTCAACACTAACATGCCCTGCCAGAGCCGAATAAGGTGCCATGATGATATTATTTGTTAAATTGCAATCATGTCCTAAATGCACACCATTCATTAAATAATTATCATTTCCAATCTGGGTGCTCGATTCTATCGAACTACCTCGATGAATAATCACATATTCACGCAGCACATTATTATTGCCGAGCAGAGTATGTGTGGTACATTGCTTAAAAGAAGTATCTTGTGGCTCACCACTAAAAATAACACCTTCGTGAAAAATATTATTAGAGCCTATTCTTGAGCCATTTTTAATGCTGCAACGAGCATCAATAACATTATTGTTAGCCAGCACCACATCATCTTCAATAATAACAAAAGCACCAATAGTATTATTATCACCGAGTTGCGCCACACTGGAAACACAGGCAGTTGCATGAATCATATTTGTCAAAATAATACCTTCAAATTATGTAACAGTAAAATAAGTTTAACCAAGTCAATAGCTTAAACCCAATTATATCACTTAATATATTCATGGTCGTTATAATTTCTCGGTCAGGATAAAATACAGCTTTAAAGTTATATTGTATCTATTACTATGTCACGACAATTTTTTAAGCTCAAATTTGATAATCGATTTGCGAGATTACCCGAAATTTTTTACAGCAAAGTAAAACCAACGCCATTTAACTCAGCACATTATTTAGTGAGTTTTAATCATCAAGCAGCAGCATTAATTGATCTTGATGATAGCTTCACAGCAGATCAAGATTTTATCGATTATCTTACCGGTAAAAAAACCTTTAAGTCGGCCGACCCCTTAGCCATGTTGTATTCAGGACATCAATTTGGCGGTTATAATCCGCAGCTCGGTGATGGCCGAGCAATATTAATGACCGAAGTTATTAATAACAATAATGAACATTGGGATTTACAGCTAAAAGGATCCGGTTTAACACCCTATTCACGCGATGGTGATGGCCGAGCAGTACTGCGCTCGACTATTCGGGAATACTTGTGTAGCGAAGCAATGGCCGGACTCGGCATTGATACAACTAGAGCATTATGCATCATTGCCGCAAATGACGAAGTCTATCGAGAAACAATTGAAACCGGTGCATTACTTGTCAGAATGGCACAAAGTCATATTCGGTTTGGAAGCTTTGAAATATTTTACTATCGAAATCAACCTGAACACGTTAAAACCTTGGCCGATTATACCATTGAACACTACTTTCCAAAGTACCTTAAAAGTCAAACCAAATATATCGACTGGCTCAGTGAAATTGTTATTCGAACAGCCAAATTAATCGCCAACTGGCAAGCAGTTGGTTTCGCTCATGGCGTGATGAATACCGACAATATGTCCATTCTCGGACTCACCTTGGATTATGGCCCCTTTGGATTTGTAGAAAAATATGACCCCAATTTTATATGCAATCATTCTGATCATGCTGGTCGCTATGCCTTTAAAGAACAACCCAATATTGGCTTATGGAATTTAAGTTGTCTCGCCCAAGCGCTATTACCATTAATGACAGTAGATGCTGCCAAAGCTTGTTTGGCACTGTATGAAAAAGCTTTTATAAATGAATATGTGGCTTTAATGCAGCGAAAACTCGGGTTCACATCATCTGAAAATAATGATTTAAATCTAATTAACCAGTTATTGAAATTGCTCGAAAAAAACGCCAGTGATTACACGCGTTTTTTCAGAATGCTCAGTGATTTTTCAACATCAAATTTTGAACATAACGATAAAATTCGAAATCAATTTATTGACATAAATGCATGGGATGAATGGGCAGCATTATATCAAACACGATTAATACAAGAAAAATCCAATGATGACAAACGCAAACAACAAATGAATTCTTGCAACCCAAAATATATATTTAGAAACTACATGGCAGAAATTGCGATTCGAAAAGCGCGAGATGAACAAGATTATTCTGAAATTGATACGTTACTGAAGATATTACAAAAGCCATACGATGAACACCCGGATATGCAGCATTATGCCGATGAACCGCCTGAATGGGCAAACTCCATTGCCGTTAGTTGTTCTTCTTAACTTTTAGAATAACGCATCCGAGTACCGTATTTAATCGAAAGCCTAATTTCTTCTGCTGATAGTTCTGAGGGAAAAAACACGCCTGAAATTTTAGCTCCGTTAATACTAGCACCCTCCATTTTTGTATTGGATAAATCCAGACCACGCAAATCAGTTTGTCTAAAATAACAACCGGTAAAATCCAAGCCCTTAACATCCAGGTTTTGTAGATCTAAATTACGAAAATCACAGTTTGTCATATCGCAAACTCCACCAGCAGCTTTCGATTGATTAAACTCAGCTACTTTGCCTTCACGTAATAATTGATACAGTGGATCTTGAGTAATCTTAGGTTGTTCGGTCATACCATCTCCTTATTATAAGTGGTCTATAACACAGATATAACGGCACAACCAAACAGTAACTTTAATTTGCTTCACTTAAGAATTTATATAAGAAGAATAAACACTTAGCCTCATAATCTTGATGGTTAAACTCAAAAAACCAGCTCAAAACATGGCCTAAATAACACTTAGTAACAATTTAGCTTTACGGATTCAAATTATCTTCATATTTTTTTAATAAAACACCTTCATCACCACAGCAATCAGCAATACATTTTTTAACTTGATGGATTGCGGTATCATCCCCCCCAAGATAGCTTGCCACCGGTAAATTAGTGTCCGCGCAATCACAGCCTTTATCATCATAAACATAAACATTGGTTAAACCAATCTCACGAGCAATATCATGAGCTTGCCACATGATATTGCTCGGCGTTGCAGGAATATGGCTTAGCTTAAATGCCGGAAAAAATCGTGTAATATGCCAAGGACTAGCAGCACCTAAGTTATCTCGAATCCAAATTGCCGTATCGCGTAACATTTCAATATTGTCATTTTTTCCCGGAATAATATTCGTGCGAGTTTCAACATGCATTCCAAGTAAATGTGCTTTTTTTATTGATGCCAACACTTCACTAACTTTAGCTTTTTTACAAATGTCATAATAAAAATTGTCATCTAAACTTTTTACGTCAGAGCACAACACATCAATATAGGGTGCCATCAAATCCAAAGCTTCATCTGTTACAAAACTATTCGAAACATACACTAAATATAAACCCGCTTGACGTGCAATTTTTGCAACAGCAATAACATATTCTAACCACACCGCAGGTTCCGAATAAGTAAAAGCGATACCTTGAACTTCATATCGAATGGCTGTTGCAACTATTTCTTCTGGTGACACAAATGCTTCAGTAGAGACACCTTTTGCCAAGTCATCAAGCGTTTCAACGCCCCAAGATATATTCAAATTATGACAACCACCACAACGAAAACTACAACCATAACTGCCAATCGACATAATCTTCGATCCCGGTTGGAAATGTTTAACCGGTTTATCTTCTATTTTTCCTATTTCAATGGCCGATATAATACCATACGATAAATTATACAAAGTACCGTGTCGATTAACATGCGCTTGGCAAAACCCACGTTGACCATGTTTAAGGCGACAACGCCATAAACACAAATTACATCGGGTTGTACCATCATCCATTTTTTCCTGAAGACCCGTTTCGATCAACTGGTATTGAGATTGTTCTTTGTTAACCGAATTTTCAATTGTATCCACAGATGGAATGTAATTCATTATTTTAATCCTACAATTTTTTAAGCCACATTAGCTTTAAATAACAATGGTGCTATGATAATTTTTAAACTGTTATGCGCATCGCGTAAAGCTTGTTCAACTTGAGCAGTTGTCCCGCCAGACGCAAAAATAAACCCCAAATAACTCGAACTTTCCGGTAATGGTGTAACTTCATAACCTTCTTGAATTTGAATACTGATATCATCAATTAACGGTATTTTTTGCGCAACCAATAACCCTTCAACTCTTTTTAAAATTCCATGTCGAGGAATTGGAATCATTAACACACCAGAAGCATTATCATCCAAATGGGTATCAACACTAGCAATATCTAGCGATGAAATAACTTCACCAATAGCATGCGCTAAAACCAATTCTTCTAAACTCATACCAATGCCAAACGTTAATAACCGCCCACATAAACCACCAATAGTTCGAGCAGCAACTTCAATAACCCAAATACCATCATCATTAATTCGACATTCAGCATGAATCGGACCTTCTTCTAAACCATAAGCAACACAAGCAGACTGTAAAGTTTTTATTAACTCGGCTTGTTGTTCAAAATCTAACTTTGAAGGCGTAATGTAATAGGTTTCTTCAAAATAAGGGCCATTAAGCGGATCGGGCTTATCGAAAATACTTAATAATTTAAACTCTTTATTAACCAAAATTCCTTCTATCGCAATTTCATCGCCCAGAATAAATTCTTCTATTATTAAATATTGGTAATTTTCAGACGTTAAATTTTTATCTCGTAAAATTATTTTTTCAATACGCGCACAAACTGATATTAATTCATTAGTGTTGTTTGCCCTAATAACGCCCAAACTACCAGATAGGCCAATTGGTTTAACAACCACAGGAAAGTTTACCTTTGTTGTTTGCTCAAGAATATCGAGGCTAAGATCAACAATACAAAACTTAGGAATTTTAACACCCGCTTGTAACAAACAGTGGCGCGCTAAATCTTTTCTTTTAGCGATTTGAACCGACTCCGGGTTATTGTGAGCAAGCCCTAATGCTTTTGAAACTTTTGAAGCCAATTCTGTCGTTGAATCATCAGTGCCAATAATGGCATCAAAAGGCCGAACAGATGCTTCGGCTATCATTTTTTGAATAGCCAATTCAGGCTCATCAAATTTTATATGCAGTCCCTCAGAATACGCACTAACAACAGAATGCTCACCTTCTGACGCAATTAAAACATCAATGCCTTTTTGTTTTGCTGCATTTAAAAATGCAAAAGTACGATAACTGCCGTGAGGAGCAATCAACAATATACGTTTTTGAAATTGTTGATTAGTCATAATAGTAAACTTTGGAAGCCCCATCGAGCGCGATTAGATTTAAAAATATGCTCGATGAAGTAGAGTATTGTTACTTAAATTTATCTAAATTAGCTTAGACACTATGCGCCACAGCCACCGCCACCACAAGCATTACAACCACCAGAACCACCAACACTTTGAAACACATTATTAAAAACAAAGCTGCTATTGACCCCATCATTAACAAAATCAACTTCACAGCCTTTTAAGTATCCTAGCGCAACCGCATCAACATATAATTTAAAACCTTCAGCCGTTTTAACTTTATCAAACTTTGATGGTGCTTCAGCGTAAGTCATACCATAAGTCATACCACCGCAACCACCACCAGAAACAAAAACACGAATTGCTTGAACATCATCTTCGCCATTAAGAATTAACTCAGCCATTTGTGCTATTGCAGAATCAGTTATTTTCATATCTGAATCAGTAATTGTTGTGTTAAACATTGCTGCTGTCATATCATTCATACGTTACACTCCATCAATATATACAATTATCTACTTAAATTACTCATCACGACTACGCAATAGCGATTATACAACTATATTTCGTGAGTAATTACCGAAAATTTAGTAAGTCTGTGACTAAATTCTAACACAGCACGTAGTATTCAACTACACATTGACCCTCAATATAGGTCATAATAGCTGTTTATAACTATTAATAGCGGGAATACCAATATGACTAGAATGGTCTTTTGCCAAATACTTAAACGCGAAGCTGAGGGGTTGGATGAACTGCCGCATCCTGGTGAACTAGGGCAACGAATTTTTGAAAATGTTTCAAAAGAAGGTTGGAGTAAATGGTTAGAACGGTTAACGACAATTATTAACGAGAATCAACTCAATACCGCCGATCCTCGTAGCCTTGATCTCATAGAACAACACATGTTGGGCTTTTTGTTTAAAGAAGGTGAGCTTGGTCAACTACCAGAAGGATTTCAAGCTGCTGGTGGCAAAAAATAACCTCATTCAATTTAAAATATTTATGAAAGCAATTACGGATTATCCTGTTTCAGAATTAAAACTAATATATCAGGTTTTACATAGCCAAATTCAGGAAAACTTTGAGCTAATGGATTCAAGTTTATTGCAAGACTTGCAAACAAACTTACAATCTTTAGCGACAAAAGATGGTGTTGACGTTTCACTTCACAGTGAATGGTCAACTTGGCTCAATCAATTGGCGACATCATAATTAACTATGAACTATTGCAATAATTGTGGCAATTCAGTTGTTCTCGAAATTCCAGATGGTGACAACCTAGCCCGCCATGTTTGCCACCACTGTAATACTGTCCATTATCAAAATCCAAAAGTAGTTACCGGCACCCTACCCGTTTGGCAAGACAAAGTTTTATTATGTAAGCGCGCGATTGAACCACGCCATGGCAAATGGACCCTACCTGCGGGCTTTATGGAAAATAACGAAACCTTAGAGCAAGCGGCTGTTCGAGAAAGTGTTGAAGAAGCTAATTCAAATATTAAGCTTGCTGGTTTATATTGTCTATTTAGCCTGCCGCACATAAGTCAAATATACGTGATGTACCGTGCTGAATTATTAGATTTAAAATTTTTCCCCGGAATAGAAAGTTTGGAAGTGGAATTATTCTCAGAAGATGAAATTCCATGGCAAGAATTAGCCTTTAAAACCATCGAACAAACATTACGATACTATTTTGACGATAGAAAAACACAAACATTTCCATTACACAGCCACATCATTGAAAAAAGCAATAAATAAAATTACAGGTTTATAATAGCTGCTCTACATTTGTCCAAATAGCTGAAGCAACTAACCACTGTCCAGCACTTTTTTGCCACTTCGTATTAATTTTATATGCCCGGCCACGCTCAGGTAAACTAGAATTACTCCCTGAGACAACCACATAAATTTCAACCTCGGCGAATTTTTGCTGCACTACACTATCAGCCTGCCATTTGTACGTTTTGATATTTTGATTGCGTCTAAAATGAAAAAACAATAGCTGACGTAATTCATTTTTAGTCAACTTTTTATTACCAACAAAATCTTTAGTAAAATACCCCATAAAATCCACCAAAGACTTATCTCGGACTGCTTGTTGCATATTGGTTATTTGAGATTGTATTTGTTCTTTATTTGAAGTTTCAGAGCATGCAACCAGAAGTAACATCGGCATCAAAATAAAGTACAATTTAAACAGTAATTTATGAAACATGTAATGGTACTCAAGAAATTAATTATTGATTAGCTCTAATTAACAGTCATAAATTAGTAATTAGGTAGCAGCGAATATAGCGAATATACTAAATAAATAGATTTGAAATACTAAATTTGAACAAAAATAAAGCAATAAATATGCGTTCTGTGATTGGCATCATAGTGATAATCTGTAAATACTCTATCGTATATTGAAGAGATTCTATGTTTATTTGCTTGCAAAAACAATATAAATAAACCCGTTTTGGACATAACCCAGAAAATCAAAATGTTAAATGATATTATTAAATTTGTGCGCTTAATACCGCTATTACAGCCCGTGTATACAAAGTTTCCTAAGAGTTATATTACCTTGGCGACCATAATCACGGCCGTAGGTTATGGCTTTTTGGCTTTTTTCCCGATAATGAGTCTAATTCTATTTTTTGGCCTATTTGGTGATGTCGCGAATGCTTCAGGCTTTGTTGACTGGCTGTTTATTTTATTAAACATGCTCATTTTAGCCGCTGTTGCCACCACCACTTTTTTTATGTTTAAAACTAAATTTACCCCACCCAGTGGTGTTGAACTTGATTGGGAAAAACCGGATAAATTTATTGATGAAATGTTACTACTAGTCGAACGTTATTCATGCCGAACATTTGACAATGTTATTTTTACTCCTGATTATTCTATTAAAATAGTTCAAACACCACGTTATAGTATTCCAGTATTTACACATACAACATTATGCATTGGTTTACCAACAATGTTATGCCTGAGCCCGGATCTTTTTAAAGGCACACTTGCCCGAGTTATTGGGCAATATACCGGGCAATACGATCAAATAACAAACTGGGTAGCGCGCTCGACCAAAAATTGGAGACTCTATTTAGAAGCCTACAAACATGGTGAAAATCCATTTCATAAATTTATATATTATTTCTTTTCCGTTTATTGTCCTTTTGCTGAAGCTCTTTGTTTCTTTGCTATCCAAAAAGACGAATTAAAATCCGATCACTATGTGCTCGATGTAATTAATGATAATGATGTTGTTGCAATGATGAGTGCTAATATTGTTAATCCCGAGTTTCTTGAAAAAAAATTCTGGCCAAAAATACAAAGTATGGCACGGCAAAATCCAACAGCACCTGAATTTTTACCATATGAATCAATGACTAATGCCATAGTCAAAGGTTTAAGTTACGAAGAAATGGAACGTTGGTTAAAATCAGCTCATTCAGCTCCTGTAGACTATTCACACCCCCTACCTAGCTTACGCGATCGAATGTATGCTCTTGGGCATGAAGATATTATAGTGCCTAGCAAATTTAAATTTAATGCCGCAAAACATTACCTAGGTGATTATGTTACTGAAGTTATCGCAACAATGGATCAAATTTGGTTACAGCGACTTCAGCTCGCGCTTAATGTCGTTAAAGAATCAACTAAAACTCAAGACTCATTTGTTGAAGATGATCAAGTCATTATTCAACTGCGCAACCTACAAAAGAAATCTAAAGAAGCAGCATTAAACCAAGATGAAGTTTTAGAGCTTGCTAGGCTCACCAGTAAAGTGGATGGCAAAACCGCAGGTTTAAAAATTTATAATCGAATTCTAAATCAACGGCCAAACGATGTTAAATTGCTTTATGCCATAGGACGGGTATTGCTGGGTAATAATGAAGAATCAGGCGTCAAAGTTTTATCAAGAGCCATGGAGCTCAATCCGAAATGCGTGGCACCGGCCTGCAGAATGATTTCAAAATATTACCTTAAATCCGGTGATACAAAGTCGGCGGAACAATGGCAAGCAAAATCCACAACTTAATATTTTTCTTATACATTTTATAGTGTTTTAAACATCAAAATAACTTTTAAGTAATATTAATTCATGCCGATAGTCATTTTATCGAATGGCTTAAAATATTACATACGTTATGGAAAAAATTCATATCAATGATCTTGCGATTACCGTTGTTGAATCATCCACAATGCAACAGCATAATATTGATAAACACTTAAAATCGTTAAATATAGCTAACGTCAATTATTACAAACTTGGCGAAGAAACGTTATCGCATTTAGAAAATGATAAACCGGATTTAGTCATTAGCTGCATGTATCTACCCGACATGACTGGAATTGAGTTAGTCCATTGCATTAGACAAAATCCTAAAATAGAAGATACACCATTTATGTTAGTTTCAAGTGAAACCTCATTTGAAATGCTCGACCCTATTCGCCAAGCCGGCGTTGTTGCAATCCTACATAAGCCCTTCTCAGCAAGTGATATTAAAAAAGCATTAATCACAACAATTGAATTCATAAATCATGACACAATCCAGCTCACTGATATCGATCTTGATTATTTAGAAACCTTAGTTGTTGATGACAGCCCTTTAGCTCAAAAACACATTACCAAAGTTCTCAATAATTTAGGGATAGAAAAAATTAGTTATGCAAACAATGGTAAAATCGCAATGGACAAAATCAACAATCATTTTTTTGACTTAGTGGTGACAGACTATAATATGCCAGAAATGGACGGTGGCACATTAACCAAACAAATTAGAGAACACAGTAATCAAAAATCCATACCAATTTTAATGGTCACAAGTGAAGGTGACGAAAGTCGTCTTGCCGCAGTTCATCAAGCAGGAGTATCTGGAATATGTGACAAACCATTCGAAACACAAGCTGTAAAGACCTTAATTAAACAAATGTTAACCGATTATTAATCTTTATTTTTTAATGAGATTTTTAAATGCACTTTCTATATTAGCGACCAATTTAGCGTCCCGCTGAATAACGCAATCAATGGCAAGTGACGACGTATCAACTTTAATATCCATATTAGAAGTTAATAAGATAATAGGCAGGTTTGAGTTTATCGATTTTGACATCCGAGTTGCGGCTATTACCGAAAAGCCATTTAACATTGGCAACTCCATTCCAATAAACATTAAATCAAATTTATCATGAACTAACTTATCTAACGATTGCAATCCATCAGATGACGTTGAAATTTGAATAGGATACTCATTTAATACCTCAGAAATTACACGTATAATTGAACATGATTGCCCAACAACCAAAATTTTTACGACATCCTTAAATACTTGTTCTTCCAAATCTTCAAGCTTTTGTTCAATCGCTGTAAAAATATCAGAACCTTGAGTTATTTTTTCTCGCGCTGAAACCAATAAATCAACAAATAATAATAAATGAGAGGCTTCTTGATGATTTAATACTGTAGATTGCTTTTTTACGGTTAAATGATCTTCAAATCGATGGCATATTCGAGAAAGAATAAAAAGGCCATGTGTACCTGCACTGCCCTTAATACTATGGACATTGCGAAACAAGGCTTCATATTGTTCTTCAAACTTATGATTTTCTTCGAGAGATAAAACCTGATTTTCCATTTCCTGGAGGCGAACAGGCAGATCCGCTATATAATCATCGCGTAGTACGCTAAGGATCGACTCCATTGTATTTTTAGGTGAATTGCTGTTTGACATTAATTTTATTTAAATTAGGATCTTTGATGTTATCGGCTATATGCAAAAAAAATAAACACCATTTTAGCGATATTAAGGTATAAAATTAAACGATATTATTAATTTCACATGAATAATTTTTATGTTTAAAAGCAATTAAATATAACCCAAAAAATACCTATAATATGAATCAAAAATATTCAACATTGCTAACTATTCTATTAATTTCAATTAATTACTTATTTTCATTAAATAGCCATGCCGATTGGTTTAAAAATAAACAAGCAATTATGGGCACTGAAATTAGGCTTGAGTTTTGGCTTGATGATGCAGATAAAGCTGACTTATTAATTAAGGCAATAATGACCGAAATGCATCGTATTGATGCATTAATGAGCCCATTTAAAGACGATAGTGAGTTATCCACATTAAACCGGTTAGGAGCCACACAAAAAGTAAAACTCAGTGAAGAATTGTTTAATTTAATAAAAAAATCGATCACCATTTCGAAGCTCACAAAAGGTGCTTTTGATGTCACTTTCGCAAGTATCGGCAATTTATACGATTACCGGCACAATAAAAAACCCACACAACAGCAAATTCAAGATAATCTGAGTAAAATCAATTACAAACATCTAATATTAACCAAGCAAGATCACAGCATCAAATTCGCCAAACCTGGTGTAGTCATTGATTTAGGCGGCATAGCCAAAGGCCATGCGGTGGATAACAGCATTGAAATATTAAAATCTCACGATATTCAACATGGCTTGGTTAGTGCCGGTGGCGATACTCGAATTATTGGCGATCACCGAGGTCGACCTTGGATCACCGGCATACGTAACCCTAGAGTTAAAGGGAAATCTGCCATTCTTATCCCATTAAGTAATATTGCAATATCAACCTCTGGCGATTATGAGCGTTATTTCATTGAGGATGGCATACGTTATCACCATATAATCAGCCCTCAAACAGGCCATTCAATTAAATCAGTACGTAGCGTATCGGTTATCGGTCCAGATTCGACAACTTGTGATGCCCTCTCGACCAGCTTATTTGTTATGGGCAGTAAAAAAGCACTGGAATTAATCAATCAAATAGATAAATTTGACGCGATTATAATCAATTCAAACGGAAAACTGCTTTTTTCATCCGGATTACAAAATCCTAAATAAAAACAGTATTAAATACACTCATTACAAGTGCTAAGTTATTGATTATTTAATAAAAAAGCTGTTTTGTGATACCCTATACAGATTAGAATCAGTGTAATCGTCTATTATTTAACATATTCGTACTACAGGCTTTTAATTTGCTCTCAAGCTAAGAAGATAAACATCATTCCAACTATAATCACATGAGAATGACGCTATTTGTAACGATAATGGTGATTTAACCAGTAAAGGTTTCTTATGCAAACCTGATGGTTAATTAAGTTAAAACATACAATACAACGTTAAGATTTAGCGAAATACATGTTACCTTATTAAATTTATAGAAAATATTAATATAAAAATGCCGTTATAATATTCCTAGGGTCAGTAGCCGTAATAGACGCAAATTTAATACAGTAATCCCTGTCTAACATTAAAAAATAAAGGTAAAATGTTAAGTAATGAGAACTAATCAATTAAACTCGATATCACGATTTATACTTTATAGCAGTGCTGTATTAATGCTTAGTATCAACGCTTCAGTAAATGCGGAGAATACCGAAAGTTCGAGTACAAAAAATGAAATTACTGAACTTCAGGAAATTTTATTAAATCCAGATGCTTCTCAACTTGCGGTTTTACTTTCTGTCAATTCGCCAACAACATTAACGCTTAATTCTGTCAGTATATTTTTGGATAAAAAAGAAATCAAAACTTATCTCTACAGTGAAAGAGAAAGCCAAGCGTTATTAAAAAATGCCATGCAAAAAATCTATGTTGGTAAATTAAGTGAAGGCGAACATACCATTAAAGCTCAATTATCAGCCATTGATGAAAATAAGCTTAGTCATACCATCAGTTCCTCCAGTAAATTTACAAAAACTACTGTTACTACCTATGTTGAACTTGATATTTCCAAAACCGAGCAACAAGAACTTCCAATACTCAACATTAAAATTTGGGAATAATACCGTAAGATTATGAATTGTAGTCACTTGAATTTTTTCAGTAATTCACTGAATAATAATTTCATTTTTGTTATATCGTTAGCAGTAGCAACACTAACGCTAACTGCTTGTGCCTCGAGTAAACAAACGGCAACACTTGATAGTTTAGAAGATAAAGAAGTTGTCTTTGCTGAAATTGAGCCTTCAAAAAGGCAGATGAACCGCAAAAAAGTTATCGATACTTATGAAAGTGTCATTGCAGGAAAATACGGTGCCAACGAAAAGATTTACCAAGACTCCCTACGTCGACTAGCCGATTTAAAATTAGAAGCCGGTGTTAAGAAAAATTCTAGCCAAAATTCTCGTATCCAATCTCAGAGTAAGGTTGATCTAGTTAGTGCCATTAGACAATATAATACCTATTTAGATAAATATCCAAATAAAGAGTCAAATAATGAAATTTATTATCAACTAGCCAAAGCCTATGAATTACTTGGTGAGTTAGAAAATGCCTTAGAAACGCTAAATATATTAATCGAAAAATACCCTAATGATCCCCGCTGGCAAGAAATTAATTTCCGTCGTGGTGAAACCATGTTTATCTTGGGTGACTACAGTAACGCAGAACAAGCTTACAAAAAAATCGTTGAATCCGATCCAAACTCTATTTATTACCAACGTTCACTCTACAAATACAGTTGGAGTTTATTTAAGCAAAACAAACACACGGAAACACTATCGGCTTTTTTTAAATTACTAGACGAAAAAATACTCGGCTCTAATACCCCTGTCCCAACAGTAAAACCGGGTAAAGCCCAACCAAAAATGACTAAAATGCCGATAAAGTCAAAAAGCGAACAAGAATTAATTAAAGACACAATGCGCGCAGTTAGCCTAACATTTACGTATTTAGATGGGCCAAAAAGTGTTTCAAGTTACTTTAAAAACAATGGCAGCAGAATATACGAACCACAAATCTATCTTAGCCTTGGTGATCTATATAACGAGAAAAATCGAATTATTGACTCAGCAAATACTTACCTTGAATTTATTACTCACCATCCACAACATGATCAAGCTCCCGAGTTTCATAATCGAGCCATACTTGCTTACTCGGATGGTGGTTTCTCAACATTAATCTTACCAACGAAAGAAACCTTTGTTGAAAATTATGGCGTAAATTCTGCATTCTGGAATTCACATGTCAGTGCGCAACAATCATTAAAGCCACAATTAAAAAAACACATCAGTGATTTATCTACACACTACCACTCAGTTGCTAAAAAAAGTCGTAAATTATCCGATTTTAACAAAGCTGCACACTGGTATCGCGAATATATTCGCTCATTCCCAGATGATAACAAAACAGCACTTAATAATTTTTTATTAGCCGAAGTATTATTTGATAGCAAACAATACCAACTGGCTAGTGTTGAATATGAAAAAACAGCATACGAATATCCAACTCACAAAAAAAATAGCACTGCCGCGTATGCCGCAATATTGTCCTATGAAAAGCTAATCCCGACTCTACCAAGTAGTGAAAAATCATTATGGGTTCAAAAAAGCATTGATAGCGCGTTACGCTTTAGTTCTAAATATCCGCGTAACAAAAATATACCCGCAGTATTAATTAAAACCACCGAAAAACTATTTACTTTAAAAGATTACACCCGGGCAGCATCAACAGCCGAAACACTATTAAAAAGACCGGGTAAAAAGTCTCAGCAGACATTAAGATCAGCTTGGACAATCATGGCCCATGCCAAATTTGAACTTGGTAGTTACAAGCCCGGTAATTATCGAGAAGCTGAAATAGCTTATCGTAAAAGTATCAAATATTACGATAAAAAAGATAAGAAAAGACCGGCTATTTTAAAACGCTTATCAGCAAGTATTTATAAACAAGGTGAAGAGTTACGAAAAGCTGGCAATCACGAAAAAGCTGCTTTACAATTTTTACGGGTAAGAAAGTCTGTGCCCAATTCCGGAATCGTTGCCACCGCGGAATACGATGCTGCTGCCGAATACATAACGCTAGGTTTATGGAAAAAAGCCGGTATCATTTTAGAACGATTTAGAAAAACACAACCAAAGAAGCATAAACTACAATCAGGCGTAACAGAAAAATTAGCCTTAGTGTATACCGAGTCTGGACAACATGTTAAAGCCGCGGGTGAGTTAGAAGTTTTAGCGTTAAATACCAAAGACAAATCTGAATCTCAACGTATCCTTTGGCAAGTGGCATTAATTTATAAAAAAGCTAAATTAACCAACCGCACAATCAATGCCTATACACAATTTATTCGATTATTTCCGAGCAAGCAGCCGGAATCAATGGAAGCTCGTTTAGAGCTGGTGAATATTTACAAAAAAAATAAAAACCGTAAAAAACAATGGTTTTGGTTAAAAGACATCATTAATAGCGATAGAAAATATCCTAATGCACGAACTGAAGAAACCAAAAATATCGTAGCCGAAGCACTACTCACAATGGCCGAACCAAAACACGTTGCCTACAACAAAGTAAAGCTAACTATTCCATTGAAAAAAAGTTTACGCAAAAAGAAAAAGTTAATGCAAAAAGCCATAGCAGCTTATACTGTTGCAATAAACTATCAAGTCGCCACAGTAACAACCTCAGCAACCTATAGAATCGCTGAAATTTATCGTGACTTTGCTACATCACTAATGAAATCTCAACGACCTAAAAAGCTCAATGAAGAACAACTTGAAGAATATGAATTGCTCTTGGAGGAACAAGCCTTTCCTCTAGAAGAAAAAGCCATAGAAATTCATTCAACCAATTTATCGCGCATAAAAGAAGGCATTTACAACAAATGGATAAAAAGTAGCTTAAAGCAATTAAGTTTACTATTACCAGCCCGATACGCTAAACCAGAGCTAATAGAGCAATATAGCAATGCAGTACATTAATAAATTAATTGTCAAAAATATAATGCTATCATTATTGATAGTGAGTGTCTCCGCGTGTGCGATTTCGACAACCAGCACTGATGAAGAAACTATCGATGAAGAGGCTTTGCCGGCTCTAGTACCGGTTAAAACACCCCCAATTACTCCAAAGTTCCAGCGAGACTTTAATCGAGCAATATCGTTAATGCAGAAAAATAAAAACCGTTCTGCGCTTAAACTATTAACACTGCTTACCCAAAATTATCCTCAATTTGCAGGCCCACATGTCAATATCGGTTTAATTTATTTTCGAGCAAAGCAATTTTCAAAAGCTAAAAAAGCGTTTGAAAAAGCGCTTAACGTAAACCCGAATAATGCCGTTAGTCATAATCATCTGGGAATCATACAGCGTAAAAATGGTGAATTTAAAGCCGCCTTAAGATCATATCGATTGGCGCTGTTAAGCAATGATAGCTATGCAAATGCACATTTAAATATTGGAATTTTATACGATATTTATTTTTCGAATTTAACAAAAGCACTTGAGCATTATCAACGCTATTTAGAAATTACTGGCAGTAAAGATAAAAAAGTCAGTAATTGGATTATTGATATTAAACGACGTGTAAATGCCTCTTAACTTACGATACAATATACAAAAGGTTCTGCTTATGAAAATTAAAAGTCTACTATTATTAATTCTATTGTTAAATAGTCAGCTTAGTATCGCAGAAGAAGAAGTCGTCGATATTGAAGGTACGTCTATTATTGGAAACCGTGAATTACCCAAAGTTATGTATATTGTCCCATGGAAAAAATCACAATTACCCGATATGGAATCATTACCCATTGATAGACTGGTTGATGAAGCGTTAGCGCCAATCAATAGAAAAGAATTTAAGCAACAAATTAATTTTCACGAACAACTAAATCCAATAAGTGAAGAAGAAGATTACTAATTCACCTATTAACCAACATTATTCATAAATAATTTAACATGCGCTCCAGGAGATAGGTATGGACATTTACACTACTATTGTCGACTTTTTTAAAAATGGCGGTATATTTATGTACCCTATTGCACTTGTATTAGCCCTAGGCTTTGCAATAGCAATAGAACGCTATATATACCTTTCTGCTTCGCGTAGAACCAACCGCAAACTATTAGCTGATTTATTGCCAATTTTAAAGCAAGGTGATTTTCAAAAAGCTTATAGTTTAACCTCTAAGAAAAATAATGCCGTTAGCCGCGTCATCAATAATGGCCTCGCTAAAGTAAAAACAGCAAAACATCGCGATGATGTTGAGATGTCAATCGAAGAAGGTATGATGGAAATAATTCCTCGAATTGAAAAACGAACACATTATTTAGCTACATTTGCCAATATTGCCACATTACTTGGCCTACTCGGTACCATCATAGGGTTAATCAATGCCTTTAAAGCTGTTGCTGAAGCCGACCCATCCCAGAAGGCGCAAATTTTGTCCGAAAGTATTTCTGTAGCCATGAACACCACGGCCTTTGGTTTAATGGTCGCTATTCCACTATTACTGCTTTATACCGTTTTACAAACCAAAACGACGGAAATTGTTGATAGTCTTGAAATGGCCGGAGTCAAATTTGTTAACTCTATTGCTGAAAAAACTAGTTTTGGCGATAAGTAATGAGCCGTCATCATAAACGCCGTAAACGTAATATAGACACTGCCGAATTAAATATTACTGCCTTTATGAATTTAATGGTGGTGTTGGTGCCGTTTCTATTAATAACTGCGGTATTTTCGCGCATGGCAATTTTAGAACTAAATTTACCAGCTGCCGGAAAAACAGTTGCTTCACAACAAAAATTAAAATTTGAGTTTCAAGTAATCGTTTATAAAAACAAAATATCCGTAGTCGACAATAAAGGTGGCTTAATACGATCAATACCATTGTATAAAGCTAAACATAATACTAAAGCCCTGACGGATTTATTAAAACAAATAAAAGCAAAATATCCAAACAAAACCAATACTACTATTTTGGCTTCGGCAAACACCAGTTATGAAACCTTGGTTAACGTTATGGATTCGGTGCGAACCTATCAAGCAAAAAAAGACGGCGAATTTATCTACGCCGAATTATTTCCTGATATTGCGATTGGCGATGCTCCAAACTAAGTAAAAGATAATAAATTGAATAATATAATAATGAGAATACTGAAATGAAAATGTCCGCACGTGCGAAACGCATGCAGGCTCATCATAAGCGTCGAAAAGATCGAACAGCAAGCCTAAATATGGTGTCCTTAATGGATATCTTCACTATCCTGGTGTTCTTTTTGTTGGTTAGTTCTGGCGAAGAAGAGGCGCTAACCAACAGTAAAGCCATTCAATTACCTGAATCAACATCACAGCAGACGCCTAAGAAGTCTATTGTTATCACAGTGAATGATAAACACATATTGCTCCAAGGTCGATCGGTAGCATCGGTTCAAAAATCACTTAGAAGTAATGAAACAATTATTCCTGGCTTACGCAAACAGCTATTACGTTATGCTGCTCGAGCTATGCGTATTGCCAAAAATAAAAAAGGCTTAAAAGTTACAATATTAGGTGATAAAAAAATTCCTTTTAAGTTACTGAAAAAAATCATGGTAACTTGCTCAAATGCTAACTACACCAATATATCTCTAGCGGTGCTACAAAAACCGGCTGCAGGAGAGAAAAGTTAATGTATAAATATGCTTCTGAGCCATTACTGCCTTGGTCTGATACCGATAATGACCGACGATTTAATAAAATTACGTTAAAAGTATTTATCGTTTTTTTTGTATTATTTATTATTTTTCCATTATTACCAGAATCAGAAGTAAAAAAAGATAAATTTGATGAAGTGCCACCTCGCTTTGCACGTTTATTAATTA
This sequence comes from uncultured Thioalkalispiraceae bacterium, assembly GCA_964514215.1. Lineage (GTDB taxonomy): Bacteria > Pseudomonadota > Gammaproteobacteria > UBA6429 > Thiohalophilaceae > CAYQUC01. Next base: position 30,124 of record CAZEPW010000023.1, read on the forward strand.
AACAACCAATAAAACCAATTATTAAAAAACCTGAGCCAAAAAAAATAGAAAAGAAAAAGAAAAAAGAAGTTAAGAAAAAAGTTAAAAAGAAGGTTAAGAAAAAAGTAACCAAAAAGAAAGCCAATAAACCAAAATCTAAGCCTAAACCTTCAGCTAAAAAAATTGCCCAATCGGTATTCGACTCGGCAGGTTTTGATGAGCTTGCAGACATACGTGATGATTTTAATGTTGCCGCATTAAAAAAATCAAAACTAAAAACCGTTAGCAAAAGAAAAGAAACGGCTTTTGATGCCTCAAGAGTATTAACCTCTAAGGCATCATCAGGCAGTGGTGGCATTAAAAATGAAAAAGTATCCATTAGAGGCAACACAAAGTTAAAGCAACGTGATACTACCAATGTACAAAGTAATATTAAGACTACCGGTAATAAAAGAAAAAATAGCCGTTCAGTTGGACGCAGTGACGAAGAAGTGCAACTGGTTTTTCAACGTAATAAAGGCAAACTATTTTCAATCTATAACCGTGCATTACGAACAGATCCGGGATTACAAGGCACTATATTATTTAAAATCACAATAAATGCAGCCGGTACAGTCATTGCAATCAAAGTGATCTCAAGCGAGATCAATAATGAAAAATTAGTTAAACGCATGCGACTTCGCATCAAAAGATTTAATTTTGGTGCAAAACCGGGATCGTCTAACTTTACATTCACCTACCCTCTCGATCTAGTGCCTCAATAATGTTGAGGCAACAGTATTTAACAAAAAAATTATTATTAAATTACTGTTATTTTATTATTGTAAACATTGCTCTAGCCTCTACGGCTGCAGCAAATGTTTCAAATATTGAATTAGTAGGAACTATAACCGGCAAACGTTCTTTTGCTATTTTACGCCTCCCAAATAACGCCGAAGGAATTTACCAGCTCAATCAAACGATATTGGGTTATAGCATCAAAACCATATCAAAAAAATCAGTGGTTTTAACAAAAAAACAACATACCGTTAAGTTATCGTTGCTTGCCGTCAAAGAACGACAATATTATGGTCTAAACAATAAGCCAGATATCAGCACTCCACTCAAAACACACGAATATCGAATTAATCGAAACACCTTTAACAGCATCAAAAATGATACTCAATTTTGGCTCGATAGCGTTCGTTTTAAATTGCATATACAAGATGGCTTCCTCAGTGGTTACCAAATAACAAAAGTTCAAAAAAATAGTCCCGCAGAACTACTAGGGCTCGTTGAAGGTGATATAATCAAGGGAATTAATGGGGTTTTAATAAAACAAAATGCCGATAACTTCATTAAAAAAATTAGTTTATTAGAAAATGCTAATCAATTTACCTTAAATATGAGTCATTCGGATATTAATTTTAATTTAAAGTTCATAATCGATGCTGACAAGAATTAACCATAAGCTAGCAGAGACAAATTAAAAACGATTTACCACACAAAAATAATTGATGAATATCGATAACCATCGAGGTTCAGGTTTAAGTAAAATCGGGTGCAATTCACAAAATGGTGCATCCAAAAGCAATAGATTTTTAGAAATCGATTTGGGAGACGATAGTATATAGAGATAATAGCAATTCGTGATGGTAGTACCATAGAATGCACTATTTTTAAGTCATATCTATCTGATAATATTACAAATAAACAAACTATTACGCCAAGCTGTGAGAGCTGTCACAATCAATATTTGATAACTGACCTATTATTAATTTAGACAATAATTATTATTTATAAATTATCATTTTGCAGGTAACAAAAACACTAACAAGCTAAGACTATTTAGAACTTTTAACAAGTATATTACCACGATACTTAGATAAACAAGCTGAAAATACTGTGAAAAAAATAGATAAAAAAATTCTAAAAAACTTAAATCCGTTCAAAGATTTAAGTGCAGATAAAATTAACGAAATCGTTAATAAGGCAAAAATCGAGGAGCTTCCTGCAACTCGAGTATTATTCAGACAAGGTGACCATGATAAACGGACCTACTTTTTACTAGCAGGCCAAATCGAGCTATCAACACCGGGTAAAAATCGTGCGACTATTTTAAAAGCTAAAACGTCAGCAGCTAACTCAGCAGTCGAACAAATCTTACCACGAGTTTCAACTGCCCGCACCAAAACCGCGGCCACACTATTATCAATCGATACCGACTTATTAGACATATTAACCGCTGATGACAGCATTGCTGCCACCTATGAAGTAACCGAACTTGATGTACAAGAAACTGATGACGATGCTAGTGACTGGATGTTACGTTTTTTACAATCAAAAGCATTTTTAAACTTACCAACTGAGAATATTCAAAATCTTCTAATGAAGATGACTGAAGTCGAATATAAAAAAGGTGACGTTGTCGTACAACAGGGTTCACAGGATGATTATTATTACATCATTAAATCGGGTAAATGTGATGTGTCTAGACGCCCCGCTCCTAAAGTTAAAGATGTAAAACTAGCTATATTAACAGTTGGAGATGGTTTTGGCGAAGAAGCGCTAATTACGAATGGTAAACGAAACGCTTCTGTTACCATGAATGAAGATGGTGCTTTAATGCGCCTTAGTAAAGAAGACTTCAATTCGATTTTAGTACAACCACTACTTGAATTTATTGACCAAGAAACTGCTAGCAAATTAATTCAATCGGGCGCACGCTTAATTGATGTGCGAGGCAAAGATGAGTTCAAAGCTGATGCTATCGAAGGTGCGGTGAATATCCCGCTGTCCATGTTACGCAACAGAGCAACATCACTTAATCCTTCTCGTAAATATGTCGTCTATTGTGATTCAGGTAGCCGTAGTTCTGCTGCCGCTTTCTTAATGTGCCAACTTGGTTTTCAGTGTAGTGTTATCGAATCGGGAATGGCCAGTAGTGATAAGTTGCTACGTCCAAAAGACAGCGACCTTCCCGCACTTAAAACAAATAAAATTCAGGCTTCCGCAACAACAGAAACTGAAAGCCGCTTGTCGATTGAAATTAAAAAACCACCTCAAGTTAATATTGGCCAAACAACGCTACAAGCTACTCAACAGGCACAACCATCGAAACCACTTCAAAGCAAACCAACGCCAATAAATGTCTCGAGCCAAGTTGAAAGTTTAAATATACCAACGCTTAATGATGATGAAATTAGCAAAATCAAATCAAAAGCTGAACAAGATTTTTCTAAAAAATTAGAGCTTGAACGTAAAGCAGCGCTCAAAAAAGCGGAACAAATCGAAAAAGATTATCAGGCAAAACTAGAGCAAGAACGTAAAAAAGCCGCTCAAGCAGAAAGCCGGATTAAAAAAGCCGCTCAAGCAGAAAAAGAATATCAAGAAAAACTAAAAAAAGAGCGTGAAAAATCCGTTCAAGTTGAAAACCAGAGTATCAAAGCTCAATCGGTAATAAAAAGCAGTTTTGAAGAAAAATTAGAACAAGAACGCCAAAAATCTGCTCAAGCAGAAAATGAAATCAATAAAGCTCAAGAAGAAATTGAACGGATTAAACAAGAAGCCTTATCCATTCGTGAACACTCACAATTAGAGCTTGAACGTTATAAAAAAGAAATTGAAGATGAACGTAAGCGTGTTGAAGCAGAGCTCAAAAAAACCAAAAAAGAATCTGAAAAACGAATTAAAGTCGAAAAGAAAATATTAGCCAAGCAAGAAAAAGCCGAAGCAGAAGTACAAATTGCGAAGCAGCAAATATCAAGTATCAAAAGTGATGCCGAAAAAGAAATTGATCTACTCAGAGCGGAATTATTACAACGTAAAAAAGAACAACAAAATCTAGAACACAAAAGACTTGAAGCAGAAGAAAAATCTCATCGAGCAAATAGGTTACTTGAGGCTGCAAAAAAAGAAGCTAATAATGAAATCAATACTATTCGCTCAAAGGTCCAACAAGAAAAGGATGAGCTTGAAAGCGCGATTAAACAGCATCGCCAAGAAAGCGAACAACAGCTCAAGAAAAATACTGAAGTTGCCAGTAAAGCGCAACAAGACGCTGAAAAAGCAGTTCTGCAGTTACGTGCTGAATTAGAAGAAAAAAATACTCAAAATAGCAAACTTGAAGAGAAAGAACGTAAAGCCAAAGAATTAGCCGATAAACTGTCAGTTCAAGCAGAAGAAGCACGTCTGACCGCTGAAATGGAAGCTGCACATTTTAGAGCAGAAGCCGATGCCATTCGGGAAGAAGCGAAGTCTGAAGCAAATAAACTCAAAGTTGAAATTGAATCTTCACGACGCATTATGGAAGAACAGGCTAAAATTGCTCAAGCTGAAGCTGAACAAGCGCGTTTAATTCGACAACAGGCACAAGAAGAAAAAAGACTCGCCAAACAAGATAAAGCCACGCAATTAGCAAAAAATGATGCCGCTGATACGCGTAAAAAAATTGAAATTGAAGTAGAACAAGCAAGGCAACTAGCCCGAGAGACTGAAATTGCCAGAAAAGCAAAAGCCGAAGCAGAAGCTTTTGAACAAGCAAGACTCGAAACTGAACAACTAGCCAAACGCAATGCTGAAGAAGCTGCTAAACGTGCCGAACAACGCGCTATTCAATTAGAAAACGAGTATGCCGAAGAGCAGGAAAGACAACTTGCCCAATTGCGAGCACAAGAAAGAGCCAATGCTAATGCACGTAAAGCTCAAGAAATAGCAAAACAACGAGCAGCCTTAATCGCAGCCAAATTAAAGAAAAAAGCAGAACCAGCCTTTGATTCTGAATTACAAGTTGATATCCATAGTGATATTTCTCTCGCTAAATCCTCAGTTAGAGAAGAAGAAGGCAGAATTATTTTAGAAGGTGAACATGACATATTTATCTTTCAACGCCCTGAGCAAGAAAAAATAGTTTTTGAAGAACACGATGATCAAGAGGATAATATTCCATTACTTGAAACGATGGATACTTTTCCAGAACTAGATGAAGATGACAGCATCGATGCAGACTTAGATGATGATTTATTTGATTTTGAAGAATCAAGTCATTCAAATAAAAATATTTTCACAGAAGAAACCAATATCATTACTCCTGCTGCATTTACACAAGCAAGCAACAAAGCCCCCGTTGATAATCAAACTAATTCTTGGGCAAAAGAGACACCAGCGGATAATAAAGCTAAATTCAACCCAACTGATAGTGTCGCCTTAACTTCGAATACATTTTTGCAAACAAACACGAAACCTTCAGCACCACAACAACAAGCACCATACAAACGGGTTCCACGTAATAAAGCCTTCAAGGTTATTGCCGCTACAACTTTCGTTTTTGTTGCCATCGGAATTTTTTCAGCAACTAATGATACTTACTTTAACGTTGATAAAGTGCTCGCTTGGTTAGAACCAAACCAACAAGTCATAGTAGAAGAAACCGAAACCCGCCGTCTATCACGTATTGCTGCGGCTCAATCCCGTGCTGAACTCAATGTCAAAGAGAATGCGGCATCTGAATTCAAATCAATGCTTGAAAAATGGAAGGATAGCGTTGAATTAGGCCCTGAACGCTAGTTATAGTAAGTTATTTTGGTGGTAGGATAACATCAGGATAATCAGTTTGACTTTGTCGTTTAACATAATGAAATATAACGGCTTTTAAAGGCCAGCCACGTTCATCAGTAACAACAACAGTCCATTTCCCAATCATTTCAGGTTTAATGTTATAACTTGAATATGCTCGCCATTTAGAACCTTTGATATCAAACTTATTCTTAGAGATAACCTTATCCTTATACTCCCAGCGATGATATACCGTTTTACCTTTCATATTACGAATATCAGTAAAAAAATAAATTTTTTCCAGTTCGCTACCAACTAACAGTCGATTGATAGGTTCTTTGTCCACTATCGCAGTAGAAAAAAATGCCCTCGCTATTTTTCCCTTGTTAGTTTTAGCTGCATAGCAAGCAAAACTGCTCCAAAATAATGATAAAATTACTAAACTGGGTATAAAATACTTTTTATTCATATTATCCATTATTTGGTTAGCACGCTCGATTATCACTACTGCTCACTATATGAGCAAGCTCTTAAACCATGTTAGTCCCGCTAATTGATATGCTAACAATAGCAATGATGTTACTAAAAAGAAAATACCAAAAGCCCTTAATTTTGTATTTTGCTCACTCTTCACTAAGATGCTTAACTCATTTTTCTTATCATTAAAGCGACAAAAATCTGAATTTTTCAAGGTTTGCCACTTTTCCTTTAGATCGCTATCAACCTCTTCATTTGAAAATTCTAGTTCATCAGGCAATTCATGCAATAACGATATTCGCTGAGGTTTACCTTTAGGAAACTGGCAATTAGAGTCAAAAGCAATGTGACCAATGACATTACAATCATCAATAACACTGCGTATCGCCGATTCACAAATATCAAGATCGTGTAATGGGTTTGGAAATTTATAGCTTTTTTTATTAATTAATTGCGTCCAACATTCAACATTTTCTCCAGCAAAAATAATTCCATTATATTTCAATATATTTAGAACAAATATTCCTTTTGGTAGCAAAATTAAATAATCAATATACACCGTTTCATCAATGCTAATTTGAATGGCAACATTTTTTAATTGAAACCGACCAATACGACTTATTAATTTATTATTTTTATATTCACATAGCTTAATTCTAATATTTGGATATAAAAAATACAGTGATACCAGCAGCATTAAAAATATATAGCCATAACTAGCCATAAATTCTAATTGGACGGAGAATAATGATTGTAGGGACATAAAATTTACAACTTCTAAGTGATTTCCATATTTACTATTGACATACCATGAATTATATTTACATTAAAATATATTTATGATGTTTAACTATACTATAATCAATTCAAGTTTTTACTTCTATAATAAAATAAAAAAAATGCAAAATACTGAATCTATATCTCAAGACATCAAGCACGCCAACTCCATTTTAAAAGAGTATGGAAAAGTATTGTCTATTTTTGATCAATCCAGCTACGGTATTCCGATATCAAAACTGCCCTATGAAAAAATTGAAATAAAAAATGCAATACAAATTTTATTATTAGAATTAGGCTCAGAAGATGCTAAGCTCCAAGAAGGTCTTATTACCGGTTATGCCATTTTGGCACAATTTATACCTGACGAAAAAATTGAAATATTAGTAAAAGCAAATTCAATTTTTAATAAAGATAATGTTGATAAAAACTCTTATGAAACCGCGGAACACGCAAGCAAAATAATTAATGCCATTAAACTCGATATGGAAGAATTAATGAATGAAATACAGCTGTATATTTCAAAAAATCAACAAAACCAGAACCAATCTAGTTAAAATCAACTATATAAAATTTAAATTAATTTAGATTTTGTAATAAATTTTCAACTTCTGCAAATTTTAAACTTAAAATACGAATAGTATCGCGCTTACCTTTAACTCTAATATGTTGCTCTTTACCTTTCCAACTTTCCTGAGGTAAATATCGATATGCTGTTTCACTTAAAACAACATCGGTATCCAGCATTTTACTGGCATTTTCTAATCTAAATGCAATATTAACAGCATCACCTAGTGCAGTATTATCTTGACCAATGCCAACCGATGCGATTCCACTATTAATGCCAACACCAATACGAATTTTTTCACTAATCTCTGAAAATGATTGATTTAACTTATTTGTTATTATATTTATCAACCACGCTGAACGTAACGCAGGAATAATGGCTGCTTTATCTTCGGTCTCTGATTCCCAGCGTGCAAACACGCAATCACCAATAAACTTATCAACCGTACCACCATTAGTGAATATTGCATTGCTAACGTTGTGAAACCATTTATTCATCATACGAGTTAATGTTTTAATATCAACTTGTTCAGAAATGGATGTAAAACCACGAATGTCGGCAACTAAAATAGTATTGTGTTTTATCTCAGGACTATCAACCACAATAGTTTCTTGCAACGATAACGAATCTGATTTTTTATCACCATCGTTTTCTTCATCTTCAAAAAGAAAAACCAAATGCCCTATTTTAACTCGATCACCATTTTTAAGCAGCGTTGGCATAGCAACGCGTTTTTTATTAATATAACTGCCATTAGAGCTGCCGCTATCAATTAAATAATAATCACCAGCACCTATTAAGCGTATCATCGCGTGATTTCGAGAAACCATTAAATCTTTAAGTATGATATCGCTATTTTTATCACGGCCAATCGTTAGAACAGTGCTGCACTCTATCTGTTTTTCATTTTCGCCATTATAATATTTTAAATAAGCTACCATTAGGACTAGTTAAATTTTCAAAACCTTGTTTCTAACACGTTGAAGATAGACTGATGTATAAACATTAATGCATGAAATTTATATACAAAAAACAGCCAATTAAATTATGCATAAGATTTATCGACAGCATTTTTTTAGTATTAGTCTCATTATAATTAATGGCTCACGTTTTATAAGTAATTAGACTTTACTATACAGTTTTTTTAATAAAACACTTTAAATATTTAGGTATGTATTATTAATAACCCTTTATTAATTATGTTTCTCACTCTGTGATGATGAAATCGAAGTGCACAAACTTATCTCTGTTTAACGTAAGAAAGATGACTCTTTACAATATCATTATCCTTACAAATAACTTTATTTTCGTATAATTTTAGCAGAAATAGCTGACTTCTCCTTGATATCAACTTCAGATTAATGAATAAATGGGCATTAAATTAAAGCATAGGTGTTATTGTCGCTATTAACAGGCCGAAATAAACTAACCCCTTCTGCCGCTCGATAGCCATCTGAAATTGCAGCCATGTCATGAGTATTTGGCACTGCTGCTTTGCTTTCAAAATCACCCGTAACACCAAAGTGTTTATTCACATAAGCATCAATGGCCTTATCAACCAATGGGTCGGATACAAAATTAACCAATGTTCGCGCGATACGAAATAACCAAGCTTGGGCAAAGACATTACCACGACGCGTTTTTTCTGATTTCTTCATATCAGACAGCGATTTAATAAAATGACGACGCTCACGTGCTAACAATCGCTGTAACACCGTGAATGTATATCGTGCTAGCTCGGTACGGTTGCCGATTCCGATAAAATAGAACTCAGATTGTTCATTTTTTGTACGAGAAACATAAGCACGACAGAAAAATGCCTGCCCAATTAACTCGGATAGTGCAATGACCCAGTAAGGTGGCTCAACAAACTGTGATTTAACGGTCATAACCTCGACGATTTGAGTTGATTTAACTTGTTCTTGATTAATTCCATGTAAGTCCATTAATCGCTGCGCCTGACGCAGTGCTGAAGCTGCCTCATTTGGATTATTTGACTCAGAGAGGCGTAAACACTTGAAAATTTTATCTATTATTTTTTTATTTTTCATTATTTATCCTTTTAAATAACTCTATCCTTAATAAACTAGATTATAAAGCACTTATAACATATTGCTATATATAGCATTTTTACGAATAAAACCCAATATTAATTATGCTAAATGATACTCATATCCAATATATTTTTGCTTTCTACCCCGAAAGCTATATTCCTTGACACTACCGCTCTTAATATTCTTAGGATATATTTAGGGTATATTACAAAGTACGAAATGAAGAATTTTTATTTATGACCGCTCATGCTTATAGCATTAATGATCAGGCTATCCGTTCACTAGCAAATAGCGTAGTGGCTGCTCCCATTTTGACTGCCACAAAACGCGCCAGTCTTATTGCCGAAATTAAACAATTAATGCAAGACAAAGATGCTGTGCTTGTCGCCCATTATTACACTAGCAGTGACATGCAAATGCTAGCTGAAGAATCAGGTGGTTATGTTTCTGATTCTTTAGATATGGCTCGATTTGGTAATGAACATTCAGCGTCAACAATTATAGTTGCTGGCGTGAAATTTATGGGTGAAACCGCAAAAATATTAAATCCAGAAAAAACCGTATTAATGCCTAATCCCGATGCCGAATGCTCACTCGATTTAAGTTGTCCGATTGATGCCTTTTCCGACTTTTGTGATCAACATCCTGATCGTACTGTCGTGGTATACGCTAATACCAGCGCCCAAGTTAAAGCTCGAGCAGATTGGGTAGTCACTTCAAGTATTGCCGTTAATGTTATTAAACACTTACACCAACGTGGTGAAAAAATAATTTGGGGCCCAGACCGCTATCTTGGCGACTATATCCAGAAACAAACCAATGCCGATATGTTGCTTTGGCAAGGCAGTTGTATCGTACACGATGAATTCAAAGCCGAAGGTATTTCACGCTTACGCCAAAAATATCCCGATGCTGCAGTATTAGTACATCCAGAATCCCCTAGAGAAGTCATCCAGCAAGCCGACGTTGTTGGCTCCACCACCGCATTAATCAATGCTGTCAGTAAAATGGATAATAAAACCTTTATTGTCGCAACCGACAATGGCATTTTTTATAAAATGAGGCAAATGGCTAGCGATAAACACTTCATCGAAGCGCCAACCAACGGCATAGGCGCTACTTGTAATAGCTGTGCCCATTGTCCTTGGATGGCAATGAATGGCTTAGAAGCATTAGCACAAACCATCAAAACCGGTTGCAATGAAATTACTGTTGATGAAAACGTACGTGTAAAAGCGCTCCGCTCGGTTCAACGAATGATTAACTTTAGTAAATCGTAACCTGTCCGCCCAAAACCTAAAAATCAAAGCTACATCTCATAATTCAATTTTATCGATGCCAGTCACCAAAATATTGTCTACTATATAAACGCAGGTTAAAAATGTATTTCAAAGAATATCGGTAATATTGTTAAAACAAACAATATAAAATCCAATTCGCTCGAATGTTCAAAAATTTACTTAATTAACCTTAATTCTGTGGCACTTAGATTAAAAGTGCAGTATTTAACTGCTAAATGACAGTTCATTTTTAATAACAACTTAAACAATATATTTTAGGTGTAATGTGAGTTTATCGGTTAAAAAAACCATACTGTCGACATTATTTGCATTAACAATGATTGTTTTGACATTTCATTTCGCCGAAAGTATTCCGAATTTCCCAAATCCAATGTTATCAATATTAAATTTTTTACCCTATCTAATCATGATCGTTGTAATTGCAATTAGTTTTACTTGTAAGATTTCACGTGAATTAAATTTAGCTTTTAGTTTAATACTTAGCTATTGGCTGCTACAAAACTTTGTTTGGCCAACAGACGCAAATGATGCTACTGCAACAATGCTCTATGTATTAATTGCCCCAGCCTTAGCACTCAATTTAATTTTTATTACAACAATGCCAGAAAAAGGTCTATATAACAAAAACGGACTAACACACCTGTATATAATCGTATTTGAATTAATGATTCTAATTTGGTTGGTTAACTTCACTCCAGATCTATTGCTAAAATATTTATATTACCCCTATTTTAGTTCCGATATTTTTGGAATTACACCAATGTATCAATCAACTGTCATTATCAGTAGCGTTGCATTTTTATATTTATTATTAAATGCCATTATGAAAAAACGAATGTTAATAAGCAGTTATTTAGCTGTATTTATTTCAGTTATATTCGCATTACATTTTATTAACACTCCGAATACCGCGATGATGTTTTTTTCAGTCGCAGGCGTAATAATAATATTCACCATTGGATTAAATAATTACCGTTTCTCTAAAATTGACTTAATAACCGAGCTACCTTCGCTACCATCGTTTAAAAAACAATTAAACTCATTAGGTGAACGCTATTGTATTGCATTAGTTGAAGTTGATGACTTTATAGAAATAACAAATGAATATGGACAAGATATTAGTGATCAAATTTTACGAATGGTGGCTTCACGTAGCCAATTACTTGGCCGTAAAGGCTTTCCATATCGTTATGGAAACAAAGAATTTGCTTTAATTTTTTACGATATGCAATTAAGTGAAGCAAATAATTACCTTGCCACATTATGCGATTCAATAGCGAATGAACCCTTTATATTACGCAGTAAAAAACGCGCCCTAATTAAACCCAGCCCAAGCATCATTCAAGATGACAGCCATTCCTCAACCATCACTATACCGATATCAGTCAGCGTTGGCATCGCAGAAAAACAATCCCACCATCAAGCATCGGCCCAAGTAGTGGTAACGGCTCAAGAAGCACTGGATCGCGCCAAAGAACAGCAGCAATACTTTGCGACAATATAATTTAAAACTACGCTAATGTTTTTGATACTATTTCAAAAACATCTTTTGATAGATTATCGACAGAAATTATTCTGTTCAAATTATTTTTCATTAATTCTTGTCTATTCTCATTATAATTTCGCCATTGGCTAAACCCTTGAATCAGTCGTGCAGCTATTTGAGGATTAAGTTTATCTAAAAGCAAAACTTGATCAGCCAAAAATTGATAGCCCGAACCATCTTCATTATGAAAATGCGCAATGTTACCCAAACAAAACCGGCCAATTAAGGCACGAACCCGATTTGGATTTTTAATAGTAAATGCCGGATGGTTTAATAAAGTTTTCACTTTATCGAGTGTTCCCGGTAAACGGGACATGGCTTGAATCGCAAACCATTTATCAATAACCAACGCATCATTTTGCCATTGTTCATAAAATGTTTGCAAACAATCGGCTTGATAAGCGTTTTCATAATTAGTCAATAGTTCCAAGGCAGCCATCACATCAGTCATATTATTGCTTTGCTTAAATTGATCGGCGCATAATTGATAATAATTATTATTATTTAATTCCATTAAATAAGCTAAACAACAATTTCGAATACTTCGTAGCCCCATATCTTTAGCATTAAACTGATAATCACCGATTAAAGTTGATAGCTGATAGACACGTAACAAATCCGACTCTAAATGTTTAGCCAGTTGCTGGCGAACAAAAATTCTAACGTGATGAATGGCATCAGTATCAGCATAGTCACCAGCTTGATATTGATCTGCAATATAAGATTCAGATGGCAACGAAAGTGCTTGCGCCTTTAAAGCATTATCTAAATAGTCATTACATAACGTCTTCTTAAATGCGGCAATATAATCATCATCAAGTTGTAGTTTTGCTCCAGCTTTATGCTGTTTAACTAAACTCAAAATAATATCAAGAGCTAATTCCTGACCGGCATTCCAGCGATTAAAATCATCAGAGTCATTTGCAAATAAAAATGCTAACTCTAAACGACTGCGAGAAGTTAGTATTTTGACCGGTGCAGAAAAACCTCGTAGCAAAGATACCATCGGTTTACTTTGCACGTTATTAAAGGTAAAAACTTGTTCTTTAGCCTTTAGCTCTAAAATGCATTCATCGACATTTGTGCAGTTATCTTCGCCATCTAAATCAAGGCTAATAGTTTTCCCTTGGAGGTTTAATAATGCGACTCGTATTGGAATATGAAACTCATTTTTAATTTTTTGCCCCGGCGTAGCAGCACACGATTGTTGCAACGTTAAAGAATAGCTATTCTTTTTGGCATCATAATGTTCTTTAAATTCAATATTAGGCGTACCCGCCTGATGATACCAATTCATAAATTGCTTCAAATCAAAGTTAATTTTAGAACCGTTAGTGCTATCACTGCCCGACTCCATCGCAGCGACAAAATCTTCAACTGTCACAGCTTGTCCATCGTGTCGTTCAAAATAGATGTCCGAGCCTTTTCTAAAATTGCTCTCGCCCAATAAAGTGTGAATCATTCGGACAACTTCAGCGCCTTTATTGTAAACTGTAACAGTATAAAAATTACTTATTTCAATATATTCTTGTGGCCGAACCGGATGTGCCATCGGCCCTGCATCCTGACTGAATTGTGCATTACGTAAAATATTAACATCATCAATACGCTGCACTGCGGCTGAATTCATATCAGAGCTAAATTGTTGATCACGAAAAACCGTAAAACCTTCTTTTAAACTTAATTGAAACCAATCACGGCAAGTTACCCGGTTTCCAGACCAATTGTGAAAATACTCATGCCCGATAATTCCTTGAATTCGATAATAATCCGCATCAGTGCTTGTCTCAGGGCTGGCTAAAACACAAGATGAGTTAAAAATATTTAAACCCTTGTTTTCCATTGCGCCCATATTAAAATCATTAACCGCAACAATCATAAAATTATCTAAATCGTATTCTCGACCAAAGGTGTCCTCATCCCATTTCATCGCTTGTTTTAAACAAACAATCGCGTGATCACATTTATGGTTATTTTCATGTTCAACATACAAATATAAATCTACCGTTTGACCAGAAGCCGTCATAAATTTATCCTGCTTGCAATAAAGATCACCGGCAACTAACGCAAATAAATAACAAGGCTTAGGGAATGGATCTTGCCATGTTACCCAATGCCGATTATCGCTTTCAACGCCACTATCAATTTTGTTGCCATTAGATAATAAAATAGGAAATTGATCTTGATTGGCATGAATCGTTACCGTAAAAAGTGACATAACATCCGGACGATCGGGGAAATACGTTATACGCCGAAAACCTTGGGCTTCACACTGCGTGCAAAACATATTGCTCGATAAATACAAGCCTTCTAATGCCAGATTTTCTTTTGGATTTATTTCAGTTGTTATTTTAATAACAAATTCATTTGGTACATTTGCAATTGTTAAAGTTTCATCGTCAATCACATAATCATTTTCAGTTAACCATTGAGAACCAGTAGCGAGAATAAGTTCAATGGATAATAAAATTAAATTTTGCCCATTTAATTCTAAATTATGGTGACTTGCATGAGACTCTGGATTTCGATGAATTTTTAATTCAGAACGAACAATCGTTTTAGTTTCACGTAAATCAAAATCTAAAATAACGGTATCTACCCGATAAGCAGGGACAGTATAATTTTTTAAAAATATAGTGTTTGGCTCAGAAATTGATTCACTCGTTAAACTATCCATAAATTCTCCAACATTGCATATTGTCTTTATTATTCTTTAATTTTGTTCTTTTTCGTTTTTTCGATTAATCCTAACACTACCACGCGTAACAGTTTTTTTACCGTATCGTTCGTTAATGGTATCAGATAACTTGTCAATTATATCCTGTTTCTGGTTTGATTGTGTAAATAGGTCGTGCTGTTTTGCTTGAGGATTTTTAAATCCGGTCACACCCATACCAATTAACCGTATATTGTCTTTATTTTCTTTGCGAACCATTGTAAATAGCTTAAAACAAACTTGCCATATTTCACTTGTTGAATTGCTATCGTGCTCTAATGTGTAAGAGCGTGTAATCGTGTGGAAATCGGCATTACGAATTTTCAATTGAACAGTACGCCCTTCTATATTCTTAGCCCTCAGGCGGTAAGACACTTGTTCTGTTAACCCTAATAACACTGACTTTAAAACCTGATCATCACCGATATCACTAGCAAAAGTAGTTTCATGCGAGATAGATTTTGCCTTATGCTCCGATTTCACCCTGCGATTGTCATGGCCTTTGGCTAATTGCATTAAATGCAATCCTTGGTTTCCAAATTGGTCAATCATAAAAATTTCAGCTTGTGTACGTAATTGTTTAACTTTAGTTATACCAAAGCGTTCCAAACGTGCTGCAGTCGCCTTGCCAACCCCCCATAACCGGGTCACCGGCATTGGGTCTAGAAACTCATGAATGTTATCCTCCTGAATCACCAAAAAACCATCGGGTTTATTTTCATCTGAAGCCATTTTAGCTAAAAATTTATTTGGAGCAACACCAACGGATGCAATTAAATTTAATTCTTCTCGAATCGAATCTTTAATCTTTTTTGCTATTTCAATCGGGCTGCCAAACAAGCGTCGACTGGCGGCGACATCCAAAAAGGCCTCATCCAAGGATAAAGGTTCGATTTCTGGCGTATAACGAGAAAATATTTCATGTATTTGTTGCGATACTCCAATATAAAGCGGCATATTTACAGGAACAATAATTAACTGTGGGCAAGCACGCTTCGCCATCACCATTGGCATCGCACTATGAATTCCAAAACGTCTGGCTTCATAGTTTGCAGCCGACACCACGCTACGGCTGGTCGCAGCACCACCCACAACGATAGGACGGTTACGCAACTCGGGATTTTCACGTATTTCAACCGATGCATAAAATGCGTCCATATCAATATGAATAATCAACGCTGGTAGCCTATTACAACATTATTAGCACAGATGACTGGAAATACTGTATTAAACATGATTGAATTCTATCTAGTCCAAATTAAAAAGCTGAGTGATTTCTATGTGTGGCCGATTTACCTTAGGAAAACAACCTGACGAAATAATTGAATATTTCGAATTGCACTTTAATTATAATAGCAATCATTCGTATACCACTAATGATATTAAAAATTTCGCATTCAAATTTAATATTCCACCCAGTTCAAACATTTTAACGCTACGTTACAATAATGAAAATCAAGTTGAATGTCATGCACTTCGATGGGGCTTAGTACCCTCATGGTCAAAAGGTATTGATAATCGTTTTAGCATGAACAATGCCCGAGCAGACACCATCAGCAGTAAACCCGCATTTAAAACCCCGTTTAAACAACAACGTTGTTTAATTATAACCGATGGCTTTTACGAATGGCATAATCAGGGTAATAGTAAACAACCGTATTACATCACCCGAAAAGACAAAACTATTTTTACATTTGCAGGAGTATGGGATCAATGGTTATCACCGGATCAGTCGAACTCAATTCAATCGTGCAGCATCATCACCACCCATGCCACTGCGTTTATGGGCAAAATTCATTCCAGAATGCCCGTTATTATATCCCCCGAACAACAACACAATTGGCTAACCATAAAACAATCCAGCGCTCATTCAGAATTAATGTTGTCGTTATTAGAACAATCAGATTATAGCGTGATGCGTTATTATGCCGTCAGTAAAACGGTAAATAGTCCTAAGAATGATTCGCCGGAGTTAATTCAAGAACTTTTTAAGGGCTGACTAATTACAGTGTTAACTTATATCGAACAACTATCTTTTTCTATTCAATTTATAGGTGTCCAGTTTTATTATTAGGTATTTAACGTGTCCATATAGCTATATGAGAAAACTGTTCAAAAATTGAAGTAACGCTTTGAGGTGTTTCTCTGTATCCATAATAACCCCGGAAATCAATTTCATATTCTGTACCAACGTTTAGTATTGGTTTTAGGCCTGCAGGTAATTCCGGTAGTGTCACTTGGTTTATATTCCCTTCAATCTCAATATCCCAGTAACTTCTTGTAATATCATCTCGAATAAAGATGTCTAGCGATTCTGTTGGAAAGCCAACCAAATCCCACGATATTGTACTACCACGCTGACTGGTGAGTCTCGGTGGCGCAGTCATTTTAGGAGTAACAATAACACCTGTTGCTCCAACGGGACTGTAAAAATCATATAACCAAGTTGTAATTCCATTCACTTTGGAAGAGGCT